>NZ_RHOS01000004.1 GCF_003946205.1 Companilactobacillus keshanensis | reverse complement strand
GTCTCCTGTAGAATACAGGAGACAATCCATGATTTCTTAAAACTTATAAAAATGTCTAACTTTTTTATTGCACTTCATTAAGATTTCCTTTTTAAAATATATTCTAACCTTTAAAAGTATCCTTCAATTTATCAAAGAAGTTACTATCTTTTTCTTTAACTTTATTTCCGCCCGCTTCAGCAAACTTCTTCAAAGCTTCTTTTTGTTCACTGGAAAGTTTACGAGGCGTAACGATATTAACGGTGACTTTTTCATCACCAACTTTGTCACTATTTAATACAGGTGCACCTTTACCACGCAATCTAAATGAAGTACCAGTTTGAGTACCATTAGGAACAGTTAATTTAACTGGACCATGAACGGTATTAACTTCGATCTCATCACCTAACGTTGCTTGAGGGAAGCTAATATTTACTGATGTATAAATTGTTCCTCCGTCACGAGTAAATTCGCGACTAGCCTTAACTCTAAAGACAATATAAAGATCACCATACGGTCCACCATTTTCACCGGCTTCACCTTGACCATCTAGCCTCATTTGTTGACCATCTTCAACACCAGCTGGAACTGTAACTTTAAGCGTATGTTTGTTATTTACTTTACCCTTACCATGACATGTTGGGCACTTTTCTTTAATTTCTTTACCAGTACCATTGCAGACATCACAAACAACTCTTGTACGCATACGACCTAATGGAGTCGCACGTTCTACTTCAACGTGTCCTGAACCGTGACATTTATGACAAGTTTCTGGGGTAGTACCAGGTTTGGCACCATTACCACCACAGGTCTTACACTCTTCTTCACGATTGTAGTTAATGTTTGTTGACTTACCGAAAACTCCTTCTTCAAAGGAAAGATCCATTCGATATTGCAAATCTGAACCCTGTCTTGGAGCATTTGGACTCTGTCTAGCAGTACCGCCACCAAAGAATTGACTGAAAATGTCATCGAAACCGCCGAACTGTTCACCAGTTCCGCCGCCACCAAAACCGCCAAATCCTTGTCCGCCATTCATACCTGCTGATCCATACTGATCAAATTGGGCACGCTTTTGAGGGTCCTTAAGAGTTTCATATGCTTCATTTATTTCTTTAAATTTCTCTTCAGCATCAGGTGCTTTGTTAATATCAGGATGATATTTTTTTGAAAGTTTACGGAATGCTTTTTTTATTTCATCTTCAGAAGCGCTTTTATCAACGCCTAAAACATCATATGGATCTCTATTTGCCATTAAAAATCACCTTTGTGACGGGACAAACTGTCCCATTTTATCTTTTTCAAGCTCAAAAGAGCAGTACATTTTTATACTATACCATTAAAAGTCTAGTAATTAAATCACTGCTCTTTATCACAAAACTTATTTTTTATCTTTATCTGGATCTACTTCTTCAAAGTCACCATCAACTGTCTTACCGTCGTCACTCTTGCCGTCAGCACTCTTTGTACCTTCAGCAGCATCACCACCAGCAGCTTTTTGTTGATCTTGAGCTTGTTGATAAAGTTTTACAGATAAATCTTGAACGATTTTATTCAAGTCGTCACGTTTCTTCTTCATGTCTTCAAGGTCGCCAGAGTCTTGAGCTTTCTTCAAAGCATCACGAGCATCTTCAGCTTTCTTGATCTCATCATCAGAAACTTTACCTTTAATATCCTTAAGGGTCTTATCAGTAGCAAACAATGTTTGTTCAACATCATTCTTAACATCTACTTCTTCCTTACGTTGGTTATCTTCGTCTTCGTGTTCCTTAGCTTCTTTCATCATCTTATCAATTTCTTCATCACTCAAACCTGATGAACTCTTGATAGTGATCTTTTGTTCCTTGTTAGTACCAAGATCTTTAGCGGAAACATTAACGATACCATTCTTATCAATATCGAACTTAACTTCGATCTGAGGTACACCACGTGGTGCGGCAGGAATATCTGTTAATTGGAAACGACCTAAAGTCTTATTATCAGCGGCCATTGGACGTTCACCTTGCATAACGTGAATATCAACAGCACTTTGATTATCTGCAGCAGTTGAGAATGTTTGTGACTTGCTTGTTGGGATAGTTGTATTTCTGTCAATCAACTTAGTAAATACTCCACCCATTGTTTCAATACCTAATGAAAGTGGTGTGACATCAAGTAGAACAACATCTTTAACATCACCAGAGATAACACCACCTTGAATGGCGGCACCTAAAGCAACGGCTTCATCAGGGTTAATTGAGTGGTCAGGTTCTTTACTTGTCCAGTTCTTAACGGCTTCTTGAACAGCAGGGATACGTGTTGAACCACCATTTAAGATAACCTTATCAAGATCTGAAGCTGAAAGATTAGCATCTTGCAAGGCCTTATCAACTGGGATTCTTGTTCTTTCAACTAATTCTGATGTTAATTCATCAAACTTAGCACGTGTTAATGTTTCTTCCAAGTGAAGTGGGCCATTGGCACCAGATGAGATAAATGGCAAACTAATTGATGTTTGACTTACACCAGATAGATCTTTCTTAGCCTTTTCAGCAGCATCCTTTAATCTTTGAAGAGCCATCTTGTCTTGTGCCAAGTCAACGCCATTCTTATTCTTGAATTGTTCAACTAACCAATCAATGATCTTTTGGTCAAAGTCATCACCACCAAGATGTGTATCACCATTTGTCGAAAGTACTTCGAACACTCCGTCACCTAATTCAAGGATAGAAACATCAAATGTACCACCACCAAGATCATAAACAAGAATCTTTTCGTCACCCTTGTCATTATCAAGACCATAAGCAAGTGCTGAAGCTGTTGGTTCGTTAACAATACGTTTAACATTCAAACCAGCGATTTTACCAGCATCTTTAGTAGCTTGTCTTTGTGAATCATTGAAGTATGCAGGTACTGTAATAACAGCATCTGTAACATCTTCACCAAGATATTCTTCAGAGAACTTCTTGATATGTTGCAAGATCATAGCTGAAATTTCTTGTGGTGTATATGATTTACCAGCAACAGTTACCTTGTAACCTGGTTCACCGATGTGTCTCTTGATTGATGAAACTGTATCTGGGTTAGTGATTGCCTGTCTTTTAGCAACTTCACCAACTTGAATCTCACCATCTTTGAAAGCAACAACAGAAGGAGTAGTTCTAGCACCCTCTTTGTTAGCAATAATCTTAGGTGATCCACCTTCAAGTACAGCAACTGCTGAGTTTGTAGTACCTAAATCAATACCAATAACTTTTGACATAAACTAAAACCTCTTTTTAAAATTTTATATTACTGAGCAACAATGACCATTGCAGGACGCAATACACGGTCTTCTAACTTATAACCCTTTTGTAACACTTGGACGATAGTATCTTTAGGATGATCATCATCGGCAGGAACAGTTTGCACTGCTTGACTGTCGGTTGGATCAAACTTGTCACCAACACCTTCGATAACAGTTACTTTATTATCTTTCAAGGCTTTCACCATGTGTTGTTGAACCATTTCGATACCCTTCTTCAATTGCTTGCCGGCATCATCGTCGACTTCAACTGTTAAGGCACGTTCCAAATTATCAATTACTGGAAGTATTTCAGTAGCCAACTTTTGCCCATCATACTTCAAAATCCCAGCAACTTCTTTTTTATGACGATTATTCATATTTTGAACTTCAGCTTGGCTTCTAAGAAATTTATCTTCCAATTCTGAATTCTTAGCCTTTAGATCCTTTAAAGCTGCATCCTTTGGATCAACTGTTTCTTTAGGACTTTTTTTTGAAGAACCAGTTTTTGTTTCAGCTTTTTCTTCAGGCTTCTTAGAATCGTCTACTTTTTTCTCTGTATCTTCTTTATCTGCCATTACTTCCTCCTAAGTATCAAGAATCATCATACCGTGAATAATAGTCAATCAATCTTTTAGCCAATTCTTGTCTGAATTCTCCTAACAATCCGATCAATTGTGAATAATGCATTGTCGTTGGTCCCAATAGAGCAATAACACCCTTACCATGATGACCAACATCGTAGTTAGCAGTAATAATACTGTAATTCTTAAATGCATCTGAACCCAACTCACTACCCAAGCGAACACGAATGCCATCGTCGGCAATGTCAGGATCAAGCAATTTCTTCAAATCATTACTTTCATTAATAATTGAGAAAAGTGATTGTACTTCTGATAAATCTTCATTATTTGCATAATTCAATAAATTAAGTTGTCCATCGACAAAATATTTTTCTGAACCTGCTTTTTTAAATAGTTGATCGATCATGTCGATCAACCCATCATTTGAATACATATACTCAGATAAAATAGCTGGAATATCGTCATGCAACATTTTGATCACTTTAGGTAAAGGTTGCCCAACCAATTTGTCATTAACAACTCTAACTATTTTTTCTATAAGTTCCGTATCAAACTCTTCATTTATTGTATAAATGTTACTTTCAACATTATTATCGCTGGTAACGATAATTGCCATTATTTGACGATCATTTAATGGTACGATCCTAAAACCAGTTAATAGAACTGCGTTGCTTTCAGGACCTAATGTGATTGCTGTATAACTCGTTAAATGAGAAAGAATCTTCGCCGACTGTTCAATAATGTCATCGATTTGATGATATGTTTGACCAAAATCTTCATCGATCCTCTGAGCAATATTTTGAGGTACTGACATAGGTCGAACCAAATGATCAAGATAATAACGATATCCCATTGCAGATGGAATACGACCAGAAGAAAGATGGGTTTTCTCGAGATAACCTATTTCTTCCAACGTTGCCATTTCATTTCTGATCGTTGCCGAACTGACATGAAACGTCAACGCATTCATCAATGTCTTTGAACCAACCGGTTGGCCGGTATCTGTAAAAATGCGCACGACCTCTTTCAAGATAGAATCTTGACGTTCCGATAACATTATACCGTCCTCCTTTTAGCACTAATCATCTATGAGTGCTAACAATGTAAAATATAACAATCTCTACCAATAGTGTCAAGTACTGAGCCCTAGAAAAACAAAAGAATTTACTGAAAATGAAAACATAAAAAGAGAGCTAGAACATCTCACGCTCTATCCCTTTATTTGTGTTCTTGAAAATATTTTAATGTATTCTCTTTATCCAAATGCAATTGTTCGATCAATTCATCAGCACCATTAAACTTAACTTCACCACGCAAATACTTTAACCATTCAACTCTGACAGGTTTGTCATATATATCTTCGTCAAAATCGAATAAGTTGGCTTCGATCGTTACGCCAGTATCTTCTTTAAAAGTCACATTATAACCAACAGATGTCATTGCTTCGTACCATTCATCGTTAACCTCTATACGAGTCACATAGACGCCGATAGAAGGCTTTACCTGATTTGACGAAGTACGTATATTGGCAGTCGGATAACCTAATGTACGGCCTCTTTGTAGCCCATGAATCACGACTCCTTGATTTTGATACTTATATCCTAAAACCTTATTGGCCAGATCGACCTTATCAGACGTGATCAATTCCTTGATCGAGCTTGAACCGATTTTTTGACCATCATACATCTGCTCAGGTATCGTTATGACTTCAAATCTGTTTTTAGCATACTTAGGTAAATTTTCCATATTAGCTATATCACGTTTACCATACGTATAGTCAAAACCGGCCACAACATATTGTGCGCGCATTTGAACCATATATTGATTAACAAATTCCTCTGGAGTCAAACGTGAAAATTCCAAGCTGAATTCCATAACATACAAATAATCTACGTCCAGTTTTTCAACTAGTTCAGCTTTTCTGGCCACTGTTGATAAATACTGATAATTTTTCTCATGTTGATAGACTTCTCTAGGCGATCGATCAAAAGTTAGTAAAACAGACCTCAAACCCTTTTCTTTTGCTAGCTTTACACCGCGATTAATAACTTTTTGATGTCCCTCATGTACACCATCAAAGTATCCCATTATCAAAACCGTGTCCTCAGAAGGGATCTGATCTTATTTTAAGGGATGTTTTACATTTAAAATCTTCATAATTAATCTTTTCTACTCATTGTTTAGTAACATCGTTTCAGGCTTCCACATTGAATCCATTGGATCATACTTATATATTGCCTTGGTAATGTTATTCTTGGTAACTCTGAGATTCTTTTTAGTATCGTATTGTGAAAACTCCAAGAAGCCTCCGTGAATGACATTTACTTCCCACTCCTCATTTGTCAATTCATGTGCTGGAAGATCTTCTAGAACATCATCAATACTCTTTAGGAAACCATACTCCTCTGATTCTATCATTGACTCAATATCTGACAACTTATAAGTGTCTTTTAAATCAAAACCCGCACTTTGTGTTCTTGTAAGCTCTGACATGAACGATGGAACACCTAATAATGAACCAAATTCTACAGCCAATGTTCTAACATAAGTACCCTTAGAGCATCTAACATGGAATCTAACAGTTTGTTTGCCAGTTGCTTGATCAAAAATCGGTTCACCCATCATATAAAAGTCATATAGATGAATTTGCCTTTCTGGACGTTTAACTTCTAAGCCCGCACGAGCATACTCGTAAAGCTTTTTACCATTAACCCTAACGGCCGAATACATTGGAGGTATCTGTGTCAAATCCCCGATCATACTAGTAAATACTTCCTGAAGCTTCTCGTTAGAAAAGGCTTGATCCAACTTAATATCTTCAACGACATCCCCTTCACGATCTTCAGTCGTGGTTGAGGTACCTAAGGTTACTTCACCTTCGTATTCTTTAGGTGAACCAGTCAAGCGATTAACTAACTTAGTAGATTGACCTACACAAATTGGTAAAACTCCATCCACTAAAGGATCTAAAGTTCCCGTATGACCTACTTTTTTAGTATGTAAAATTTTTCTTAATTTATAAACACAATCAGAACTAGTCAGTCCGATCTCTTTATGTAAAGGAATTACACCATTCATGTATTTAATCTCCGTAACTATTAATAAACAACTTTATTAATTATAACAAAAAAACTTCCATTGAATTGGAAGTTTTGCAGACTATCAATACAAGTCATTGGTTAAATAATTTTATTTGAGTTGTTGAAGTAACTCCTGATTAAATTCCGGAGCATCACTATCATAGAAATTTGTAGTTGAATCGTTGTCACTCTTAGAATACATACTAGTTGAACCAGTTCCCTTTTCATCCCTTATTTTAAGAAGTCTATCTGTCTGATTTAGATAATTATATTTATCATCAGTGGGATCAATTGGCATAAATCCTTCAGGAGTATAGAATCTCAAGAGATTTTGATTATTGATTTTATCTGATATTTTTAAGCGCCTATCGACCTGTTTTCCTAACTTCTTTATTTTTTTGGATAATATCACATTCTCTGATAGATCAATTTTTTCACCACTGGAATTGAGATAGACATCATATGACTCCTTACCTTTCTTTAAGGCAGTATATTCAGGAGTTACAAAACTACCATTTCTAAAAGGAACGATTTGACTATGATCTTTAGATAATAGATCCTCACCCAATTGCAGATAACTTTTAGAGTTGATCCCAACAAGATGAAGAATCGTTGGTAAGACATCTATCTCACCACCATAAGTATTCTTAACTCCACCTTTTAAACCTTTCATATGTATCATAAATGGAACTCTTTGGAGTTGAGCATTATTGAAATCAGTCCATTGGTCTTCGGAATAACCTAATAAGGGTGCCAGATCAGGATTCTTATCATTAGAAATTCCATAATGATCACCATATAAAACGATCATTGATTTATCATATAATCCACTTTTCTTTAAATAATTAAAAAATTCCTCTAATGCACTATCCAAATAGTGTGCCGTCAGAAAATAGTTATTTACGACGTTATTTTTGGTCTGAGAAGTAACAAAGTCATCGTTATCCTCAGCAGGAAGGTCAAACGGGTAATGATTAGTTAACGTAATATATTTAACATAGAATGGCTGTTGCAACTGTTCTAAATACTTGGTACTCTCCGCAAACATTAACTTATCCTTTAAACCAAATCCAACACTGCTGTCATTCGAATTGTGGAATGATTTTTGATCAAGAAAATAGTTATATCCAAAATTAGGATAGACCTTATCTCTCGAATAAAAACTGGCGACATTACCATGAAATACAGCGCTAGTGTATCCTTCTTTTTGATTCAAAATTGCCGGCGCAGCTTGAAAAGTATTACTAGGCCCTAATTGAGGTAAAAAAGAACCTTCTGGCAGACCAAATAGACCCGTTTCTAACATTGTTTCAGCATCACTTGTCTTACCTTGTCCCACTTGATGGAAAAAATTACTATATGACAAAGTATTGTTGTCACCATATAGTGAGTCCAAAAAAGGCGTTACTTCTCGACCATTTACCTTAAAGTTGATTAGAAATTGTTGAAAACTTTCCAGATGAATAACTATCAGGTTCTTTTTTCGAGCTACACCAAAGTATTTCGAATTCGGTTTTGCATAGTTCTCTTGCTGATATTTTAATGGTTCATCAATACTAGTATTTTCAGCATTCTTCCGTACTCGATCTGAACTAACCGTCTTAATTGAATCGTATACAAAAAACGTATTAAGACCCAAATATTTTACAATATAAGTCTGGTCAAACAAACGAGTTAACAACTGTGGCCGATTCATTTCCGCCAAAGCCAGGTTAAACGAAAATATCATCACTCCAAAGATCGTCCATGCTACGGAATTCAACTTACTCCACACTTTTAAATTTTCCCGTGAAATCATTATGAACATAACGACAAATACAAATAATATATCTATCAAATAAATAAAGTCATAGTACTTAATTGAGTTCATTATGCTAGGACCAAGACTCTTAATAGCCTTAGCTGAACTGAGGATCGTATTTAATGAAATGAAATTCGTAAATTCTCTATAGTACAAGATGTTGCTATATAAAAAGACAGAATCAATTAAATAAAATAAGGTCATAACAAGATATGCAATTTTTGGTCTGTTGAAGTACAATCCAAGACTTAACAAGATGATACTTGTACCCAGTGGATTTATTAAAAGGACGATATTCTGCAAAATGCCCTGTACTCCTAAAGAGAAGTCAAAGTAATACGCAAAAACACTTTTTATCCAGAAAAAAACAATCAACGTAAGCATAAATTTATATATATTGTTTATCCTATTTATTTTATCCATAGATATGCAATCACTTTCCTGAACTAAAAATTAAAAAGACCAGATTAATTATCTAATAACCAATTTGATTTATTAGATAAGAATAGTCTGATAATCATCCAAAAACAATGTACTAGTGAATATAAATGGCATTATATGTCAGTTATACTGTATCTAAATTCCATTAATCATACTATATTCTATTTTATACTATATCATAGTCGTAAAATATATTATTTTCATCCCAGAATACTGTGTCATAAATATAACAACCTAGCTTTACTGGAATTTTAAAACTTGCTTTTAAATGAAAAAAAATCACATCGATTATTTTCATAACCAATATGATTTTTAAAATCAAATCAAAGCTGAATCTTTCCTACTTGAATCTTTTGTATTTGAATCATTAGGGAACTTATCACTATCCAAATTATCTGCCACTACTTGGTCATGCGCTCTAGTTCCAGCGTATATCGAGTCTTTCAAAGGATTCCTACGTAATTTGACAACTCGATAAATATGTAATCCTAAAACAGCCATATTAATCAACAATGCCAATGCACTGATTGTCATAAGTGCTGTACTGTTGTGAGAACTCTGAACTGCAAATTGAGAATCAGTTACAAAAGCTGGGAAACTCATCGTAAACATCATCCAAAATGCTAACGTTTGAGCACGTGCCTGTAACCAGGAGCCCTTCTTAATAAAGAATGCAGCAATAGTACATGAAAGAAGTAATGCCGCTCCTGCGTAAAATGAATGATCACCAACACAATTGTAAACATAAGCAAAGTTCCATACATCATAGGCAATGATCCATGGCCAAATTTGATCAGGCCAAATCATGTCCTTTTGTTTATCACGACTAATAATGATTCCCATCCAACCAGTTATCGTAATAATATTAATGATTCCAGCGATCCCATTCATGATATTCCATACTCCACCATTCATAAAGACGCCGTCAACCATTCCATGTAATCCATAAACTTGGAAATCTCTGAATACAGCTTCCATGATATTAACCGATAAAATAATTGGTGGGAACATAAGCATCCACTTATTATTCTGCAGTTTAGGAATAAATCTCAAAGCCATAAATCCTAAACATCCTGCCAATGCCGAATAAACTTTTACCCAATGAAACCATGTACCCGTACTGCTACCAGCTCCGGCAGTCTTGGGCCAAACAAAAATTGTTAAAATAATAGGTACAGCCACAAAAAGTGCCAGTCCAACCCACTTATTAGCTCGTGCGGCTTCGTTCAATAACATTAATGCTGCAATAACAGCAATCCACATTAACCAATCTATTGCAGTAATATTTTGAAATAAGAACATTATAATCGCCTCCGGTTAACTTAGTTATCTAATTCACAATTAAATTGTAACCGGTTTCTAGAGTTCTTCATATGGTCAAAGACACTCACTTGTCCAAACTTTGATAATTTCTTTTAACAACTGCTTCAATCGTTCCGCCAAGCATACGATCCATTCGTTCAACAAATTCATATTCTGATTCTTTCATATCAGTTACCAACCATTGAATTACTTGACTAGTCAAAGCACGCCCATAAAAGTTACTGATCTCATCACGCAAATTGGCGTCACAATCAGGCTCTAGATCCATAACAACGCCAGATACCATATCAAAGGCCAAACGATAGAGAAAATGTTCTAAAAACGATCTATTAGTTGATCTAAATGTATTCAAACAAAATTTACGATTATCATAAATATAGCCTAATAAAGTCTTAAATCCATCAGTCCAGTTTGATTGTCTTTGGTAAGCGGCCAATTGCACGACAATTTCACGGGCATAGATCCATTCCAAAATTGATTTAATATCATCAAAATGATAATAGAAAGTATTTCGAGCAACTTTTGCCTCATTTGTTAGAATATTGATTGTAATTTTATCAACTGGAATTTTAATCATTAAATTTTTTAAGGTTTGCGCAAGTATCTCTTTAGTATCCATATTTGTTCCCCCTATAAATTGAATTCTAACATGAAAAAAAAATACCTGTCGAAATTTTCATTTCGGCGGGTATTTTTCATTTTAACGATCTGCTTCGTCTTGATGTAATTTAGCAATTAAACGATCAATTTTTTCACCATAGCGAATAGACTGATCTTGTTTAAATTCTAATTCTGGAACTTTATAAAGTGTTAGACGTGAACCAAGTTCTTTTCTGATCAAGCCTTTAGCTTTATCCAAACCAGCTTGAGTCTTTTCGACGTCACTAGCCTTCTCAGAAAGAATACTGTAGTAAATTGTGGCTTGTTGCAAGTCACCTGTCATCTCAACACCTGTTACAGTTACACCTTGAACTCGTGGATCACGAATACGTTTAAGTAAAATATCATTTACTTCTTTTTGTATTTCTTGTTCTACACGACCAATTCGATGTTTTACCATATTATCATCTCCTATTTGACTGGAACTTCTTCCATCACATAGGCTTCAATTTCATCACCAATTTTAATGTCATTGTAGTTTTCGATTGTAACACCACATTCGAATCCTGCCTTAACTTCTTTGGCATCGTCCTTGAAACGTTTAAGTGAAGCAAGTTTTCCTTCGTAGACAACGATACTGTCTCTGATCAAACGAATACCTGAATCACGAGTAATACTACCAGTATTTACAATACATCCAGCAATCGTACCGATCTTAGAAACATTGTATGTTTCACGAACAGATAAATTACCAGTGATCTTTTCTTTATAAACTGGTTCAAGCATACCCTTCATAGCGGCTTCAATTTCATCAATTGCTTGATAGATAACTCTATGTAAACGAATATCAACATTTTCATCTTTAGCTTGAATACGAGCTTGAGCAGTAGGACGTACATTAAATCCAATGATGATAGCATTACTTGCAGAAGCAAGGTTAACATCACTTTCAGTAATAGCACCTACGGCCTGATGAATAATATTTACACGAACACCTTCAACCTCGATCTTCTTCAAACTTCCAGCAATGGCTTCAACAGAACCTTGAACATCGGCCTTAATAATAACGTCGACCTTCTTAAGCTCTCCTTCTTTCATTGTTTCGAACAAGTTATCAAGTGTTACAGGGTTAGTGTTTTGACGTTCCTTTTGAATAGCACGACTAGCACGCTCTTCACCAGCCGCACGAGCTGTCTTTTCATCTGCAAAGACAACAAACTTATCAGCTGATTCTGGAACATCATTTAAACCAGTAATTTCAACTGGCTCTGATGGTGTAGCTTTCTTAACTTCTTTACCATTGTAATTAGTCATGGTTCTGACACGACCAAAAGTATTACCAACAACAACTGGATCTCCAACATGAAGTGTACCTTGTTGTACCAATAATGATGCAACTGGTCCACGACCCTTATCAAGTTTGGCTTCGATAACTGTACCGACAGCTTTTTGATCAGGGTTAGCCTTAAGTTCAAGCACATCAGCTTGTAAAAGAACCATTTCTAGTAGTTGATCAATGTTTGTTCCTTCCTTAGCGGAAATTTCAACAAAGATCGTATCACCACCGTAACTTTCAGGAATAAGTTCATATTCCATCAATTGTTCAATTACGTGTTGTGGGTTGGCACCCGGTTTATCAATCTTATTAACGGCAACGATAATAGGATCATTAGCGGCTTTAGCATGGTTGATAGCTTCAATAGTCTGAGGCATAACACCATCATCAGCTGCAACAACTAAGATAACGATATCAGTAATATCAGCACCACGAGCACGCATATTAGTAAATGCAGCATGTCCTGGTGTATCCAAGAATGTAATTAAGCGTTCTTGTAATCTTACTTGGTAAGCACCAATATGTTGAGTAATACCACCAGCTTCACTAGCTGTAACGTGAGTATGTCTCAAGTGATCCAATAGTGTTGTCTTACCATGATCAACGTGTCCCATGATTGTAACAACTGGAGGTCTTGGAACTAAGTGCTCTGTACTCTTAGTTTCTTCTTCAAAGTATTGGTCAATATCAGCGATATCTTCTTCAACTTTTTCTTCAGCGTTAATACCATAGTCTGTAGTCAATAATTCAATCGTATCCTTATCTAAGGATTGATTTTGGTTGATCATAATTCCAAGCATAAATAGTTTCTTAACAATCTCAGCTGGTTCACGATGCAACAATTTACCAATATCTTGGGCATTCATACCAACTGAATAAACAAGTGTTTCTGGTAATGGACGTTCTTTTCTTTGTGGCATAACCTTTTTAGGTTCATTGCTACGTTGACGTTGTTGTCTCTTTCTTTCCTTCTTCTTCTTACGAGATCCGAAAGGATTAGCCAAGTTTTGTTTATGACCAAAATCACGATTATTTGTTGCCTTTGGCTTCTTGTATTCTGGTTTTGGAACTTCAGCTGTATGTGCAGTTGTCTTTGGAGCGGATTGTGATTTACTAGCTTCAACAGGTTTTCTAACATTATTGTTGTTATTATTGCTGTGGTTATTATTAGGACGATTATTACTAGTATTGCTATTGTTACCACTATTATTAGTGTTATTAAAACGTCTGTTGTTGTTATTGTTATTAGGACGGCTATTGTTATTACTATTGTTGTGATTATTACGGTTGGCGCTGTTGTGGTTATTGTTGTTTCTAGGACGACTTGGTGTTGTTGCACGACTAGCATCTTGAATATTTGTCTTATATTGTTCTAGATACTTGTTTCCAGCACTTTGTCTTGGTCTTGGAGCTTGTTGTGTTTGTGCAGTTCTAACATTTCTGTTATTACGATTGTCACGTGATTGATTATTGCGACGATCGTTATTTGGTCGATTATTATTATTGTTAGAACGATTATTGCTGTTATTATATGGACGATTATTTGTACCACTATTATTACTATTAGTACGATTATCGTTTCTATTATTGTTGCTGTTAGTACTTGTATGTTGTCTACTATTACTTGAATTTACCGAACCATGGTTATTATTATTTTCACGATGGTTGTTACTATTATGATTATTGTTGTGGTCGAAATGTCCCTTATTACTCTTAGTGGCATCTCTTCTTACAGCTGTAATCTTAATTTTAGTCTTGTGTTGACCATTGCTATTACTGTTACTGCTATTTGAAGAAGTCGTGCTTTCTTTCTTAACAGTATTGGCATTATTTGTATGAGTATTATTAGTATTGCCACTTGTACTCTTTACACTATGGTTAGCAGGTTTCTTAAGACTGTTAACAATTTTTGATTCACTATTTTCATCAACAGATGACATATGATTCTTTACATCCATTCCTAGTTTTTCGGCGGCGTCAATTACAACTTGGTTATCGACGTTATTTTCTTTTGCAATAGTATAGATTCGTTTTTTGGCCATCCTATCACTCTCCTTAGTTTTCCATAAGTTCACTCAACCTTTTAGCCATTTTTAAGTCTGTTATTCCAATAACTTTTCTATCTTTTCCAATAGACTTTTTAATTTCATAACTTGTAAACTCTGTTATTAATGGTACTTGATAATATTCTGTCTTATTAGTTAAATCTTTCTTAGTTCTATCACTGCAGTCACTAGCCATCACTACTAGTTTAACACTCTTATTGCGAATTCCTTGAAGTGTTAAATCTGTTCCACTGACCATATTACCAGATCTTAGAACTATTCCTAAAAAACCTAGAAACTTATCTCTCAATGTTTCTTACCCAAATCCCCAAATAAATCCATTCTGGCTTTTTGATGATCTACAAAATCGAATAGTTCATCATAGAATTCACTTGGTACGGCATGTGAAAATACTTTTTCCAAAATCTTTTGTGATTTAGCTTTTTTCACAGCTTCAGGATCCAAACCTACATAAGCACCTCTCCCGGCTTTCTTTCCTGTTGGATCAATGGAAATATTTCCGTCCTTGTCCTTAACGATTCGAACCATTTCTCTTTTTGGATACATCTTGCTTGTTAAAATATCTTTACGCATGGGTATTTTACGAGTTGCCAAATCAATCACCCCCTAATTATTCAGAATCGGAATCGTTCTTATCAATATCGTCAATATCTACATCTTGATCGTTATCATCAACGAATTCAACTTGTGATTCTGGTTTGATATCTATCTTATAACCAGTTAATTTAGCGGCCAAACGAGCATTTTGACCCTTTTTACCAATTGCTAATGACAAATGGTAGTCAGGAACAATAACCATACATTGCTTCTTATTATCACCGTCAAATTGAACTGCAATAACTTCAGCAGGATTCAAAGCATTTGCAATAAAATCAATTGGATCGTCAACATATGGTACTACGTCAATATTTTCACCATTTAATTCATCAACGACTGCTTGAACACGAGCACCCTTAGGACCAACACAAGTACCCACTGGATCAACGTCAGCATTATCTGATTTAACCGCGATCTTAGTTCTATCTCCAGCTTCACGAGCAATCGAAACGATCTCAACCGTTCCATCATATATTTCTGGAACCTCTTGTTCAAATAATCTCTTGACCAAACCTGGGTCGGTTCTTGAAACAAATACTTGTGGACCCTTTGTAGCATTTTCTACCTTAGTAACATAAACTCTGATTCGGTCACGAGGATTATATATTTCACCAGGCATTTGATCAGCCTTTGACATAACAGCTTCAATCTTACCAAAGTTAATATAAACAAAACGATTGTCGCTTCGTTCAACAATTCCTTGAATAATTTCGTGTTCATATTGGCTGTATTCGTTATAAATTACATCTCGTTCAGCCTCTCTAACACGTTGCATAATTACTTGCTTAGCCGTTTGGGCAGCGATTCGTCCGAAGTCCTTTGGAGTAACTTCTTCCTTTATATGATCGCCTATTTCATAACCCTTACTCTTTTTTTGTGCTTCGGGAAAACTGATTTCCAATCTGTCATCAACCGATTCTTCAACCACTTCTTTGACAGCATACACGTGAATGTTACCCTTTTTGGCATCAAACTCAACATCAACATTTTGAGCTTGATTATAGTTACGTTTGTAAGCTGCAACTAAAGCTGCTTCTAAAGATTCGATCACGTATTCTTTTTTAATACCTTTTTCGGATTCCAACGCATCAAGTGCATCGATCATTTCTTTACTCATGCTATTCTCCTTAACGAGTTTCTAAATTTCTAAAAACTCTCAATCTTTAGAATTCAATGGCAAGTCGAATTTTAGCAATTTTATCTCGACTTATCTCAACTTGCTTATGAATATTTTTGATTTTATAGTCTAAAGCTATTTGTTCTTCGGTTACTTTCGTTAAAGTTCCTTCAAAAGCCTTATTTCCATCTATTTTTTGATATAAAGAGACGTTGACATAATCACCTTCATAATTGGAAAGACTTTCATCATTTTTTAAAGGACGTTCTGCACCTGGTGAAGAAACTTCCAAGTAATAAGCAGGATCGATTGGATCTAATTCATCCAACTTCTCTCCAAACTCCTCACTAATTACAGCACAATCATCGATACTGATTCCGCCCTTCTTATCTGCATAAACTCTTAAATACCAGTCGCCATGTTCGTGCACCAACTCCAAATCAACTAAAAAGAAATCATGTTGATCCAAGATAGGTTGTAAAATGGCTTTTAATTCATCAACTTTTGTATTCAAAAACACTCCTCCAAAGTAATCGGCAATAAAAAGAGTGAGCATTGCTGCTCACTCAAATCAATAATTAACTAGTAGTAATTTAACACATTTGTGAAACGAAAGCAACCTGAAGCCCTGATACTAGAAGAGGGAGAGTTGATTTTCGTCTGGCATTCCATCTAAAACATGATTATCTGTCATATATTCAATGATAGTTTTAGAAACTTTTCCACGAGTACCAAGATCCTCTTTAGACAAGAATGGTTGTTCTTCACGGGCAGCAACGATTTGTTTGGCAACGTTATCACCCAAACCAGGAATTGCATTGAATGGTGCTAACAATGTTGTATCGTCGATAATTTTAAATTCAAAGGCATCAGATTTTTCTAAATCTACCATTTTAATAGTAAAACCACGTTCAACACATTCATTAGCCAATTCCAAAACGGTCAACAAATTTTTTTCCTTAGTAGACGCATCCATCCCTTTATCATTGATAGCTTTCATTGCATCTTTGATAGCCTGTTTACCAATGGTCATCGATACGAGATCAAAATCGTCGGCACGAACTGAGAAATAGGCACTGTAATAATAGAGCGGATAGTGAACCTTGAAGTATGCAATTCGTAAAGCCATCAGAATATAGGCAGTCGCATGAGCCTTAGGGAACATATACTTGATCTTCAAACAAGATTCAATATACCAATCTGGCACGTCAGCATCCTTCATCTGTTGTTTCCATTCATCTGGAATACCACGTCCCTTACGAACATGTTCCATAATTTGGAAAGCAATCTGTGAATCCATACCCCAGTGAATCAAATCCATCATGATATTGTCACGACAACCGATAACTTCCTTTAACGTAACAACACCTTTATCGATCAATTCTTCAGCATTACCCAGCCAAACATCAGTACCATGAGACAAACCTGAAATTTGTAATAATTCAGCAAATGTCGTTGGATGCGTTTTTTCTAGCATTCCACGAACAAAACGAGTACCAAATTCTGGAACACCTAGTGTACCTGTCTTAGAAAAGATTTGTTCAGGTTTAACACCTAACGACTCTGTTCCTGAGAACAGTGCCATAACTTCAGGATCATCAACAGGAATGGTCAATGGATCAATACCCGATAAATCTTGTAACGTACGGATCATGGTAGGATCATCATGTCCCAAAATATCAAGTTTCAAGATATTATCATGAATTGAATGAAAGTCAAAATGTGTTGTCTTCCATGCGGCATTTTGATCATCGGCTGGGTATTGAATTGGTGTGAAGTCAAAAATATCCATATAATCCGGCACAACAATAATACCAGCCGGATGCTGTCCGGTAGTTCTCTTGACACCAGTTGAACCCATAGCAAGACGTTCTTCTTCGGCGTTTCTGAATTGTTGTTCAGTCAATTCCTCATAATTTTTTACATAACCAAACGCTGTTCGATCAGCAATAGTACCAATAGTTCCGGCTCTAAACACATGATCTTCACCAAACAGTACCTTCGTATAATTATGTGCAACTGGTTGATAGTCACCAGAGAAGTTTAAATCAATATCAGGAACTTTATCACCTTTAAAACCTAAGAAGGTTTCAAAAGGAATATCTTGTCCATCTTTTTTTAATTCAGTGCCACATTTCGGACATTTCTTATCTGGCAAATCAAATCCTGAACCAACTTCACCTTTTGTAAAGAATTCAGAGTATTTACATTTTGGGCAGCGGTAATGTGGCGCTAACGGATTAACTTCGGTGATACCAGTCATTGTAGCAACGAAACTTGAACCAACCGATCCACGAGAACCTACCAAGTATCCATCCTTATTTGATTTATAAACTAGACGTTGAGAAATTAAATAAATAACCGAGAATCCATTACCAATAATACTTTTAAGCTCTTTATCCATACGTTCTTGAACAATTTTGGGCAAATCATCACCATATAGTTCGTGAGCTTTATTCATAGTTAAACTGCGAATTTCTTCTTCAGCGCCCTCCATTTTGGGGGTGTACAACTTGTCCTTAACCGGAGAAATTTCATCAATCATATCTATTATTTTAGCTGGATTATCGACGATCAATTCTTGTTCAGTTGTTTTGTCTAAGAAGTCAAATTCATCAAACATTTCATTAGTAGTTCTAAATTGAACATCGGGTAAAACTTGACGTGCCAAAGGATTACTCTTAACGGCTTTAATAACGATATCTCGATAAACTTTGTCATGAGGATCAAGATAATGAACATCCCCAGTAGCGACAACTGGTTTATTAATTTCTTTACCGAGTTTAATAATATTTTTAAGAATTTCTTCCAAACCTGATTCATCTTTGATCAATTTAATATCAAGCAAATGTTGGTAAACAGGTTTTGGCATGACTTCAAGATAATCATAGTATCGGGCAACTTCACGTGTATCTTCGTAACCCTTTTGCATCATTGTATTAAAGACCTCACCGTCTTTACATGCCGAACCAACTAAAATACCTTTACGATATTTGTTCAAAAGTCGTCTTGGTACACGGGCTGTTCGATAATAATATTCAGTCATTGAATACGAAACAATCTTGAACATATTCTTCAGACCTTCTTGAGTCTGGGCTAACAAAATAGCATGACTTGGACGAGCCTGCTTATAAGCTTCATCCCCACCAACATGGTCATTTAACTGAGATATATTAGTTGTATCGAAGTTTTTTTCCATTTCTTCAAACAACTTATACATCAAATATCCAGTTGTTTCGGCATCTGCATTGGCACGGTGATGATGTTCCAAAACAATATTGTAACGTTTAGCTAGTGAATCTAATTTATGATTACGATATTCGGAATGAAGCGTACGGGACATCTCCAAAGTATCAATTACTGGAACAGATACTCTAGCTTGATCCATTCTAGTTAAAGCTGAGTTTAAGAATCCAATATCAAATGTAACATTGTGTCCGACAAGTACGTCATCTCCAACAAAATCAATAAATTTTTGAATAATAATTTTTTCTTCAGGAGCATTTTTAACCATATCATTCGTGATACTTGTCAAATTCGTTGTGAATTCTGATAGTTCTTGACCCGGATTAATAAACTCATCAAATGAAGCAATGATTTCTCCGTCCTTCATTTTAGTTGCAGCAAGCTCAATAATACTGTCATAAACGGCCGAAAGACCCGTTGTTTCCACATCAAAAATCACATATTCAGCATCTTTAAGATTCTCATCTCGCAAATTATAGGCAATAGGGTTCCCTTCATCAACCAAATCAACTTCAACACCATATGCAATTTTTACACCAAATTTTTGACCAGCACTATATGCTTCTGGAAAGGCCTGTAAGGCACGATGGTCAGTAATGGCAATCGCCTTTTGCCCCCATTGACTAGCACGCTTAACTAAATCTGTAGCACTGGGAATTGCATCCATCTGACTCATATTAGTATGAGCGTGTAATTCAATTCTTTTATTATCATCATCGGCTGTATCTTGACGTTCCGGATGCTTAATAATATTAATATCATTGGCCATAATTACTAATTCACGGGAGAAATTATCTTCTTGAATACTTCCACGAACTCGAATCCAAGCGCCTTCACTCAATTCTTCAAAAAAAGCTTCATCATCTTCACCATTTGAAAATTTCTTAATACTAAATGAAGAAGTATAGTCAGTTACTTTGATGATCAATAGTGAACGGCCAGATTTTAGTTTTCTAACATCCTTATTGAAAATATTCCCTTCAACAACTTTATTACGATCTTCTTCAATAATATCGATCATTTGCGTAATTTCCTGATCATCCGGAATCTTACGACCTACTTTGGAGATATTACCAGAAACTTTCTTTGTCTTACTTTGGCTAATTTCTTGAGCTTTAGTTTGAAATTGCTTAGTTTTTTCTTCATTTGCTGACTGTAAAGCCTTTAAACTTTCTTTAGACTTTTCTTCATCAACATTGATATGAATTTTAAAATCAGGAAATCCCAAACTGCGATACTCATCTTGTATTTGTTTTGTCAAATCGCCATTCATAAAATCAGCTATGAAACCATTGGAAACTGTCAAAAAGAGTTGACCATTTTCCATTTTCGGAGGAGTTTGTCTCATTAATTGTGAAACGACGGGTGAATTGAGTTTAGCGGTTTGCAATACAAAATCCCAATAGTCCCGGATCTTTTTCTCATCTAGATGCGCCTTTGTTGTCGAGAATTCCCAATCAACTGTAGCAATTCCATCAAATGAATCTTTTAATGATTCAGTGAAGACCTTAAACTCATTGAATGGTAATACATCCTCAAACTCAAAGAAGAAGACCCACTTTTTTGAAACTTTGTGGACATCTAATTTATTTAAAATTGCAGTATTAAATAGTGTATCTTCTTCTAATAAGTTATCTAATTTGATTTGTTTAATTAAAATTTTAAAAAGTTGATTTTTATCTGACATATTCTACCCTTCAAAAAATAAAAAAGGCCTAAGCCTCATTTACTGATTCTTAAGCAATATTTTTACTGAATTTACTAATTCATCTTTATTAACTTCAATTGTTTCACCAGTACTCCTGATTTTTAATTCAACAATTGAATCTGCTGCTTTTTTTCCGATAGTAACTCTGATTGGTATTCCGATTAAATCTGAATCTGCAAATTTCACACCAGGGCGTTCATTACGATCATCAATTAAGACATCAAAATTTTCATCCTTTAGCAGTTGAACAATTTCATCACTTAATCGTCTTTGAACATCGTCAGAATACTTGATCGGTATCACATGTACCTGATAAGGTGCCAGACTAGCTGGCCAAACAATACCACTTTCATCATTATGCTGCTCAATAACTGCAGATAGTACTCGCGAAATACTAATTCCGTAAGATCCCATAATAATAGGTTGTGACTTGCCATCCTCATCTAAAAAGTCAGCACCAAAGTCTTGAGAAAATTTGGTCCCTAATTTAAAGATACTGGCGATCTTAATCCCATTGGTGAACTCAATCTTTCCATATCCATCTGGGGATCCTTCACCCTCTTTTACAACACGTAAATCATGAAAAATAGGTTTCTCGTCAGTAATATCTTCAAAATTGGCATTCATAAGATGTTTATTCCTAATATTAGGACCAACGGCAAAATTAGTTAACTCCTCTAGAGAACTATCATACAATACTTCAACATCTTCATTTAAGCCTTTAGGGCCAATAAACCCTGGAGTGCTACCAAATTTTTTAACAACCTCTTGAGGAGTGGCCACCTCTAAGAAATTCGCTTTAAGAAAGTTTTTAACTTTAAAACTGTTAACTTCAAAATCTCCTCTGATCATAACCAAAACAGGTTTATCATCAGCCATATAAGCAACGGCCTTCATAATTTTAGTTTCATCTATTTTCAAAAAAGATGCCAGTGCAGCAATGGTATGGACATCAGGTGTTTCGATTAAAGCAGATTTCTGATTGTCCTCAACCGGATTGCCCGTTAGTTTACTTGCAGCCATCTCTAAATTTGCTGAGTAATCACTTTCATCTGAATAAACAATGATATCTGAACCAATCTTTGCTAAAGCTGAAAATTCTTTAGTTTCAGTTCCACCCATTAAATCAGCATTACCTTGAATAACTCGAAAATCCAAATCTAATTGTTCAAAAATATTTCGATAAGCTTGCTCCATTTGAGTATACATAGTATCTAATTGCTCAAGATTAGCACTGAATGAATACGCATCAGCCATTAAGAACTCTCGGCTTTGTAATAATCCAAATTTAGTTGAATCACCATCTCGATATTTATTTTGCATTTGATACAGGACCATCGGTAATTTTTTATAGCTATTCAAATATTCTTTAATAATCGTTGTAATTGTTTCTTCATGAGTCGGACCTAGTATGAACTCTCTTTTATGACGATCTTCCAATTTAAACAGACCCTCACCATACGTTTTAATGCGACCACTTTCCTCCCACAACTCAGCAGGTAAGAGAATTGGCATTCGTAATTCTGCAGCATCAATATTATCCATTTCTCGACGGATAATTGTTTCAATCTTATGAATAACCGACCAAGCGAGTGGTAGAAAAGCATATATACCAGTAGATACTGGTCTGATATAGCCTGCTCTCAACATCAACTTATGACTGATTGCTTCAGCATCGTTAGGTGTTTGTTTCAATGTTGGAATATAAAGTCTGGATTGTTTCATACCTGATTCTCCCCACCTATTTTATAAAGAAACGTTGAATATCATTCCATGTAACGGCAACCATTAATAATACTAGGATGCCGACCCCGACCAAGGTAATGATATTTTCATACTCTTCAGGAATTGGTTTACGTCTAATAATTTCAATTATATTTAATAAGATCTTCCCACCATCTAAGGCTGGAATTGGTATCAAATTAACAATCCCTAAGTTTAGTGAAAGCATCGACATGAATAGAATAATATTAATTATCCCTTGTGATGCAACTTGTGATGTCATCGAATAAATTCCGACTGGACCGGATAATTGGTTGATATTAAATCCACCCGAAGCCATCTTACCAAGTACTTGGAAGATAGATACGGTTGTTTGCCAGCTGGATGTAAATCCATACTTGATCTTTGCACCTAAACTGTAATCCTTCTTGGCCATGATCCCCAATTGTCCATACTTCTGACCAGAAACCTTAACCGTCTTAGGTGTGACTGACACGTGTTTAGTTTTACCATTTGATTCAACCTTCAAATCGACCTTTTTCCCTGGATTATCTCGAATAGTCTCAGTTAAAGTAGTCCAATTCGAAGTGGTTTTGTTCCCTACGGCGAGAATTTTATCATTACTTTTTAATCCAGCTGTCTTAGCTACACTATTACTTTCGATATGTCCTAATTGATTGGTCCCCATGGGAATACCATTCATCATGAACGCAGCAATAATGGCACAGACAATTGCCAAAATAAAGTTATTGAATGGCCCAGCAAAATTAGTGATCATTCTCTTCCAAACAGAAACCGATTGAAGCTGAACATCTCTTGGAGCAATTTGTACTTCAGTACCATCTTCTTCAACAATTGTTGCGTCATGATCGACATCATAATGTTTCATTTCTGATTCATCACCGTTCTCATAACCTTCAATAGTTAAATCATCGACCAAATCGGCCTTTGATATTTGAACGGGTACTGCTTGTGCATCATAAACTTTGCTTGATGTGATGATTTTTGTAACTTTGTCACCATTAATCACTAAAGAGGCCATCGTTCCTGGCTTAATCTCAGAATCGTCTTCTTGTGCTCCGGCCATTCTGACATATCCACCTAACGGTAAGAGCCGCAATGTGTATGTTGTATTATTCTTCCGATATGCATAAAGCTTTGGGCCCATACCAACTGAAAACTCACGTACTAAAATACCTGATTTTTTAGCAGCATAGTAATGTCCAAACTCATGGACAACCACTAATATCCCAAAGACAATAATAAATGTAATTATTGCGGTCATTTTAACCTCCACAAACCTCTAAACTAAACCAAAAACATGTAATAGTGGCAATACGATCAACATACTGTCAAATCTATCTAAGATTCCACCATGTCCAGGTAAAATATTTCCTGAATCTTTAACTTTGTAATATCTCTTGTATGCGGACTCGATCAAATCGCCCATTTGTCCAAAGGCCGATAAAACTAATGCAATCAATAGCATTGTTACCAATGAATACTTTTGAGGTACAAAGTACATATAAATGCCTGACAATACTAGGGCAGAAATAATTCCTGCAATTGTGCCCTCCCAAGTTTTATTAGGACTAATTGCTGGCCATAATTTGTGTTTACCGATCTTACGACCAAATGTATAAGCGAAGATATCTGTTGACCAAACAACGATTAATGCAAACATCAATAGTCCTAAACCACCGCTTGAATTTCTAACAGAGGCCAGGTAATGAAAACCAGTACCAATATATATCATTGAAATGACCGAAACAGAAGCATCTTCAAAATTAAATTTATTTTTAGTTAAAACCGTGACTATTAGTAAAAGTACGGCAAAAATATAAAAAGTATCCAATCTCGAGAAACCCTTTGGCGACCATCCACGATAAAAACTAATTGGAACTGCTAGAGCTAATGTTCCTAAAATCGTTAAAATAAAATCAATTGATACAATAATTCTTTTTCTCATGATATAAATCTCAAATACACCAACCGCTGCAAGTACAACGGAAGCAATTTCCAACCAAATTCCACCAAAATATAGAATTGGAATAAAGATTGCTAACGCTATTACTGCCGTAATTACACGTTGTCTCATAATATTCCCCCAGTTAAACAGATCCGAATCTTCTGTCTCTATCATTAAAAATCTTAATATCCTCAACTAAATTATCAGCTGTAAAATCTGGCCAATATGTTTCATCGAAAACCATCTCACTATATGCCATTTGCCACAGCATAAAGTTAGAGATTCGTTCCTCGCCACTAGTTCTGATCAATAAATCAGGATCAGCTAGATCACCTAAAGGACCAGTTAATAATTGTTCAGAAAATGACTCATCATCAATATTTTCTGGATCAATTTCGTCATTTTTAACTTTAATTGCTAACATTTTGGCAGCATGAACTATCTCAGCTCGTCCACCATAGTTAAAGGCAAAATTTAAAATCATGCCAGTATTTTGCTTGGTATCTTCTACCGCATCAAAAACAGCCTTCCTTGTTTTAGCAGGAAGTTTATCAGTAAATCCTGTCACCATTACCCTAATATTTTCTTTGATCAAATCAGGCATAAAAGTACCAAAAAAATCTACTGGAAGACGCATCAAGAAATTAACTTCTTTGCTAGGACGAGTCCAATTTTCAGTAGAAAAAGCATAGAGGCTCAAAACATTGACGCCAAGATTATTTGCGGCGATAGCAATACGTTTGACGTTGTTCATGCCCTCTTTATGACCAGCAATTCTTGGCTGACCTAGACGTTTTGCCCAGCGTCCATTACCATCCATAATGATTGCTATATGTTTTGGAACCCTCAAATCAGAATTTTGTTTACTATTATTTAGATCTGCCATAAATAAGAAACTGAAGGTTACCCTTCAGTAATTTCCTTTTCTTTAGCCTCAGCAAGTGCATTAACATCAGAAACGGCCTTGTCAGTAACTTTTTGAATTGTATCTTCTAAATCATGCAGACCATCTTCTGTAATGTCACCATTTTTTTGTTGTTTTTTAATGTCATCCATAGCATCCCTTCTGACATTTCTAACAGCGACACGTGTTTCTTCAGCTTCCTTACCAACTTGTTTGGCAATTTCTTGTCTGCGTTCACCAGTTAGCTGAGGGATCACCAATCTAATAACATTTCCATCATTAGCAGGATTCAATCCTAAATCTGACGCATTAATAGCATGCTCGATGTCATCCAAAGCAGTCTTATCATAAGGAGTTACCAGCAGAACACGTGCCTCAGGAATATTAATAGATGCAACTTGGTTTAGTGGAACTTCTGTACCATAATAAAAAACTTTAATATTATTCAAAATGGACGCATTAGCTTTTCCAGCACGGATGTTAGCAAGTGCTCTACTTAAAACGTCAATAGATTTTGTCATATTTTCTTTTGCTTTTGAAACAGCTATATTATCAGTCATCTTTACCACCCTTTATAATAGTTCCTATATTTTCTCCTTGAACAACACGTTTGATGTTCTCAGGCTTGTTCAAATTAAACACGATCAATGGAATATTATTGTCCATTGACAATGATGACGCAGTAGAATCCATTACACCTAAGTTCTTATTAATAATATCAAGTTGTGTTAATTCATCATATTTCTTAGCGTTTGGATCTTTCTTAGGATCGGCTGAATAAACACCGTCAACATTATTCTTAGCCATCAAGATAACATCAGCTTCAATTTCAGCAGCTCTCAATACGGATGTAGTATCAGTTGAGAAATATGGATTACCAGTCCCACCAGCAAAAATTACAACACGGCCCTTTTGGAGATGTCTAACGGCTCTTCTTCTGATATATGGTTCAGCAACTTGACGCATTTCAATAGACGTCTGAACGCGCGTAGGGACGTTTAATTGTTCCAATCCATCTTGTAATGCTAAACCATTCATAACAGTGGCCATCATACCCATATAATCAGCTTGGGCACGATCCATTCCCATTTCAGCACCAGTTTCTCCACGCCAAATATTACCACCACCACAGACGATAGCAATTTCAACTCCTAATTCGTGGATACTCTTGATTTGTTCCGCAATCTTTTTAATAACAGGTGGGTTGATTCCAAACCCTTTTTCTCCAGCCAAAGCCTCACCAGAAACTTTTAAAATTATTCTTTTATACTTGATATCAGGCATAGTACTCTCCTTTAAATTTGCTACTAAACATTTTAACATAATAGATTACGCTAAATTATATTAATCAGCTATTTTTCATTAAAAAAGGCTGATTATACAAGAAAAGACCGTTTAATTCATATGAATTAAGCGATCCCCTATCAAAAAAATTAATTACTTGATTTGATTCATAACTTCGTCAACAAAGTTATCTTGAGCTTTTTCAATACCTTCGCCAACTTCAAAGCGAACGTAAGATACTAATGAACTCTTCTTTGATTCAACATATTGTTGAACAGTCATATCTGAATCCTTAACAAATTCTTGATCAGCCAAACTAATTTCTGATAGATATTTGTTTAGACGTCCTTCAACGATTCTTGGAACAATCTTTTCAGGCTTACCTTCAGCTTTTGTTTCTTCAGTGAAAATCTTCTTTTCATGTTCCAAAACATCATCAGGTACGGCATCACGATTAAGATATGTAGGATTGATAGCAGCAACATGCATTGCAACATCTTTAGCGACTTCTTCATCAGAACCATTTAGAAGTGTAAGTGCAGCAATCAAACCACCATTATGTAAGTATGAACCGAATACTTGTGAATCATTCTTTTCAACAATATGGAAACGTCTCAAAGTGATTTTTTCACCAATAACGGCTGTTAATCCTGTAATAGCATCATTTATTGTTTCGCTACCGTCAGTCTTAAGTGCCAAAGCTTCGTCCATTGATTTTGGTTCGCTTTCAACAAGAGCCTTACCGATCTTAGTAACAAGATCCTTAAACTTATCATTTGAAGAGACAAAATCAGTTTCTGAATTAACTTCGTAAATAGCAGCTTTGTTACCAGAAATAACAATTTCAGCTAATCCTTCAGCAGCGATACGACCGCTTTTCTTAGCAGCCTTAGCAATACCTTTTTCACGTAATTCGTCAATAGCTTTTTGCATGTCCCCATCAGCGGCAACTAAAGCCTTTTTAGCATCCATCATACCAACACTTGTTTTATCACGTAATTCCTTAACTTGAGCAGCAGTTATTTTAGCCATCAATTATCCTCCAGTCGTAAAATAAAGCCATCTTATTCAGATGACTCTATTCACAGTTATTAATTTTTATTTTTCGTTACTATTATCTGATGATTCAGCAACATTTTCAATAGATTTATCACCTTGTGCTTGATCTTTATTAAAATCATCACTTGAGATATCGTCTTCACCTTGACGACCTTCAACGATAGCATCAGCCATCTTAGAAACAATCAAACGAACAGCACGGATGGCATCATCATTTGAAGGGATAATAACATCGATATCGTCAGGGTCAGTATTTGTATCAACCATAGCAACGATAGGAATATTAAGTTTCTTAGCTTCGTTAACAGCAATGTTTTCTTTATGTGGATCAACAATAAACATAACATCAGGAATTCTTGGCATATCTTCGATACCACCAAGGAACTTCTCTAACTTAGCTTGTTGTTTTGTTAGTAAGGCAACTTCTTTCTTAGGTAGGCGTTCGAATGTACCATCTTCAGCCATTGTCTTAAGATCCTTTAATCTCTTAATACGTTTTTGGATTGTGTTCCAGTTAGTCAAAGTACCACCTAACCAACGATGGTTAACGTAGTATTGACCCGCACGTTGTGCTTCTTCTTCGATTGCATCTTGAGCTTGCTTCTTTGTACCAACAAACAAGAAGATACCATCATCACCGGCAACGGCCTTCATATAGTTGTAAGCATCGTCGATCATGCGAACTGTTTTTTGTAAATCAATGATGTAAATACCATTTCTTTGTGTAAAAATAAATGGCTTCATCTTAGGGTTCCAACGTCTTGTTTGGTGTCCAAAATGTACACCGGCTTCAAGTAGTTGTTTCATAGAAATAACTGACATAAAAAATTCCTCCTGGTTTTTACCTCCACTTAAGTCGTATTCCGTTGACACGCATAAGCGCACCGTCAACAAAATCGTTAAGTGTGTGTATTCAATACAAGCAAATATTATATAGAAAAAAGACTATTTAATCAAGTAGTTACGCCAATTTATTCCAGCATTCAATAATAATTTTTCTTTTTTTGAACGAGTAAATTTTTTTAATTCAATTTCACGTTTTAAGGCTGACGATTTGTCAGGTAATGTTTCAGTGTAAAGTAACTGGACTGGTCGTCTAGTTTTAGTATACTTAGCTCCCTTACCTGAATTATGCGTTTTAACACGCTTTTCAACATTGTTGCTAGTTCCAATATAAAAAGTATGATCCGCACACAAAAGCAGATAAACATAATAACTATCCTTCAATGATTGATTTTGCCTCCTTAGTAAATTCTCCATCTTGATAAACAACAAGATCTGGTTCAATTTTCAATGAAGCCGATTTAACGGTTTTAATCGCATCTACTAGGACCAAGTTAGCATTCTTACGTTTAGTAGATCTAACAAAACGTATTCTCTTAGGCTGTAGTCTATTGTCCAGCATATCTTTGAACAGCTCGCTTAACCTTTCCGGTCGATAAACCATAAATAAATGAGAATTTTCTTTAAGTAAAACCTTGGCAGTAATCAAGACTTTGAATAAATCAGTTTTGATTTCGTGTCGAGCAATCGCTAGGACTGGATTGTCTTTTATTTTTGAATTATTTTCAACTGTAAAATATGGTGGATTGCAAACAATTGAATCTACAGTATCATGTGAAATGTAATTTTGAATATTTTTCAGGTCATCATTGATCGGTATTACTTGATCAACCAAATTATTTTCCTTAATACCCATTTGAGCTAAATCTGATAATTTTTTTTGTAATTCAACTAAGTATATCGTTGCTTTAGTTTTTTGCGTCAAAGTCAGCCCGATAGCACCGTTGCCTGAACATAGATCAACAACAGTACCTTTTTTCGCAGGTTTCGCGAAGTTATAGAGTAATATAGTATCTAGATTAAAAGAATAGAGTTGCTTATCTTGAAAAATACGCACACCACTGTTTGAAATGATATCTTGAGACAAATTGGACATTATGTACCTACTTTATGGTATTTTATTTAAGTAAAATTAATTTTAGGGAGAATGATAACTTTATGTTTTATAAATTTATCCGAGCTTTTGTTAAGGGATTAGTTTTCATTTTAAATGGTAGATTCAATGTTGTTGGAAAAGAGAATCTTCCTGACGGCCCGTATATCATCGTGGCACCTCATAGAACTTGGTGGGAGCCTGTTTTCTTTGCTCTTGTTATTGCGCCAAGAGAGGCCACTTTTATGGCTAAAATAGAACTATTCAAAAATCCAATTATCCGCTTTATTTTAAATCATGCACATGCCTTTCCAGTTGATCGTAAACATCCTGGACCTTCAGTTATCAAAACTCCAGTTAAAGCACTGAAGAATAAAGGTCAAGTTTTGATCATGTTCCCATCTGGGACACGTTATTCTGAAGATTTAAAGGGTGGTGCATCATTAATTGCCAAACTTTCAAAAGCTCCATTAGTGCCCTTCGTTTATCAAGGACCTTTAAAATTTTCTGGGCTATTAAAGCATCAACAAATAACTATTGGTGTAGGACCAGAGATCGATTTTGATTTTAAGGCAAAATTAGATGAAGAACAAACTAAAAAAGTAAACGAAGACATGGAACAGGGTTGGAAGGATATCGATAAAGAAATTGACCCCAGCTTTGTATATGTACCTGTTAAAAATAAGAAATAAAAAAACTAGACATTGTGTCTAGTTTTTTTATTTCTTTTTCTTTTGTTGGGCTTTCATTGAGCTCATCACTTGGTTAAGTTTCTTTTGTGAAGGCTTTTGTCCCATTTGTGCCATCATTTGTTTGATCATATCTGGACTGATTGGTGGATTTTCTTCAAAGTACTTCTTCATGTACCATCTAGCAATAAAGAAACCTGCAGCCAATCCCGCTAATAAAGCAATGATTGCGACAAGAATAATTGTCAACATTTATCGTTCACCCTTTCTATACATTTAATAATACTACAAAAAAACTCACTAAATTAAAAGACTAATCGTCACGTAATCCCTTTTTACGTTGAATTTCTTTAACTTTATTAGGAGTTACTTCTTTTCCCTCTTTATCATACACTTTCATCATTTCTATTTGTGAACGAAAACTTGCTCTGAAATTTTCCAAATATTTTTCACGCAAAACGGCCTGCTGTTTCTCTTCCTCATGTGTAATTGTGCCAGTCTTAGCCTTATTAGCTAGCTCATTTATCTTAGCAATTAGTTCTTCTTGCTCTTTCATTAATAAACACCCCTGTATAGCGAACACTTGTTTGAATTTGTACCATAATTTTGATACAATCTAAATAAGATACTAACAATGAGGTGTTTTAATGTCAAAAGTCGAGATTTCTAAACAATCCCAAATTTTACAATGTATCCATGATTATTTAGATGATCACGGATATCCTCCAACGGTCAGAGAAATCTGTGAGGCAGTCGATCTATCTTCAACATCAACTGTTCATGGCCATTTATCCCGCTTGGAGAAAAAGGGTTTCATCCAACGTGATCCTACAAAACCAAGAGCTATCGAACTGACTACTGCTGGATTAAATTCTATCGGCATAAAGTCAACACAAATTCCTATTCTCGGTGCTGTTGCCGCAGGACAACCTATCACGGCTGAAAGAAATCCAGATGGTTACTTCCCTGTTCCACCCGATTTAAATCGTGATTCAGGTGAATTATTTATGTTGGAAGTTCATGGAGAAAGTATGATTAATATCGGTATTTTTGATGGAGATTACGTAATTGTCCACTCACAAAATACTGCAAATAACGGTGAGATTGTTATTGCTATGACTGAAGATATTGAAGCTACCTGCAAGAGATTCTACCAAGAAGAAGATCATTACAGACTGCAACCAGAAAATGACACTATGGACCCCATTATTCTAAACAACGTTGAAATATTAGGAAAAGTAGTTGGATTATATCGTTCCGAAATATTCTAAATTAAAAAGCCTTGTGATAACTGATCAATTTCAGTCATTCATAAGGCTTTTTAATTCTAAACTTCAATAATCGCCGGCGTATGATGAGTTATTGGTAAAAACTTTCTGATTATATCATCTGTACTAATTTTCATATATCCGGTTGTCGTACCATCAGAGCATCCATACCACTCTTCGTTGACTATATCCTTATCTATAACAATTTTTACATCATTATTTTCATCAATCAGTGCACTATATATAGTTGCCGCACCAATCTTTGTACCTATGATTTCATTCATTAATTCTTTAGGTGCAAAAGAAACTCTTGAAATATCTAAAGCATGGCTGAAATCCTTAGATTTAAATTTTTTATCACCCGTAGTAATAAACAAGTAAAACGATGTCTTCTTTTGATTACATAAAAATAGTGTTTTTACCATCTTCATATCTAGCTTTTTATCGATTAGGGTACAATCGTCCATTGTGATAGCCTCATCAGTATGCACTCGCATATAAGAAAGTTTCAATTTATCTAAAGTATCATAGACTTTCCCTTGCAACAAAGTTGTACATTTCTTAGGACGCGTTTTTTTAATATCACTAATATAAAACAAATTGTTCATCTCATTTCTTTAATTCATTTCACAATTAGGTTAACATGAGATCATTAATTACAAAAGTGAATGTTTATCATATCAAGCATTACAATTTCAGATGTATAGGAGCTTACTAAATGGATACCAATTTACAAAAATACATTGCCTTTGTTGAAACTATCGAATTGGGGAGCTTTACTAAAGCAGCCACAAAATTGAATTATTCTCAGTCAGGAATTAGTAGAATGATTTCCGATCTTGAAAAAGAATGGAATATTTCTCTACTTGAACGCAACAAGTCTGGTTTATCATTAACATCTGATGGCAAATTCTTGTATTCATATATTAAAAATTTAAATAATGATTACCAAAAACTGATGACTGCCGTTGACGGATTGAACGGATTACAATCAGGTACAGTAAGGATAGGAACCTTTTCAAGTGTCGCAACTCATTGGCTACCAAAAATAATGTCCGCTTTCAAGAAAGATTATCCTAAAATAGAATTCGAATTGCTTTTAGGTGATTATCACGAAATTGAAGAATGGATTGCAAATGGTCGAGTCGACTTAGGCTTTATTAGAACTCCGGCATCTAAGAAATTTGATACTATTCAACTTGAACAAGATCCGCTAATGGTAGTATTACCTGAGGACAGTCCCTTTAAAGATTACTCTGAATTCCCAACGGACAAACTGAATGATATTAAATTTATTCTATTAGACAAAAATGGGAATTCTTTTTTACATGATTATTTTAAAGAAAACAGTATTCATCCTGATATACAATTCACCACGTGGGACGATTATGCGATCATGTCCATGGTAGAAAATGGATTAGGAGTTAGCATCTTACCAAAATTGATCCTACAAAGATGTTCCTATAAAATATTAGCTAAACCATTATCCAAACCACTTTACCGACAAATATCTGTAGCGGCCAAAAATCTTCAAACAATGTCTCTGGCAAGTCAAAAGTTATTAGAGTACTTAATTTATAGATAAAAATAGGCATAACCCCTTATGGATTATACCTATTCTGATATCGAATTTTTACCAATATCATGACGGAAAAAAATATTAGTTGTATCTATATTATCTAAAAATGAATAAATATTATTTTGTGCCTCAGGCAAATCATCTGCATGTGCGTGAATACAGAATAGCCTTCCACCGTTAGTTAAAAGATTCTCATCTTCTTCATCTATGCTGGCAAAATTTATTTCACCTGAATAATTCAAAAATTTCTTCTTAGAATCAATAACATTACCAACTTTTGGATCCTCTGGATATCCTTGACTAGCAACAAAAACTCCTAAATCAGTTCCCTTACTTTTCCATTCAATATCTAGTATTTCATTATTTAAAAGTCCAAATATTACTTCAGATAAATTTGATTTGATCCTTGGTATCACTACTTCAGTCTCAGGATCACCGAACCTTACATTGAATTCTATAACTTTTAATCCTGAATCTGTCAAAATCAATCCTGCATATAAAACTCCAGTATAATCAAAACCTTGCCGATTCATTTCTTTAACAAAAGGTTTTAAGATATTTTCATATGCATCAGAAACTATACTTTGATTGATATTTTTAACAGGACAAACAGCTCCCATACCGCCTGTATTGCTACCCTTATCCCCATCTGATTTCCGTTTATAATCTTGAGCTATCGGCATAGGATATAAATTATCTCCTTGAACAAATGCCATCAAAGAAAATTCTTCACCACTTAAAAATTCTTCAATGATTATCCTCTCTGTCTGATATTTATGTTCAATCAATAATTCTTCTATTATTCGGCCACCATTTACCAAGTCGTTTATGATATATACACCTTTGCCGCCTGCTAGACTATCGGTCTTGACCACAATCGGTAATTTCGATTTTTTTAATTCTTCATTAGCAAGTTTTGCGTCAGTAAACTCCTTATAAAGGGCTGTCGGTATATGGGCCGCCTTCATCAAATTCTTAGAAAATAGCTTTGAGCTTTCGATTTGAGCTGATTTTTGATTTGGGCCAAAGATCTTTAATCCTTTTTCTTCAAAATAGTCTACTATTCCCTCATTTAAAGGTAGTTCTGGTCCAACTATTGTATAGTCAATTCCCATTTCAATTACAAAATCGGTAAGTTTAGCAAAATCATTTTCTGCTATATTAATTGTTTTAATATTAAATAAACGCATACCGACATTTCCCGGAGCACAGAAAATATCATTTTCTGTTTTTTTCATAAGTGACTTACAAATAGCATCTTCTCTAGCACCGGAGCCAATTACTAATACTCTCATATCCACACTCCTGATCTAATGTTTAAAATGTCTTCGCCCGGTACAAACCATAGCGATTCCATACTTATCGGCCATATCAATAGAATCCTGATCATGAATCGATCCACCTGGTTGAACAATCGCTGTAATCCCATGTTCAGCAGCATACTTAACACAATCATCCATTGGGAAGAATGCGTCAGAAGCCAAAATTAAAGGACATTTTTGATTATCCTTAAAGGTATCCTCCGCCTGGGTAATTGCAATTTTTACAGATCCAATTCGATTCATTTGGCCCGCACCAATACCAAGTGTCATATCAGTCGTTGTTACAACGATTGCATTGCTCTTAACATGTTTAACAACTTTTTGACCAAATAATAAGGCATTAAGTTCTTCATCTGTTGGTTGCTTTTTAGTAACCACTTCAAAATCATCAAGAGAATCAATTGTAGTATCACGTTCTTGCATGAGCAATCCACCCAGTACGGAAGTATAATCGAATTTATCCGCTTGACTAGCCTTATCAAAGTCTAAAGTCAATAATCTAATGTTTTTTTTTGATTCCAAAATCTCCAATGCCTCAGTAGAAAAACTTGGGGCAATAACAATTTCTAAAAATATTTTATGCATTTCATTGGCAATTCTCTCATCAACTTCACGATTGACTACCACAATACCACCAAAGATTGACATAGTATCGGCTTCGTATGCTTTTTTCCAAGCAGAATAAATATCATCTGAATCTGTTCCAATTCCACAAGGATTCATATGCTTAAGTGCAACTACACATGGCATATCAAAATCTGAGACAATTCTAATTGCCGCATCAGCATCACGAATATTATTAAATGACAATTCTTTCCCATGTAATTGTTGTGCAGAAGCAATAGAATATTCGGTCGGCATAGAATTTTTGTAAAAGGCAGCTAATTGGTGTGAATTCTCACCGTATCGTAATGATTGCTTGAACTCCAAAGGAATCGTTTTTGATTCTGGAAATTCTTCTGTTGAAATATCAGTCAAATAACTTGAAATAATACCATCATATTCAGCCGTATGTCTAAATGCCTTGGCAGCCAACAATTGTCTGTATGTAATTTGATCATCAGAAGCTTTCTTAATTTCATTTAGAACTGTCGAATAATCATTCTTGTCAGTTACAACATAAACACTTTCAAAATTTTTTGATGCGGAACGTAACATGGAAGGACCGCCGATGTCTATTTGTTCGATTGCATCTGCCAGTTTAACATCTTCTTTTGAAATTGTTTCTTTAAATGGATATAAATTTACACAAACAAGGTCAATCGTCTCGATGCCCATATTTTTTAAAGTTTCCATATGTTTTGAATCTGAGCGCTTCGCCAATAAACCAGCATGAACTTTGGGATGTAGGGTCTTAACCCGACCATCAAGTATTTCTGGGAATCCAGTAACTTCATCAATTTCAGTCACTGTAATTCCATTTTCCTGTAATTTCTTATATGTTCCACCAGTCGAAATGATTGAATAACCTACCGATATTAATCCTTGAGCAAATTCTACAATTCCAGTTTTATCTGAGACACTGATAAGAGCATTTTTCATTTTTTTCCCACCTAATATTTTTTTAATAAGTTAAAAACCACTTCTGGATATATCTCATGTTCTTTATCGTGAATCCGTTGTTCAAGCGTATCAACAGTATCCGTATCTAAAATTGGTACTGCCTCTTGCCGGATTATTGGACCTGTATCTACACCTTCATCAATATAATGAATCGTTACACCAGTTGATTTATCTCCGGAATTGAATGCTCTAGAAATAGCATCTAATCCTGAAAATTTTGGTAAATATGATGGATGTATATTAATTATTTTCCCAGGATAAACGTCTAATAACGTTTTTGTAACTACTCTCATATATCCTGCCAGCAAAATATATTCAAGATTCAATGATTTCAAATGATCAACAATGGCTTGCTCATACTCAGAACGAGTTTTATAGTCACTTAATTTATTTATAAAAATAGGAATATTTCTTAATTCAGCTTTTTTTATTACCGCGGCTTTTGGCTTGTCACAAACCAATAATACTATTTCTAAACCATTTTCATTTAATTTCTTATCATCAGCCAAGGCCTCAAAGTTAGTACCATTACCTGATGCAAATACTGCTACTTTCACTACAACTCACCCACTAACTTTATAGCCACATCCAAATCTGATACCACTTCACCAATGGTAAATCCAAGATTTTCTTTCTGATTTAAATTATCAAGTACGGACTGTTCATTTTTAGGGTCAACCGCAAGTATCATCCCCACACCCATATTAAAAATATGAAACATATCCGCTTCTGATAATTTTCCGTACCGTTCAACTACTTTAAAAATTTCTGGAATTGTCCACGATGACAAATCAACTTTGGCTTGCAAGCCATCTGGTAACATTCGTGGAATATTTTCATAAAATCCTCCGCCGGTAATATGTGCTATTCCATTAAGAATTCTTTGATCAAGTAATGGAGTGATTTGTTCTGTATATATGCGCGTTGGCGTCATCAAAACATCTCCCAAAACTTTATCGGGAAATTCTTTTAATTCCGAGTTGTATTCAAAATCATTATCCTTGAAGAATATTTTTCTGATAAGTGAAAATCCGTTCGAGTGAAGTCCACTTGAGGCTATACCTATCAATTTATCGCCAGCATGTACTTTTTTAGGATCCATAAGTTGTGATTTTTCCGCTATACCTACAGCAAAGCCCGCCAAATCATAAGTATTTTTAGGGTACATATCAGGCATCTCTGCAGTTTCGCCACCAATTAGGTCTAAGTGTCCAATGATACAGCCTTCCAAAACCCCATCTAGGATCTCTTTAACAGTATCTCCCACTTTAGATGTCGCAATATAATCTAAAAAGTATTGCGGTTTAGCACCTTGGGCTAAAATATCATTAACGCACATTGCAACACAGTCAATACCAACCGTGTCATGTTTTTTTCCTTGTATCCCTAATAATAATTTAGTACCCACACCATCATTACTAGAAACCAAGACAGGCTGATCATACCCTTTTGGTATTTCAAAAACTCCACCAAAATGACCAATATTACTAGCACTACTAGCTAATTTATTTTTAACAAAATCAGAAATTTCATATCCAGAATTTACATTTACACCGGCCTTTTCATAAGGATTCATCAATTTATTCCTTTCCAATCTTTAAGTCCTTAGACACTTTTTCTTCATAGTCATATAGAGGTGTTGGATAATCACCATTAAAGTACGACAAATCTAAACCTTGATATGGTGTATCAAAATTTAATCCTATCGCCGAAATCAATCCTTTTTCACTCAAAAACTCTAATGAATCAGCTCCAAATTGTTGACGCATCTCTTCTTTAGTTTTTTGAGCGGCTATTAATTCCTTTGAATCTTGAATATCAATCCCATAAAAACTCGGATACTTGAATGGTGGTGAAGCAACTCTTAAATGAACTTCAATTGCTCCAGCATCCTTTAATAATTGAACGATATAAGCACAGGTGGTTCCTCTAACAATTGAATCATCAACTAATACTACTTTCTTACCTTTAATAACACTTCTAACAGCGGCTAATTTTTGACGAACACTTTTTTCTCTTAGAGATTGATTAGGTTGAATAAATTCACGTCCCATATACTGATTCTTTATTAGTCCCATCTCATACGGTAATCCACTAGCTTCAGCATATCCACTAGCAGCAGGAAGAGAAGAATTAGGAATACCAACAACTATATCTGCGGCAACTGGTTTTTCTTTGGCTAAATTTATCCCCATTTTTTTTCGAGAAATATGAACATTGACACCTAATATATTGGAATCGGGTCGAGCAAAATAAATATATTCCATTGAGCAAATAGCCATCTTAGTGTCATTAGTCCAATGGTCTATTTTCATACCATCATCATTAATAATAATCAGTTCACCAGGTTGTACATCCCTTACAAACTCTGCCGATACCGCATCCAATGCACAAGTTTCACTGGCAACAGCGTATCCACCTTCTGGCAATTTACCAATTGACAATGGTCTAAGCCCATGAGAATCTAAGGCCACTATTAAAGAACCCTTAGTCAACAGAACGTATGCAAACCCACCTTGAATTTGTTTTAATGCGTCCTTAATTTTATCTTCAAATAATTTCTTTTTAGAATGACGGATCAAATGCATCAAAATTTCTGAATCAGAACTAGATATGAAAATATCGCCTACCTGCTCTAGTTTCTTTTTCAAAGTAATTGCATTAGTTAAATTTCCATTGTGAGCTAAGGCAAACTGCTCATTTGAAAAATCGAAAAATAAAGGTTGAACATTCTCAATCTTATTTTCACCGGCCGTAGAATATCTAACATGGCCAATGGCCGAATTACCACTTAACCTCTCAAGATACTCTGGCTTATCAAAAACTTGCGATAACAGACCCAAATTACGATATCCTTGTAATTTTCCACTATCATTACAAACGATGCCTGCGCTCTCTTGACCACGATGTTGCAAACTATGTAATCCAAGGTAGGTTAAGTATTGAGAACTCTCTGCCCCCCAAATACCAAAGACACCGCACTCTTCACTTAATTCTTTTTCATTAAACAAGATATGGCCTCTTTCCAAATAGACATCGCCACAGATAATTCAATCGTTGCTTCTGCACCAATTGTTTTAATATTCATTCTATTGTCATCAGTTACAACACCGATCTTAGCCCCATTATTACCGATTATGTCTTCAAATTTTCTTTGGTTATCTTTAGATACAGATACAACAAATCTAGCTGGTGTTTCGGAAAATAAATATTCCTTAGGCATATTGACTTCACACTTGAATCCTAGCTTATTTTCAAAAGTCGCTTCAGATAACGCAACCGCTAACCCACCTTCTGATAAATCATGACAACTATTTATTAATTTATTATTGATAATATCCAGAATTAACTCAAATCTGTCCTTTATTTGATCTACATTAATCTTACTTAATGAACCTTTCACATCGTTCAGCTGTAATTGCTGAATTTCAGATCCATTAAATTCATTTCTGGTTTCGCCTATTAGGTAAATTAAATCACCAGAGTTTTTAAAGCCTTGAGTAATTACATTATCAATATCCTCAACCAGACCAGTCATGCCGATCATGGGACTTGGATAAATTGCTGTTTCATTAAACTCGTTATACAAGGAAACATTTCCAGATACGACTGGGATATTTAATTTTTTCCCGGCCATAGCCATCCCACTAACACTTTTTTCAAACTCCCAAAATATCTCTGGTTTTTCAGGGTTTCCATAATTTAAACAGTCCGTTATTCCAATTGGAATAGCACCAGCAGCCACCAGATTGCTGGCTGCCTCAATCACTGCCATTTGACCTCCAATAAAAGGATCAACATAAACCATTCTCGAATTTCCATCATTAGTCATTGCAATGGCCTTTTTTGTATCTCTAATACGCACGACGGCAGCATCACTACCTGGCTGGACTACTGTATTTGCCTTAATTTGAGAATCATAGGTTTTATAAAAATACTCTTTAGATGCTATTGTTGGCTGTCTCAAAATTTTTAGCCAAACATCTTCAAGTGATTTGATTTCTGGTCTAAATTGTTCCTTACTGTCGGCAATTCTATCTGGTTTAACACTAATACGTTTATATTCAGGTGATTCATCCACTAATCCTGAAATAGGGATATTACAAACCATTTTTCCTCGTTGATAAATTTTATATTGGCCATCTGTGGTTACTTTGCCAACTACGACCGCATCAAGCATTTTATCTGTAAAGAAATCGGTAATATTTTGTTCATATTCTGGCTTAATGCATAAAACCATTCTCTCTTGAGATTCGGAAAGCATGATTTCATATGGAGTCATTTCAGTCTCCCGTTGTGGCACATTGTCTAATTCTAGAATCAGACCACTGCTTGCTTTTGAGGCCATTTCAGCAGTAGAAGAAACTAATCCGGCCGCTCCCATATCTTGAATTCCCATGATCCAATCAGAATGTTCATGAACCAATTCTATACACGCATCCATCAGAAGCTTTTCCATAAATGGATCACCAACTTGAACGGCGGATCTTTGTGTACTTTTACTGTCTGTAAATTCATCTGACGCAAATGTTGCTCCATGGATTCCATCTCGACCGGTTTTGGCCCCTACATAAACTATCAAATTATCTTTACCAGTGGCCTTGCCATATTTAACATCATCATGATCGATCAGGCCCACACACATAACGTTTACGATGGGATTTTTCTTATATCTAGATTGAAAGGCAATTTCACCACCAACAGTTGGAATTCCAATACAATTTCCATATCCACCAATTCCTGAAACTATTTCTTCAGCTAAATACCTAGTATGAGAATCATCCAACTCTCCAAATTTCAAACTATTCAACAAGGCTATTGGCGTAGCACCCATTGAAAAAATATCTCTAATTATTCCACCAACACCAGTAGCTGCTCCTTGGTACGGCTCAACTGCCGAAGGATGATTGTGACTTTCGGCCTTAAACACAATGGCCTGATTATCACCAATATCAATTATCCCAGCATCTTCGCCAGGTCCGGCAAGTACTCTTTCACTTTTATTTGAGAACTTTCGTAAAACATTTTTTGAGTTCTTATAAGAACAATGTTCACCCCACATTACAGAAAATAATCCAGTTTCCGTATAATTTGGTAATCTTCCTAAAATATCATTGGATATAGTTTGAAATTCTTGGTCACTTAAACCCCAAGACTTATAAAGTTTGGTTTCTTGAATCATTTCGGCAGTTGGTTCAGTCATTTACAGATTCACCCTATTCATATGTGACTTTAAAATTGATTGAAACAGTTTCAGCCCATCATCTGAACCAAGCATTTCTTCTAAGGCCCTCTCTGGATGTGGCATCATTCCTAAAACATTACCGGCTTTGTTTATTATTCCGGCAATATTGTCGATACTTCCATTAATATCTGAAGCATATCTAAAAATAATTTGATTGTTATCATTTATTTGTTTCAATGTGGAAATATCACAATAATAATTACCTTCGCCATGAGCCACGGGAAGACTAAGCGTCTGATCAAATTCATATTCATTGGTAAAAATGGTTTGATTATTTTTAACTTTCAGATCAACTGTTTCACAAATAAATCTATTTTGACGATTCCTTATCAGGGCTCCTGGTAACAACCCAATTTCAGTCAAAATTTGAAACCCATTACAAATTCCCATTATCGGTTTTCCTAAAGCAGACATTCTTTTTATAGTCTCTATAATAGGTGCATGGGCGGCAATAGCGCCGCTTCTAAGATAATCACCATAAGAAAATCCACCAGGTATCAATACAGCATCGAACGCATCCAGTGACTTTGATCTATAATCAATCATTTCGACATCTGCATGGATACCATCTTTTATTGCAAAGTACAGATCCTTATCACAATTAGACCCCGGAAAAACGATCACAGCAAATTTCATTCTGCATCCTCCAAAATTTCATAACGATAAGTTTCCATATTAGGATTTGCTAACAAGTCATCACAGATTAAGTTGATTTCTGAATCAATATCAGAAACATTATTATCAACATTTAGTTCAAAGTACTTTCCCATTCGTACGTCATTGATTGAAGTATGACCCATTCCATGGATTGCACTTTTAATTGCCTCGCCTTGCGGATCAAGAATCGATTCTTTATATGTCACATAGACTTTAACTAAACCCATATTATCTGACTCCTTCTAATCGATCTAAGACCTTTTTGTAAGTAGTAACTAAATCGGCTTCATTTTTTCTAAATACATCTTTGTCAAAGGACTGATGACTTATTTGATCCCACAATCGGCAATTATCAGGTGAAAACTCATCAATTAAAATAATTTCATTCTCAAAACGTCCAAATTCTAATTTAAAGTCCACAAGATCCAACTTGTCTTGACTAAATAATTGAACAAGAAGGTTATTTATTTTTAATGTTTGTTCTTTAATCTGTTGTAATTCAGATTCATTAGCAATCCCAATTGAATCTATTTGTGATTCATTTATGGCCGGATCATTTAACTTATCGCTTTTAAAATAATATTCAATAACTGGAGGATCGAGTTTTTCTCCTTCTTCTAATGCAAACTTCTTGGCAAAACTACCTGCAATCGTATTTCTCAAAACAATTTCAATTGGTATTAATTGTGTTTTCTTAACCAATTGTTCGTTATCAGATAAATCTTCTATTAAATGTGTTCTAATGCCATTTTTCATTAGATAATGAAATATTAAGGAAGAAATTTTACAATTTAGATTACCCTTTCCAGTAATATGTTCTTTTCGTACACCATTTAATGCCGTTGCCTGATCTTTATAAAAGAGTACTAGTTCATCGTCTTTATCAGTTTCAAAAACATCTTTTGCTTTACCAGAATATATCAACTGCTTCTTCATCAAAAAGCTCCTAGTCCTTCCAAATTGAGTTTTGTTTTAGATCATTTATCGTCTTTTCCGTATCCTTACTTAAAATTGTAATATGTCCCATTTTTCTATTAATTTTGCATATATCCTTACCATAGTCATGAAAATTCCATTCTGTATGCTTTAACAACCCAGTCTTTGCCGCTTTGATATGCTGCCCTAACAAATTGATCATCACTGCTGAACTGAATAATTCAATTTTTGGCATTGGCCAACCACAAATTCCTCGAATATGAGCATCAAATTGAGAAATATTGCATGCCTCAATCGTCAAATGTCCTGAATTATGTGGTCTAGGTGCGATTTCATTCACGTAAATTTTTTGATCTTTTGAGATAAAAAATTCAACACACAGTGTTCCAACTAAATTCAACAGACGAGCAATTTGTCGTGCTATTTTATATGATTCTTCCGCAACTTCATCATTGACTCTTGCTGGACAGTTACTGATATGCAAAATATTATTATGATGTTTATTTTCAATCATTGGAAAAATTGAATGATTCTGATCCAGATTAGAAGAAATAACAATAGAAACCTCTTTTAATAAATCAATTTTTGATTCTAAAATACAAGTTCCCAATTTAATTAGTTTTTTAACTGCACTCTCATCAAAAGACTCATTGTCAATCAGGATTTGACCTTTTCCGTCGTAACCACCTTCGACCGTTTTCAAAATTACTGGGTACTTTAAATCTTCCAATCCATTTTGAAAATCATTAAAAGTTTTGACAATTGTATGCGGCACAATGGGGAAATTATTTTCAGAAAGAAAGTTCTTCTCCCTAATACGATTTTGAGTAACAATTAAAGCTTTTGTTCCTTGAGGTACATCAGTATATTTTGTTATTTCCTCAATTGTTTCGGCATCAACATTTTCAAATTCATATGTTAAAACATCACATTTTTTAGACAACTCAATTAAAGAATCCAAATTATCATACTTAGCGACTATTTGTTCATCTGAAACTTGAGCGGCTGAACAATTTTTGATTGGATCTAAGATTATAACCTTATACCCTTTTTCTTTAGCTGTAGCAGCCATCATTTGACCTAACTGACCACCGCCAATAATACCGATGGTTTCACCTGGTAAGTGATTTCTATTCAAGATCATTCCCACTTTCTAGTGACTTATCATGCATTGATTCTTGATAATCAGATAATGATTTCAAATATTTTGAATTAGTTAATGCACAGATACGCACAGCCATGAGAGCGGCATTAATCGCTCCAGCTTTACCAATTGCCATTGTAGCAACTGGGATTCCTCCAGGCATTTGAACAATCGACAACAGTGAATCTATGCCATTTAAAGCCTTTGACTGTACTGGAACTCCAACGACGGGCAATATGGTAGCCGCTGCTATCATTCCTGGTAAATGAGCTGCTCCACCTGCTCCGGCAATTATGACTTTAATTCCATTACTGGATGCAGTTCTGGCAAAATCTAGCATCTCTTCAGGCATTCGATGTGCCGATATTACATGAACTTCATATCCAACGCTTAGATCTTTCAATATATCGATCGAATTCTGCATAGTTGGTAAGTCTGAAACTGAACCCATAATTACTGCTACATCTTTCATAAGCCACTCTCTCCTTGAAGTATGTCATCAGTTTATCAATTAAATACGTTTTTTTCAATAAATTTACGTACATAAATTCATAAAATTAATCTTATTGTTCGTATAATTAGCATATAAAGCGCTGTAATGGTGATTTATTCAAATAATTATACGTGTATAAATAATTTGGAATAATAAAAAAGCAGATATCTTATTTAATATATCTGCTTTGATACAAAAAAAGACACCGAAGTGTCTTTGTGATTTGCCTATTTCTCAATACGACGTTCTTTAATACGTGCAGCCTTACCTTTACGATCACGTAGATAGTAAAGTTTACTACGACGTACAAGACCACGTCTAATAACTTCGAGCTTTTCAACACGTGGTGTGTTTAGTGGAAATGTTCTTTCAACACCAACACCGCTACTCATCTTACGAACAGTATAAGTAGCACTAACGCCAGCTCCACGTCTCTTAATTACAACACCTTCAAACAACTGAACACGCTCACGTGAACCTTCAACAACCTTAGCATGGACACGAACAGTGTCACCAGGACGGAAGTCAGGGATATCAGAACGTAGTTGTTCTTTAGTAATATCTTGAATTAATGGTTTCATAAATAATTTCTCCTAATTCGACACTCTTATGTATCTTAATTAATACACAGCGGAATATCGTTAATATGTGTTCAAACACTCTTACAATATTACATTATTGAATCTTATTTGTAAACTAGTTTTCGGAACGAATTTCACGAAGTAATTTCTTCTCTTCGTCATTCAATTCCACTGTATTCAATAGGTCCGGACGACGCTCTAAGGTTTTTCTCAAAGACTCTTTCAAACGCCAGAGGCGAATTTTTTCATGATCACCACTGATTAAAACTTCCGGTACCTTCTTACCACGAAAATCAGCTGGTCTTGAATACTGTGGATACTCTAGCAACCCATTGGAAAAAGATTCATCTTCAGCGGAGACCGCATTCCCTAAAACTCCAGGTACAAATCTCAAAGTAGCATCAATCATATTCATAGTTGGCAATTCGCCACCGGTTAAAATGTAATCGCCAATTGATACCTCATCAGTGACCAAATCCTTGATTCTTTCGTCAAAGCCTTCATAGTGCCCACAAATAAATACTAATTGATCCTCTTTTGCAAAATCTCTGGCAATTTTAGTGTTAAAGGTTTTACCAGCTGGATCTAACAAAACAACTCGTTTCTTGCCGGGCCTCTTTTGTTCAACATAATCCATGGCGTCATAGATAGGCTGTGCCTGCAAAAGCATCCCCGCACCACCACCATAAGGCGAATCGTCAACGTGGTTTTGTTTGTTAGTAGTAAAATCTCTGAAATCTACTACATCAAGATTAACCAGCCCTTTTTCTTGAGCCTTACCAATTAAGGACTCATTTAGGGCCTGAAACATCTTTGGAAAAATACTTAATACTGTTATGTCCATTAGTCTATCAATCCATCCGGGATCTCGACATTAATAACTTCGTTTTCGAGATCTACTTTTTTAACTACACCATCGATATATGGAATCAATACCTCATCGTATTTAGGACTCTTTACAACCCAAACGTCATTTGGACCTAATTCCATAATTTCTTTTATTGTTCCTATTTCACCAAGTTGTTCATCAATAACCTTCAACCCAATAATTTGACTGTAAAAAAATTCTCCGTCTTTAAGTTTGGGTTTTACTTCATTGTTAGAAAATAATTCTGATTTAACATATTGTTCAACGTCATTTATATTATCGTATCCCTTAAACTTGATCAAAATGAAATTCTTATGTTTACGAGATGATTCGACAATAAATTCTTTTGAATCATTGGATTTCTTTAAGAAAAGTTTGGCACCTTTTTTGAAGCGCTCTTCAGGAAAGTCAGTAATTGGAATAATACGCAGTTCACCTTTGATCCCATGAGTATTAACAATTGTTCCGACTCGATATAAATTATCAGCCATTTATTCCTCCACATAAATAAATAGGACCACGACAAAACAAAGTTTTATCTGATCCCATTTTACTTATTCATTATTTTGAATATTTGCTTTCATGATACTTTTGCATAATACCATGTGTCTTAAGCAATGTACGAACTGTATCTGAAGGTTGTGCACCTTTTTGTAACCAGTCCATAATTTTGTCATCGTCCAACTTGATTTCTTCTGGTTGAGCGATTGGGTTGTAGTAACCAACTTGTTCGATGAATCGGCCATCACGTGGTGCGCGTGAATCAGCAACAACGATTCTGTAGAAAGGTCTTAACTTACTACCCATACGTTTCATTCTAATCTTAACTGACATATTTTGTTTCCTCCTAAATACTTAACTTTGTTAGTATACACAAAAAAAATAATGGTGTAAAGTTTTTTTCTTTACACCACTGTTTTTTTTATGATTTAAAACGTTTAATTTTCTTTAAGCGTTTCTTCTTACGTTTCTTTTGTTTTTTAACCATTGAGTGCATAGCCATCTTACCCAGTTTACCGGACATTCCGCCACCCATCATTTGTTCCATGCCGGACATGTTACCTTTACTCATCTGTTTCATCATGTCACGGGATTGCTTAAATTGTTTGATCATGCGGTTTACTTCTTGAACACTACGTCCAGAACCACTAGCAATACGACGACGTCTTGAGGGATTTAATAAGTCAGGGTTCTCACGTTCTTTAGGTGTCATTGAATAAACAACAGCTTTTAAATGATCAATATCCTTTTCACCAATATTGACATTAGCCATAGCAGGATTATTAGACATTCCTGGAATCATCTTCATCAGTTCATCCATTGGACCCATCTTTTGAATCTGATCCATTTGATCAATAAAGTCGTTAAAGTCAAAACTATTTTCACGAATCTTTTCGGCCATATCTTTGGCTTGTTCTTCATCGTAATCAGTTTGAGCTTTTTCGATCAAGGTAAGCATGTCACCCATACCAAGAATACGGTTAGCCATACGATCAGGATGGAATACATCTAGTTGATCTAATTTTTCACCTTGTCCAATAAATTTGATTGGTTTACCAGTAACGGCACGAATTGAAAGTGCAGCACCACCACGAGTATCACCATCCAGCTTAGTTAAAACAACACCGGTAATATCTAATTGTTCATCAAAACCGTGCGCAACTTTAGCAGCTACTTGACCAGTCATTGAATCGGCAACGAAGAGGATCTCATTTGGATGTGCCAAATCTTTAATTCTAGTCAATTCGTCCATTAATTTATCATCAATTTCCAAACGACCGGCGGTATCGATAATTACATAATCATTTTTATTTTCAGCAGCCTTGGCCAATCCATTTTTAACAATATCAACAGGATCTTTATCAGTACCTTCTTCATAAACAGGGGCTCCGACTTGTTCAGCAACTGTCTTTAACTGCTCAATTGCGGCTGGACGATAAACGTCACCAGCAATAAAAATTGGACGAGCTTTTTCATTATTGATCAAGTACTTAGCTAACTTACCAGCTGTGGTAGTTTTACCAGCACCCTGAAGACCAACCATCATAATAATTGTTGGTATATGTGGGGATTTGTTTAGAGGAACAGCCTCTTCACCCATCAATTTAGTTAATTCATCATCAACAATTTTGATAACCTGTTGTGATGGACTCAAGCTGTCCATTACTTCAGCGCCCAAAGCACGCTCTCTAACTTGTTTAACGAAATTCTTAACGACGTCAAAGTTAACATCGGCTTCAAGTAAAGCCATTCTAACTTCACGCATTACTTTACGAACATCGTCTTCAGAAAGTTTTCCCTTACCTCTCAACGTGGAAAAAACTTTTTGAAGTCGTTCACTTAATCCTTCAAAAGCCATCTCTTACTCCTACATCTCATTTATTTTTGAAATACGATTTACCAATTCACTTAGTTCTTTATCCTCTGGATATCTGTCTAAAACAACTCGGTCAAGTTTCTTTGAAATATCATCGATCTCTTGAGTTTTCTTGATCAGACCAAGCTCTTTCTCAAACGATTCTAACAGACTAACGGATCGATGCAAATTATCCAATACCGCTTGTCTAGAAACTTCTAACTGTTCCGAAATCTCACTAAGTGAAAAATCTTCAACATAATATAAATTCAAATACTGACTCTGTTTCTTTGTCAGTAAAGAATGATAAAAATTATACAACAAATTTACCTTGGTTGTTTCATCAATTTCCATACTATTCACCAGAACCGACAATTAATTCTTTAAATAATCCATAAATAAATTTCTCAGGATCAAAATCACGTAAATCATCCATCTGTTCACCAAGTCCGACTAATTTAACCGGAATGTGAAGTTCATTTCTAATCGCTAAGACGATACCACCTTGAGAACTGCCATCGATTTTGGTTAAAACAATTCCTGAAACATCAGTTGTCTCATTGAATTGTTTAGCCTGACTCAAAGCATTTTGTCCAGTTGATCCATCAAGGACTAACAGTACTTCTTGAGGTGCTTCTGGTAATTCTCGAGTGATGACACGTTTAATTTTCTCCAATTCACGCATTAATCCCTCTTTATTCTGCAAACGACCGGCAGTATCAACTAAAAGAATATCAAAATCTTCCTCAACAGCTCGATGAACGGCATCAAAGACAACTGAAGCGGGATCTGTTTGGGCTTTACTTGCTTGAACAGGTACACCAACACGTTTACCCCAAACTTGAAGTTGCTCAATAGCACCGGCTCTAAATGTATCACCAGCCGCTAGGAGAACCTTTTTACCCTCTTGTTGATAACGGTGGGCCAATTTACCAATTGTGGTTGTCTTACCGGCCCCATTAACACCTACAAATAAAAAGATAGTCGGTGTTTTATCATTACTGAATTTAAGGCTGTTATCTTCTTCTTTTCCTTCTTCATCGTACATATCAACTAATTTTTTAACGATAACATCGGACACATCAGAACGTTTTTTAACATTTTCTAATTTAACTTCTTCACGTAACTCATCTGAAAGGCGCATAGCAGTTTCATATCCAACATCTGATTCAATCAATAATTCCTCTAAATCATCAAAAAACTCCTCATCAACACTTCTAAAATTGGCCAAAAAACGATTAAAACGAGCGCTAAATGAATTACGACTCTTCTTTAATCCTTCGTCATATTCCTTAACATCATCTTTTGTTTCAGATTCTGATTCAGACTCTGGATTTTCTTCAACATCAGCAGTTTCAGAGTTTCCAGTTTCTTCTGATTCTGGTTCGACCGTTTCTTCTTCCGATTCAGAACTATCAGAAACATCCTTAACCTCACCTTTGTCCTCTGGCTTTATTTCTAAAGGTTCATCTTTTTGTTCTGGTTCAGAATCTGATTCATCTTTTGACTCAGCTTCTGTTGTACTGTCTTCCGATCCGACAGTTGTATCTTCTGACTCAGCTGTTTTATCAGCAGACTTCGTTTCAGGTTCTTCAGCATTCTGGGCAGTTTCATCAACTTTTTCAGTTTCTTTTGGTTCATCTTCTTTGCCAGTAAAGGCTTTTTTAATTCGATCAAAAAGTCCCATATATTAATCTCCTTATTTTTCTACTTCAACAGATAACATTTTGGAAACACCGGATTCTTCCATGGTGACGCCATAAAGACGGTTCACATTCATCATTGTACCCTTACGATGAGTAATTACGATAAATTCCGTATTATCGTCGTATTTATTCAAATAATTAGCAAAACGATAAACATTAGCATCATCAAGTGAAGCTTCAACCTCATCTAAAATACAAAATGGAACTGGATGTACTTTGATAATAGCAAATAGCAGTGTAATGGCTGTCAAAGCTTTCTCACCACCTGATAATAAACTCAATCTCTGGAATTTCTTCCCTGGTGGCTGTGCAATAATTTCAATGCCTGTTTCTAACAAGTTACTGGGATCAGTTAATACCAATTTGGCACGTCCACCTGCAAACATCTCTGGGAAGATTGTCTCAAAAGCTGCAGCTACGCTATCAAAAGTCCTCTTAAAACGTGTCATAACTTCATTATTCATCTCTGACATTGTATCTAGCAATTGTTTTCTAGCGGTTAAAAGATCATCTTGCTGTTGCGTCAAAAATTCATAACGGTCCTTAACTTTATCATATTCGGCAATTGCTGAAATATTTACTGGACCTAATTCATCAATTCCCATCTTCAGTAAGTTGGCATTCTTCTTCAATTCGTCGGGATCAGCATCTTGTTTCTTCAAATTGACCATAGCGGCTTCATATGTTAACTGATAATCCTTGGCCAATATATCTAAGCGGCTGTCAATCTTGTTTGTCAATTTAGTTACTTGAATGGCTAAATTCTCTTGTTGATCAGATGCTGATTTTTGTAGATCAAAATTTCTTTGAGCTAATTCATTTAATTCTTTAGCTTTGACTTCTTCTTGATCACGCTTATCTTGCAATGAACTTAGCATCTTCTTCAATTGAATGATATTAGTATTTAAACTTTCAATTTTAGACTTGATCTCAGAATTACTTAGATCCAAAGTGCTCTTTTCGTTATTCAACTGATCTAATCTAATCTTTAACTCTTTGATCTGTTCATCACTAGATTCCATTTCAGAAACCAACCGTTTGTGCTGATTATTTTCATTCTCAAAATTACTCTTAATAACAGCCAAATCAGTTTGATATTTTTGGATTTTTTCATTTGTAGATGACAGTTTAGAATCAAAATCATTCAGAGTTTTTTGTTTATCATCAATGTCAGATTGTAATTTGATTAAATCGGCTTTCAAAGCCTCAGCAATTTTTAATTGATTTTTTAAATTATCAGTTAATTCCCTTTTATCAGCTTTTGTCTTCGAATGATTATAAACGTAGGCTGATTGCTGACTTTCAAAATGTTTTAATTCGTTTTGTTGAGTGGATAAAACATTATTCAGTTCACTTTTCTTTTGATTAAAAGATTCTAAAGCCTTATCAACATTAGATTTTTCTTGACGCAAGCCAATTAGTTTCTCACGAAGATCCGAAACTGATTTTTGCTTTTGATCAAGGGCCATTTCCTTTTTCGACAATTGAGAAACTAATTCCTTCAAATCCTCTTTTCTACTTAAAAGGCTCGAATTTACTCGACGTTTTTGTCCACCGGTCAAAGAACCTCCGGCATTGACAACATTGCCATCCAGCGTAACAACACGATATTTACGATGAACAACTGCCGAAACTTTCGTTGCTGCATCAATATCAGTCGCAATCAATAGATTTCCCAAAATATTTTGGACAATATTATTAACACTTTGATCAAATTCAACCAAATTACTTGCGACATCGACAAATCCAACAACATTATGAGCAGCATTCAAATCTGCTGAATAAATATTTCTGGGCTGAATAATATTTTGAGGTAAGAAAGTCGCCCGACCGGCATTTTTTTGTCGTAAGAACATGATAGCTTGTTTAGCAGCGGGCTCATCTTTAGTTACGATCGATTGCAATTGATTACTGACAACTGTTTCAATTGCCAACTGATACTCTTTAGGAACCGTGATCAATTCAGCAACAGCCCCAACTATCCCATCAAGTGACTGCTGATTGTTCAAAACATTTTTCGTACCTTCGTAGAATCCAGCATGTTCTTGTTCCATATTTTCCAATACAGTTTTACGTGCCTTGATTTCTTGAAGACTCTCTAATTCTTTCAAATAAGCTTGATTCTCAGTTTGACCTTGTTCAGTCACCTGATCGATAGAAATGGAAATACTCTGGCCTCTTGCGATTAAGTCTTGATTATCAGCGACCAATTTAGTGATTTCTTGATTTGTTGTAGTAATAGACTGATTTAATTTTTCTATTTCAGATGTTACTGCGTTAGTATTTCTATCTTGTTCCTGCTCTAACTCAGAAACTCTTACTAATTGCCGTTGACTAAATTTTTGCTCATTATTATTAGAAACTTGTTCTTGCAAAGCATTAACATACCGATCTCGAATTTGATTGATCTCGTTTTGAAGATCCTCAGGAGTTTGTTCCTTTAAGTGTTCGATATCGTTTAATTCTTTTTGATATGATTTAATTTTCTGTTGATACTCATCCAAAGTCTCTTGACAAGCCGCCAATTGAATCTGGTTAGCTTTCTTATCATTTAAAAGCTTCTCCAAACGATCATTCAAAGAGTTTTGATTACTAGTATTGTATCCATTCCTCTCATCAGAAACGGCTATTTGACCATTCAATATCTCTAAGGATCGAGTTTTTTCTACTAAGTTATTTTGATGATTATCAATTTCTTTAGCAAACGCACTAATCTTTGTTCGATTATCATTAAGATCGGCAGTCGATTGTTTAACCTTTTTCTCAATTTCTTGCAGGCTTAGTTTAACCTCACGCAATTCATTATTGACTTTGCGTTTTTGAATGGACGTATCTTTTATTTCAATAGTCAAAAGTTGTTGATAAATAGCATCATATTGGCTCTTTTGAGTTTGATAGTCTCTTGCAATACTAGCCTGTTCTTTTAAGGGTTCAACTTGTTTAGACAATTCGGAAACAATATCGGAAACACGATGTAAGTTGTCGGTTGTTTCTGATAACTTATTTTCAGCCTGAATTTTTTTCTGCTTAAATAAAGCAATTCCAGCGGACTCTTCAATAATTGAACGTCTTTGAACTGGCTTGCTGTTAAATATTTCTTCAACTCTACCTTGTGAAATAATTGAAAAAGATTGTTTTCCCATACCTGAATCCATAAATAACTCAGTAATATCCTTTAGTCGACAATCTTTATTATTGATTGAGAATTCAGTATCACCATTACGATATAGTTTACGTTTGATCAAAATATTCTCTTGATCAGATTTCAATTCCTTATGTGAATTATCAAATTCCAAAATAACTTCAGCATGATTCATCTGTGAACGTGTATCACTACCAGCAAATATGATATCGGCCATTTTGTCCCCACGTAAACTTTTTGCCGACTGTTCGCCCATGACCCAACGAATTGCTTCAGTAATATTTGATTTTCCGCTTCCGTTTGGTCCAACGATTCCTGTAATTCCACTTATAAAATCAATCTTCGTTTTATCAGCAAAAGATTTGAATCCATTGATTGTTAATGATTTTAATGGCATAAAATACAAACTCCTATAATTCTTCTAACGCTTTCTTAGCGGCCATTTGTTCTGCATGTTTCTTGCTGTAACCAAAGCCCTTTGATAAGAATTTCCCGTTTACTAGTAACTCTACTTCAAACTTTTTGTCATGATCAGGTCCTTCTTCATCTATGACCTCATAATCAATTTCTACTTCACCAGATTGTTGAAGTTTCTCTTGAATATGTGTCTTGAAGTCAGTATCTTCTGAAAATTCTCCTGAATCAATATGAGGGTAAACAACTCGTTTTAAGAATTCATCCACTTTTTCATTTCCTTGGTCTAAATAAAGTGCTCCGTTGAAGGCCTCAAAAATATCCTCCAATAGAGTATGTCTTTGTCTAGCACCTTGTTTCTCTTCGCCTTTACCTATTAGTAAATATTTATCTATTTGAATTTGTTTGGCAAATCTAGCAAAACTATCAGTTCTAACAATATCTGATCTCAAACGTGTTAGTTTTCCTTCTGGTAGTTCTGGAAATTTTTCAAAGAGATATTTAGAAATATTTATTTCCAAAACAGCATCCCCCAAAAATTCTAAGCGCTCGTAATCACCAATACCTAATTCTTTGTGTTCATTGTCAAAGGAAGAATGTGTCATTGCACGTTCGACCAATTTTCTATTATTGAAAGTTATTCCATAGTTTTCACTTAGATAACTCAAAAATTTCGGATCTAACATGATATGCCCCTTTCCGATAATATTAATTATACTAAATTTTTACCCTTAAATAATTATTCAGGCAAAAAAATAAGACCTATCGGCCTTAATTTTGATGTTCTTTAATATAACTAACAGCTTGTCCCACTGTTGTGATTTTTTCTGCATCTTCATCAGGGATCTCTTGATCAAATTCCTCTTCAAGTTCCAAAACAAATTCAACTAAATCAATTGAATCTGCATCAAGATCATCTGCAAATGATGTTTCATTCTTAATGGTTTCAGCGTCAACCTCAAATTTGTCGGCGATCATAGTTCTGATTTTTTCAAAAATTTCTTGTTCTGACATTTAAATAACTCTCCTGTTTTTTCCCAAGTTTGTTTAAATTACTTCTTTTCTTCCATTTTTTCAAAATACTTGTTGGCTTTATTTATTGTATCGTTAAGCAACATACCATAAATTTGTTTTACTGTATAGAAAACGGTCTTTGCGTCAGCAGCGCCATGTGCCTTAACAACTGGTGATTTCAATCCTAAAAGAACTGCACCGCCAGCTTGAGAAGTATCAAACATGTCTTTCAAAGATTTCAATGATGGTGCAACGATAGCAGCCCCCATTTTAGTAAAGAAACCGTTATTTAGCAAGGCATTCTTCAATTGACTCAATAAAATAGTTGCTGTTCCTTCAGTTGCTTTTAGAGCAGCATTTCCGGTAAATCCATCAGTAACAATAACATCTGCCACCCCTGCCAAGATATTGTTAGATTCAACGTTACCTACAAAGTTAATACCTTCAGTATTTTCAAGTAATTCATAGGCTTCTTTGTGAAGAGTATCACCTTTATCTTCTTCAGTACCATTATTCAACAAAGCTACTCTTGGTTCTTCAATCTGTTTAATATCATGGGCATAAATTGAACCCATAATTGCCCATTGCTGTAAATAAGCAGCTTTGGCCTCAGCATTTGCGCCAACATCTAAAACATTTACACCTAATGGAGAATTCGTAACAGGTAAAGTCGGCATTAAAGCTGGACGTGCGACCTGCTTGATACGACCAACAATAAATATTCCAGCAGCCAATAAGGCACCAGTATTACCTAGTGACAGCATAGCGTCGGCCTCTTTATTCTTAACAGATTTAGCAGCTAATACCATTGATGAATTCTTCTTAGAACGAATTGCTTTAACTGGTTCATCAGTTCCTAAGATTTCCTCATCAGTATTAACGATTGATATTCGCTTATCATTTTTCAAATATTCTCTGATTTTAGTTTCATCACCATAAAGAACGAATTCTAAATCTTCCCATTCGTCACGTGACTGTTCAATACCCTCAACTATGACCTGCGGTGCATTATCTCCACCCATAGCATCTACAGCAATTTTCATTATATTTCCTCACTAATCAAAATTATTTAACTGTTCAAATTCATCATTCAAGAAAGATTTTAACACTTTATTTTCAGATTTTGCCATAGCATCGTCCTTAAATATTGCTTCAGCCTCAATTTGAGCTGTTTCCAATATGTTGATATCAGCGATTGGATCGCCAACTTTAAAGTCTGGTAGACCTGATTGACGACTACCCAAAACATCTCCAGCTCCACGCATTTTTAGGTCTTCTTCAGCTAAAACGAATCCGTCATTAGTTGACGTTAAAATCTTCATTCTTTCTAAAGCCGTCTCATTTTTAGGGTCAGCAATCAAAATACAATACGACTGCTTTTCGCCACGACCAACACGACCTCGCAATTGATGCAACTGTGACAAACCAAATCGATTAGCGTCATAGATCACCATAACTGATGCATTAGGGACATCGACACCGACTTCGATAACGGTTGTTGAAACCAATACATCTATCTTCTGATGACTAAATTGACTCATCACATCTTCTTTTTGATCATTTGGCATCTGACCATGAAGTAGACCAATCCTATATTTCGGTGCAAATAACTCACTAAATTTATCATAAATCAATTCTGCATTTTTTAAATCTATCTTCTCGGACTCCGATATAAGTGGTGTAACAACATAGACTTGCGCACTATCAGCCAATTCTTTAGTTACAAACCGATACATTTGTTCTATTTTTTGACTTCTGATCCAATATGTCTCAATTTTTTTACGTCCAGCTGGCAACTCGTCAATTCTCGAAACATCCATATCTCCATACGCTGTTATCGCCAATGTCCTCGGAATAGGTGTAGCTGTCATAGCTAATACATCAGGATTATTACCCTTTTCACGTAAACTTTTACGTTGATTAACACCAAAACGATGCTGCTCATCAATTACGATCAAACCGAGATCTTTAAACTCAACACTATCCTGGATCAAAGCATGCGTACCAACAATAACATTAGTTTTACCAGTCTTAATATTGTCAGCTATCGCATCATGTTCTTTCTTGGTCTGTGAACCAGTTAAAATACTGATTCTTATTTTCAAAGGTGCTAATAATTTGCCGATTTTATTAAAATGCTGTTGGGCTAAGATTTCTGTTGGTGCCATAATGGCTGCTTGATATCCTGACGTCACCGAAGCAAGCATTGCAATTACTGCTACTATCGTCTTACCAGATCCAACATCGCCTTGAAGCAGTCGATTCATATGATAGCTGGACTCCATATCATCTAGAATTTCTTGTGTAACTCTTGCTTGAGCCGTTGTTAAATCAAATGGCAAGCTATCAATGAAGTCATCAATATACTTTTTATCATAATTCTCCAGTAAACCAACCTGATTAATTTGATCCTTTGATTTCATATTTTGAATTCCACATTCAAATAAGAAAAATTCTCTAAATTTAGCAGTTCTTCTGGCTAATTCATTTTGTTCGTCATTTTTAGGGAAATGCATCCCCTGAACCATTTCTTTATCATTCATCAAATGATATTTCTCTAAAATATGTTCAGGAATGATTGTTTCAATTTGATCAGAATATTCTTCATAGGCTGATTTTATCAAACTTATCAAAGTTTTTTGATGAATATTTTTATTTACGGAATAAACTGAATCAATTGAACCTTCAGCATGTTCATCACCAATTACCTTCATACCTGTTATGGCGCGGCGATTTTGATTCCATTTACCATATACTGCAACTTCATCACCAGTTACAAACTTATCTTTTAACCACGGTTGATTGAAAAAGGTTACCATGACCGATTCATTTTCAACAATAATTCTGACGTTCAAACGATTTTTTTTATATCCAAATCTTGCCACAACTGGATCACTGGCAACTATTCCCTTTAAAAGGATCTTCTCTTGATCGATTGCATCATCCAGTGATTTTACTTCAATATCCTCATACCGGAAGGGAAAATAAAATAATAAATCATAAATATTCTCAATACCTAAGGATCTGATAGCCTCAAATCGCTTAGCTCCCACTCCTGATAAAGCTGATACTGGAACTGTTCTTAAATCCATTTTCCCTCCTAAATAAAACAAGTTTGGAACACAAGGTCCCAAACTTATTGTTTGTTATTCTACAGCAATCAAATAAGGATAAACTGGTTGATCACCTTGGTGAATTTCAGTTTCTAAGTCTGCATACTTTTCATCTAAATAATCTGAAACCTTTTGAGCATCGGCTTCATTACCATCTTGGCCAACCAAAATAGTAATAACTTCACTATCCTCATCGATCATCTTATCAAGTGTTTCTTCAGTAACAGAAATAATATCTTCCGAATCAACTAGGATCTTTCCATCGACAATTCCCATATAGTGACCCTTTGTGATCTTTAATCCATCAATTTCTGTGTTACGAACGGCCTCAGTAATTTGACCACTCTTAACAGTATCTAATGAATCTTCCATATTATCTTTATTTTCATCTAATTCAGCCTCGGGGTTAAATGACAACATTGCTGTCATACCTTGTGAGATTGTCTTAGAAGCAACAATAACAACGGGAATATTAACTAATTCCGCAGCCTGTTTAGCTGCCATAATAATATTACCGTTATTTGGTAAAACAATTGCTCGTTTGGCATTGGAAGCATTGATCGCATCTACAATATCATTTGTAGATGGATTCATTGTCTGTCCACCACTGATAACGTGTGTGACACCTAAACTTTCAAACAGCGTTGAAAGACCGTCACCTGAAGATACCGCAATAACCGCATAGTCGATTGGTTGACTACTTACTGGGGTAGCAATTTCATCTTCATCAACAATGGTTTCGTGTTGAATACGCATATTATCGATTTTGATCTTTGTTAATGCACCAAATTTTCTACCAGCTTCCCAAACTTTGTATGGATAGTTAGTATGAACGTGAACTTTAACAACCTCATCATCAGAAACCACTAATAATGAATCACCAATTCCACTTAAATATTGACGGAACTCTTCATAATCAAACTTTTCATCAGTTGTTGGATTTTCACCCAGTTCAACCATCATCTCCGTACAATATCCGTTTTCGATCGAATCAGTATTGAATTGACTTTGAACAGATTCTTGATGATGGGTTGCATTGATCATTTCATCCATTTCAGCTTCGTCTGGCGTATAAGCCTCACTATCTGAAACTTCGCCTGAAAGACCTTCTAAAAATCCTTCATAAATAAACACTAGACCTTGACCACCGGAATCGACAACTCCGACTTCCTTTAGTACTGGCAATAGTGAAGGTGTCTTTTCTAAACCAGTTTTGGAACCTTTAACAACCGCCGTCATAACTTGAACTATGTCAGTTGTCTCTTTAGCCTTCTTAATACCCGCTTCAGCACCATATCTAGCAACAGTTAGTATAGTTCCTTCAACTGGCTTCATAACGGCCTTATAAGCTGTTTTTACGCCATCTTCAAAAGCTGATGCTAAATCATCGGCATTCAAAGATTCTTTTTTCTCAATACTCTTCGAAAAGCCTCTGAATAATTGGGATGTGATAACACCTGAGTTACCTCTAGCTCCCATCAATAGTCCCTTAGCCAAAGCTTTACCCAAAATACCAATATTAGTACTTTCTGATTCATTGACGGCTTTAAAACCACTTTGAATCGTAAGACTCATATTTGTACCAGTATCTCCATCTGGGACAGGAAAAACATTTAGTGAATTAACAAATTTAGCATTTTTTTCTAGACGATGTGAGGCAACTCGCACCATATCAGAAAATTCATTTTTGGTAATAAGTTCTTTGCTCAAAAAAATTCCCTCCAACCAGCTTAATACCTATTTAATGTCATCCAATACTTTGATTCCTTGGACATAAACATTCACAGTGCCGGCCGGTGTTCCGAGCATTGTTTCTAGGTTATATTTAACTTTCGCTTTTAAATTTTTAGCAACTTCGGATATTTTAATTCCATATCCTACTATGATATATACATCGACAGCAAGTTTTCCGTCTTTTTGGTCAATAACAACACCACGAGAAAAATCCTCACGGTTTAAAATCGTATTAACTCCATCGCGCAATTGGTTCTTGCTTGCCATACCTACGATACCGTATATATCTGAAGCAGCACCGCCAACAATTGTTGAAACACTGTTAGTGGACACGACGATTTCGCCATGCTTTGTTTTAATTGTAACTGCCATTCTGGATCCTCCTATCTTTGGACCTTATCTATCCTATCATAACCATAAAAATTTTATCATAGCAAGATTTTGAATTAAAGATTTATGGTCAATATTATTACTCTATTGCTTTAGTTGCAATGTTATGGTAAATTAGTCAGGTGATATTTTAAAAGAAAACATGTAGCCAAAGGAGGTCGGTCCCATGGCAAAAGATATTATTACAGGCCGTAAGACAGTGTTTGGTAACAAACGTTCTCACGCTCTTAATCAATCAAAACGTTCTTGGAAGCCAAACTTGCAAAAAGTTCGTATCATGGTTGATGGTAAACCTAAACGTGTTTGGGTTTCAGCTAGAGCTTTGAAATCGGGAAAAGTTACCCGCGTATAATTTTAAAATAACTAAAAAAAGGACTAACGATTAATTTCGTTAGTCCTTTTTGTTTTGCTTAGCATCAGCACTTTGGATAACGGCAATAACTCCGCTTCCAAAATTAAAGTCGATTGAATCACCAATAAACTCATTACTGGCCCAACTGACTGGATGATCAGCACTAAAATCTTTTAACTTATATTTTGCATTTACTAAATTTAAACGTGTGACAGGTCCTAAATTAATAAAACCAATGTATTTCATCCCGTGTTCATGATAAACCGTATAGCTACCAGGTTTAAAAAATCTAATAGTATTATTAGCCGATTTGAAATAAAGTTTGTCATAAAAATCGAAGAATCGTCTATCGAATGGTAAGAATAAATTGACCAAGAAATGATCAATTCGCCCACCAGTACCACCATAAATGATGTACTCTTGAGCATTAAATTTTTGTCTTGCAGCCAATAAACACAATTCAGAATCAGTATCATTCTTTTCTGGAGGAAATTTATAAAAGTTTGAAATGTTATCCCTTAGAAATTTTTGTTCTTTTTTATTGATAGAATCAAAATCTCCCATGGCAATTTCAGGAATTACACCATTTTTAACTAAATATAAACTTCCGCGGTCCGCCCCGACCCATGGTCCGGGAATTGCTTTGATACTGTTCATTTCCTCAGGATATTCACTTTTGGGACCACCTAATAAAACATTAACCCGTTTCATTAGTCTTCCACGAGATCCTTTAACTTATTAATTCTGCCCTCGAAATCATCACTACCGAAGAGATATGAACCAGCAACAAAAATATCAGCTCCAGCATCAGCACATTTTGTAATTGTTTCGTCATTGATCCCACCATCAACTTCAATTTGAAAGTCATCAGCAGCAGACGTTTGACGCAATTGATCCAAACGTTGGATTTTCTTTGTCATACCTGACAAAAATTTTTGACCGCCAAATCCAGGATTAACAGTCATAACTAAAATTTGATCAATAATTGGGAATAATTCTTTAACATTCTCCAGGGCTGTTCCTGGGTTAACCACAATCCCAGCTTTAGCACCTAATTGTTTGATCATTTGAATTGAACGATAAGTGTGATTAGTGCTCTCCGCATGGACCAAAACGGTATCAGCACCCGCTTTAACGATCGACTCGATATATTCTTCTGGATTGTCGATCATTAAATGTACATCTAACGGCTTATCAGTGATCTTTCTCATACCTTCAACGACACTAGGGCTAAAAGACATATTTGGTACGAAGTGTCCATCCATAATATCAATATGGAACAAATCGGCACCAGCCGCTTCAGCCATTTTAACGTCCCTCTCCAAATTCATGATATCAGCGGAGAGAATCGATGGGGCTATTTTATTTGTCATTAAAAACACTCCTTAATATTTTTTCTTGTAAGAATTTATTTCATTTAAAAAGTACAAATAATCATCATAACGACTTTTCATGATTGTACCATCTTCGACCATTTCTTTGACTTTGCAGTTAGGTTCATTGACATGGTGACAACCTCTAAATTGACATTCACCACTGTATTCAACAAATTCTGGAAAAAGCGTTGGCAATTCTTCTTGATCTATCTCAATCAATTCTAATGATGAAAATCCTGGTGTATCGGCAACTAACCCACCTTCTATATTAAATAAGGAAACCTGTCTAGTTGTATGTTTACCACGATTCAAAGTCTGAGAAATTTCTGCCGTAGCTAATCCTAACTCTGGGTCAATGTGGTTAAGTAACGTTGATTTACCAGCACCTGATTGACCGGTAAAGACGGTTATCTTATCAGAAAAATGTCTTATCAAATCTTGAACTTGATCATCACTGTAACTATCTCGCTCATCAAATACAACATAGCCCGCTTTACGGTATCCATCTAAAACCACTTTAAGATCAGCATACTTTTTATCATCCAATAGATCCGTTTTAGTTAAATAAATCAATGGTTTAATGTCATTATGTTCGATATTTACCAAAATTTTATCTAATAGATTACTAGAAAAATTAGGTTCTACAGCCGAAGTTACCACAATGGCTTGATCAATATTAGCTATTGGTGGACGAACAAGACTATTTTCTCGATCTTCTATTTTTAGAATATAGCCAAGATCTCCACTAGCTTCATAAGTAACCATGTCACCTACGATCGGTTTGATCTTGCGTTTTCTAAAATTACCTCGTGCTCTAGTTCTTACCAATTCGTGACTCTCATGATCCAAAACATCATAAAATCCACTGATTGATTTGATAATTCTTCCTTCTCTTTCCATTTACTACCCGCTTACTGAGCCAGTCGCAATCGTTTGATTGTCACGAACGATATTATAAGTACCCGTTTGACCACTCTTTAAATTGAAATTCAATGTTGTTGATGTTGTTTGTGTAATTGTCATCGTCTTATAAGGATTACTAATACTATGTGTAGAATCTCCAATATAGATTGTGACTGTATTACTGCTACCACCGCTGTCATCAAATGGTATTTGAACATCTTTTGTTACATTTTTTGTATTTGAATCACTATCGCTGTCATTGTTATCTTTATCGGTGTCAGAACTGTTACTATCGCTTTCGTCCTTACCCTTAGACATTACAACTGACAATGTAGCTCCTTGAGTTATGTTACTTCCTGCTGTTGGTGTTTGAGAAATCAAAACTCCAGACGCAACAGTATCAGAATACTGATATGTAACATCCAATACGGCATCTATCTCATCGGCATAATCCTGAATACTCTTAAGATTGTATCCCGACAAATCACGTACTTTATAAGATTTTTTCTTTACAGTTGGTGTTTTAGCAATCGTTAAGACCAATTTCTTTTTCTTAGCAATAACCTTACTACCAGCCGTAATGCTTTGCTTCATAACCACTCCTGCGGAATAGTCATTGGTAGATTTATATTTCAAATGAATACTGAACCCACGTTTTTTCAAACCATCAGATACTTCGGAATACTGTTTACCAGTGACCTTTGGCATCTTGTAGTATGTGGCTCCCAAACTGACAACTAAGTTAACTTTTGCATTATTTTTCAATTTGAGACCCTTGGCCGGTATTGACTTAATAACATGTCCAGCAATTATATCGTCATCATTTTCCTTAGAAACAGAACCTACCTGCAGGTTTGAACCTTTAAGCATGACCGTGGCCTGTTTGATCGTTAAATTGTTCAGATCTGGTACAGATGTTTCAGCGCTTCCGCGAACAATTGCAAAAATCAAAAACAGCAACAATAAAATTGGAATAATAGACATCCACATTATCTTTTTGCGTTTGCTATTTTTCTTTTTGGCAGGTTTGTCCTGATCCACATCCCTCAGCGGTTCCATAACCTTAGTTTCTTCCAGATTATTATGAACTACTGGAATGAATTTAGGTTCATTAGCTCGTTCCGGGAGTAAACAAGTACTAATATCTTCATACATTTCTTTTACTGATTGGTAACGTTCTTCTGGATCTTTAGCTGTTGCCTTTAAAACTACATTCTCCAAGGGTTGTGGAATATTGTGATCAATTGCATGTAGATCAGGAATATCTTCCTTAGAATGCTTTAGAGCAACAGATACAGCTGTATCTCCTGTAAATGGTACGTGCTTAGCCAATAATTCAAATAAAATGATTCCCAAGGCATAAATATCAGACAATACTGTGGCAGATTTTCCACGAATCTGTTCCGGTGACATATAGTGAACTGATCCTAATAATGAATTAGTTCTTGTTATTGACTGATCACTCAATGCCAAGGCTATTCCAAAATCTGATACTTTAACTTGTATCGGATCTTTAGCTTCGTCTACTAAAATATTCTCTGGTTTCAAATCACGATGAATTATCCCATGATCATGAGCAGTCGTTACTGCTGAACAAATTTGTTCCATGATATCAACGACTTCATGATAAGGAATCGGAAAATGTGTTTTGATATATCTCTTTAAATTAGGACCGTCAACATATTCAATTACAATGAATTGAATCCCATGATCATTGCCAACATCCAAAACGTTAACAATATTAGGGCTTGAAAGACCACTGGTAGCTTTAGCTTCACGTCCAAATCTTCTCTGAACAGACTCATCATCTTGAAGATCATATCTCAAAGCCTTAACAGCAACTTTTCTGTTGAGTCTTATATCATTTGCTAAATAAACATTAGCCATTCCGCCTTCGCCAAGCGTACCTAAGATCTCATAACGGCCACCAACAAGGTAACCTTTGTCCATTTACTTATTACCTCCATTTCCCGAGGCAAAAAGTAAAGCAGTGATGTTATCTCTACCACCAGCCTGATTAGCTTTATCGATCAGAATATGACATTTAGCGTCTAAACTAATTTTCTCACTCAATATTTTTTTTATTTCCTTTTCAGGAACCATATTGGTAAGCCCGTCAGTACATAAAAGAATAATGGCATCATTGATAAGATTAAAATTTTTGATTCGTGGTTGAACAGTCTGAGAAACACCCAATGTTTGAGTAATAATATTCTTTTGCGGATGATTCTCGGCCTCTTCAGGACTAATTTGTCCAGTCTCTAATAATTCATGAACTAAAGAATGATCAACACTGAGTTGTTCTAATTTTTTATCATGGTAGATATAACAACGTGAGTCGCCGACATTTACTACCATCATTTTCTTATCGACAAAAAATACACCGACCATAGTTGTTCCCATACCATTCAAATCATCGAACTGATTTGAAACAGAAACTATTCGATCATTCTCTTTACTTATTTCTTTGATGATCCATTCACGTAAATCATCTAAATCATTGATATCTGACTGTTCGAAATTGTGTCCCAAGTGGGAGACTGCCATGTCTGAAGCAACATCACCACCACGATGTCCTCCCATACCGTCAGCAACGATACCGAATATGACATCTTTTTTATTCTTAAATACATTTACATAATCTTGATTATTTTTTCTTAATTTACCGACGTCGGTTAATAACGCGTAATCCATATCCAACTTTACCTCATTAATTTTTTCGCCTAAACGCTGCTATAAAGAATCCATCGGTGAAATAATCACTAGGGAATAACTTTATAGTATCTTCATTAGACAGGTCATTTTTTATTGAAACCAATTCATAGTTTTTGTGATTATTCAAAAATTCCGTAACAATTGCTTCATTTTCTTCATCATCAAAAGTACACGTACTAAAAACTAATCTACCATCTACCTTTAATAAATCACTGATACTATTCAGGATATCGAGTTGAATCTTTTGCAAATTTAGCAGATCTTCAAACTCCCTAAAATAACGCAATTCAGGTTTTCTTCTAATTAGTCCAAGTCCTGAACAAGGGGCATCCACCAAAATCTTATCAAAGCTCTGGGCAGCAAAGACATCTTTAGCTTTTCTAGCGTCCATAGCTTTCGTCTGTATTATATCCTTATAACCCAGTCTCTGACCATTTTCTCGAATTAATTTTGTTTTGCGTTCATGAATATCTAAAGCAGTAACGCGACCATCTTTTAAATAACTGGCGATATGCGTCGTTTTACCACCTGGTGCGGCACATGTATCCAAAACTTGATCATCAGGCTTCAAATCTAAAGCTGGTGCAACTAACATTGAGCTTTCATCTTGAATTGTGAATAATCCTTCTCGGAATTCTGGTGTATCAAACAAATTACCACTATTAAGTGTTAAACCAACTGGTGAAATACGACTATTTTCAACCTCAAAATCTAATTCTTCTAAACGGCTCTTCAAATCTTTCACACTTACTTTATTAGTATTTACACGGATAGAAACATGTGAAGGCTGATTGATCGATTCCAAAATTTCAATGGTTTTATTGATGCCTTGTTGTTTGATCAAGAGTTTTACCAACCATAATGGTGTACTGTAACGGATGCTCAAATCTTCTTCACCATGGCCTACTGGTAGATCTTTAAAACCATGACGCTGATAATTTCTTAAAACACCAGTTACTAACTTGGCTAAACCGATACTTCCATTTTGTTTAGCAATTTCAGTCGATTCATTTAGGACGGCATGATCTGGAATTTTATCCAAATAATGCATCTGATAGATGGCACTCATCAAAAGATTCATGATCCAAGGTTTAACTGTTTTATCTTTAAGATATGGCTCTAATTGATATTTAAGCACATACATATTTTGTAAAACGCCATAAACAATATTGGTCATCAATCTTGAATCGACATTTGACATATCTGAACGTTGTAACAAGTTACTAATTTCAATATTTGAATATGCTTTATTTTGTAAGATTCTAGTTAATGCTTCCACTGCTACTGCACGAGGATTATTTTTCATTTGTATTGACCACAATTTGTCCTTTTTCTAAATTACTGCCTAAACCATTCATATAGTTGGTAATATCCATAACCTTTTTACCTGCTGGTTGAATCTTTTTGATTGAAAGACCCTGCTTATCACCAGCAACAACAACTAACTTTTTCTTTCCAGTTTCAAAAACAGTTCCAGCTGCTTGATCTGTATCAATGGCAACCACTTCACTCTTATAAAATTTAGTCCTTTGACCATTGAACATTTCCCAAGCACCAGGATCTGGGCTTAAAGCTCTGATATGATTAAAAATCTGTTCAGCAGATTGTGTAAAATCTAGCTTTTCTTGTTCCTTAGATATATTAGGTGAGAAAACAACTTGATCTTCCTCTTGTTTAATAGGTTTGATTGTATTATCCAGGATATGAGGAATAGTTTCGATCAATAAGTCTCGACCAACGATTGCCATTTTGTCAAAGATTGAACCATTGTCATCTTCTGGTGTGATAGCAACCTTCTCCTGACTGATAATATCACCAGCATCCATTGCCTTGACCATGTACATGATAGTAATACCGGTTTCTTTATCACCATTCATGATTGACCACTGAATGGGTGCCCCACCACGATATTTAGGTAAAAGTGAACCGTGAACATTTATTGCGGCAACTTTAGCAGAGTTTAAAAAAGATGTTGGCAAGAATTGTCCAAAAGCGGCTGTAATGATCAAATCTACATTCAATGCCTTTAATTCTTCAACTTCTGGACTTCCTGAAAGTTTAGCTGGTTGATATAGTTTGATATTCTCTTCTTCTGCAATCAATTTTACTGGACTCTTTTGCAGCCTTTGCTTCCGTCCAACTGGTTTATCCGGTTGAGTTACGATTGCTTTAATTTCATAATCTGTTTTTAAAAGTCCCTTTAAAACCGTAGCCGAAAATTCTGGTGTACCTAAGAATATTACACTTGTCATTTAATTATGCTCCTTAATCAATATGTTGCGGCTCATTGTCGATAGCGACGGTGAACCCTTTTTTTGTATCTGCTTGTGTATCATTTAATATTTCGAGCAGTTTTTGATGTAATTTTGGTTCATGCTTATATTTTACAATAATTTGATAATAATACTTATTTTGTTTTCGAGAAACCATTGTAGGACTTGGTCCTAGCAGGATTGCACTGTCAGACAGAGCCGTTGTCAATTGACGTTTCAGCCAATAGGCCTGTTTCAAAGTTTGGCCCTCATCTTTATGAGAAACACTGATCAAAGTCGTAAAGTAATACGGCGTATAGTTTGCCTGATGACGCAAATACATTTCTTGTTTGTAAAAAGTTTCATAATCCTGAACGGCTGCATCCTTTATCGCATAATGATCAGGATTAAAGGTTTGGATTATTACATTACCTGATTTATCAGCCCTACCAGCTCGACCACTAGCTTGTGTCAGCAATTGAAAAGTTCGTTCACTTGCTCGATAATCGGACAGGCTCAAGGTAGTATCAGCATTAACTACCCCTACTAAAGTAACGTTTGGAAAATCCAATCCTTTAGCAATCATCTGTGTGCCAAGTAAAATATCGGCATTTTGATCACCAAATTGCTTCAATATTTTAGCATGCGCACCCTTTCTGCGTGTAGTATCAACATCCATCCGTAAAATACGTGCTTCTGGCAATAATTCGTTTAATTGACGTTCCAAGTTCTGTGTTCCAGTTCCATAAAAGCCAATTTTTTTACTATGACATTGGGGACACGTTTCTGGTACTTCTTCTTCGTGACCACAATAGTGACACTTCATTTTTCCCAGATCCTTATGATACGTTAATGAAACATCGCAATTAGGGCATTTCAAAACAAATCCGCATTCACGACACATCATAAAAGATGAATAACCTCTTCGATTCAAAAGGATGATCGCCTGTTCGTGACGTTTTAAAACTCGCCAAAGCTTATCTTGCAATAAAGGTGATAAATCACCTTTAACAGCTGAATTCTCAGAATCACGCATATCAACTATTTGAACATGGGGTAGTGGCTGTTGATTGATACGTTTTTTCATATTAATTAACTGATACACTCCCTTTTGAGCACGGGCACGAGATTCTAAGCTTGGCGTTGCACTTCCCAAAACAACTGGACAATTATGTTTCTTAGCTCTCCACAAAGCAACGTCTCGAGCATGATATCTGGGATTGTCATCTTGCTTATAACTGGCCTCATGCTCCTCATCAATGATAATCAGGCCAATATTCTTTAGTGGAGCAAAGATTGCACTACGAGCCCCTACAACCACTTGTACACTACCATTTTCGATTCGTGTCCATTCGTCGTACCTTTCACCACTGGATAAACCACTGTGAAGGACAGCAACTTTATTGCCAAAACGGCCAGTTACTCGATTAACCATCTGTGGCGTAAGTGAAATTTCCGGAACTAACATCAACGCAGTTTTATTTTCAGTTACGGCTCGATCAATAGTTTGTAAATAAACTTCTGTCTTACCGCTACCAGTAACGCCTTCAATCAAAAATGTCTTAGCTTCTTTAGAATCTATGGCCTGATTGATTTGATCTACTGCCTGAGATTGCTCTTCTGACAGGTCCATCTTGGTAGTTTTTTCAGGCGTGACACCTACTGGTTTTCTTCTCTTTGTTACTTCAACAACTGACAAAATATCATTTTTTTCTGCTGTTTTAATAGCTGCACGATTTATCCCCTCTGAAGATAAAGTACTCAATTCAATTGGTAAATTATTTAAATTATCTATTAAATAATTTACTAATTTTAATTGAGCCTTGGCATTTGATCTCAATTCATTGCGTTTTTCACGTAATTGAATCGGATTCAAAGTAGTCGTTATAGCTTGACGTTTGATCTGACTAGCTTTGTTTTCTACAACATATTCAATTTCAACTTTATCTTGACGTTTCAAACGATTGATCAATCGAATCGTTTCATCACTCATTTGACTAGTTACTTCTATATTATCCTGTCCTTGAAATAATTTCTGATTCTCAGAATCATCATCATCTTTAGGAATAACTAACTGGTGGTATTTAGCCCGCATAACATTTGGTAACATTGTCTGCAAACACGATATTTGAAATGAATAGGTTCTATTTGCTAACCAAGACGATAAATCCAGCATTTCAGACGACAAAACAGGCCGAAGATCAATAACTCGATCGATCGGCTTTAATTTTCCTTTAAAATCACTAGTATTCTTCAGCTTCATTACGAAACCTTGAATTTTTCGTTTACCACGTCCAAAAGGCACTTCAACACGCATCCCCGGTTCAACAACTTCTGACAAGTTGCTTGGAACATCGTATTCAAAAGGACGATTAGTTTGCATTGTTGGCACATCAACAATCACTTCTGCAACTGTCATAAATTAACTTCACCTACACAATAAATAAAAAACCCTCACAATTATCATTCAGACAATCAGTGAAGGAATTTTAAAACTATTTTTCTTCTTTTTTCTCTTCCTCAACTCGTTCGGCTTCTTTTTCAAGAAGAATTGAATTAGGATCAATTTCAATTTTATCGTCGGCGATTTCTTCAAAAGCCTTTCCGATAGTTCTTGGTGATTCATACTTGTTAAGTAGTTCCACATCACCATCTTCTAGTTGATGAGCACGTTTTGCTGCTAAAACGGCCAAAGAATATCTTGAATCAACTTGGTCTAATAGTTTATCGATTGATGGATAAATAATCATATTATCATTCTCCTATTATTTTTTTATATTTGTCAATTACACGTGGCACTCTTAAGTGTTCACTTCTAATTATACCTTCAATTTTTTTGACTGCATTAGGTATTTTATCATTAACTACGGCATAGTCATAGTTTGACATCATTTCAATTTCTTTTTTTGCTTGTTCCATTCGTTTGTCGATGGTCTTTACATCGTCAGTTCCACGATGTGTAATACGACGACGAAGACTTGGTAAGTCCGGCGGTGTTAAGAAAATAAATACACCATCAGGCATCTTCTCACGAACCTGCATAGCACCGTTAACTTCAATTTCCAATAGAACATCGATCCCAGCATCCAACTTCTGATTAACATATTTTAATGGTGTTCCATAATAATGGTCAACATATTTGGCATATTCTAGCATTCCGTCATTTTCAATTTCTTCTTCGAACTCTTCATTAGTCCGGAAATAGTAATCGATACCGTCTTCTTCTCCAGGTCTCATATTTCTAGTTGTCATTGATACAGAATAATCAAATCTGATTGAAGACTTCTTTACCATTGCTTTTCTAACGGTTCCTTTTCCCACACCGGATGGACCTGATAGAACGATTAACATTCCCCTTGTTGACATATCACTTATCCCTACTTATTCTTATTTTCTTTTGACTAAAAACTTGCTACACACAAATAAATATTAAGAAATACTAAAATAAAGTTGCTTATACGAACAAAGGTTCGTATAATAAAGACACAAACAAGTGTTCGGGGGAATCGAATATGGAACTAAAACAAAATCAATCAAATACCTTTACTAAAAACATCATTAACAACACTGCTAAATTCATCGATAGGAACTTCGACTTCAATATGGATAGTAAAAGTGTTTCCCAAATCAAGCAAATGCCTATTAGACAACTGTTTATCTTTGCTAAACAAAGTTTTCAAAAACAATATTATATTAATGTAACTATGGTAAACGAAACATCTATGCAAGGCAAGTTGATTAAAAGAATTAATCCAAATAAATATATTCTGGAAGTTAATAAAAATCTATTTCAAATAGTTGATATCAATAATCTTAAATCAATAAAATTAATCTAACCTTTTTTGTTCACCCTGTGCTAATTCTAACAATTCTTGGGCATGTTCTCGTGTAAGGTCAGTGATTTTGGTACCAGCCAACATTAATGAAACAGCTTCGATTCGATCTTGATCGTTAAGTAATGAGACTTTAGTTTGTGTCTTATTCTTAACGGTCTCTTTTTTTATCTCAAATTGTTGATCACTCATAGCTGCAACTTGTGGTAAATGGGTAATACATAGAACTTGTACCGCTTGTGCAACTCGATATATCTTATCTCCAATTGCTTGAGCTACTCTACCGCTAACGCCAGTATCTATTTCGTCAAAGATAATCGTATCGACATTCATTTTTTCAGCTATTATTGATTCAAAAGCAAGGATAACACGTGACAATTCACCGCCTGAGGCAACTCTTACTAGTGGTTTGAAATCTTCACCTACATTAGTTTTTAGATTAAATCTAATCTGATCAATTCCCTTATCAGTTAAGGAATCACTATCCAAAGTTTTAAACTGAACATTAAATTTAGAATTTTTCATAAATAACTCTTTTAACTGTTTATTGATAGATTTTTCTAGTTCATTTGCAGTTGTATGTCGCTTGTCAGATAGAACTTTTCCCAATTCCAGTAATTTATTTTTATCTTCTTCAATAGTTGCAATTAACTTATCTTCTGTTGAATCATCAATATCAATCTTATCTAATTCATCATGTGCATTTTGTCCATACTGAATAACCTCATCTAAGGTAGGACCGTATTTTTTCTCCAAATTATCAATTACCGTCAAGCGCTTTTGAATCTCATCTAATCGATCTTCATCGAAATCAAGATTATCTAAGGCATCCGAAATAGTGGCCGCATCATCTTGAATCTGATAATAGGCACCATTGATTGAATCGTACAATTCTTGATATGTTTTATCAAATTCCTTAATGTCATCAAGACTGTCACGAACATTTCCCAACGAATCAACTGAACCAACATTATTTTCTGACAAAACACGATAACTTTCTTGAAGGCTACTATTGATCTTTTCAAAATTGGCTAAATGATTCTTCTCAGTTTCCAGAATTTCATCCTCACCCTTTTGAAGTTGAGCTGAATCGATCTCCTCAATTTGGAACTTCAGCATATCGATTCTTTGAACAATATTCTGTGAATCCTTTTGAATTGCCCGTAGACGTGCCATTTTTTCTTGATACTGGGTAAACAATTTCTGATATTTCACTAAATTATTTTTAAAATCTTCATCAGAAAATCTGTCTAATATGTCAATATGGTTATCCTCATCCAATAGTTCTTGCTGTTGATTTTGGCCATGAATTTCCACTAAGAATCGGCCGATATCTTTTAAAGTATTTGTATTAACTAACTCATTATTAATTCGACAGACATTTCGACCTTTACGATTTATTTCTCGGTTTACAATGATCGAATTATCAGAATGATTAATTCCATAATGATCCAAAATGGCAAAAATAGGACTACCTGAATGAACTTCAAATAATCCCTGCACTTTTAACTTATCTTGTCCTGTTCGAATAAAATCAATTGACGAACGACTTCCTACTAATAATCCCAAAGCATCTATAATAATTGACTTACCTGCACCAGTTTCACCAGTCAAAGCAGTCATGCCCTTTTTAAAATCAAGTCGTAATTCATTAATAATTGCAAAATTATTGATTATTAATTCCTTTAACATCAAATCACCTATTTATTAAGACTTGTATATGCTGCATTCATAGTATCTTCGATCGATACACTATCTAAAATCTCACCAGGTTGCTTTGTTTGAGGTTTTTGAATATTCATCAAGAACTCAATATTTCCTTCTCCTCCTTTAATAGGAGAAAAATCTAATCCTTTAACGATAAATCCTGTTTCTTTAGCAAAATTCAAAATCTTCTCTAAAACCATTTGATGAACTTTATGATCACGCACGATACCATGTTTACCAACATTCTCTGGACCAGCTTCAAACTGTGGTTTGATTAAACAAACGGCATCTGAACCAGGCAATATAATATTAAACATTGGTGGCATGATCAGCTCTAAAGAGATAAACGATACATCGGTCATAGCAAATTCTGGTAATCCATCGTGAAAGTCATCAGGTTTACTGTAACGGAAATTAACTCGTTCCATTACCACTACGCGATCATCACTGCGTAATTTCCAGGCTAATTGATTGTAGCCAACATCTAGGGCGTACACCATCTTGGCACCATTTTGCAAAGCTACGTCAGTAAATCCACCCGTTGACGAACCAATATCAAGACAAATTTTATCCTGCAGATCGATATTGAATGATTCCACAGCTTTTTCTAACTTATATCCACCACGGCTAACATATTTACTATGTGCACCTTCAACAACATGAAGAATTGTATCTGGATCAATTTTTTCACCTGGTTTGTCAAAACGCAGATTATCTTGGTTGTATACCTCTCCAGCCATAATAGAACGTTTAGCCTGCTCACGTGATTCAAATAAATTTTGCTCAACTAATAATACATCTACTCTTTTTTTTGCCAATAATTTTCACCTGTCTATTTAAAATAGTCTAAGAAACTGACCATCAAATTCTTATCAAACTTTTCTTCCTTTAACACTGCATTTAAAGCATCTTTAACTAAATTACGCAATTTTTCTTCAGTGGCAGATTTTCCTATCAGATTAGGAAAAGTATTTTTATCAACATCTTCTCCATCTTCACTATCATCTAAATCATCTTTTAATTGAAAAGCCAAACCGACTTTTTGTCCATACTCTACTAAATGACTTGATAACTCATGGTCTGCACAAAAAGCTCCAATAGTAATAGCAGCAACGATTAAATCTGCCGTTTTATGTTGATGTAGGAGTGTTAATTCATCCTCATCAAGTTTTTGATGACTGATATCAGTCATCTGACCAGCGACCATCCCCATTGGACCAGCATTATGACTCAAGATTCGAACCGCTGCCATACGTTTGTAAGCATCTAAATTAGACTTAGCTATCCAATAAAATGCCTGAGTCAATAATCCGTCACCAGCTAATACTGCGGCACCAGTTCCAAATTTCTTATGACTAGTTAGTTTACCTCGACGATAATCATCGTTATCCATTTCAGGTAAATCGTCATGGATCAACGAATATGTGTGGATCAATTCGATCGCACCAGCAATATCATAGTAGTCTTTTAAGTCTTCCAGTTTTACGCCACAAGAATATATTACGGCTAACATTAAAACTGGGCGAACTCTTTTGCCACCAGAATTTAGAGAATAGAGCATGGCATCTCTTAATTTAGGTTGTTTTATTTCCTTATCTAACTTAGCTGTTAAAAATTGATCAAATTCAGGCAAGACCTTTTCATGAAAATTATGAAATTCTTTTATATCCATATCTATTCATTACCTTCATTATCTTTATCTTCTAGTGTAGACTCAGAGCCATCTTTTTGCATGATTTTTGTGACTGTTGTTTCAGCATCACTGAGAGTTTTTTCAAGCTTTTTACTCAATGAGATTCCTTTTTTGAAATTCTCCATAGCTTCTTCCAAAGGAACATTTCCATTTTCAAGATTAGTTACAATGTCTTCTAAATCTTTCAAATTATCTTCAAATGATTTCTTTTCTTCAGCCATTATTTTCCTCACTTATTTCCTTGGTTATTAATTTAACATTACCATCAATAACTTTTAAATTGATCGTTTGATCAACCTGATAATCTTTAACCTGTTTTAATATTTTACCATCATCGTCAGTAGCAATAGCATAACCACGACTCAAAGTCCTTAATGGACTCAAAGAATCTAATGCCGCAGCCTCTTTACTGAATGAATTTCTATTATTATTAATAATTCTATTAGTAGAATTTAAAACCCTTTGTTGATAATTGTTCACCATCGTATCGTAATAATGAAGTTGACTCATCGGTGATTGATTGTTTAAACGACCACGAATATCCCATAAAGATTGTCTTTCATTATAGATCTGCTCTGAAACAATTTTATTTAAACGAGATGTCAAATTGTCCACTTTTTGCAAATAGACCTCATAAATACGTTCAGGATGCTGCAAAAAAGTATTTTGAGCATAATTTCTCACCTGATCGTGATAATTTTGAATTAATTTCACTTGAGCATTACTCAATCGAGTCCTCAAATCCTGAATATGCATCAACACATCTCGCAAAACCGGTGTAGCCAATTCGGCAGCAGCAGTTGGTGTCGCCGCTCTCAAATCAGCAACCATATCAGCAATAGTGGTATCGGTCTCATGACCAACTGATGAAATAATAGGAATTTGACTTTGAACTATAGCTTGAGCCACTATTTCTTCATTGAATGGCCAGAGATCCTCAATTGAACCACCACCACGACCAATAATTATTGTATCAAAATTTCCAATCTCATTAATTCGTTTCAATTGCTCGACAATTGTACCAGAAGCTGAATCCCCTTGTACTTGGGCTGGAAAAAGTACCAGCTGAACAATCGGATAGCGCCTTTTAACGGTTGTCATAATGTCATGGATAACAGCTCCGGATTGACTAGTAATTACGGCTATTCGCTTAGGGAACTGAGGTATTTGACGTTTAGGCAAATCAAAGATACCTTGTTGAGAAAGCTTCTTCTTTAATTGCTCTAATGCCAAATATAGGGCCCCTAGCCCATCAGGCTCCATTGACTCAACATACATCTGATAAGTTCCACTTGGCTCGTAGAGTGAGATTCTGCCTTTTACAAGTACTTTCATACCTTCTTCAGGTTTAAATTTTACTTTACTGAAATTAGATTTGAACATAATTGCTGATATTTTAGCTTTGTCATCTTTTAAAGAAAAATATTGGTGCGAAGGACGTAAGCGAAAATTAGAAATCTCCCCCATCAAATAAACGTGGCCCAAATAAGGATCAACATCAAATTTTCGCTTTAAATATTGTGTTAGCGCCGTAACTGTTAAATATTGAGAATTATCCATTGGCACGGCCTTCAGCAAGTTCAATAACTTGATCCATCAATGCTGTAATTGTCATCGGACCAACACCACCAGGAACCGGTGAAATAAGGCTGACGATATCTTTAACATCGTCAAAATCTACATCTCCACATAACTTACCGTTTTCATCATGATCCATACCAACATCAATCACAACTGCATCGTCTTTAACAAAACTCTTATTGATAAATTTGGCTTGTCCAATTGCAACGACTAGAATATCCGCATTTTTGGCAACATCAGCCAAATTCTTAGTATGCGAATGTGTAATAGTAACCGTTGCATTCTTAGCAAGCATCATTGCTGCAACTGGCTTACCAACAATATTACTGCGACCAATTATTACAACGTTTTTACCATCAATATCAACATTATAAAAATCTAGCATCATCATAATACCAGAGGCTGTGGCAGGCAACGTATGGGGTTCACCCGTCCAAAGATTACCAACGTTCTTGGGTGCAAACCCATCTACATCTTTTTTGGAGTCAATTGCTTGGATAACTTTTTCTTCATCAATATGATCTGGCAATGGTAATTGAACAATAAAGCCGTCAACTGTCTCATCGTTATTTAATTGTTCAATTTTTTCTAATAATTCATTTTCTGTAATTGAATCATCAAAGTGGATCAATTGAAAGTTGATTCCCAATTTCTCTGCACGACGTTTCTTATTTCTAACATAGATTGAACTAGCACTATTGTCCCCAACTAAAATCACAGCCAAACCTGGAGTTACATTTTGATTTTTTAAATCAGCAACCCGTTTAGCCATTTTCTTATCTGATGCATCGGCTACTTTTTTACCGTCTAAAATTTCCAATTTATTCACCATAAAAAGGCTGGTACAAAGTACCAGCCTTACCCTTCAACAAAGTTAGATAATATACCATTAACAAATGATTTCGAATCTTTATCGCCAAATTCACCAGCCAATTCGATTGCTTCATCAATTGCTACTTTTTTTGGAACTTCTAAACTATTTTCCATTTCAAACAATCCCACACGCAAAACAACCCGATCAATTCGTGATAATCTTTGAATTGTCCACTTTTTCTTCAAGTGATCGGCAATTTCTTTATCTAATTCAGCTTGTTTTTCTAAAGTCCCTGATACTAAGAAAGTTAGATATTCTGGAGCTTCTTCTTCACCCAAATCAGCTATATCCATAACAGAATTAATTGCTGTTTGTGAATCGTCTTTTGTTGTTTCAATGGAAAAAAGCGATTGAACTGCAAGTTCTCTGATTTTATGTCTATTCATACTCACTCGTTTTATTCCTTTTTTTCCGTTGTTACACGTTCTATTTCGCCATCTTCTTTTTTAGCGATCAAACCTACAACATGTACATTGATCTCATTCAAAGTTAAATCGGTCATGAATTCAAGTTGTTCAATGGCTGATTTTTGAATTTCTAAGGATACTTTGGGAATAGATACGCCATACTCTAGATAAACAAACACGTCAGCAGAAACTTGATTATCACTGAGGACAACGTCTACACCCTTGCCGTGATTGATTCTTCCAAATAAAGAATCTAAACGACTGGATAGACTTCCTCTCATTTCATAAACGCCTTCGACCTGACTAGTAGCGATTCCTAAAAGAATCTCAATAACTTGATGTGAGATTTCAACGTTTCCATTTATTTTTCCACTATCTTGTTTTAGAGAAACATATTTTTGTTCAGCCATAAACTTATCTCCATAATCAAAAATTAGTTAGCACGTGAAATATATGTACCATCTTGCGTGTTAATTGTTAGCATATCACCTTGGTTAACAAAGAATGGAACTTGGACAACAAGGCCTGTTTCCATAGTAGCTGGTTTTGAACCACCTGATTGTGTATCACCTTTAATTGATGCTTCAGTTTCTGTAACTTCAAGATCAACCGTATTAGGAATATCTACACCAAGAGTTTCACCACCGTACATCATGATGTTAACTTCCATATTTTCCTTAAGATACTTAAGTTCGTTTGTAATCTGTTCTTGTGGAAGTGATAGTTGTTCATAAGAAGCCATATCCATGAAGACATGGTTAGTACCATCTGCATATAGATATTGCATTTTTTTATTTTCAATTTGAGCCTTTTCAACTTTAGCAGTTGATCTAAAAGTCATTTCTTGAACAGCACCTGTTCTCAAGTTCTTTAACTTAGAACGTACAAAAGCACTACCCTTACCTGGTTTAACATGTTGGAACTCGATAACACGCCATAAACCATCTTTTACTTCAATAGTTAAGCCATTTTTAAATTCATTTACTGAAATTGACATAATTTATCTCCTCGATTACTTTAAACGTAAAAAAACACTTTACATATTATCTTACCAATATTTCTATGAATATGGCAATATCCCACGCTTATTATATAAAAAAAAGAGGACTATGTCCTCTTTTTTCAACAATTTGAGTTGTTTAGAGGTGATCCCTCTAACTCTTATTAGTAAACTGAAACTTGTTTCTTGTCTCTACCAAGTCTTTCGAACTTAACAACGCCATCTGTAAGAGCAAACAATGTATCATCGCCACCGCGACCAACATTAGCTCCAGGATGAATCTTTGTTCCACGTTGTCTATAAATGATTGCACCGGCAGTGATAGCTTGACCATCAGCACGTTTTGCGCCTAGTCTACGACCAGCTGAATCACGTCCATTAGCAGTTGATCCACCACCCTTGTGGTGAGAGAAAAATTGTAAATTCATTTTAAGCATGAAATTTACCTCCTAATTAAAGTCGATTTTATTTTTTTGAATCTGAACTTCTATGTTTTTAGGATAACTATCTTGAATATCTTTCAATGTCCAATATAAGTTTTCCAATAACAAAGCTGTATCATGGGATACTGCTTTGTCAAAGCGACAACCAAGGTGTCCACCGTTTTCCTCGTCGAGAACTACGAGCGGAGTATCCTCAGTAAGTTTTTCCAGATTATTGATCGTTCCTATTGAAACCGCCGAAACAGCTGCACAGACAAGATCCTGACCATATGGTCCAGAATCAGCATGCCCTAGGATCAAAAAAGATTCAAATTTCTGGTCTTCATTCTGGTAAAAACTTGCTCTAATCATAACTAAGCCTTGATACTGTCAATAAGTACTCTTGTATATGGTTGACGGTGGCCTGTCTTAGTATGTGAATGCTTCTTAGGTTTGTATTTGTAAGTAACAACTTTCTTGTCCTTACCTTGCTTTTCAACTTTACCCGTAACTGAAGCACCTGCTACAACAGGATCTCCAACTTTAATACTGTCTCCGTCAGAAACTAAAATTACATCATCAAATGTAACAGCGTCCCCTTCTTTAACATCAAGTTTTTCAATAAAGATTGAGTCATTTTCTTCAACCTTATATTGCTTACCACCAGTTTTAATAATTGCGTACATAGCGTGTACACTCCCTTCTAAGACTCGCCAATCAGGTGCCTATAGCTTAAACCTGATTTTGAGCGGTTGTAGATGCAATAGTGATTGCAACTAATAAAATATAGCAAATATTAAGATATTTTTCAACTATCTTTAAGAAGTTTTCTAAATGACCACTGTCCATCGTTGAATAATAACCAAATTAGAATAATAAAACCTACGACACTGACAGCCATGGCCACTCTGTCAATATTACTATAATAATATTGAATTTGAATGTTATTTTGGCCTTGGACTGTCTTGATTTTGACAGTCCCACGTTTAGAAATTTTAGGACTAACAGTTTCATTATTTATTGAAACCCTAATTCCTTTATAAAATAATACCGGAATATCCATTTCCACTGAATTCTTACTATAATACTTAATTGAATAAGTATTAGCCGTTGTTTCAAACGGAACCTTAACTTTTTTATTATTAATAATGAACTTGTGGCTTTTGATTTCATCACTGTAAGGAAGACTCTGAATCGGATAATAATCTTCTTGATGAAAACTTTTGATTTTTTGATCCGCATTTTTGGATGTAACTGTGGCAAATGGCAAAGGCTGATTGTTTACCTTCGTACCACTTAAATAAACCTGACTACCACAAGCTACTGTTGTAAAAACTAAAACTGACAATTTGGTCAAGGACGATCTGTTCTTCATTAATTTCGCCAAGATGTGACTCATATATATAGCAAAGAAGAAAGTTACCATATTTAAAAAGCGCCATGGAAATTGCATCAGATTAAAGAAAGTATTTTGAACAAGGTGCCATGGAAATAGATTTGTTGATAGTACTAAAGCAATTAAACCTTCGATAGCAACAAGACGATATGAAAATTTATCTTTCCAAATAAAAATCAAGATGACAACAATCGTCAACAACGAAATAATTCCGATTGAATAACTTCTCACATCAGTATGTAAGGCATTGTTAAACAGCTCCATCGGTTTTTGCGCCATTTGTGCCAGATCCAGTAATGCTGGTCTATTAGTAGCTAGTGCTCTCTTTTGCTCTACCATTGGTAAAATAAAACCACTTGAAGCAACGATAACTAGAATAATCGCTTGAATTCCAGCCCAAATTAATTGCCCCCAATATTTAAAACTATGAGACACTTTTGAAAAAATAACCAAAACTACCAAGGGCATCAACATAACAACTGTAATAAAAGCTGTCAGCGGATGTGTTAGGACCGTTAATGTCAATCCCGTAGCAAACAAGGGCCACTTGTTAAAATCACCTGACAAAATTTCCGCAAAAGCGTAGAAAATCAAAGGAATAAAAATATATGAAATATACTCAGCCAATCCTACACGATAAAATACACTGGCAACTCTAAAGAACGACAAGGTATACAGGACTGAAAATAAAAATGCCTGTAATGTATCCTTGGAAAATTTAGCCATAAAATAATATGAACTAATAAATGTTAAAAATGTTATCAAAGTTAGAAAAATCAAAAAACTGATTATTGGATCACTCGCCATCTTAAATATTAAATAACCTGGTGATAGAGTGAACCAAGGATAAAATACACTAGTAAAATTACCGACATGATCCCAATAGTTAAAATTGACCGGCGATACCAAAATATTACCCAAACTATTGATCCGATTCAGATGAAATAGCATATCATAGCTATCCAATAAGCGAATCGTTGCGTGTGGGGAAAATAATATCGTATATAAAATACTTAGAATCAAGAAAACTGTTCCTAAAATAGTTCTCTTCAAAGCTTTGTTGGACATGCAAAATACCCCTCTTAAAAACAATATATATTTTAGAGTACACTAAAAAAGATTGAAGCAAAATACATTGCAACAATCTTTTTCTAATATTCAGATAATTAAACTGCTAATGACGTCATAAACATAAGTGATAAAAATAACGCCATAAAGAATGAAAATGCCATTCTTCCCCGTCTAAGGTTAATTCCTTTGGCAACCCTAGTCAAAATAACTAAAATTCCTATCAAAACGATTCCTATAATTATTCCGGCTACATTACTTAAAACATTAAACTGTGTCAAAAATGAAACAACTAAATCAAGCAATATGAAAGCTATCGTAATAAAATATGAATACTCCCTTTTCAAGCATCCCACCTCTAAAATCCTAAGCGTTTAAACGCTTAAACTTTAAGCACAACAACATCATTTTAGAATCATTCTTTTTAAAATGCAATACTATATTTTTAGCACTTACTAAATTAATTGATACATCAGTATAAATTAAGAGTTATTTTTTTATAATTTGTACGTCTGCCAGGGTAGATTTTTGATCCATTGATGACTGATCATCGAGACACTACTAATGTCATCTGGATCTAATTTCATTACCAATTGATTGTCATCAAATAATGGCCATTCGTACTTTAAATCATCATTATATGGTTTCCCATTAATAATAAAATCCATTATAAGCTGCAAATAGAATCTCTGATTTTTTCTTTGATCGATCGGAAGATCTGAATTCTTAACAGCCAGGTATGCAACGTTTCCACCATGTCTTCCATCGAGTACACTGGAATAATTTCCGTACACTTCGCCGTTTTCTTTTAATAACTGTGCTGTCCGATCAGCTGGAAAAGTATACATTGATTCTCCAATCAAATTTAACAACTGATCTTTTTGATCATTATTGGGCAATTGTCTCAAAATAATTTTTGAATTATCACCAAAGAGATCAATTAAAATACTTGATTTTAATTCTTCAAGTGAATAATTTTTTAAGTGGATCAATTCATTACTGCCTGCTTCAACTAATGTCTTAAATCCCGTACGTTTTTGACGATCGATCAAGACATCCTGCCAATTATCTGAGATCAAATCATTATCAATGATCGGGCCAAACCAGTTAGTAGCCAAATGATCGCCAATACATTTATTCTGTGCAATCAACATCCCATCATCAGTCAAGTTGAATAAATCTTTAGAGTTGAGTTTATTGGAAGTGCAAAAACGATGCAAAACCTTCTGTGCAGTCTCCGCATCCCTGATTGTTTGCAGTGAACCACTAAATAAGACAATTTTTTTAATTTGATCCATAACATCTTCATTAGAGGTCATCAAGGCCGCAATCGACTTACCACCCGCAGAATGACCAACCAGACTAATATCGTCTGAATCCCCACCAAATCTATCAGCATTGTCAATCACCCATTTAATGGCCAGAATTTGATCAGAAAGACCTACATTGGTATCTCCACCTTCAACATTTGCCCAGCCAAACAAGCCTAAACGATAATTTGGTACGATATGGACAACATTTTGGTTATCAAGCCAAGGCATAATTTTTTTTAACGTGCCACCATGTAAAAATCCACCACCATAAAATTCAATTACAATTGGATATTTTCCATTTGGATTAGGCGTTGAAATATCGAGATTCAAACAATCCTCACCAAATTTAATTTCAGCTAGACTATTATCAAGCGCCGCTTCTTGCATTGGTTGAATACCAACTTTAGTAGCAAAAGTTAACTTTTTTTTAGCTCGATATGGAATCGACCGCTTAAATCGTCTTGGATGTCCAAATTTAACTCCGATAAATTTAACACCGTTTTCGGATTCTATCCCCTGAAATCTTCCGGTTGTGGTATCAATAATTTTTTCCATAAACTTTTCAACCCTCTTTTAAAACTTATTATATAAAGAATTATTTTAATAATTATTGTATAACAATCAAGATAATCTACAAGAAATATCTATTATGAGTATTTAAAGGAACGGGCTATTTTTTTACAGGTTCAATTTATGAATTTTCTTGATTTCATTTAAAGCTACTGTGTATAATCTTGTAAATAGAGGAATTAAAGGAGATTACTATGGTTTTATCTGATGCTCAACGAAAGGCAAACAAAAAATGGCATAAGAACAACAAAGAGCGTGCAAACTATATTGCCATGCGATCATCGGCTAGAAGTTTTATCCGCAAAAAATCAACTCTCGATGATCTTAAGGAGTTAGAACAAATAATTAATAATCGAAAAAAAGAACTAGTTGATGATGAAGTTTAGTCGATATTTCGAAAGTAAACCTTTCGGTTATCGACATTTTTATTTATCCCCCTTTAGAATCATCTTAATTTATCAAAAAGTTAGGGCTTACAGTCATATAATAGTAAGATTTTGCTATACTTGGCATAGGGGTGGAAAATATGAGTATAATTATTACATTTATAAATGGAGAAAAACTGAGAATCAAAGCTGACACATATATTAGAACTAGTAAAGCCCTCTCATCTCGTTTCAGTGATGAGGGAGATACATATTATCTCGAACAAATCTTTGAAGGTAACTTTGAAGACGGAAAACAGTATAATTCAATTGATGAAGTGGCTAAAATTGAAGGGTTGCTTGGAACTAGTGATTGGTTCAGTATCGGAAAAGATAGCACGAGATCACTCAAGACCTCATCGATCATGAGCATCGAGCGAGAATAGGATTTAATGACAATTAAAAATAAAAAGAGCAAAAGAAAAAGCTGTAAGTATTGATAAACAATACTTACAGCTTTTTGATTATGCTGCAGGTGAGATTCGAACTCACGACCTACGGTTTAGAAGACCGTTGCTCTATCCAGCTGAGCCACTGCAACATCACTTGTATTATTATAGAGAATGTACCCCAATGATGTCAACGGAAAAATAAAAAAAATCATTTTATTAGACTAAAAAAACTAGATCTAACGATCTAGCTTAATTTGTTACTTATTTTCTTTTTCTAACTCAGCGGCAATCTCTCTGTCGTGCACTGTATCCTCGGAATCTTTAGGACTACTATTCTTTATTAACTGAATCAAATTTTCTATTTTCATAGGCCCACACTCCAGGTATCTTTACAGCTTTTTATGTCATCAGTATCTGGACATCAGTATCAATTGCCAATATCATAACAAATTTTATTTAATTTATTAACAAATCAGCTCATATGTTTAAACATATTTTATTATTTAAAAAATAATTCTTTACAAGCATTAGAAATAGCAATTTTCACATGCTCATACGTCAATCCACCCTGAATATATATAATATATGGTGCACGCATTGGACCATCTGCAGAAAACTCTACACTGGCTCCTGATACAAATGTTCCGGCTGCCATAACAACTTCATCTTCATATCCTGACATTTCACTTGGAATTGGCAAAACATTAGAATCGATCGGTGAAAATTTTTGAACAACTTTAGCAAATTGGACCATCTTATCTGGATCGTTAAATGTAATAGTTTGAATCAAGTCGGTTCTATCATCATTCCATTTTGGTGAAACATTTAAGCCAAGATTTTCAAAGATAGCTGCTTCAAAGATGGCTCCTTTAATAGCATTACCTGTAACTCTTGGTGCTAAGAAGAATCCTTGGAACATCTCTGCCAAACGGTCGATCGTCGCACCTTCTGAATCACCAATACCAGGAGCAGTCAGACGATAACTTGATAGCTCAACAAGTTCTTTTTTACCAACAATATAACCACCAGTTCTAGCAATACCACCACCGGCATTTTTGATCAATGAACCGGCCATTATGTCAGCACCAACTTCGGTTGGTTCAATGGTCTCAGAAAATTCTCCATAACAGTTATCAACAAAGATAATTGCATCGGGTTCAACTTCACGTACGTTTTTTATGATCTCAGCAATCTCAGACACCGTCAAACTTTTCCGTGTTGAATAACCACGAGATCTTTGAATAGCTACTACTTTAGGTTCTTGTTCCTTAATTTTTTTAGCCATTGTTTCAAAATCAACTTTATCGCCAATCATTTCAACATAGTCAAAACCAATTTTATAGTCTATCAACGAACCCTTCTTGTTACCCGCTATACCAACGACTTCTTGCATAGTGTCATAAGGTTCACCAGTAACATATAACAAATTATCTCCAGGGCGCAACATGCCAAACAGGGCAGTAGCTAAAGTATGTGTTCCCGAAACAAATTGTGGACGCACAAGAGCAGCCTCTGTCTTAAAAACATCTGAATAAATAGCTTCTAATTGATCACGACCACGATCATCGTCACCATAACCAGTTGTCCCAAGTAAACTGCTCTCATCAATTCCCTCATTGCGAAAGGCACTTAAAACTTTTTCTTGATTATCTAAAACACGATCATCAATTTCTGCTAGTTGTCCGGAAATCTGCTGATCGGTTTTTTTAATGACTTCTTTTAATCCCTCTGGAAAATCCTTATTCCAAGTTGTCATATTTTCCTCCTAAAAATTTTGTTATCTTTTGGTTGATTACCGATTGATAATCATTTACCTCACTGATATTATACCAATCTACATCCATTTGATTTCTAAAATATGTTAATTGTCGCTTCGCAAAGTGTCGAGAATTCTTTTTTATTTCATCTAAACAGCTATTAAGATCTGAAACACCTTCAAAATATGGAAATAGTTCTTTATAACCAATTCCGTTCTTAGCCTGAGGAATGGTAGCACGATTATCAAAAACAGCCTTAGCTTCTTCAATAAGCCCCATATCAGCCATTTTGTCTACTCTTTGGTTGATACGATCATAAAGTTCTTCCCTATCATCTGTTAAGCCAATAATATAAAAATCAGCCCATTTGTCGCCGTTGCTCTGCTGAGTAATCGATTTTCCTGTTGTTTGATATACTTCAATTGCTCTAATAATCCGTCTGGAATTACTTAGGTCAATTGAATCATAAGCTTTTGGATCAGTGCTCTTTAAGATTTCCTGTAATTTTTCCAGTTTGCCACTCTTTTCTAATTGGAGCAAGCTATCACGTAGGTCATCATTACCTGAAGCTGAACCTCCTAAGTTCAAGTTTTGAACCAACGAGTTCAAGTAAAAGCCTGTACCCCCAACAATGAAGGGCGGTTTATTATTCATATTAAGTTCATGAATAATAGAAACAGCTTTTTTTTGAAAATCTTTGACTGTATAACGCTGATCGACATTACAAATATCCACCAAATGATGCTTGACAAGTTTTAATTCCTCTTTTGAATCTTTAGCAGTACCAATATCTAAATGACGATATATCTGCATCGAATCACCAGAAATTATCTCTCCATTAAATTTTTGTGCTAAATTAATTCCTAAAGCGCTTTTGCCAACTGCTGTTGGACCAACAATCGCGATAACTTTTTCCAAAAAACTCACCTCTGACGCTAATTTTATAGATATTTTTCCTAAAATACGCCATAATATAACCAAGGATAGGAGGTATGACATTATGGCCAAACAACAAAAACATTTTCGCTTTGCTAAAGGTTTCTTAATTGGTTCAGTAACTACTGCTACTGCAGTTTATGGTGCCCTTCACGCTTTCAAGAAGAACGTGATCGAACCTGAGGATCAAGAAAACGACCGTGTCGAAGCTAACCGTCGTCGTGCAAACCGTAAAAGCCTACAAGCACATCAAGGCTAACAATTTAAAATCTATAGCAAAAAGTCGAGACAATGTCTCGACTTTTTTTATTTTATAGTTTAGTAGTTTTTTTAGTTTTACCTTTCCATTCAGAAAATCGTTCATCTAACCATTTAACATCTTCAAATCCCCACTTTTTGAGTTTCAAAGCTGCTCTGATACTTACAGAAGGACGTTCTTCGTACAAATAAACCGGTAAGTCGGGTCTCAATTCACCTTCGTTATACTTCAATTGAGTATATGGTAAATTTCTAGCACCCAAGATGTGTTTTGAATCAAAATTATTCTTTTCACGCAAATCAATAATTTGTGCTTTTCTCATATTTTCTTCAAATTCATCTTGATCGATAGCACCCTTTAATCTTCTTGCTTGAATCCTATAATATGCCCATGAACCAACCATATATGCAAAGACCGCAATTACGATTATGTACAAAATTATATTTAAAACCTTCATATCCATCAAAAATACCCCCTATTTCATCTTGATCAATGAGGCAGCGCCAATAACTCCTGCACCATTACCAAGACTAGCCAAACGTAATTCGGTTGAATCTTTGATAGTAGCGAACTCATTAACACGCATTGCCTTGTTAACTTTATCCAATAAGAAATCACCAGCAGCTGAAACTCCACCACCAATAACAACATATTTAGGATTTAGTGAGTTGGCAATATTAGCCAAAGCAAAGCCCAATGAATCACAAACATAATCTGCAACGATCAATGCAAGATCATCATTTTTCTTAGCTAAATCAAAAACATCTTTTGCTGAAATATCTTGCCCATCATCAAGCATAGCCTTAAGTTCTGAATCACCAGCGTATTCACCGGCACGATCTCTCGCAACATGCACGATTCCAGTTGCAGATGCGATAGTTTCTAAACATCCGCGTTTACCACATGTACATAGGAAACCATGAGGATCGACAGTAATATGACCGATCTCACCTGCGGCCCCGTTTGCACCATGTAATAAATTACCGCCAGCAATGATACCACCACCGACGCCAGTACCTAGAGTAACAAAGACAACATCATCCGCATTATTACCCGCACCCTTCCATCTTTCACCAAGGGCAGCAACGTTTGCGTCATTTTCAATTGTAACAGGAATTCCAGTACCTTCTTCAATATCACGAACAGGATATACTGAATCAGTCCAATTTAAGTTATAAGCGCCCTTAATTGTACCTTCTTTAAAATTAATAGTACCAGGTGAGCCTAGGCCAATTCCATCAAACTGATCAGCTTTCATTTCATACATTTTTAAATGATGTTTGATCGAATCAATAATATCAGGAATAATCATTTGTCCGTCTGCTAAAACGTTAGTTTCCATACTCCACTTTTGCTGGATATCTCCATCAGCAGTAAGTATTGCAAATTTGATTGTTGTGCCACCTAGATCAACACCAATTAGTTTTTTCTCTGTCACTGTCATCTTTCCTTCTCTTCTTTAATCTTTATTCTCTTCTTTTCTGTGTTCTGACTTTAACACCAGCTGAGCCCTAATAAAGGTATCTTTATCGATCATTTCATTATCAAATAAATTTCTGACTTCAATTGACATTAATTCAATATCCCAAAGTCTTTTACCTAAATGAACATAAGTACCAAAACGCTTCAATAACTGTTGTACATCATAGAGATTCTTTAAACTTACATTATCCAATGTTCATACCTCTTGCATACATAAAGTAAGAAACAACAATGATAATTATCACTGAAATTATCCTAATTATCAACTTTGGACGGTCTCCTTTTGGCAAACCTAAAACAAAACCTAAGAAGAATCCACCTACAATACCACCGATATGACCCCAAACATCGAAACTTGAACCCACTAAACTTATTATCAAGTTTAAAACGATCAAAGTTAGAAATGATTTACCCAACTCCTGAAATCCAGGGTTATCACGGTACATTAAAGCAAAGGCTAAAAACGCGGCAAAGGTTCCAAATAGTGAGGTACTTGCCCCAGCAGAAATAGTATAATATCCGCCAAAGGCAAAGCTAGCTAAATTACCAACTATTCCACTTAACATGTATAGAACAAAAAAACGCCAATGTCCCATCAAAGGTTCTAATGACCTACCCATAATATATAGAGTAAATCCATTCATCAAAATATGAAAAATACCTATATGTAAGAATATTGGTGCAATCAGGCGCCACCATTGGCCATCTTGAATCATGGGTGTAAATTTTGCTCCAAAATTAACCAAAGTACTTGTACTTTGAGAACCACCACTAATTGTTTCTAATATGAAGACACCAACGGTTAAAGCCAAAAGAAACCATGTAACATAGGGTTCTCTTTCTCTATACATTATTTTCGCCTTTCACCGTGATGATTTCATCCACTGATTTATCTAATACATAAACTGGCCAGGGAGTTTGCAAATAATATTGTTTCGACATTGCTAAAGCAAGCGTTTTCGTAGGATATGTGGCTAAGTAACGATCATAATAACCTGCTCCAAAACCTAAACGATTATTATCTTCTTTAGAAAAGGCCAATCCCGGAACAATGAGGAGTTCTGGAGGATTTACAGTGTCCACATAGTCTACTGGTTCTTTAGCACCAAACGAACTGTCTTCAAGTGAAGTTTCACTCGTATACTTAACAAAAGTCATTGTATAATCCGAAAAGGTCTTTGGTATATAGACATCTTTTCCCATATCCCAACAGTATTTGATAATTGGAAAAGTAGGAATCTCATTGTTCGTACTCAAAGTAATGCCAATATTATTTGAATTGATGAATTCTTCATTTTGGAATAACTGCATGTAAAGATCATTGATCTCTTGTTGCGCACTTCCAGATCTCATAAAGTCGTCAATCAAATCTATTTGCTTTTTTCTAAAGCTTACTTTGTCCAAATTTTTGCCTCCCTAGTAAAAAAAAACAACAGGGCTATTCACCTGTTGTTTATTTTGTTTCACGGTGCAATGTAACAGTACGTTCGCGTGGACAGTACTTCTTAAGTTCGAGACGCTCTGGATTGTTACGTTTGCTCTTGTTTGTTAGATATGTACGTTCATGACATGAAGTACATTCCATTGTTATATTTACTCTCATTGGGAACATCCTTTCATTATACTTAACTAAAATTCAACTAATTAAATATACCATTTTTTCAGTTATATTAAAAGAACTAATTTGGATTAATCCTGGCCAGTCATCTTATAATAGTACTCATAAATTGCCTTAGCAACAACCTGAGAGTAGCCACCTGTCTCAGAAGTTATGTTAGGGAACACAACTGCCATAGCAATATTAGGATTATCATAAGGACCAAAAGATACCAAACTATTATTAATAGTTTCAGGTGGATCACTATTGTTAGGATCCTTGGGATTAAAGTAGAACGTTTGAGCAGTACCGGTTTTAGCAGCAACTGCTGGTTTCAAATCTTTAAGCTTTGTAGCTGTAGTCCAACCATTAGTACCATGAACGGCGGCATACATACCACTTCTAACAACGTTAAGTTCAGAACTAGTAAAACCGACACGATTTAATACCTTAGGTTGAGTAACTGACTCAATAGTACCTTTATCACCATTATCGTTAGTGTTTTGAGTTGATTGAACAATATATGGACGCATTCTATATCCACCATTAGCAATAGTAGAAATATATTGGGCCATTTCCATCAAAGTATACGAATCGTAGTTACCAAAGGACAAATCAAGTGCTGAACCAGTCTTCAACTGACCATCACTAGTGTGCGTTGAACCAACAAGTCCTGTTGTTTCACCGGAAATATCAACACCAGTCTTAACACCTAACCCAAATTGATTAAAGTATCCCCTCATCTTAGAGAAAATATCAGAATCCATGTGGATATATGAATTAGGCGTGTATTTTGCATTAGCCTCTTTCATTGCTAAAGCCATCATATACTCATTGGATGAAACCTGAAGTGCCATTTCGGCATTCAAACTACTGAAAGTACCAATTGGATATACAGATTTCTTAATAGCTGTACCTGGTAAATAAATAGGAACATCGGCCTGAGTATTATTTGTTGGCGTGATTACGCCATCCATCAAAGCACCTAAAACTGTAGCGCCCTTAACAGCGGAACCCATAACAAACGCTCTATTTATAACACCTAATGAATCTTCAGTTGTCTTACCTGTAGTTGGATCATTCTTAATACCAGCTAGAGCTAAAATAGCCCCTGTTTTAGGATTTGTAACGACAACATAAGCACCATCAGAATATTGCGTAACTCCGTCAGATTGAGCAGTACTATAAGTAGATTCTAGGATACTTTGTACTTTCTTTTGGAACTTAGAATCAATAGTTAGATTTAAGTTACTACCCTTTTGTCCTTTATAGACAATTTTGCTCTTTTTGATTTGGTTATTACCGCCAATTTGAACTTCTTTTTGGCTCTTAGTACCAGAAAGTAAAGTTTCGTAGCTCTTTTCCAAATAACTGGTACCAACACGATCATTTCGTGAGTAACCATAAGCAAGCATTGTATTTAACTCATCATCAGGAATACCCTGCCTCTCAGTTGAAACACTACCAATGATACTTGCGATAGATTTCCCTTGAGGATATTCTCGATTCCAGTTTGTACCAATACTTACACCAGGAAGCTCAGTTAAATGCTCACTAACTTGAGCAATTTCTTTAGCTTTTAAATTTTTATCTTTCAAATAAACCGTTGAAAGTGAATAAGCAGAGCTCATTTTTTTAAAAACTGAGGCCTTAGCAAGATCAGCATCACTTAAATGAATTCCTTGTGCTTTAATATATTTAATCTCATTGCTATAAGTCTTACTTGAAGAGAGTTGATCACCATTTGAGTCGACTCTATATGACTTAGGCATTTGTTTGGCTACCTTGGCAGATTTACCAGGCGCAGCTAAAATATAGTCAGCTTCGTCACGAGTTGATAAATTATCTTTATCAAATGAGACATACTTCGTCAAACGATTGACGATTTGATAGATATCACTCGACTTAACACTTGAGCTCTTTGTATAAGTTATTGAATTTTCGGTTGAATTACCAACTAGTAATCTTCCCTTTGAATCATAAATCATTCCACGAGGTACATTGCCGCTCATTACTGTTTTGTCTGTTCGATCTACTTCAGCGGCAAATTTACCACCATAAACAATTTGTAAATATGCAAGTTGTCCCACTAATAAAGCAAACAAGGCAAAAACAATAAAAAAAAGCAGGTTCAGTCTAAATGGAATAGTAGACTTTGCTTGACTACCTGTTCTTTTCTTTATTATATCGAGTATTTTTCTCATAGGTTTCCCTTCAAAACACTAAAAAGCATTATTCATTAGATTTAAAAATATACTTGGGACCATCCAGGTCAGGATCATATTCTACTAATAAGTCATAGCGTGCAAAGAACCAAACATCGCTGTCAGTAATGAAATACGTAACACCATTGATCTCTGTACTTGATTCAGGTTCTACTGGTTTTTCAGTTCTAAATGCAATAGAGAAACCTTCATGGACCATTGTTTTGCCATAAACTTTACCATAAAAATGAATTCCATCTCCAGGTTGAACACCAACTTCATCTTCAAACCATCTAGATGCTTCCTCAGTTAATTCAATTTTCATTTCTTTCACCCCACTATTTTATAAAATAAACATAGCAGAAAACGATTACATTATGCAACTCCGACGGCTTTTATAGTTAAGTCATAACTACCTACTGGTGTATCAACTGTAACAATATCACCAACATGTTTACCGATTAGTGCTTTTGCAATTGGTGAATCATTTGAGATTTTACCATCATCTGGATCAGATTCTGCAGAACCAACAATGATATATTCTTCAGGATCATCATCATCTTCTTGAACTGTAACCTTTTTACCGACTGATACCTCATCATTAGCAACTTTATCAGTATCAATAACGTTAGCATATTGAATCATCTCAATTATTTGTGAGATACGTGATTCAACAACACTTTGTTCGTCCTTGGCTGATGTGTACTCAGAATTTTCTGAAAGGTCACCAAAACCTCTGGCAATCTTAATTCTATTGATAACTTCCGGTCTTTTGACCTTCTTTAAATCTTCTAATTCTTCTTCAAGCTTTTGCTTACCTTCTGCAGTCATTGGATAACTTTTGTCTGCCATTATTAAACTTCCTCACTTTTAAAATATCTATATTAATTTTTATTGAAACTTCAAAATGTCATCTAGCCAAGAGGGCCAGATGACACTTATCCATTATATCTAACTTCGGACTATTGTCCTAGTGAAGAATTCTTAGTTTCGTGCTCTTCAAGAGTATGTGAGTAATAAACTTTACCCGTCTTCAAGTTAGCAACGAAGTATAGATAATCTTCACTTCTATCAGAAGGATTCAAGACAGCTTCGATAGATTGTAAACTTGGCGTATTAAATGGACCAGGTCCATATCCCTTATTCTTATATAAGTTATATGGAGATTTTACACTGGTATCCTTATTTGTCAAACTAGTTTTATGTGTATTTAAAGCGTACATAACAGAGATATCTGACTGTAAAGGCATATCTACATCAATACGATTAAAGAATACACCTGCAATCTTCTTACGATCCTTATTAGTAACACCTTCACGTTCAACTAAGGAAGCAAGTGTCAATACTTGCTGAACTGTTAAGTTCTTTTCTTTGATTTGATCATAATAAGGTTTCATTTTTTCATCTTCATTAGCAACCATTTGGTTAACTAATTCCTTCATGGTCATCCCCTTATAAAGTCCATAAGTGGCTGGGAATAAGTAACCTTCAAGATGATATCTGACATTTTTCTTCTTCATTGATGAATCCAAAAGTTCAGGATACTTCTTTTGAAGGGCGGCCAGATACTTCTTATTTTTCATTAACTTCAAGAAATCCTTCTTCTTAAAGCTAGTGCTCTTTTGAATTTGATCGCCAATTTGATCAATTGTTACACCTTCACGGACCAATACAGTATCAGAGGCCGCACCAGTAGGTACAGCACTTCCACCCTTTTGCAATTGTTTAACGACTTCGTTCATCGACATTGATTGCTTAAAATGATAGTATCCTGCTTGGAAATCAGTGTAATTTTGAGCCTTAATATAGAAATTAAAAACAGTACCACTTTTAATAACTTTATCTTGCTCTAATTCTTTAGCAATATCTTTGCTAGATGAACCTACTGGAACTTTCACCACGATTTCATCGGTATTCTTTGAATTGTACGGTTGTAGTGAGCTATTGACGTAATTAAAACCAATAATAGCTACAACGACCGCCAAAACAGCGATAACCCCAACGATCCAGTATGCAATATGATTTGCAACGGTTCGTTCTTTAGCACGCGTTGAAATTTTATCCTCAGATTCTTTCTTTAATGCTTCTTTCTTGTCATCCTTTTGGCTCAAGACACAGCCTCCCGAGTTAATTTATTAAATTATACCATTAGTTTGGGCGCTATTATCTTATTTCCACATTAAATTTTTGAACAAGACTTTCTTTAATAACATCAAAAGCTTGTTCAACTGTTTCGTCAGTTAGTGTGTCGTTAGGGTTTTGGAAGACCAAATGGTAGCCTAATGACTTATGTCCCGGTTTGACGTGTGAACCTTGATAAAGGTCAAAGATATTAGCATCAATCAAGTATTTGCCACCATTAGTGAAAATATCGTTGACGATTTGTCCGCTTTCAACATCCTTATCGACTAAAATAGCTAAGTCACGACTTACACTAGGGTATTTAGGAGCGGTTTGAGATTGAACCTTACGTTTATTAAGCTCAAACAATTCATCAATGTTCAGCTCAAAGACAAATGTATCATCAATATTATGTTCACTTTGGTAACTAGGATGTAGTTTACCAATATAACCGACCCTTTGTCCATCTGCTGTTATAAATGCTGATTGTCCTGGATGTAAATTAGTGATTTCATCAGTCGTGACATATTCAAAATGACTCTTAGCATTAGTAAATGAAAGTAATTCTTCAACAATTCCTTTAACATCATAGAAATCTACTTCTTTTTTAGTAGTATTCCATGAATCATTGGCAATATTACCGCTAATTGCACCAGAGATGTATTCAACTTCGGCTGGACGATCTTCACCTTGATGACGATCAAAAATTCTTGCTTGTTCAAAAATAGCAATGTCATTATTGTTTCTAGCTTGATTGTAGGCAACATTATTGACCAATCCTGGAATTAAACTAGTTCTTAGATATTCATGGTCTTCTGTCATTGGATGCAATAATTTAGTTAAGTTAGTTTTTTTAGTATTGAAAGCTTTAACTTCAGTCTTGCTTAAAAGTGCAAAATTGATAACTTCATCTAATCCTTGGCTTAACAGTGAATCACTTAGCTTATTACTGAATTCACGTTTTGGAGAATAGCCACCACTAGTTTCCATACCTGAAGGTAATGTGCCCTTCAAGTTTTCATATCCATAAATTCTAATAACTTCTTCAATAAGATCTGCTTCAATTGCCATATCCCAACGTCTTGTAGGGATTGTAACTGTAACTGCATCACCATCAAGTTTAGCTTCGAAGCCTAGTTGATCGATGATCTTCATAATTTTATCCGTTGATAGATCTAATCCCATCAAATGGTTAATGTGTGCAATGCTACCAGTGATAACTGTTGGATTAGCTTCTGTCTTGTTGCCAACAATTTCTTGAGAGATCTCACTTACTGATCCAGTCTGGTCAACTAATTGAACAGCACGTTGTAATGCTTCAGAAACACTGCCATTATCAACGCCTTTTTCGTAACGGTTTGATGCATCTCCACGAAGATCATGACGTTGGGCAGATTTACGTACACTTACTCCATCAAATACGGCACTTTCAAGTAATACATTCTTTGTATCTGGTGTAACACGAGCACTTATTCCGCCAGCAACACCGGCTAGACCTAAGATCTGTGTACCTGAAGTTACAACAAGGTCGTTGTGACTCAATGATTTTTCAGTATCATCTTCAAGAGTAAATTTCTCACCACTCTTGGCATTTCTTACAACCAATTTATTTTCTTGTAACTTATCAAGGTCATATGCTTGGATAGGTTGACCATATTCGATCATAACGTAATTAGCAGCATCAATTACATTATTCACAGGTTGAATATTTTGATTCCACAAACGACGTTGCATCCAAAGTGGACTTTCACCTACTGTAATATCCTTTAATTCACGTAACAAGAAGTCGGGTACTAATTTTGGATCATTTACTTCAGCAGTAACATCAGATAGTTCTTTAACCTTTGCGTCATCTAATTCTGCTTTCTTTATGTCCGGTTTTTCATCGTAAGTTGCGCCAATTTCCCAGGCAGCTCCGTGCATACCCAAAGTATCGGCTCTGTTCGGTGTGATGTCTAAATCGACCATTTCATCAGTTAATCCTAATAATTCTAAAGCATTTGAGCCTGTTTTTTCAGCCTCTGGGAAAACATAGATCCCGTTTTGAAAAGCCTCTGGGACATATTTTTCAGGAACGCCAATCTCGTCTAATCCACAAATCATACCGTTAGATTCAATCCCGCGGATCTTACCATGTTTGATACGTTTTCCTTCTGGTAAATGTGCGCCATGTCTTGCAACGATAACATATTGTCCATCCGCAACATTAGGAGCACCACAAACTATTTGAATATCTTCATCTTCGCCAACATCAACGGTACAAACATTAAGATGATCTGAATCAGGATGAGGTTTGATACTAGTAATATGACCAACAACTAGTTTATCTAATCCTTGACTCAGGGTTACAGGATTTGATTCAATACCTGTCAATGATACTTTATTTGCTATTTCTTCAACTGTATGAGTAACGGGAATATACTCTTTTAACCAATTTAGTGAAATTTTCATATTACTAATTTACCCCTTTGAATTGTTCTAAGAATCTAACATCATTTAGATAGAAATCACGAATATCAGTAATTCCATATTTAAGCATAGCAAACCGCTCTGGTCCAAGGCCAAAAGCCATACCACTATATACAGTTGAGTCGATACCAGACATTTCCAAAACATTTGGATGAGTTAGTCCAGCACCTAAAACTTCGATCCAACCAGTATATTTACAAATACGGCAGCCTTCACCGTTACAGTTGAAACAAGAAACATCAACTTCAACTGATGGTTCAGTAAATGGGAAGTAACTTGGACGGAAGCGAATCTCTCTATTTGGTCCAAAGACGTGACGACATAAGGCCTCTAGAGTTCCCTTTAAATCTGCCATACTAACATTTTTATCAACAACTAATCCTTCAATTTGGTGAAATTGATGTGAATGAGTTGCATCGTCATCATCACGACGATAAACAACACCTGGTGAGACAACCTTCAAAGGCCCCTTTGAGAAATCATGAGACTCCATATCACGACCCTCTTGAGCAGAAGTTTGTGTTCTCATCAACAGTTCATCGGTCAAATAAAATGTATCTTGCATATCACGTGCAGGGTGATCCTTAGGGATATTTAATCTCTCAAAATTATAGTGATCTTCTTCGACTTCATGACCAGCATCAACTTGATAGCCAAGACCAATAAAGAACTCTTCAATATCTTCGATTGTTTGTTTCAAGATATGTCTTGTCCCGATAGTTCTTGATTGTGCAGGTAACGTTACATCAATTCTTTCGTCTTCAAGCTTTTTAGTAATCATTTGTTGATTCAATTCATCCATTTTTTCTTCAATGGCCAATTGAATATCTTTTTTAACATTATTGGCTAAAGTACCAATTTCTGGTCGTTCTTCAGCTGGAACATCTTTCATGCCACGCAAGGCTTTAGTGATAGGACCCTTTTTACCCAATAGATTAACTCTTAAATCATTCAATTCTTGTAATCTTTCGGCACGTTTGGCCTCATTAATACCATTTTTTCTTAAATCTTTTAACTTATCATTTAATGACATATTTTCCTCCTGCACAAGTTGCTATTTCTACACAAAAAAAGTCCTCATCCCAAATAAGGGACGAGGACTCGCGGTACCACCCTAGTTCATGTTAAAGACATGCACTCAAATGGTTGTATAGTAACCAACTATAAAACTCCGAAAGTGAATTCACTAATTCATTTGTCAAATCTTCTCAGCTATTGATTCTTCCTGTCACAAATTCGTTAGTTACTATTTTTCTTCAATGTTTTAATTATTAATATATCTACGATTATACAAAAAGTATTTATTTAATCAAGTTTCTAGATCTTCAAACCATATAATAAAATACCTGCTGCAACCGCAACGTTAAGCGATTCAGCCTTACCCAAAATTGGAATATAGATATTTTTATCTGTTTCCTTTAAAATGTCTGCCGTTAATCCATGTGCTTCATTACCCATTATCACAGCAAAATCAGATACCTTAGTTAATTCAGTATATGATTCTGCTTGATCATTTACTTCTGAACCATAAACAGGCATATCTGACTTTTTAGCCAATTTAATAGCTTTAGCAAGATCCATTCGATAGATTGGTAAATGGAATTGGCTTCCTTGCATTGCACGTTGAACTTTTGGTTGATAAAAATCTGCAGAATCAAGACTTGTGATCACACCATTATATCCAGCGGCGTCAGCAGTTCTAACAATTGTTCCGACATTACCAGGATCTTGGACACCTGAAAGCATGACCCATTGTCCGGATAACTCAGTTAATTCAGCTGCTTCTTGAACTTCAATCACAGCAAAAATTCCTTGAGGTGTCTTAGTTTCGGATAAACTTTGTGCTACGTCATCTGAAATTCCAATTGCATCATCATAGTATTTTTTAACCAAACGATCATCTTCATTATTTTCAGTTACCAAAATCTTGATGATCTTTTGATCGTTGGCATCGGCTTCACGAACTAGATGAAAACCTTCAATTAAGTAAGTACCAGTTTTCTTGATATACTTAGTAGCAGAAAGCTTAGCAATCTGTTTTATCTCGTCATTTTTCTTAGATTCAATGTATTTCATAGGTTTCTTCCCTCTTGTTTTATAATTAGATGGTAACATACACAACAATCTGGAGTGAAAAATAAAATGAAACATCTTTCAATTAAAGTAACTGGCCTTGTTCAAGGAGTCGGTTTTAGATATTCAACCGTTCAAGTAGCTATTAATGTTGGTGTCAACGGTACTGTTAAAAACGAGCGCGATGGATCTGTTTCTATTGAGGCTGAGGCAGATGAGCGCCTACTATATATTTTCTTAAGTAAAATTCAACAATCCCCATCGCCATTTGGAAAAATAAATCATTTGGATTATACTTTCTCAGATAATTTAAAATCATACAAGAATTTCAAGGTCATTGGTTGAAAGACCAAATGCTTTAAAGTATATTACTTTTATATGATTAAAAGGGTGGTTTATAATTGAATAAAAAATTTATCAAATACATTTCAGTGCTATCGGTCGTTGTAGTGCTGGCATTGGTCGTCTCAGGTTGTACACAATCTGGAGCCCATATGCATGCACCAACTGGCGGACCTTACGGCCTGATCTACAAGTATCTTGGGGTTCCTTTCCAAAACCTGATTTTAGCTACAGCTAGGATCGTTGGCGGTAAAAATGCCTACGCTTGGGGAATCGTTATCATTTCCTTTGTTGTTCGTTTGCTACTATTGCCACTTTCTTTGAACCAACAATACAAATCAACAACACAACAAGAAAAAATGCGTGCCGTACAACCTCAATTAGCCTTACTTCAAGAAAAGCAAAAAGAAGTTAAAGATCCAGCTATTTCTCAAAAACTAAGTGCCCTAATGATGGATATTTACAAGAAGAATAATTTGAGTATCACCGGTGGAATGGGATGTTTACCATTATTGCTTCAAATGCCAATTCTGATTGCCATTTATCAAGCCGTACAATATTCCAAACAAATTGGTTCAGCTGTATTCTTGACAATTCCACTTGGTAAACCAAGTTTTGTCATCGCAATCATCGCCACTGTTTTCTACGTTATCCAAAGTTGGATGTCATTACAGATTGTCCCACAAGAACAAAGAAAACAAATGCAAATGATGTTGTTCATGAACCCAATGTTTACATTCTTCATCTCAATGTATGCTTCCGCTGCGCTGGCTCTATACTTCCTAGTCGGTGGTGTTGTTATCCTGATCCAACAAGCATTAACTAATTACGTCATGGTTCCTAAAGTTAGACGTGAAACTGACGAATATCTTAAAGAACATCCTATTGAAGTTGTTGTTAGTGAAGAAATCATTGCAAAAATCATCAATGATTCAACAAGTAGTTCAACTAAACCTGTTGAAGGCAATGAAAGTTCTGATGCTCCTAAGGATGAACATACGAAGTTACGTGAGTTAAATAAGGGTAAACAAAATATTGATAAAAAATAGTTAGCTATTTTAGTTCAAAAAGTGTATTCTTATTTGTGCAGGTAGCCTACCTGCATATGTGATTGCATTATACATTCCAAAGATTTACTATAATGTAGTCTCGGACCTATACCTAGGATGGTATGGGTCTATTTTTTTATTCTGCTAAATTGCTTTTAATATAATTAAATAACACTCTCTGAATATGCTCATATTGCATATCTAGAGAGTGTTTTTAGTTCTAAACATATAATAAAATTCTGAATTTATACTCCAATCTAAATCGACTAAAGAAATTTATATTTTGTAAGAATTAATTTCTCCAATGTTTAAAATTCCGTTAGACCGGCAATTTGTAAAATGAACGAATTTTAGCGTTCAATCATAAGTATACTTCGTTCTTACAAGAGGAAACACATCCTACTGAATAATCTCAAATCCATACCCTTTAATATGCTGCTTCAACATCTCCAAATATGTTTCAGCAATCGGACTTAATTTAAGTTGTCTAGGTTTAAGCCATCCCAATGTCATTGAATCATCGACATCAAGTGGAATCGCCACTATTTTGTCATCATTTAACGCACTACTAATGATTCCTGAACTAATTGTATAACCATTTAAACCGACCATTAGATTAAAGATAGTAGCTCGATCACTGACTTTGATACTCTTTTTATGATCTAATGTACTCAATATTTCCTCTGAAAAATAAAACGAATTATTCTCCCCCTGCTCATAGGATAAGTAAGGATAATTGACTAGATCATCCAAACTTACTTTAGTTTTCTTAGTTAAGGGATTTTGACGACCAACGAAAACATGTGGCAGTGCCTTAAATAAGGGAGTAAATACTAAATCTTTTTCCTTGAACAATTTTTCCATGACTCGTTCGTTAAAGTGATTTAAATACAGAATACCGATTTCACTTTTGAAGTTGGTCAAATCACTTAAAATATTTTCAGTTTCGGTTTCTCGAAGAGTAAATTGATATTCCTCAGCATCAACAGTTTTGATCAATTGCACAAATGCATGAACTACAAATGCATAATGTTGAGCCGATACAGAAAATGCTTGTTTTCTGACAACTTGTTTTTGATATCTGCCTTCCAGCAGTTGGACTTGATCCAAAACTTGACGAGAATAAATCATAAACTCACGTCCCTCATTTGTCAGAGAAACGCCGAGTTTACTACGTTTTAGAATTTTAATTCCCATTTCTTTTTCAAGCTCTTTGATGGCATTCGATAAACTCGGTTGCGTTAAATATAACTTCTTAGCCACCTCATTGATCGACCCCATTTTGACGATCGTTTCTAAATATTCCAACTGTTGAATTCGCATATTTACCCTCCTGTTTTTATAAGTATATGCCAGGTTATAGTTTTAAACTATAATGACTGATTGTTTTTTTCAGTTATCTAATTTAATCTAACGATGATAGTGTATATACCAATAACAAGGGGGCTTTCATATGACAACATCAATTATTGGTTTTCCACGTATCGGTGAAAAACGTGAATTAAAGTTTAAAACAGAAAAGTACTTCCGTAAGGAAATCTCAGAACAGGAGCTAAAAGACTTCGCTAAAGAATTGCGATTAAAGCATTGGCGGCTGATCAAGGACGCTGGTATCGACACTATACCCAGCAATGATTTTTCATTCTTTGACACAACTTTAGATACTGCCTTTCTCTTTAATATCATTCCTGAGGCAAATAAAAATTTAAAGTTATCACAACTAGACCGCTATTTTGCTTTAGCTCGTGGTTACCAAGGTGAAAAAGGCGACATTAAAGCCCTCCCCATGAAGAAATGGTTCAATACCAACTATCATTATTTGGTTCCACAATTCTCTAAAACAACTGACATCAAATTAACTGATACCAAAATTTTTGATGAATTCGATGAAGCAAAAAAAATTGGAATTAAGACACGTCCAGTCATCGTAGGACCTTTCACATTGCTCAGTTTGAGTGAATTTCACGATACAAATAGAGAAGATTTTGTTGATGATCTTATTTCTGCATATCAAGAAGTATTTGAAAAACTGGCCGCCGAAGGTGCTGAATGGATCCAACTAGACGAACCTGAATTAGTAAAAGACGTTGTCGGTAACGACAAACAATTATTCAAACAAATTTATAAAAAATTACTAAAAAGTAAATTTGGCCTAAAAATCCTGATCCAAACTTATTTTGGTGACGTACGTGATGTCTATAATGATCTGATCGAGTTACCAGTTGAAGGTATCGGTCTTGACTTTATCGAAGGACGTAAAACTAAAGAACTTGTTCAATCTGGCTTTCCTGATGACAAAATACTTTTTGCCGGCATTGTTAATGGTAAAAATATCTGGCGTAATCACTATCAACATTCTTTGGAATTAATCCAGAGTTTGAGTGTCAAAAACATTGTCTTATCAACATCTTGCTCTCTTTTACACGTACCATTCACCATTGAAAACGAGGAATTTTCTGATGAAATAAAGAATCATTTCGCCTTTGCTAAAGAAAAATTATCTGAATTAGTTGAAATTCAAGCTATTCTATCTGGTCAAGATACCGTAGCCGAAGCACAAAATATCGCTTTATTTGAAAAAGATCGTGTGATTCCAAATATAAAAGTTGCTGAAAGAATCAAGAATCTCAATGTGGATTCATTTACAAGAAAACCCTCTCTTGAGAAACGTGCTCAAATCCAAAAAGAAGAATTTAACCTACCACTCCTACCAACAACAACTATTGGGTCATTTCCTCAGACTAGAGAAGTTAAAAAAACTCGTTCCAAATTTAGACACCATGAAATTTCTCAGGATGAATACGACAAATTTATTGCAGGGCATATTGATGAATGGTTAAAATGGCAAGAAGATATTGGTTTGGATATTCTAGTTCACGGTGAATTTGAACGTAACGACATGGTGGAATATTTTGGTCAAAATCTCAGTGGATATTTATTTAGTAAAAATGGCTGGGTACAGTCATACGGTACTCGTGGGGTTAAGCCTCCAATCATTTGGGGTGACGTAGCTAGAACTAGACCTATCACTGTTAAATGGTCAAAATACGCTCAGAGTAAGACCAAAAAGATTGTTAAGGGAATGCTGACGGGTCCAGTTACTATTTTGAATTGGTCATTCCCTCGTGAAGATATTTCTATTAAAGAATCCACTTTGCAAATTGCTTTAGCAATTCAAGAAGAGGTGCTTGATCTTGAAGCAAACGGTATTAAGATTATTCAAATTGATGAAGCGGCACTTCGCGAAAAATTGCCATTGAGAAAAACCGATTGGTATTCAGAATATCTCGATTGGGCCATTCCCGCATTTAGATTGGTCCACAGTCAAGTAAAACCTGAAACTCAGATACACACACACATGTGCTACAGTGAATTTACCGATATCATCCCCGCTATCGAGAGTATGGATGCCGATGTGATTTCCTTTGAGGCTTCACGTTCTAATCTGGAAATCCTTGATGAATTACAAAAACAACATTTCAAGTTACAAGTCGGCCCTGGTGTTTATGATATTCACTCACCTCGTATACCTTCTGTTGATGAAATCACTAATACTATCCACGCTATCCTTTCAAAAGTACCTAAAGAAAAAGTTTGGATCAATCCCGACTGTGGATTGAAAACACGTGGAATTACCGAAGCTAAGGCCAGTGTCGAAAATTTGACTACTGCAGCTAAGGATGTACGAAAGGAGCTTTAATATGGCTGAAACGACTATTGACTCCACTTTATCATTTGAAGTCTTTCCTCCTAATTCTAAAGTAGGCGTTGATAAACTGACCAAAACTTTAGATGACCTAAAAGAACTTCATCCTAGTTTCATCAGCGTAACTTGCAGTAATCATAATGTGGATTATGAAAAAAATACTATCAAATTGGCAAAACATGTTCACAACGAACTAAATTTACCGGCAATGGTTCATATGCCTGCTGCCTATGTTAATAAAGAACAAGTCAGCCGGATACTTAATGAACTAGAAGAACTCAATATCAATCAAGTGTTGGCATTGCGTGGTGATATCGTCGATGATCATGCACCTGAAACTGATTTCAAATATGCCAGTGATCTGACTAGATTTATCAAATCGCAAAAACCTAATTTTGAGGTTAGCGGTGCATGCTATCCGGAAGTACATCCAGAATCAACAAATCGAATTGATGACATCAAACATCTAAAAGAGAAAGTCGATGCAGGTTGTGATCAATTGATAACACAACTTTTTTATGACAACGAGCAATTTTATAGATTCCAAGAGGAATGTTCTATTGCCAATATCAATGTGCCAATCCTAGCTGGTATTATGCCGATCATAAATCGTAAACAAGCACTGCACGTGTTAGAGAATTGTGCTGCACATTTACCTAAGAAATTTTTATCTATTTTAGATAAATACAAGGACAATCCAATTGCTCTACGAGATGCTGGTTTGGCTTATGCAATTGATCAAATTGTAGATCTAGTAACAAATGACGTTTCTGGCATCCATATTTATACGATGAACGATTCAGAAACTGCTAAACATATCTACAAAAATACTTCTTCATTTTTCAAATTTGAAGACTAAATAAATAGCCGGTGAGAATTAAATTTCTCATCGGCTATTGTTTAGTCCTTTTTCTTATTATCTTTTTTGGGTTTGTCATCACCGTCATCCGGTTCAATCGTTACGATCGGTAATTCGATCTTAAAAACTGTTCCAGAACCGACAACACTTTCAACTTCCAAACTACCATGATAGATTTCGATCAATCTTTTGGCAATTGAAAGCCCTAGACCGTTCCCACCACGTTTTCTTGAACGAGCCTTGTCAACTCTATAGAATCTATTAAAAACTCGTTTAAGGTCATTTTTAGCGATTCCTAGACCATAATCTTGGACAACCACTTCCAACAGTGCGGAGTTAGTTGAAGCTGACAAACTGATTTCTTTTCGATCAGCCGAATACTTGAAGGCATTATCCAAAAGGATAACCAAAACTTGTTCCAAATGATTACGATATATCTGAACTAAACTGCCTTCTCTGATATCGTCATCAAAGTTGATCACAAAATCAGGATGCAACATCTTGAAGTCATTATAAACTTGAGTAAATAATGGCTTAACCTCTGTTGTTTGTTTAAGATAGTCGCTATCGATCTGTTCAACACGAGTTAAATCAAGCATTTCTTGAATCAATGACTGCATCCGTTTCAATTCTTGCAATGAAGAATTGATCGAATCATTTAAGACCTCAGGGTCATCTTTACCCCAGCGTTGCAACATATTCAAATGCCCTTCCAAAACGGCAACTGGAGTTCTTAATTCATGTGAAACATCCTCAACGAACTCTTTTTGCTGATTTGTATAGGCTTGCATGCGGTCCAACATCTTATTGATATTGATAGTTAAATCATAAATTTCATCATCACGTTTACGAAGTTTGATTCTGGAATCAGAATCGGGTTTTTTATTCAAATCATCGATCGTACGACTAATAACCTTCAAATTATTTAAAACTTGATTAACTGCTAAATAACTTATCAATACACCAATAAGGAATATCACTACCCCACCGATGATTAATTTAAGATTAAAGGCTTGGATCTCATTGGCAGTAGCTATACCATCAACTGTTTTTGAAGCGATGACAGCAACAACTACGTAAGCTGCCAAAATAACTAAAGATATTAACGACGTCCATTTGAATTTGATTGAAATTCTCATCGTCTCATCACATATCCTTTACCACGAACTGTTGAGATATAACTAGGTGCACCACCACGATCGATCTTGTTTCTAAGGTACTTAATATAAACGTCAACGACGTTTGTTTCAGTACTTGAGCCAGAACCCCAGACACGTTCTAATAAGTCATCACGACTCAAAACTGTGCCTACGTTTTCCATCAAAGCACTCAAGAGATCATATTCACGTCTAGTAAGGTCGATCACTTCACCATTACGTTTCAATGTTTGAGTAGTTTTATCGATAACTAAGTTCTTGTACTTCAAAACTTGATCGTTATTTCTTGTAACGTCAATATCTAAATCGATTCTTCTAAGCAAAGCACGAATTCTTGCAAGTAGCTCCTCAATCGCAAATGGTTTGACTATGTAATCATCGGCACCATGATCAAGTCCTGAAACACGATCAATAATAGAATCACGAGCAGTCATCATAATAACTGGTGTGTTCTTTTCTTGTCTGACACGACGACATACTTCAATTCCGTTTAATTCCGGCAACATTAAATCAAGCAATATCAAATCCCACTCTTCATTCAACGCAGCTGCTAAACCAGTACGACCATCTCGTTCTACGGTTACCTCATAATTTTCATGTTGTAACTCAAGTTGAACGAATTTGGCCATATTTTCTTCATCTTCAATAACAAGTATCTTAGCCATCTTATTCTCCTATATATTAAATAATTTTTAATCATAACTTAATCATTTTTATTTGTATTGCCCGTCTATGGACATGCATTAATGATTTTAACATATAGCAAATATTAAAAGAAGGCAAGTTTTTATTTTTATTCTTTCACAAAAATTTAGAAAGTAAAAAAAAACCTCAGATAATTAAGATTATCTGAGGTTAAAATTAGTCTCTATTGTTCTTTGTACCATGTGTAATGGAAAATACCTGGTTTGTCGTTTCTCTCATAAGTATGAGCACCAAAGTAATCTCTTTGAGCTTGTACTAAGTTAGCTGGCAATACTTCTGAACGATATTGATCATAGTAAGAAACAGCTGACATGAATCCTGAAACAGGGATTCCTGCTTGAACGGCGTAACTAACAACGTCACGAACGGCAGCTTGATACTTTTCAACGATATCTTTGAAGTAATTATCTAACAATAAGTTATCAAGATCAGCATCTTTATCATATGCGTCAGTGATCTTTTGTAAGAATTGTGCACGGATGATACATCCAGCACGCCATATTTGGGCAATTTCACCATATTGTAAGTTCCAATCATAGTGATCTGAGGCAGCCTTCATTTGAGCAAATCCTTGAGCATAACTCATAATTTTACTGAAGTACAAAGCCTTACGGATCTTTTCAACAAATTCATCAATATTTACTTCTGGTTTGTTTGCCGGTGCAGCAAGAACTTTGCTTGCCTTAACACGTTCATCTTTATAAGCAGAAATGTAACGTGAGTAAACGGCTGAAGTAATAAGTGATTGAGGTACACCAAGTTCAAGCGCACTTTGTGAACTCCACTTACCAGTACCCTTGTTACCAGCTTTATCCATGATCTTATTTACGATAAAGTCATCACTACCTTCATCATCTTTTCTTGTTAGGATCTCAGCTGTGATCTCGATCAAGTAACTTGAAAGTTCACCCTTATTCCAGTCTTTGAAGACATCGGCAACTTTGTTTAAATCGTTGTTAAATAAGTGTGTCAACAAGTTGTAACTTTCAGAGATCAATTCCATATCACCATATTCGATACCATTATGTACCATCTTTACATAGTGACCAGCACCATTTGGTCCAATATATGAAACACATGGAGCACCGTCTTCATCTGCCTTAGCAGAGATTTGCTTCAAGATAGGAGCAACTAGATCATAGGCCTCTTTTTGGCCACCCGGCATCAATGAAGGTCCTTCAAGAGCACCTAATTCACCACCAGAAACTCCCATTCCGATGAAGTTGATACCGGATTTATCCAATAATTCACTTCTCTTAATAGTATCTTCAAAGAACGTGTTACCACCATCGATCAAAACATCACCCTTATCAAGTAATGGGATCAATTCTTTGATAACAGCATCTGTACCAGCACCAGCTTTGACCATCATCAAAATACGACGTGGTTTCTCCAATGAAGCAACAAAATCCTCAATTGTATAGCTTGGTACCAATTTTTTATCAGGATGTTCTTTAACAACATTTTCGGTCTTTGAGCCAGTTCTGTTGAAAATAGCAACCTCATATCCACGGCTTTCAATATTAAGGGCTAAATTCTTACCCATAACAGCCATTCCAATAACACCAATTTGTGGTTTTGACATACTAATACCTCCGACTTGTAATTACTTACATATTTAATAGTAACAAAAAAACAAAAAAGGAGTATAAAAAAACTACTCCTCTTCGTTATTATCTTTAAATAAATTTTTAAGTTTAGCAAATTCAGGATTTACTTGCTTATCCTCTTCTTTTTGCTTGTCGTATTCCTCTTCGGAAATAACAGCCCAATTACTGCCTGATGGCATAATATTTTCACTGCGTTCTTTCTCAGTCAAAACTTGTGTCGGAATATCTAACAAAATATTATCTAAGACCGATTCATATACATCAATTACAGGATCTTCTTCGTCGATCGGAATAATAATCGTATTCTCTTCAAATTCTTCTGTATCAATATTATCGATGTTATAAGCCTCATTAATTCGAAAGTTTAGCGGTACTGAAACTTCCTCGAGACTTCTAGTTGATGGCAAAGTAACCTCAGTTGTCACTTTGATATCTGAGATAACTAAACCATTGTCATTAAACAATTGACCATCAACATTTACTTTATCGACCTTCAAAATATCTTTTGAACGATTCTTTAATTCTGTTTCCAGATCGATTTCCTCTTTAAAAGCAAATGGCTTGTCTTTGTACTTTCGAATATCTGAAACGTTCCAATTAAGCATTAATCTTTTCCCTCCATAAAAGGAATTTTTCCAAAATTTTGTTCTCTACTATCTATTAGCTTTCTAATACTATCAGCTTTTAGATCCAAGCTCAAAGTATTACGCTCATTTTTACCCACTCTAACAATAAACTCAGAATCTTTCCTAAGTTCATTTAAGTAATTTTGACCAATTTGATCAAAACCAAGAACCCTTAAATAAGGTTCCTCATAAACTGCACTGATCTCTTTTCCATAAACATTCATCAAAGTGTACAGAGCCAGTCTTCGTAAACGCGACCTAGTATACCGTTTTGATTTCACGCTATCTAAAAATTCAGAGAAGCTATCATGTGAAATTTCTTTTTTGAATTTATTTTCCAGCCCTTCGACCATCTGATAAACTCTATGCAATTCAGGAGAAGATTCACTCAATATTCGATACTTTAAATAAGGAAATGAATCATCCCACGAGATAATTTTATCATTTTTCAAAGCCGACAATGAACTCTCAGGTACTAAATCTCCGATTTGAATTCCGTCATGAAAATTTTGTCTGATTTTAGTTGCACTAATCGATCCTTGACGAATTATTGTATTTATTTTCATAGAATAGGCATTTTTTAAAACCTGTTGGACGTAATTTATTCCCAAAAGTTGATTAGGATATCCCAACACATCAACACCGGACTGTTTATAAAATTCAGTCAGGTTTGTCGCGTAGTTATTTTGATAATCTTGCCTAAAATCCATATTAAGCTTTAGCATCTGGCTTGCCACTGATTCAAAATTTAGATCAGTTTCAGTACCAAACACTAGGTTATTTACTTTCAGCCTATCAAGTAGCATAACCGCACCTTTAGCAAATAAATCGGCTGGCTCAACCGCATAAGCGAATGGCAATTCGACAACTAAATCGACTCCATTTTCAACGGCAATTCTAGCCCTCTGCCATTTATCGAGAATGGCAAAATCACCTCGTTGTACATAATTGCCAGACATGACGGCAATTAAAACATCGGGGTGAAATTTTTGTTTTATTTCATCTATAAATAACTTATGTCCATTGTGAAATGGATTAAATTCAGCGACAAATCCGTAGATTTTTTGCATATTAACCTCTATTTCTGAGCAGAGAAAAACCAGCGATTTGAATCCTTTAAAACATCTGACTTGCCAAAATCGGCACTAATCGAGATATTTTTGAACCCTGTCTCTTTTAAAATATCGACAAAAGTTTCAATTGGATAGGTTCTCTCATGATGAATTTCAGTATTAACCGAATATCCACCGATTTTTTCATTCCAATCAAAGAATGTCAATTCATGCTCGATACTATGAGGATATTCACCCTCAAAACTACTCCACATAAATGCTGAATCTCCACTCTTATGGTTGAACATATAACCCGGAAATACTTCGTCCATTTGGTATAAAGAATGAGCATCGAACAAATAAAATCCACCTTCATTTAAATGTTCAAAGGTTTGATTAAATGCGACTTCTAATTCTTCTTCCCCATTCAAATAACAGATTGAATCATCAAAACATGTTATGACATCATATTTTTTGAAATCATATAGATCCATCATATTACTTTGAATAAAAGGAATATCAACATTATTAGTCGTTGCTTTTTCTTCGGCAATTTTGAGCATTTCTTCCGATAGATCTGTTCCAGTAACCTGATAATTACCAGCCAACTCGATAGTAAGATCTCCTGTACCACAGGCTACATCTAACAAACTTTTTGCTTCTGGAGCTTGTTTTTGAACGTAGTCAGCCCACCTAGCATATAGTGAATCATCCATCAATTCACTATACACACGTGCAAATGAATTATAAATCATTATTCAGTTACCAAGTTTGAAATATCAACACTTGGAGCATCTGACCAAAGTTTTTCTAAATTGTAGAAATCACGTTCTTCAGAAACAAAGACATGAATAACGATGTCGTGTAAATCGATCAAGATCCACTTAGAATCACGTTTACCTTCAACATGACCTACTTCAACGTCGTTTTTACCCATCTCATCTAAAATGGCTTGAACAATAGCGTCTACTTGACGTTGTGAGCTTGCGTCCATAATTACAAAGTAATCAGCCATAATACTTACTTCACTAATATTTAACACACTAATATCATTAGCATGTTTACTATCTGCTGCTTTAACAGCAATTTCCATCATTTCTTTTGAATTCAATTAAAGTTCTCCTTTAGCTATCCAATAATTGTAACTATCAAAGGTTGTAGGATAGATTACGCGATTTTTCTTTACCAAGTATGCTACTGAGTGTTTTAGTTCAAAAGCCACAGCGGCATCTATAGATTTTTCAGCATATTTGCGGGCCTTATCAATACCTGGAAAATCTCTTTCCGGCTCAATAAAGTCTGCCACAAAGACACACTTATCGACTCCCGTCATGTTTGTCGATCCAACAGTATGACGACGAACGGCATTTAAAACATCCTCATCATAAATACCTAACTCATCTTTGATAATTTCAGCACCGACAATTCCATGCCAAATGGCATTTCCATAATTCAGTAAATTCTTATCAAGATGTTTAGATTTAATAACTTCTATAAATTCTTCATCAGAGCGTTCCTTAGCGTAATCATGTAAAAGACCTGCTAATCCGGCCCTATCAACATCGATCTTATATTCTGCAGCCAAACCTCGGCTGGTTTTTTCTACTCGCAAACAATGATTAAATCGAAAGTCACTCAATTGTGTTTTCATACGATTAATCAATTTATCACGATCAAGATCAAGTTTAACATTTTCATAATTGAACTTAGTCAAGATACAACCTCCTATCTTTTATATACTCCTCAACTTTTTTAGGAACAAGGTACTTAATTGACTGTCCTTTTTTAACATGTTGACGAATCATACTGGAACTGATTTCTAATTCCGGAGTATTTACCCAAAGTATAGGATATTTTGACTTCTTCTCAAAGCCCTTTCGACAGACCCCGACAAAATGAACCATGTTAACTAGCTCATCAATATGGGCCCACTTCGACAAATTCTCGACCATATCCCCACCGATAATGAAATAGTATTCAGTATCCGGGTTATATTCCTTGAGTAATTTGATCGTTTCATATGTATAACTGATTCCACCGCGATTTACATCTGTTAGATCCAAATCGAAATGAATATTATCTTCAATCGCTAGCTTGACCATCTTGATTCGATCGCTGCTATCAATGGGACTCTGTTTTTTAACACCACGATGTGGTGGAATTTTATCTGGTAAAAATAAAATTTTGTTTAAACAAAGCTGTTCAGAAACTTGATCAGCTATAACTAAATGTCCTAAGTGAATTGGGTTGAAAGTTCCACCCAAAATACCGACATGCCGTTTTTTATGATTTGTTTGAAATTGTGGTTTTACTTTAGTTAATATTTGTTGTTGTGTGTTCATTTTTCATCACTTATTACTGAATATTTTCTAATTCGTTCGAATACTTACGATATTTGATTTTAGGTGCTTTCTTATAAAAGACCATCTTTGAACCAATTGTTTGAATATGAACGATTTTTTCGTCAAATTCTGCCAATGCTTCAACTAGATCACTTGGTTCAACCATAGTATTTTGAAGTAATGATACTTTGATTAACTCATTTTTATTGATCAACAATTCAAGTTGATTTAAAAGATTCTCACTGATTCCTTCATGTCCAACTTGGATCAATGGCTTCATAGTAGCAGCCTGACTTCTCAAATAGCGATTCTTCTTACCTTTTATTATCATTAATTTTTTCCTTATCTCCAGTTTAACAATTAAATGATAGCATCGCGAATAGAAACGCTCACGCCATCCGGAACATATACTCTAACTTTGCTACCAGCAGGAATTGTGACCCAGCCTAAACCGTAGATAACAATATCTGATCTATCATGTGCTATGAATTCTTCTTTTTTCAAAGTTGGAAATTCTTCAACATCAGATGGTGGTGTCAACATTTCACCCAAATGTTTCTGATAAAATTCTTCAGCGTTAATTGTCTTTGTTCTATGTAAAAGTAAGTTTTGATTTACATAAAAGACAACGTTTGTTTTCTCATCAAGAAAATCAAATCTAGCCAATCCTGCAACAAAGATAGTTTGTCCATCTCTTAATTGGAAAGTTGCTGGTCTAAGCGGTTTTTTAGGTGTAACTGTTTTAAGATCTTCATCATTCAAGAAATGAGCTAATTGATATTTGTGGATAATTCCTGGTGTATCGATCAGGCTCTTTCCGTCATCCAATGGAATATCAATTCTATCCAAAGTAGTTCCGGGAAATCTTGAAGTTGTTATCAAATCCTTAACATCAGAGTTTTGACTGATAATTTTATTGATTAATGTTGATTTACCAGTATTAGTCGTTCCTACGACATATACGTCCTTACCATTACGGTATTTTTCGATCAATCTCATCAATTTATCTATATTTGTACCTTTTTCGGCTGATACCATAACTTGGTTAACCGATTTGATACCATTCTCTTTACTCTTTTGTTGTAACCAGTTCAAAAGACGATTTTGGTTAACTGATTTTGGCAATAGGTCGACTTTATTCCCTACTACTAAAATATCTTTATCTCCGACAAAACGTTGTAATCCAGGGATCACACTACCTTCATAGTCAAAAATATCAATTACATTAACGATCAATCCATCTTTTTGGGCGATGGAATCTAATAGTTTCAAGAAATCATCGTCACTGATATCAACATCAGTTATCTCGTTGTAATTTCTTAATCTAAAGCACCTCTTGCAAAAGAGTTCCCGTGAATCATCTTCTTGATATTTTTTCAAGGTAGAATTTTGTACATAGCCGGGTTTTGTTTTATCTTCGGTTTGAAGTTCAGCCCCACAGCCAATACAATACATTTTTTCACTAGTCTCTGTCATTTAATGAATCCTTCCAATTTAAATTTGAATCATGACTCTGCATAAATTTTAAAAGAGGACGTTCAAAAAATCTATTCACACGAGTTTTTTTAGCATCAGTATCAACCAATGGTTTTACTAAGACTGTTTTTAGACCTGACATATTACCAGCTAAAACATCTGTCATAACTTGATCACCAACAAATAAAACACTTTGCGGATCGATCTTCATCTCATGCAAATGTTTCATAATTACAAATGGTAATGGTTTAACGGCTCTGGCAACAATACTTACTGGTAGATCTAAAACGGCCTTCTCTACACGTTCATAACTGTTATTTGAAACCACCATTACCTCGACATCTGCACGATTCATTTGATTAAGCCATTTTCGTAGCGACAAATTGTATTCGTTACTATCCCATGGTAACAAAGTGTTATCAAGATCAGTCATTATTGTTGTAACACCCAATTTCTTTAGTCCTTGAGCATCAATATCAGTAATTTTATTGAGCATAATATATGGTTTAAACATTTTCAATCCTCTATCCTTAGTAAAAAAACGTAATTTGGAATGTCCAAATTACGTTTTCATCATTAAGCTAAAGCTTTCTTAGCTGTATCTACTAAACTTGTAAATGCCTTTGGATCTTCAATAGCAATTTGTGCCAGCATCTTACGGTTGATGTCAACATTTGCTAACTTCAAACCATGCATCATTTTGCTGTAACTGATTTCATTCAATCTTGCAGCAGCATTGATTCTAGCAATCCATAACTTACGGAAATCACGTTTTCTTTGACGACGATCACGGAATGCATAACGGTATGAAACCATGATTTGTGTATGTGCTGCTTTAAAAGTGATATGTTTTGATCCACGATATCCCTTAGCTAATTTTAATACCTTTTTACGACGTTTGCGAGTTACTGTTCCACCTTTTACACGTGGCATAATGACTCCTCCTTTAAATTATCAAAAATTAATTAGTATGTAGCGAGCATTTGCTTGATACGCTTCATATCACTTGCATCTACCATGCCTGGCTTAGCCAATTGACGACGTTGCTTCTTTGTCTTACCGTGGAAACGGTGACTTGTATAAGCATGACTTCTCTTCCAGCCACCATTAGCAGTTTTCTTAAATCTTTTTGCTGATGCGCGGTGTGTTTTTTGTTTAGGCATTGAAAGTCCCTCCACTATTTTTTCTTATTATCTTTTGAACTAATTGGATCAAGCATTAAGAACATGTTACGACCGTCCATCTTAGGCCTTGTAGTTACGTTTGCAATATCCTTGGTCTGTTCAGCGACACGGTCCAAAACTTCCTTACCTATCTCTTTATGAGTAATGGCCCTACCCTTAAAGCGAAGAGAAACTTTGACCTTATCACCCTTAGATAAGAATTTACGAGCGTTATTAAGTTTTGTATTAAAGTCGTTATCTTCAATAGTAGGACTTAGTCGTACTTCTTTTAAACTAACGGTTTTTTGTTTTTTACGTGCTTCACGATTTTTCTTTTGAAGTTCAAATTTATATTTACCGTAGTCCATAATTCTAGCTACGGGTGGGTTTGCGCCAGGGGACATAAGTACTAAGTCCATGCTAGCTGCATCAGCCAAACGTTGTGCTTCTGCTCTTGGTTTAACCCCAACTTGATCTCCAGTTTCAGAAATTAATCTAACTTCTTTTGCATGTATTTGATCGTTTATTAATAGATCTCTTGCTATGAGTAGCCACCTCCATAATTATTTGGACCCACAAAAAAAGTGGGCGCATACAACGCCCACCATTATTTATACAATCGTATTATAACCTAGAGGCAAACGCATAGGTGAGAAGCGGGCGCTTCTGCTTAATCTCAACAGTTATTAATAATACTATCTTATTAATAAACTGTCAACCAATTGTGATACTTTTTAGCCGTTTCTACGACTAAAGTTATTAATATCAGCTTCAACACTACCTACAAACATGGCAACATTCTCTGAATTAGAATTGTCCTCACCATATTTTCTAACTGAAACAGTTGCGTCAGCCATTTCTTGATCACCAACAACAGCTGTATATGGAACCTTCATTGTTTGAGCATCACGAATCTTATAGTTCATCTTTTCGTCACGATCATCAATTTCAGCACGAATATTCTTAGCACGTAATTCTGAAAGAAGATTCTTAGCATATTCACCATGAAGCTTTTGGTTAACAGGAATGATCTTAACTTGCATAGGAGCTAACCATGTTGGGAAGGCACCCTTGTACATTTCGATCAAGTAAGCAATAAATCTTTCCATTGTAGAAACGATACCACGGTGAATCATAACTGGTCTGTGTTCTTCACCATCTGAACCAACATATGTCAACTTGAATTGTTCTGGTTGCATAAAGTCAAGTTGGATAGTTGATAATGTTTCGTCATTACCTAGGGCTGTCTTTGTTTGAACATCTAGTTTTGGACCGTAGAAAGCAGCTTCACCTTCTGCTTCGTAGTAATCCAATCCAAGGTCATCCATAGCGCCCTTAAGCATTGATTGTGATCTGTTCCACATTTCGTCATCATCAAAGTATTTTTCTGTATTAGCAGGATCTCTATAGCTTAGACGGAATGAGTAATCTGTAATATCAAAGTCCTTATAGACTTCTACCATTAATTGTAGTGTACGTTTGAATTCTTCTTGAATTTGATCAAGAGCAACAAATGTGTGACCATCGTTTAAAGTCATTTCACGAACACGTTGTAAACCACTTAAAGCACCTGATTTTTCATATCTGTGCATCATACCTAATTCAGCGATACGAACTGGTAATTCACGGTATGAACGAATGTGATGTTTGTAAATTTGAATATGTGAAGGACAGTTCATAGGACGAAGTTCAAGCATCTCGCCATCTCCCATATCCATTGGTGGGAACATGTCTTCACGGTAGTGTTGCCAGTGACCTGAAGTCTTATAAGCATTTAGGTTCATAAGGATAGGTGTGTAAACGTGTTGGTAACCCCAGGCAACTTCCTTATCAATAATGTATCTTTCGATAACACGACGGATAGTAGCACCATTTGGCATCCAGTATGGAAGTCCGGCACCAACTTCTGGATCAACGAAGAACAAGTCAAGGTCACGGCCTAATGTTCTGTGATCACGCTCTTTGATTTCTGCACGACGCTTCATATCTGCATCAAGATCATCTTGTTTGAAGAATGATGTACCATAAATTCTTTGAAGCATTGGATTACTTGATTTACCTTGCCAATATGCACCGGCAACCGATAGAAGCTTGAAGTGTTTCAAACCACTTAAACTAGGAAGAACTGCTGAATAGCCAAAGTCAACAAAGTTGTCTAATTTGTAAACTGGAATTTGAACAGCTTCGATAGCGCTGATCAATGATGACTTGTATGGATCATCTTTGAACATTTCTACAAGTTCTGATTTGTCCATCAATGTACGTTCAATCTTGTCATTCTTCTTGATGATTTTTTCCATAGCTTTTTCAATGTTTTCAAGTTCATCAACACTGATTTGGCCATCTTTGTCATCAGTATCTACATAGAAACCGTCGTCGTTACTTTGTTTTTCACCAAAGTGTAAGTCTTTTTTAATTTCTTTAGCAGCAGCGCCAAATACTAAACTGGCAGTGTTTCTCAAAGTGATCAATGAATCCTTATTGTCATCTTGTGACAAAATTTCGATTTTACCATCTTGCTTGATAGGACTATCGATATCAACTAGAATACCGCTAACTTTACCTGCAACGGCCTTTTTTCCTAGAGATGTGCTAATTGACTTAGCAACTTCTAAGACTGTAGTGCCTTGATCGAACTCCTTAACAGAATCGTCTGGGAATCGCAGTTTGATTTTTGACATATCTTGTTTCCTCCTAAGTTTTTGACAACACATAAAAAAATGCGTCTCTGAAGTATGCATACAAAAATTTGCATATATACTTCAGGGACGCATTTCTACGCGGTTCCACCCATATTAAAACTGGACACAAAAGAACAGTTTTCTCTCTTTAGTTATAAAGTTACCGTCTACAAATATACAGTTTTAATATGAAAGTGGTAGCTCCAGTAATGGGTAAGCTTTCAGTAATCGTACCCTCCCTGAATTAGAACCGAAGTGTTATCTTTCATGAACACATTGAAACATTTATTTTTAGTTATTGCAAGTCCTAATGCTGAAATCTTTTGTTAGGTCCTGTAACAATAACTTCACGTGAAAGGTATTTCACACGTTCCATAATTCGCTTAGCCTTTACTGGCTCTTGCTCTCCTCGTTGATTAACGGAAAGATGTTCTTCGAGTTCGTTCATTGAAAAATTGGATGAAAAAAATGTTGGCAAGTTTTCTTGCATACGATATTGCAGAATAACACCCAAAACTTCATCACGAATCCAACTGGACATTGAGTCAGCTCCAATATCATCTAACATTAAGATTTCCGAATCTTTAACTTTATTCACACGATTCAAAACGTTATTTTGCCCAATAGAATTCTTCATTTCAATCGCAAAAGTTGGAAAATGCATGATTGTCGTTTTAACATCAGATTTAAATAGCTCGTTAGCAATGGCACCTAAAAGATAGGTCTTACCCACACCGAAATCCCCTGCCAGATACAAACCGGGTACAAAGCCATTATGTCCATTATAATTTTCAATAAAATCTACAGCATCCGCCAACGCTTCTTGACGTCCATCACCATCGTAATCATCAAGTGTAGCTCTACGTATATCACTTGGCATATCCATCAAAACAAAGCGAGATTCATATTCTGATTTCTTAGCTTCACTACGCTTTTTGGCATTCGGAACATAGGCAACTTCAATATTGTGATTATTGATCACCAATTTTGGATAATATCCCTTGGAAAGTTCACTTTGGTTAGTCTTATGATTGTAAAATTCATAAATACTGGCCGCACTAACAGAGATGGTATCTTCATTGATCGATTCTTGATTCTCTTTTAAAAATCTCTGCACATCAACATCGTTCAAAGCTTGATTCAACAATTTACGATAATCGTCGGTTAAATTCTTTGAGCTTAAATAAGCTGACATTGTTTTCCCTAAATTTTCCATAGTTAACTATCCTTATTCCGCATTTTTCTGATTCTTGCCTGCAATTCTTGACGCTTGATTTGAGCCTTCTTATCATTTGTTGGCGTATTCGACTGCACTTTACTCCAATCTGTCGCCTTCTCCACCTTTTTATTCCGGTTATTGTATCGACGTGAATTACGAGGTCTATTTTGGAAGTCATGCAATCTTTGCAGAGCCTGTTCTGGAGTTTTAACTTCGTTTTGTTGCCAATCATTGGCGACAGTTTCCATCAAGGCGACTGACAATGTAGGTGAGTTTTGTAGAATATAATCCACCAAAATATTCAGAACAGCTGGAGAAAGATACGTCTTCATGGCCATATCTCGTAAAGCTTTCGATTCGGCCGCACCGGTAAAGCCACCACTCTTTTGTTTTTCAGCTGCTAAAAAGTCTGCCGGAACCATTGACTTCGCCTGTTCTAATAGCAGATTATCTGCTCGACTCAAATTATTAGTCACTGGTGCATCAATGGGCTTCTCTTCCACGTTTTTGACTGAGATATTGGCATTCTTTTCAAACCGATCCTGAACTGATCTTCGTAAACGTTCTGGATCGATTTTATTATCAGCAATATTGGCTGTTTTTCCGATCAAATCAATCAAAGCTATCTCATCAATTCCATAAAATAGATGCAGATTGATGATCAATTCTTGATTCTTCAAAAGGTCATCTTTCTCAATCTTAAATAACTGACTGATTCGATCTTCTATCAGTTCCCAATCCAATTGATTCATAGTTGCAGGATCTACTTTGGGCTTACCTTTATCAGACTCACTTGTGAATTCACTTTGAGCGTTTTTGACATCCGTCGGAGTATTGATCAAATCATCATTATTAAGTTGAAATACTTCCAAAAAATCTTTAGTTATTTCTGTCGACTGATCTAATATTGCTTCTGATCGAGAGTATTTTTTGATCAATTCATTGTAATTGATCTGTCCAATTTTTTCATATAGAAAAATACTCATCAAGTCATCTTTAAAAAACTCCTTAGGAGTTAGCGGCTCAAACAACTGATAAATGCAGTATTCACCCAGATCATCATTTTTGGTGAATGTTCGGATCAGGCCTAGTGCTTCTGCTCTAACTCTAGCAGCATTAAATTTATTTAAATCAACATTCAAAAGACTCAACAAATCGTTGTGATTTTTACGATCAGTTACCACTTCTTTGTTTGGGACTTTTTCCCACAGTAATAAATAAACACTATAAGCGGTCGTACCTAAAAGCGGTAAATATAGATCCGTTAAAATACGGCGGTCATAGTCATTGATCTGTCCATGAGGCAGACACCAATAACCAGTTAAAGGATTGATTTCTATATCAGAATTATTTTCTCTATCCAAACTATCCATCCTTAATCACGCTTATTTTGGCTATCATTGGACATCATTTCTTGTACTTCTTTCATGAAGTTATTCATATCTTTAAATTCACGATAAACACTAGCAAAACGAATATAAGTAACATCATCAACATCGGCCAATATCTTCATGACATGCTCACCGATCACCTGTGAACGTACTTCATTTTCACCTGTTGCTCTAATTTGATTTTCAACTTTATCAACGATCTCATTCATTTGATCCATTGTAACTGGTCGTTTTTCAGCAGCACGAACTAAACCACGAAGTAGTTTCTCTCGACTGAATTCTTCACGATTACCGTTCTTTTTAATTACTAATAAAGGTGCTTTTTCGATTCTTTCAAAAGTAGTAAAACGAGTACCGCAATACTCACATTCACGTCTTCTGCGAATCGCACGTCCTTCATCACTTGGTCGGCTGTCGACAACCTTTGATGAATCATGATGACAATGTGGACAGATCATAAGACAGACCTCTTTTCTTGATTATAGATTTTTTAATAACGTTTTTATTTCACTTTTTAACTCATCCAAGTCACCAGAATTATCAATCACAAAATTCGCCAATTTCTTTTTTTCTTCCATTGGCATTTGCGAATCAATCTGATTCTTAGCCGTTTGCCCATCTATGTTGTTACGTTTCATAAGTCGAGATAATTGAATATCTGACTTAACGAAAATACTTATGGTGGCATCAAAATACGGTTGATAATTAGTTTCAAACAACAGTGGTATCTCAAAAATATAAATTAAATTATCTTTTAAAGTGTGTACATTTTCAACAATTTGTAAAATTCTTTTTCTGATCAATGGTGCAGTTATATCAGTCAATTTATCCAATTTTTGTTTATCACTAAAAACAATTTGACTCAATTTTTTTCGATTCAAATTACCGTCGGACATTAAAATATCATCTCCAAAACTAGCCGTAATTTGGGCCAATCCGGGAGTTCCAATTTCTACCACTTCGCGAGCAATTTCATCAGCATTATATACCCGACAACCGTTCTCGATAAAGATATTCAAAACAGTTGTTTTTCCAGAGGCAATCCCACCTGTTAATCCATAGATCTTGCTCATTTGATCACCTGACACTTAGGACAAAAGTGCGTGCCACGTCCACCAACTTTAATTTTTACAATTTCAGTACCGCAACGATCACACGGCGTACCTTCTTTACCATACGCGTGCAAAAAATCCTGCATGTGTCCTGCATGTCCAGTCGAATCTAAATATGAACGTACAGTTGATCCTCCAGCCTCAATCCCCATTTTCATTTCCATATTGGAATATTTAATAATATTATCGATATCTTCATCATTCAAATGATTAGCTGGTGTTTCGGGATGTATCTTGGCGTTCCAAAGAACTTCATCAACATAAATATTACCGAGTCCACTCATCACTGACTGATCCAATAATACTGTCTTGATATCTTTTCGATGACGCATGATCCTTGGTTTGACATTTTCAGCTGTAAATTCATCAGATAAAGGTTCTGGACCAAGTTTTTGAATCGACTTATTGACAGACAGGTCATGGGTACGCCAAAGTTGCATTCGACCAAATTTACGCACGTCATTATAAATAAGTTTTTGACCATCATCCAAACTAAAAATTGCATGAGAATGTTTATCTATCATAGATGGATCATTGGAAACACGGTACTTTCCCTCCATTCGGAGATGACTAATAATTGTATAACCATTGTCCAAATGAATCAATAAAAATTTTGCTCGACGGCCTATATCAGTAATTGTTGTACCAGTTACCATGTCGATAAACTGTTCTACATCCCCTGTAATAAGATTTTGATAACGGATCTCTACGTTTGTGATCTTACGACCCTGAATTTGTTTGATGAGTCCACGTCTAACTATCTCTACCTCTGGCATTTCAGGCATTTATTTCACCTACTTCGAATTTTCTAGTAACTATTTTGCTTCATACCAAGTTTTACCATGTGCTGATTCAACCTTCAAAGGAACATCAAGTTTAACGGCCGAATCCATAACACTTGGAACTAATTTTTCAAGAATCGGTATTTCAGATTTTGGTGCTTCAAAAATCATTTCATCATGTACTTGCAACAATAAATTAGCCTGTAATTGTTCTTTATCAAGCATCTTTTGCATATTGATCATGGCAACCTTAATAATATCAGCTGCACTACCTTGGATCGGAGTATTCATGGCTGTTCTTTGGGCAAAGTTTCTAACATTGAAATTCTTTGAATGAATGTCCGGTAGGTAACGACGACGATGCATTATCGTTTCAACATAACCATTTTCACGAGCATATTTAACAATATCATCCATATACTTCTTAACACCAGGATACTGTTCAAAATATGAATCAATAAAAGCAGCCGCTTGTTTTCTAGTTATGCCAATATTTTGAGATAGACCATAGTCACTGATCCCATAAACAATACCAAAATTTGTAGCCTTAGCTTGTCGACGCATGTCTGGTGTAACTTCTTCAGTACTATCTAGGCCAAATATTCTCATAGCAGTATGGGCATGGATATCATAGTCTTCCTTAAAGGCTTCTTGCATATGTTCGTCACCAGAAATATGAGCCAAAACACGCAACTCAACTTGTGAATAATCCGCAGAAAACATTTCCCAATCTGGATGTTGTGGAACAAAGGCTCTTCTGATCTGACGTCCTTCATCTATTCTGATTGGAATGTTTTGCAGATTAGGCTCAATGGAAGACAATCTACCGGTTTGAGTTAGAGTTTGTAAATAAATTGTATGAATTTTATTATCTGGTTGAATAAATTTCTGTAATCCTATTACATAAGTAGACTGAATTTTAGATATTTGACGATAATCCAAAACCATCTGAACAACTGGTGACTTGTCTTTCAATTTTTCAAGTACATCGACTGATGTCGAATAACCAGTCTTAGTCTTCTTGATAACTGGCAACTTCAAGTCTTCAAATAAAACTACACCAAGTTGTTTGGGCGAGTTGATATTAAACTCTTGTCCAGATTCCTTATAAATTTTTTGTTCAACCTCAGTTAATTTTGTAGCAAAAGTATTTTCCATTTCTTTTAGTCTTGATGCATCAACTTTAACACCCTTGATTTCCATCTCGGCTAAGACATTTGACAATGGTAATTCAATTTCATCATAGAGACTATCTTGATCGTTATCTTTTAATTCTGACAACATTTTATCTTTTAATGTTGCAATAATCTGCGCTTTTTGTGCAAGAAAGTTCATCAGGACCTGATTATCTTCTGGTACGGCTTTTTTTACACCTTTGCCATAAAACTCTTCTTCCATTGGGAGGTTATAACCATAATTTTGTGCAACGATACCAAGATCGGACTTATTATCATTTGTATCTAATAGGTAAGAAACCAATAATAAATCAAAACTGACACCTTTAAGATCACAACCATAACGATGCAATAAAGCAATCGTTTTCTTATTATCAAAGGTATATTTCTCTTTTGTTCCATCCTCGATCCACTGTTTCAAATCTTCATTTTCTAAGATTGAAACGTCAGATGTAGCATAGTAATTGTCGCCACTTTTAACTGCTAAACCAATTATCGGATCAATATGATAGTTGCCACCAAAATTCTCAACGATCAATGTTTGTGGTTCAGTACTATTCAAAATATTCTTTGCAGCATCGGAATTCAATTCTAAATATTTGATCTCGGCCATAGCTTCTTTAGTTTCTTCTGGTTCAACATTCATCTTTTCTAAAAATGAGTTAAAACCAAGCTTTTGATAGAATTTGATCAATTGTTCTTGATTGTCTCCTTGATATTCTAACTTTCCCAATTCAAGTTCAACCGGAGCTTCGCAGTTGATCGTGGCAAGTTTCTTACTCAAAAAAGCTTGATTCTTATCGTTAATCAAATGTTCCTTTAACTTACTCTTTTTCATTTCATCAACGTGCTCATAGAGATTTTCCATACTGTTATATTCGGTCAACAGTTTAATGGCAGTTTTCTCACCGACTTTTTCAACCCCAGGATAGTGGTCAGAATTATCTCCCATTAGGCCCTTCATATCAATAATTTGTGCCGGGGTTATTCCTAACTTTTCTTTAACATGTTCTGGAGTGTAGGCTTCTGTTTCCGTAACACCTTTGACATTAACTTTGACGGTCACTTTATCAGTTGTTAATTGAGTTAAATCACGATCACCAGTAATAACAGTGACATTCATGTTGTCCTCTTCGGCCTTTTTTGACATTGTTCCGATAATATCATCAGCCTCATAATTCTTTAAATCATAAGTTTTGATTCCTCTAAGATTCAACAACTCTTGAATTATTGGTAACTGCTCCATTAGTTCTGGTGGAGTTTTGGCACGTGTGCCCTTATAGTCGGAAAACATTTCCGTTCTAAAAGTTGTTTTCCCAGCATCAAAAGCAACCAATGCATGCGTTGGTTTTTCATCTTTTAAAATAATTTCCAACATATTATTAAAGGCGTACACAGCATTTGTATGGATGCCATCACCTGAAATAAATTTATCTAAAACATTATGCATGGCAAAAAATGCTCTAAAAGAAACACTGTTCCCATCAATTAAAAGTAATTTTTTCTTTTCCGTCATATTTTCTCCCATTGAAAACGAAATTAATCATATCTATTTTAACAAAGTATTGGCCTTATTGAAAAATAAAGGACCAAACAAAAAGACCGCCAGAGGCAGTCTTTAGATATTTTTCTTAGTTTGATACTTTCTTTCAACATAAATTATTGAAACTAAAATTGCCGCGGCCAAGATCGTCAAAATACCAAAGTCGATCCTAGATCCAGTCATTGTACTTGAAACTGCACTACCGCCACTCAGTGCAGCCACCGAAATAATAACTGACAACACGTTAGTACCAAGAGATCCAGCATATTGTTGCATCATACTAAACAGTGAATTCTGATCAGATTTATTACGTCCATGCACTTGCATACTTCCATCCGACAGAGTCGTCCCAAAGCCAAAGTTAAATCCAATTCGCAATAATAGGTAGATAAGAATAATACTTACTAAAGTTAAATTGTTGCCGACTATAAAGAACAAGAAGGCACCAATTGTCACTAGTGAACCACTAATAACCAACGGAATGGTCGAACCTTTTTTATCGTAAATATATCCTGCATATGGTCCAACCATGGCTCCGACTAGTGAACCGGGCAACAACATCAAACCCGCTTCAGCGGAGTTTACCTTTAGAACTGTCTGGGCAAAAATTGGTAAGAGAAACGACAAACCTATATTAATAAATTGTAAACTAAAATATCCAAACAATCTAAATCTCAAAACTGGTATTTTTAAAATAGAAAAATCAATCAATTGACGCTTACTTTTAGAATTATACCAGCAGAAAATAGCAATAATGACAGCGGTCATCAAGACCCAGATCCCAAATTGTGATGAAATAAATCCATGTCGGCCGGCCTGATCAAATGTGAATAAAATCATTGAAAAAATTGCTGCCAAACCAACAACACCTAAATAATCAAATGACATTCCCTTTGTACCACGTGCTTCTCCACGAATAGAAAACCAACCGATAACTGATAATAAAATAATTATTGGAATTACACCAACGAAGATGGCCCTCCATGACCATAATCCGTTAACGATACCACCGTAAGTTGGTCCTAATGCTGGTGCCAAAGAAATAATAATACTAGCAAATCCTGTATAAACACCCAATTTGGCTGGTGGAACCTCTTCAAAAATCAAATTGAACATCAGTGGCGTTGATAAGCCAGTTGCCACCGCTTGTAATAGTCTTCCACCTAACAAAATGCTGAAATTAGGTGCTATCATACAAACCAATGTCCCGACAAGACACAATAAGGCCGCAAAACTAAAAACCTTGATCGGCTTAAATTTCTTCAGAACAAAAGCCGTTGTACTCATAACGATCGTCGTTAATAACAGGTAACCTGTCGTTAACCACTGAACCGTTCCTAAACTGACGTGTAATTCATTGGTTAAAGTCGGAAACGTTACATTCATTGAGGTTTCTACTAAAACTCCGACAAATGATAATAACCCGACTGCTAAAATAGATAGTTTAACTCTTGTAGATACTGTTTGATCCACATTTATTTCCTCTTTTCCAAAAAAATAGAGATATCGCATGTTCAACGATATCTCCGTTACAGATATTAATTTTTATTTTAAATTTTTATCGAGCAAATATTACTTTAATCCAATCACATAAATTTGTCAAAGAAAGCACTAGTCTTCAATAATATCGCCTTTTACATACAAATTAATACAGGAAACTAGCATTACGATACTCAATACAAACATAAATAATGGCAACGCAGTGATCGTACCATTGTGAATCAAGCTAACCAAATAAGTTAACAAACTGACAATAAGATAATATCCCAAACTAAAAATTCCACTAGCACTACCAATAATATCCTCATAACCTTTTAAGGCAAGATTTAGAGCAATTGGCAATGAAGTATTTAAACCTAAGAAAATCATAAAAAAGCCAGTGATCAAAATAAAAGGTTGATCAAATTTCAATAATACCAACAATAATCCACTTGAAATAACACTGAAAACCAATCCCGATATTAAAATCGTCTCTGATTTAAAATAGTTAACCAAATAATTTACCAGTGCGGCTCCCAATAAACTAGCTAAGGCTAAGACAACTCCTAAACTTCCGTATTGAACCGACGTAAATCCAAAGTGATTCATAAAGATAAATGGTGCCTCAGAATAATAACCAAAAAGTATTCCGTTAATACCTCCTATTAAAATTCCATATGACCAAATTCTGGAATCCATTATGAGTCTCTTAGTTACATCTATTAGTGAAGCCGTTTCTTTATTTGTAACTACTTGAGTTTCCGGCAATCGATATGAACTATAAAGCAAAACTAGAATTCCCATCACAACTAATGTACTAAAAACATTTCGATAACCTAAGTATTGCTGTACGATTCCACCGATCAAAGGACCAAGGGCCGGAGATAATGCCATAGCTGCTCCGACTTTAGAAAATACTTTAGCACCCTCAACACCGTTAAAACTTTCACGCATGATAGTTTGCGTAACAACTGATCCGACACTAGCACCAAACGCTTGAATAAATCTACTTAATAGTAAAATTTGAAAATTAAAACTGATCAGTAATCCCATATTACCGATTAAATAGAAAACAATTCCCCATAGCATGGCTCTTCTTCGACCGATTTTATCTGAAAGTCGACCCCAGAAAAATACTCCGATCGCAAAGGCAACAAAATAAAAGCTCATTGTTAACTGTGCCTTCGACGCATCAACAAGCATATGTCTGCTGATCTGTGGCAATACGGGAGTAAAAATGGATTCACTTATTTGTGGGAATCCTACTAGCACAATAATTAATAATAATGATGGTACTCTTCTTTGGACGTTCTTCATTTTTCTCTCCTAAATAATTACTTTGCAGAAAAACGTCCTGAACCGTTTGCTGGGACACAAACCATGATTCTATTAATGTCCACAGTATTCACCTAATTTCTATAATATGATTATTTGTATGTTACGTGAATTATTATTTTATTGCAACTTACTACGGTTAAGAGGATGCTGCCTTGCTGTAGACCGTCCAATATAAAGACAAAAAAGCATGATCCACGCAAAATGGAATCATGCTTTAACTATAAATATTCTAATTGATCCGTCTGACGAAAAAAAACTACCTATTCAACAAGTTCACCCTTCTTATAAACAGCTTTGTCAGCCTGAGCAACTGCTTCGACACTTTCCAATGGATTATTATCTAATACTAAGAAATCAGCTACTTTACCTTCTTCAAGACTTCCGTATTCATCAGTGATTCTCAATAATTCGGCGGCGTACTTAGTTGTACCAAGAAGTGCTTGATAAGGAGTGGCACCAATACTTGTTAATAGTGCTAGTTCATCAGTTGTACCCGTTTCAAAACTGTTGAATGGTGTTCCAGCGTCAGTTCCGACAACAACTTTAACGCCCTTCTTAATAGCCATACCGATGTTTTTGAAGAAATCATCTTTAACGATATCATTCTTCTTGATCATGTAATCAGGAATCTTGCCGACACCATATTTATCAATGCCAGCACAAGCGTTCAGTGTTGGTACTAAATAAATGTTGTGTGCTTTCATAAAATCAGCTTGCTTCTCGTCAACGTAGATACCATGTTCGATGGAATCTACACCAGCATCAAGTGACAATTGGATACCACGGTTACCTTGGGCATGAGATGCAACGGTCATGTGCTTTGTATGTGCTTCTTGAACTGCAACTGCCATTTCACCTTCTGTCAATTCAGTATCATCAACTTGATCAGTTGAAGACATAACGCCACCAGTTGCCATTACTTTGATATTTTTGGCCCCCAGTTTGAAGTTTTCACGTACAGATTTTCTCATTGTGTCAGGTGAATCAACTAAATGACCCATCGTAGTTTCACCATCTAGTCCTTCTTTAAAGTCCCCATGTCCACCTGTCATTGTCATTGGACGTCCAGAAGGCATGATTTCTGTCCCTTTTAGATTACCTTCTGCTTGGATCTTGGCTAATTTGATGTCAGTATTGAAAGCACATCCGCAATCTCTAATGTAAGTAACTCCTGCATGCAACAATGTATTTAAGTTCTTTAAAGCCAAAAATGTAACTTCAGTTTCAGATAAATATTCAAGCTTGTCACTATCATCAGGGTCCATCATTAAATGAGTATGGGCGTTGATTAGCCCAGGCATAACATATTTACCGTGAAGATCAACAACATTGTCACTAGTTTTTGGTGTACCTGTACCTGCTGCAGTGATTTTCCCGTTTTCAGATACAGTTAAGTAACTATTTTCTATTATCTTATTATCGGTTCCGTTAAATAAATTTAAATTAGTGAATGTTGTCATTAAGATCTCTCCCTACAAATATTTTTAAAATGTAAATCAAATTCTAAGAGTGTTTTTAATTATTGTCAAACAAAAATTAGATATTTAATATTATTCAATGTCTGTTTTAATCTAAGTAAGCGGTTACACTCTAAAAAGCCTTAATTATCACTAATTGCAGGTTGACAGAAAGATTAGAGAAGTTTAACTTTAAACCTAATCTTTATTTAATATTCGAGGGGGATCTATTTTTATGGAATACTTAATTGCATTCACTATTGTTATGGTATTCATGTTGATCGGTGACTGGATTTCAGCGGCTACCAAAGCATTTATACCATCTATCTTTATTACGGCGGTACTTTTCGCTATCGGGTTTTGGACGATCATTCCTAAGGATATTGTTGCCAAGGCATCTTTTAACACAGCCTTCACTGGCATGGGTGTTTCATTATTATTAGTACATCTTGGTACACTGATGAGTTTAAAAGAGCTTATTAATCAATGGAAAGCCGTCTGTATTGCACTATTAGGAGTATTGGGGACTCTAGTTCTTACACTAACAGTCGGCACATTGATATTTGACTGGCACACAGTTGTCGCTGCAATTCCTCCACTAACAGGTGGTATGGTCGCAACACTTTTGATGACCGACGGATTAAAGGCAGCCGGTGCTACAACATTAGTTGCTCTGCCAGTTTCAATGTTTATCCTACATTCTTTCATTGGCTACCCATTAACTGCCATTCTTTTAAGAAAAGAAGGTCGTAGACTAAAGGAAGAATTAAAAAGTGGTAAAGGTCACATCGATCCAGATGCTCCAAAAGTAACCGGTATGGCTGCTTCATTAGATACGAAAAAACATATTTTGAATTTACCAGAACAATTTCAATCACCTGTTTTCATAATCGTTCGAGTTGCTCTAATTGCCTTACTAGGTAATTGGTTAGCAGGACTAATGAATGGCGTTATTAATGCCAATGTCATTTGCCTTATTTTAGGCGTTTTGGCTCATCAATTCGGTTTACTTGAAGATAACGCGCTAACACGTGCTGGAGTATTTAACTGGCTGATCTACGGTTTGATGGCTTACGTCTTTTCCCAATTAAGCTTAACAACACCAGATATTATTGGAGGAATCCTAGTTCAAATTTTGGTTTTGATCGCATTGGGAATTTTAGGAATGTTTATTGCTTCATATCTTTTAGCAAAACCTTTTGGTATGAGTAAACAAATGGCCTTTGCATGTTCATTGACCGCTTTGTTCGGCTTTCCAGCTGATTTCATTTTGACAACCGAAGTTTGTCGAACAATTGCTGATAACGAACAAGAAGAGGAATATCTAACCCAAAACATGTTACCAAAAATGCTAGTGGGTGGATTTGCAACTGTTTCAATGGCTTCTGTTATTATCGCCTCTGTTTTTTTGAAATTGATTTAAAAAATTAGGAGTATCCTAAACCAGCTTTCTGGTTTAAGATGCTCCTTTTTTATTTATATTCATTAAACATGGATATTGAATTGTCTATGATTTTTAAAAGTTTCTTCCTATATAAATGCCTATATGAAATCTATAATTAGATCTCATTTTAACTATCATATATAATATTTGTCACTTTATGAAATCTTTTAAATATAAAAGATGCAATTTTTATGAAAATACTCATTTTGGGAAAATATCTCTTACAATAACTGCACTATATAACTATAAATGAATATTATAATTTAGTTATGTCATACAGGGTATTCACAATTTGACAATTATCGAGGATAGAGGGAATTAAAATGAGATTTCAACAATTAAACCATGATCCAAATACTGTCATGAAGAAAAAGTTAGTTAAATCTAAAAAGAATTGGATCGTCGTAAGTAGCCTTTCATTAGCTGGAGGCCTATTTTTGCTGGGCGCACCTAGCTATGTAGCAAAGGCCGCAACTACAGATACAGTTCAAACAACATTATCACAAGCCGCTGCCGAATCGCCGACTTCGGGAAGTGGTACTACAGATGGTTCTGGAACAAGTACTGAAGGAAATGTCACTGACACTACTGGTAAGGTAGTTGAACAACCAGCCACAGGCGCTGGAACAACCAATTCAGGTACATCAACTGGTAGTACACCTGCTCCAAGTACTGGTACACCTAGTACTCCAGCACCACAAAATGGAACTGGTTCAAACACTACTTCAAATACAACTGGTACTAATGAAGTAACACCTGAAGAACCTGCAACACCTCAACCTCAAATGGCTGCACAAGCATTTTCTGCTGAATCAATGGCTGTTTCTGAAGACACTGCAGTTACTACTAATACTGGTAATGGTTGGACATATGACCCAACTTCTAAAACTTTAACAATTAATGGTCAATTAGATGAAGGAAACGGATCTTACGACGCAAATCGTTGGGGTGGAAACACTTCGGATATAACAAGTATAAAAACTGACACTGGTGCAGTAGCACCAACGGATTCTTCATATTTATTTGCTAATATGACTAATCTAACAAGTGATAATACTGATTTTTCTAATTTAGATACGGGAAATGTGGCAAATGCTCAAGGAATGTTTTCAAATGATACTAGTCTACAAAGTATTAATTTAGCAAACAATAATTTAAGAATGATCACTAATCTTAGTCATATGTTTGAAAATGATCATCTTCTTGAGACTATCACATTAGGATCAAATCCATTTACAAAAATAGTTGATGCTAGTTATGCATTCGCCAATTGTTATGTTTTAAGTGATTTCATAGGTGTATATGATGGAATTTCCAGTACAAATGCTTGGCAGGTTAATACAGCAAGCCCTGTAGCAAACTTAACTTCTATGTTCAAAAATGACAAAAAACTAAGTTCATTACAATTAACAGGTTGGAAATGGGCAGCCGGAACCATAACTGGTGATTCTTCCAAGGGTGAAGGTATGTTTGATGGTACAAACTTATCTAAAATAAAAATAAACGCTAATTTGGCCTTCGATCCTAGTACAGCATTAACATCATCTAACGGTATAAAATGGACAGAGAGTACTTTTAATCAATCTTTCTCTGGAGTTCCAACTTTTGACGCCGATGGGAATCCAACAGGTGGATTAGGATCTTTATATAATGGTGATACCAGCCATGTACAAGGTGGAACTGTATTAAAAACTGCAAGCCTTGAGTATTCAGCCAGTGGTACTCCAAATGGTACTACACTTGTAACGAATTTGGTAACAATACATACGACACGTGATGGAATTACATCTGATATCACTGCTACGGCTAGTGGTATGTATGGTAGTACTGTTCCAGTACCTGTCCCAAGTGCATATCCAAATGATACCGATTATACTACAACGACTACACAGGTTGACGCTGTTTTGGGAATGACACAAACAACAGCCGCAGATACAGTTCTATACACTAAAATTTTACCTGCACAAAGCGGTAATGTAAATGTTACAACAAGCAATGGTAGTACTATCAGTATTCCAGTTACAGTTGAAAGTACCGATCTTGTGGGTGGATCCAAAACTGTAACTGTAACTAATGATCAAATTAAAACATTAGCACCTGGTTATCATCTCGCAAACGATGCAACTTCAACAACCGTAGATGTTACTTTCATTAGTCCAACAACTGATAATCCAGATATAACTGGTACATCTACTTCTACTATCGATTTAGTCGGTAATGATGTAACTGAAAATCCCAATGGTTTAGTTCATACTGCTCAAGGTGATGTTACTGTCATCGTTCCAGCTGGTACAGTCGGTACTCCTTCTTCTCCTATTACGGTTCACGTTGACGGTTATAAAGATGCCACTGTCCTAGCTACTACTGATGCCAATGGTAATGTTACTTACACTACTAATGATGAAGCTAAGACTCCTATCACTAGTGAAAATCCTCTTGTCTTAGTTGGTAATGATGCTACTGACACCTCCTATGACGTTAAACTGCCTAATGGTAAAACTATATCTAATCCTTTACCTACTGATGCTAAGGTTGGTGACATTATTTCTCTAGATGTTACTCCTGAAGATGGTTATACAACTAATGAGACTAAGGTTACTGGTACCATTGATACTGCTGGTCACTTCGTTCCCGATACACCTCTTGTTTACACTGGTAATGATGCAGTCGATAAATCTTATGACGTTAAATTAGCTAATGGTGAGACAGTTTCAACTCCTCTTACTACTGACGCCAAAGTCGGTGACCATATATCTATTACTCCTACTACTAAAGATGGATATACTACTAACGAAGATACGGTTACTGGTACTATTGATACTGCTGGTCACTTCGTTCCCGATACACCTCTTGTTTACACTGGTAATGATGCAGTCGATAAATCTTATGACGTTAAATTAGCTAATGGTGAGACAGTTTCAACTCCTCTTACTACTGACGCCAAAGTCGGTGACCATATATCTATTACTCCTACTACTAAAGATGGATATACTACTAACGAAGATACGGTTACTGGTACTATTGATACTGCTGGTCACTTCGTTCCCGATACACCTCTTGTTTACACTGGTAATGATGCAGTCGATAAATCTTATGACGTTAAATTAGCTAATGGTGAGACAGTTTCAACTCCTCTTACTACTGACGCCAAAGTCGGTGACCATATATCTATTACTCCTACTACTAAAGATGGATATACTACTAACGAAGATACGGTTACTGGTACTATTGATACTGCTGGTCACTTCGTTCCCGATACACCTCTTTTTTACACTGGTAATCATGTAGATCAAAATACCAACGGTTCTGTTCCTACTAAACAAGGTCTAGTTGATTTACCTGTTAAAGTTACTGTTCCTGCTGGTTCAGTCGGTACTCCTTCTGATCCTATTACTATTCACGTTGATGGTTATAAAGATACTACTGTTATCGCTACTACTGATGCCAATGGTAATGTTACTTACACTACTAATGATGAAGCTAAGACTCCTATCACTAGTGACAAACCTCTTGTTCTAGAGGGTAATCCGGTTGAATCTCAACCAATTGATATTCCGGCAATAGCTGGCTCCAAGGATAACACGAAAACAGTTACCATAAAGGGCGGTAAAGTTGGGGATACTGAGGATATTACTCTTGATGGTGAACCCGGTTATACCTCCCCAACAGTTACAGTTACTTACGGTCCTAACAACACATTCACGATTGTTGATAAAGCAACTAATAAGCCTATTACAAAAGAAGCACCTGCGAAATATATTGGTACTCCAAATAAGGCAATAACAATAACATTTACAAAACCAGATGGTACTACACAAGTCATCGATATCCCTGCAGGTACTGGTAACTATGGTGACGGACCTACCACTTATACAGCTGATCCCGTAAATGGATATACTTCACCTTCAGTTATCGTTACCTACACAATTGGCGGTGTTCCAACAGTAAGTTATGCCAATGATCCTAACAAAACTGTTCTAGACACTGATAAGTTAACATACACACCGATCCAAACAGGTTCAGGCAATACTGATAACCCTGAAAATAGTGATATCGAATATAAGAATCAAACAATTTCTACATATGCTGACAAACCTGCTGTTGAACTTTATCAACTAGGTGAAGACGGCAAGATGACTCTATCAACGACTCGTTCACTAGCCGCAGCGACTGATTGGCTAAGTGACGCTGTTATCACAGTTGACGGTGTTAGTTACTATCGTGTTTCTACTAACGAATGGGCTAAGATGAGTCAGGCTTATCCATATACAGCTCCAAATGTTTATGTTAGAGCCTACGATGACTCTGCTAAGAACCTCTACAAGGCTGAAAGTGATTTGATTGGCAATAGATCACTTGCACCAAATAGTAGTTGGATCGCAGATCATCAAACATATGTTATCAATGGTATAAAACACTATCGTGTTTCTACTAACGAATTTGTTAATGAAAATGACGTTTACGTATACACACCAGTAAACGAAATTGTAACAACTCATTCTGGTTCGTATGCAAGTCTTTACACTGCTAAGGGCGACTTAGTTTCAAACAGAAGTCTAAGTGCTAAGAGCAGTTGGAAGACTGATAGTATTACAACTATTAATGGCGAACAATACTATCGTGTTTCAACAAATGAATTTGTTAAAGCATCCGATGTTGATGTTAATCATTAATTAGATATAAAAATAGCTTTAAGTCAAATCGTATTGGTGAGACATATTAGAACATTTACCACATCAGAAATGATGTGGTTTTTTTATGCCATTTATATTTTTATAAATAAGTGTTTCAGGTCCTGTAAATCAACATGTGGAGCAGATTCCAACTTAGTAAGTCTCAGTTGATTTTGGTTTGGTCGCTTGAATGATAATATGGGACCCATGAGGTCCTCTTTTCTATCTAAAAATTAAGGCAAAAAAAAGAACTAGTTGAAGTGAACCCCCAACTGGCTCTTCTATTGTTCAAAGGTAATTCCATGTAATCGATAAACTTCATTTAGATCATGAATATTCAAAATCGCCGGTTTCTCTTGATCCATATGTTCTATTTGAATCATATCCTCGTCTGTTAATTCAAAATCATCGATGTCAAAATTTTGTTGAATTCTTTCTAGATGAACTGATTTTGGAATCGCGATAATTTCGTTTTGATTTAACCAACGTAATATTACTTGTGCAGGAGTTTTACCATATTTTGAACCAATTGACTGTAATGTTTCATTTTTGAAAATGCCATTCATTCCTTCAGCAAATGGAGCCCAAGCCATTGTTTTAATATCGTAATGTTCCATAACTGAGCGTAAATCTTTCTCTTGCCAAAATGGATGCATTTCAATTTGATCAACTGCTGGTACGATATTGTGAGTTAAAATCAAATCTACCAATCGATTGGCTTCAAAATTACATACTCCAATGACTTTGATTTTCCCAGCATTATACAATTCTTCCATTGCGCGCCAACTACCGTGATAATCACCATATGGCATGTGGATCAAATACAGATCAAGATAATTTGTTTGAAGATTATTTAAGGTTTTTTCAAAAGATTTCATCGTTTTTTCATAACTAGCATCTTGAATCCAAACTTTTGAAGAAATAAAAATCTCTTCTCTAGGAATTCCACTTCGTTTGATAGATTTTCCCGACTGCTTGTTCGTTTCCATAAGCTGCGGCAGTATCTAACAATCTATATCCTGTGCTTAAGGCATTGAGAACACTTTCCTCACACTGGTCCAAATCTGGAATTTGAAACACTCCAAATCCTAATGCAGGTATCTTTACATCATTATTTAAATTAATTGTTTTCAATTTCCCACCTCTATATCCAACTAGGTTTGTCGCCATCTGTATTTGGCTTATTCAACCCAAGGCTTTCATTTTGATATTTTGTTGGATCTGCAATTACTTTCATAACAAAATCTGCCACACTTGCCCTTGAAACTTCAGTTCCAGTAAATGGTTGGTCCAGTGCTATTATTTCATAACTAATTTCATCTTTATCGGTTAACCATGAAGGTCTAATTTCCGTATGCGTAATAAATGAATTTTCTAACATTTTAGCTGACTCTCTAAAGCCTGGTAAATAGGCAGCAATTGCCTGTTCATTCCATTCACCAAATTTACCTTTGACTTCATGATGGGCACCCAAGGCACTAATAAAAATCAATCTGTCTTTTTTTGCCTGAGTCATAGCAGCTAAAATACTTTGTGTTTGATTAGCTAAATCTGTTCCACCAACATTTGAATAAATAATATCTGCTGGTTTCATTGCTTTTGCTAGTAAATCAGTCTTTAGAACATCCCCATCTACCAATGTGACGCGTTTATTATTCTCATATTGATTCAATCTTTGTGCATTTCGCAAAAATAAAATCAAATTGTCATCTGTTTCATTCAATAATCTGTCTATCAATATTCTTGCTGTGCCACCATGAGCACCAATAATCATTACATTTTTCATTTAAAAAGCCTCACTTAATCTATTTGTCTAGGAATGATCTTCAATGTTGTGCTTCTTGGACCTTCTTGAATCATGGGAGATAAATATGAACTCCCCGCATATTTCTTCCGATAAGCCATATCCACTTTATCTATCAATTGCATATCATTGACATCTTGAAAATTAATCTCATAGTTTTGCCCAGCTAGATGCATTCTTCCAGCACGTTGTTTAATTGCTGATCGATACCAACGCGACCTTTTTCCATTCCACGCTCTTACGAATAATTGTTGATCTACTACAACTGACCAGATCCACGTTGGTGTTCCATAAGTTTTACCATCGTCATAAAATGGAGAAATACGCATATCATCAGCCTTTGCAAAACCATCTAATTGATATTTTTTCCATTTTCTACTGATTCGTTCCATCTTAACTCCTCTTTTTACCAAGGTTGATCTGTTGGTCCAACGGTAAATTCATTAACATTTGTGTCCTCTGGTTGGTCGATTGCAAAGGCAACAACATTAGCGATTCTGTCTGGTCCAATTTCATATTGATCGTAGACTTGTTCCATACCCTTGGCTGATTCCGGATCAGTGATAGTATCCAATAATTCTGTTTTGATAGCCGCTGGATAAATTGTAGCTGTTCTAATATGGGAGTTTTCTTGTGCGGATTCCATACGTAGTACTTCCATCAAATCTTTAACCGCCCATTTAGTAGCACCATATACAGCCCCACCAGGATAAGCTTTCAAACCGGCAACTGATGATGTAGCAATTACATGCCCTGACTTTTGTTCTTTAAAAGTTGGAAGAACAGCAGCAATACCATTCAAAACTCCTTTGATATTTACGTCGATCATTTGATTCCATTCATCAGTTTTCAATTCCGACAATGGAGAGTTGGGCATTAATCCAGCATTCAAAAACATAACATCGACTTTGCCAAAAGTTTTTTTGGCGTATTCAACTAATGACTTATTATCGTCAGGATTTACAACATCTGTGACTTGATAAATTGCTTCCCCACCATCACTTGTAATTTTGTTGACTAATTGTATAAGTTTATCTTCTCTACGTGCTCCCAATACTAATTTAGCTCCTTTACTAGCAAGTAATACAGCCGTTGCTGCTCCGATACCACTTGATGCTCCAGTAATAATTACAACTTTATCTTTGATCATATTTGTTTTCCCTCCGTGGGTTCAATTTACAAGTATTAGATTAATTCTTGACAGCAAATATGTAAAATGCTTATATTGAATTAGAATCTATGCGTTTATGTTATGGGAGGAATTGATATGGAATTACGAGTTCTTAGATACTTTCAAGCGGTCGTTCGCGAACAAAATATTAGTCGAGCTGCAGATGAATTGCACGTTTCCCAGCCAGCCGTCTCTCGCCAATTAAAGAGTCTTGAAGACGAATTAGGAATCACACTGTTTGAACGTGGTAGCCGTTCAATTGAACTGACAAGTAGTGGTGAGTATTTTGCCAATCAAGTTGATCAAATCCTTTCACTGACAGACAAAACCTTGAAAAATATTCATGAGAATCAAGATGTTGCTGGTTCAATTGTTATTGGTAGTGCCGAAACTCGAATATTTTTAAACATCGCTCAAACTGTCAGTCATCTACGTAAAAATTATCCAAATATCCAAACTAACATCATTAGTACTAATGCTGATGATGTCAGAAATCATTTAAAAACTGGATTCTTCGATTTTGGTGTCGTGATGGAACCAGCTAATAAAACTGATTACGACTTTATTAATCTTCCCGGAGAGAGTCGCTGGGGCCTGTTAGTTCCAAATAGTTCTCCGATCGCAAAAAAAGACCATCTAACATTAGATGATCTCGAAGGAAAAGATTTAATTGTCTCACGGCAGAAGGGAATGATGGAATTACTAGAAAACTGGTACGGAGAAAGTACTCCAAAATTTAATGTTGTCGCAACCTATACCCTGCTCTATAATGCATCATTATTAGTTTCAGCAGGAGTGGGATACGCTTTGGCTTTAGATGGTATTGTTAATACGAATCAATCTGATTTGACCTTTGTTCCGTTAACACCAAGGAAAACTTCTGGTGCCAGTTTAGTCTGGCGTAAAGGAATAAGGCTTTCCGCCGCCGCAGATACTTTTTTGAAACAATTAAGATCGGATCTAAATTAAAAAGAAAGACAACTACATACCGCGATAACTGCGGAACATAGTTGTCTTTCTTTGATTACTAGTACAAATATTTATGATTGACCACCAACCAAAGTTATTCGTTGGCGAACATAGGTGTTGTTTTCAAGAATATCCAACATACCAGTAGCGTAGTCAGCGTAACTAATGTAACTATCATCATCTGACTTAGCCAGGTATTCTTCACCATCAATGTGGTAATAACCTGTAGCTGGTCCTTCTGAATCATAGTTGAATGCGGGTGTGACGTATGTCCAAGCAATATTAGAGTATGAACGTAATCGATTCAAGCTGGCGACGAGCACATCGGCTAATGGTACCCAATCCGTTGGATAGTCAGCACGATCCTTTAGCATCTTGGTATGATCGGCATTAATATAGAGGGTCCCTGCCCCACCAACCTTAAGATAACGAGTATTTGTATTTGATAAAATTTGTGCTAAGTGAGAGAGCCCAGTTGTGTGAACAGCAAATGTTTCCGGTGTCCAAGCACTAACGGCATCAATAACAGCATCTAAACCGGATAAATCTGCTGCAGTTAAGTCCATTAAATCCTTAATTAGTAGATTATCGTAAGTAATATCATCGTGTTGACGATGTGCGATGGCCAGAACAGAATGACCTCGCTTTGTAGCCTCTTGAATAAGTGCTCGACCAGTTTTTCCGTAGGCCCCAATGACAGCAATTTTCATAAATAGTATTTCCTTTCATTATTACATTGACTAAATAATTTTTCTAAACGTAACAACTGAAATACACGTTACAGTTATAGCAAGCATCTTTGAAAGACAAGATTTAGCATACGCCCCATTTTAAGATAATAAAAATGCTTAAAATACATCTTCACCATACGAAAAATGTATATCTGCTAAACTGTGATAAAATATACATATAATAGTGATCTAATTGAAACATGTGGAAGAGGTTTGGATGATGGATGTACGAGTCCTGAATTATTTTTTGATGACAGCCCGGGAAGAAAACGTTACTCGAGCAGCTGCATTACTTCATTTGACGCAACCCACCCTGTCACGCCAACTTAAAGGCTTGGAAGAAGAGCTAGGGGTCGAATTGTTTCGCCGTAGTAATCACAGTATCTACTTAACCAGAGAAGGCTTATTATTTCGTCAACGAGCCCAGGACATGGTTAACCTATTGGAGCGTACTCGGGAAGAACTTCAGCAGACTGAGGAACTAGCGGGAACGATTGCCATCGGATGCGGTGAGCTGCAAAGTATGGAAGAACTAGCAAGTCTAATGGATCAATTTCAGCAAAAGAATCCAAAAGTAAAATTTGCACTCCACAGTGGTAATAACGACGATATCAAAGGATGGATCGAACAAGGTACCATCGATCTAGGACTTTTAATTGAGCCAGTTGAAATTGGTAAGTATGATTTCGTACGAATGACCGCTAAGGAAGAATGGGGAATTCTAGCACATGAAGATTCTAAATTTGCTAAGTATCAGGCTATTCATCCTGGAGACCTCGTCGGTACCCCAGTAATTACAATTTTGGATAAAGTCGTTCAAAATGAGTTAGCGAATTGGTCTGGAGAATATGCTGCTAAGATGAGAAATAAAGCTCGTTACAATTTAGTTTATAATGCTGCGATGCTAACACAACGTAATCACGGAGTAATGATTTGTTTGAAGTTAAATCAACATTTTGATCATCTTATTTATGTTCCATTGGTACCAAAGCTAACTTTGAATTCAGTTTTGGCATGGCGTGGCCAACAACCCCACTCCCAGGTAACGACAGCATTTATTCGATTTATTAGAAAAGAAAAGGCACAAACAGATTGACTGTAGGCACTGAGTATATAATTTGATACAGATAAATAAGAGCACTTCTGAGAAAATAAATCTTGGAGGTGCTTTTGCTTTGACT
>NZ_RHOS01000039.1 GCF_003946205.1 Companilactobacillus keshanensis | reverse complement strand
CGACTCAATTATCTTATCAATTGGACAAGTTAATGTCAACAACTTTTTAAAATAATTTTTTGAAGGTAAAGATGAATGAAACTCATCAATACGTTGTCGCCGTTGCTCTGTCGCAACAACAGGTAATATATTACCAATTAGAATTGCGTCTTGCAACCCCTTTTTGAAAAAAAATGTGATTTTTTTATTATTTCTCTATAATTTCACTAATTGCTTCATCTATCCAACGTTTTCTTTGACTCTGAATCGTTTGAAAACCAATCTTGTCCTTATAATCGGTCCAGAAGTGTTTATGTAAGATTGGATGCCCTATCTTTTGTTTATGTAATGCACGTATTGACAGGCTTATCTTATGATTAAATTCATCTATTCCCATAACTATTACTTCTACTTTGTCACCAATACGATACATGTTTTCAACATTAGGTACATAGCCATGACGTAATTCTGAAATATGTATCAACCCTTGTTGACCATTTTCAAGTTTTACAAAAATTCCATACTTTTGCACTCCTGACACTTGTCCTGAGAGTTTATCTCCTATTTTCATGAGCTTACCTCCTTTATTTTTAGTTATGTTCTATGCAACAATATATTCTAACAGATTGAAAAGAATGGTGACATATTATGAATAAGAAAATTTACGACATAGCAATTATTGGTGGTGGCCCTGCTGGGATCTTTGCCGCATACTATGCTCGTATGCGCAAATTAAACGTCGCTTTAATAGAAAGTTTGCCTAAACTAGGGGGGCAACCTGAGACACTCTACGCTCAAAAAGAAATTTTTGACATTGCGGCTCTGCCTAAAGTATCTGGAGCAGACTTGGCCACGTCATTAATAGATCAATTACATCTACTAGGCTGTGATGAATACCTAGATACCTCTGTTACCGATCTAAAACTAGATGATGGTGTCTGGAACATATCTACTAGTAAAGAGTCTATTGTTTCAAAAAGTATTGTCATCGCTATCGGTAATGGTGCATTTAAACCTCGTAAGCTAACCTTTGACTATGATCCTTTATTAGAAGAAAACAATCTTAGTTACTTTGTAAATAACATTGAAGATTTTCGTAATAAGGACGTGGCAATTGCTGGTGGTGGCGACTCAGCTGTTGACTGGGCCATTCATCTGAACAGCGTGGCGAGATCTACTTCATTGATTCATAGAAGAAACAAATATCGTGCTATGGAATCTAGTGTTTCTGATCTCAACGAGTCTAATGTTGAACAGCTTAATCCATATATCATCAAGAATGTTAACTTTAACCAAGACGATCACGACAAAATTAATGTTACTTTGAAGATGATTAAGTCTGATGAGATCAAAACGATCACGATCGATAAATTGTTAGTAAATTATGGTTTCGTTTCTGACTCAAAGATTTTGCATGATTGGAATTTAGATCTTGAAGGTCCATTCATCAAAGTTGATCGCGAGATGGAAACCAATTTGCCAAATGTATTTGCTATCGGAGATATTATTACATACCCAGGGAAACTTCAATTAATTGCAACTGCGTTTGCTGAAGGCCCGATTGCTGTTACAAAAGCTTTACGTAACATGTATCCTGAACGTGATTATTTCGAACATAGTACATCCCTCTTTAAACAATAATTAAAATTTTTCAATTTTTTAAACTTAATTTAAGCTAAGATAGTATAATGAAGTTTAATCTGAAAATTTTGGAGTTGATTGATTGAGTTATGTAATGAGTCTAGTCGATTTTATTCTGCATATTGACAGTCATATGGTCAATATCGTTAATAACTTCGGACTATGGACGTATTTAATACTATTTCTAATCATTTTCATTGAAACCGGGGTTGTTATTTTACCTTTCCTTCCCGGAGATTCGTTGATTTTTGCTGCTATGGCATTGGCCGCTAATCCTGATTATGGATTGAACCCTCTGGTCATGTTCGTGATTTTCTTTGCAGCAGCAACGTTGGGCGACTCAATGAATTATGAAATTGGTGAACATTTTGGGCAATTTGCAACTGAGAATAAGTATCTAAGTAAACTAATAAATAAAGAGCACCTTGACGAAGCACATGGATTCTTTGAGAGACATGGTGGTAAAACAATCGCAATTGGACGTTTTATTCCATTGATTCGAACTTTCGTTCCTTTCGTAGCTGGTAGTGGAACGATGAAATACACTAAATTCCTTAAATTTAATGTATTGGGAGCATTTCTGTGGGTCTTGGTTTGCTCATTAGCCGGTTATCTATTTGGTAACATCCCTGTAGTACAAGAACATTTTTCAATGATAATCTTAGGAATCGTACTTGTATCATTGATTCCTGTCTTGATTACAGCACTTAAAGGGCGTAAAAAGAAAGCTTCAACTGAAGAATAAAAAAAGGACTTTGCATTTACGATTGTAATGAACCCCTTGCATTGGAGAAATCCAAGCAAGGGGTTTTTATTATGCCAAAGTATTCTGTTGAAACTAAAAT
>NZ_RHOS01000038.1 GCF_003946205.1 Companilactobacillus keshanensis | reverse complement strand
GTATAGAAATTTGTCCATCAAAGTATTCATTTACTAGTTTGACTTTGAATTCTGAAGAGTATTTGGTCATAAAAAAAGTGCCCCCAAAGTTGTTAGATTATGTCTAACAATTTTAGGGCACTTCACACCCGCACATTTCTTTTTATTTTTTAATCCTCTACTTTAACTGATTCCATAACTATATCTTCATTTGGTTTGTCGTTACGATCACGTTTAGCACGTGCAATTTCTCTAACGACGTCCATGCCATCAATAACTTGACCAAAAACAGTATGTCTGTGATCTAGCCAAGGAGTTCCACCATTCTTATATGCAGCAATGATTTCCTCAGGATACCCAGCTGGTGCCATCTGTTTTACCATTCTCTTAGGTAAATTTTGATTTGAAACGATGAAGAATTGACTACCATTAGTATTAGGACCTGAGTTAGCCATTGATAGTGCGCCATCTAAATTATAAAGTTGGTCTGAAAATTCATCTTCAAACGCTTCTCCATAGATACTTTCGCCACCCATACCAGTTCCGGTTGGATCACCACCTTGAATCATGAAATCAGGGATCACACGATGAAAAATAATTCCGTTGTAATATTCCTTTTTGGCCAATTCAACAAAGTTTTTAACTGTCTTTGGAACTAATTCATCAAAAAGTTGAATCTTGATATCACCATGGTTAGTTTTGATAGTAATTTTTGTACCAGTTGCATTATCTAAATCTAATTGTGGATACATACTTTTCCTCTTTTCAGTCTATTTCCGAAAAATATTCGTAATTTAATTATATCAATATTTAAAAGGTTGGAGAACTTAAATGAAAAAGACTTGTATAATCCATAATTTATTAACTGGCGAGACTATCAAAATCAAATTGACCACCAACAAATACTTTCAACATACCGACGAAACGCTCTACCTTAAAGCTGCCTATATTCTTTTGACATTATGCAAAGAAAATCATCAAACTGGTGGTCAACAGTGTGAGCTCTACCAAAATCTAAATGAAGATCTAAGGATTTTGATCAAGCAATTAAATTAGAACCAAATTGGTAGCATAAAGGAAGCAACCGCTTCAGCATCATACTTAACGGCCTTTGGCTTCAGATATTTATACAGCTCAACTAGTGCTGCCGGTAATTTACTACCATTTTTAAAGTAATACAAAGAAATTTCCTTACATAATTTGGTAGCTATCAAATCAGTGTAATCACTTTTTTCTAATTGAGTTGCATATTTTAAGAGCATAGCTTTCACATCAGGATATGCTTTTACGGATTCATCGGAATATGCTTTACTTATTTGGTCCAACATTAATTTAACTTCTTCATTATCTTTTTTCATATTTATTCCCCTATTAATTTCACGCCGCTAGTCTTGTAAGAACCGTCTTGATATACAAAAACTGCCCCATATAAATCATTTCTGTGCGTTAACTTATTATCTCCAGCAAAGAATAATCTCTTTGCCTCAATTTCACCAACAATTGAATCCCTTGTAAAAACCGTAACACTAGCTAAATTCGTCTGTAACGGAAAACCCGTTCTAGGATCGATCACATGATGATACTTCTCCCCATCAATTTCTAAAAATCGTTCATAGATACCCGTCGTAACGGCAGAACAGGCTGGTAATTTGACACTACCAATTGAATTTCCACGATTACTAGTGGGATCTTGAATTCCAATTATCCACTGTGAATCATCATGCACACTATCTCCAACAAATAATAAATTACCGCCTAGATCAATAATTCCGCTATTGATCCCAAAAGAATACCACAAATCTCTGATCCTATCAGCGATATATCCTTTGGCAATGCCACCTAAATCTAATTCCATACCAGGACATTTCAAAAATACAGCTAGATTTTTGTCGTCTAGCCGTATTTGTTTTGGATCAATCAATTTCAACTTTTCTTTGATAGCTTCATCTTCTGGTCGATTGGCTCCAATAAAACCGATTTTCCATAATTTTACTAGAGGTCCGATAGCAGCGTTAAAACCGAAGTTTTCACGGCTGTAATAGACAGATCGTTTTACTAACCCATATGTAGCAGGACTTACTTGAACAAAATTACTACCTGCTGCTTGATTGATACTCATAACTTCTGAATTGGTCCGATTGACCGTTAGAATATCTTCAAAATGACGTATCAGCTTCATTGCCGCAACTATCGCCCAATCATTTTTCGTACCAAATGTCGTTAGATTGATCTGAGTTCCTAACGCATAGAAACTTTTTTTAGTTTTCTTATTTGCCAAATTATTTATCATCGTGTTTTGAAGCACCAGTCATAGCATCTGGAATTGGCTTTTTTATTTCTTTATGCTCTGAAGCACCCGTTGTTGCATCAGGCGTATCTGATATTAATTCTTTAATATGACTAATATCTCCAGTAAACTCCATAGTTCCTAAATAATTTTTATCTTCATCACGAATAGCAAAGTATTGAACATACGCCAATTTTCCATGCAAAGGCATGCACATTTCGTATTGGTCTTCTTGACCATTTTTAAATGAATCAATAACTTTTTTAACGAATGGTAACACTTTTGCTGGATGACATTCTTCAACCGTTTCACCTAAAATATCAGTGGAACGCTTATGTACACGTTCCTTTTGATCTGAAAAATATCTAAAATGATCGCTTTGGTCAATAAAATCAACTTCAAACGGTAATGTATTAAAAATTTGTTGAATTTCCTTTAATGACAATCTTCCAGTCTTAAAATTAACGTATCCTTCTTTAAACTCTGGCTCTGACATAATATCCACTCCCTAATTTGTAATATCATTCACAATCTCATTCTATTATAATAAGTTCTGACTTACCAGAAAGGATCGTAATAACTTGAATACATTCATCAAAAACATTCTATTTAAAGTCGATTGGGAAAGCTTAGTGCAACATGTACTATCCGTCGTAAGCCAACTTATCCTTTTGACTATTGTTTTACTATTGATAAATTGGATCGGCAAAAAGATCATTAAACATGTTTTCAAAAGCAATTTAAAAATCAGCAAGAATCCTATTCCTCAAAATAAAATGGATACGATATATACAATCGTTCTAAATATTTTCCGTTATATTCTGCTGTTCTTTTGGATATATGCTTTACTATCCGCCATCGGTATACCTGTTGGAACCTTGATTGCCGGCGCCGGAATATTTAGTTTGGCAATTGGACTTGGAGCACAGGGATTCGTCTCCGATATGGTCAACGGTTTCTTCATCTTGTTGGAACAACAAATAAGTGTCGGCGATACGATTCAGGTCAACAATATTGAGGGAGTAGTAACCTACGTCGGAATTCGTACCACTCAAATCAAAAGCGTCGATGGTACATTGAACTTTATACCGAATCGCAATATCACCGTTGTCAGCAATAAATCCAGAAACGATATGCAAGCCTTGATCAACATACCGGTATACAGCAATTCTCCCTTTGAAGAAATAAAAAAAGTTATCCGAGAAGTTAATGCTGGGCTAAGCATCAACAGCCTTCAGATAACTAAAGCTCCAACTGTTCTGGGATTTTCTAATTTAAATGACGGTACGTTAGTCCTACAGGTCCATGCATATACGAAACACGGGGAACAATATGCTGTGAAAAATTTACTTTTGAAAAAGTACCTCATTGCGCTCAATGATGCCGGAATCAAGCTACCTAAGTAGGCTTCTAATAAAACAAAAAGAGCTGGCGGCTCTCTTGCCGCCGCATTATCCAAATCTACAATAATTAAAAAGAACGCTAAGAAATTTTATTTGGCACTGCAACTATTTTTTGAGACATTAAAATAAAAGCACTTCTTTTATTGGGCTATTAAGTTCCGGTATTCTACCGGCGACTGATAGCCCGGTTTTTCGAATATTCGTTCTTCATTCCAAAATTTGATGTATTCTTCT
>NZ_RHOS01000037.1 GCF_003946205.1 Companilactobacillus keshanensis | reverse complement strand
GTTTGTGGTAAACACCATTTTAAAGGAAGCTGATCTTTTTTGTCCGAACAGCGTTCGGATTAATTTTACAATCTACCGAAAAGGTAAACGCGGTTCTGAATGTCTCTTAAAACCTGTCTCAAATATTGACTTCAATCCAACTTCATTCGTTGGCCTTATTGTGATCCTGGGATTAGATTTAGTTATGTAATGGCCGCAAATGATTAATTATACTCAAAAGCAGATTTCAACTTTTCATGCCATTCCTGGTTACTCACTGAAATCTGCTTTTTGGTTATCATTTTAAAATTAATCAACTAACCTGGCATTTTCAGGCTTTGCTAGTCATTAAGACTCACCAACGACACACCACCGTCTCCCGTCTCAAAAACCGAATAACAGCCCGCTTTAAAATCCACCGACCAAAAGTCGCCGCCGGTCCAATAACGGTACAGCGTTCGCAACACCCCCTGATGCGCAACCACTAACAATGTACTGTTTGACGGCAGCGTTTCCCGATAATGGTCGAGGGCGGTCGTCACCCGTTTTTCAAATACTCGGTATGGTTCGGCGCCAGCGGGGGTGACATCAAACGGCGCCTGCAGCCAAGCTGCCCAGGTTGTTGGATCCCGAGCTTCTACCTGGTCAGCGTTCAAACCTTCCCAGATTCCAAAAGGCATTTCGTCAATGTCCTTTTCGATAATCTGTTTGGTTTGCGGATGATATTGCATGATTGCGTCCATGGTTTGCTGAGTCCGTTTTAAATCACTGCGGATTGCGTAATCGATCGTTGTGGCCTTCAGCTTATCGGCAAGCTCTCTCGCCTGCCTGAGTCCCAAGCCATCCAATTCAATATCCGTACGTCCATAATATTTCTTTTCTTTGTTATATTGCGTCTCACCGTGGCGAGTCATTAATAATTTCATCCAAAAGCCCTCACTAACGCTGTTACTACCAATAAAAACGCGACTTGAGCCAGCTCACCATACGCACCAATTGTGTCACCGGTAAAACCGCCCAGTTTATGCGTGATGTAGTGCCGGTACCAAAGAGCTCCCAGGACCACTGCGAGATAACCGCAGAGGCCGAAAGTCCCTAACAGACCACCAAGTACCAAAATCGAAAAAAGCTGAGCGATCATGATTTGCCAGGTGGCAACACCAGTCCAGAGATTACCAAGCCCCTTCGTTTTGCCAGCATAAACCATTTTGTAAAATAACAGCGCCATGCCGGTCTTGGCCACCATGGTCGTACAGGCCACCAATGAAACGAATTGCCAGGCCGCCAAATACTGACTGCAGACAACCCCGGCACCCATGACAATTGCATAGAAATAGATCAGGGCCAGACTTCCCATGGTGCCAATCCGGCTGTCCTTCATAATTTCTTTGATCCGGTCCACCGTCCGCGATGAATAAAGACCGTCGGCAGTGTCGGCCAAGGAATCCAAGTGAAAGCCGCCGGTTAGAACCCCATCGGCCACCCAGAATAAGATCCAAGCAAACCAGCTGGGAAATACCAAGGTCATCAGCCAGAAAAAGAGGGCCTCGAGGCAGCCAATCAAAAATCCAAACAGGGTAAAATATCGGATGCTCTTCTTGAACTTTGCCGCTGCATCCGGTATTTCATACGGAATGGGAATCCTGGTGAAAAATTGGGTTAACAATATCAATGAACCAAACATAGAATCAATGCCGTCCTTAATCTGAGTTTTGGTGAAGCTGAGCAATTTCGGTCAGCTCGGGAAATTGCCTTTCAAATAATTGACGTTTATCGGCCACCACGGCAACTAGTAACACGGTCGCCGGTCCGGCAGATTGTGTAAATTCAGCATCCGCCAGGTCAACCACGGCGGAAATTTTTGCGGTATGAGTGGCGGCCATCTGGGCCAGTTCGTTGGCAATTCCCTTTGAGCCCACCGGCAGCATATCCACCACTGCTGGGGTGGCGCGAATGGTTCGAACCTGATCGTAAGAAAAAATCGTTGCCAAATGGGCTTTGACCGCCTCCCCAACGTAGGGTGTTCCAAGCTGATAAACGATCAGAGAGTCATCGATCGATGTCGTGGGAATATCTTTCCGATTAATTTGGCCAATCACGGTCACCCCAATCGCCGTTGTCCGGGTCGGCATATTATCTTCGGTACTACCATTCAATGGAATATCGTAAAATCCAGCCTTGGTTAATTCACGCTTAAGTCCCTGAATCACCCGACGGCCAGTTGGGACCATTTCGTTGCCAACCGTGTCAACGACGGCAATTGGCCGGGCCCCAAAGCACAGCAGCTCCAATAGCGGTACCCGCAGTGAATACGCCGCGGTAATCGCCGAATCAATTTGAACGGCGTCCAAGGGCTTCTCACCAATCCCCGCACTGCTGTCACAGGCAATCACCAGCGCTGTTGTGGGACTCGTTGGCACCACCGATAAATCACGAAATCGTGGGTTCATTTGGTTCATTTAATCGGCTCCCCCTATTTCTGCGGCGTCAGAAACGGCGCATCCTTCACTCGATGGGGCAGTGCCGCATAAATCACTTCACAAACAATTAAGTTTAGAATCGTTGCGATGGTCAGTGGAACAAAGAACGCCCAAACCGCCTGCTTCATAAGCGGATAAAGAAGCACCAACTCGATTGGCACATTGATCGCGTAGCCCAGCACGTCAGAAGTCAGCACGCCCTTCAGCGTATCCTTGCCCAACCATTTACGAACCAGGCCAAATATCAGCATGCAAATCCCCATGGCAACGCCAATAATTAAATGAATCGGCAATGTCAGAGGAAACCCCGCCAACGCGGCGGACACCAGGTGCCCGAATAATCCCAACGTTGCGCCAAACCACGGGCCTAGCAACACCGCTCCTAAGAATGCCGGGGCTGAATCAAAGGCCACTGAGCCCATGATTTTGACGTTTGCGCCAATCACGCAGAGCGCCAAGAGCATGGCGGCTAGGGTGAGGAGCTTCAGTCGATCTGATTGTGTCATAATTGCAAAATCCTCCTCATAATAATCAATCTTAGTTCCTTTTCGATTGTATCAGATGTAATCACTCTCCAATTTTTATTAGATGTGTTCTCATCTATTGTATAATTTAACACTTAAAAATGAACCCACAATCTATATACTCATATGAGTATATCTAGTAGTTATTTTCAAATGCCATTGTCTGTGCCTGCTCAACAATTGTATCTACTGCAACGGGTGCAAATGTTGGTGGGTACCCATGATCTTTTAATATACGGCGGACAGCTTGCCGCATAGCGGCTTGTGTCGTCTTCCTTTGAACCCAGTCAGGAGTAGATGCATATTTACGCACAGTTCCTACCAATTCTTTGGCAATTTCTTGTAACGTATCTTCACCCATGACTTGCACAGCGGTCTTTTGATCACATAATGCATCGTAAAACGCTTGTTCATTGGCACTCAGTCCTAAGCTTTCGCCGGCTGCTTCTGTTTCCTGCATATTTTTAGCTAATTCAATCAATTTTCGAATAACAATCTCAGTCGTCACCCCACGTTGATTTAATGCTTCAATATTGTTTTCAAGCATATCACCAAACCTCCGTGATTGAATTAGATTAACCTTAGTCAATGCTTTAACTTTACCCTTAAGCAATCGCTCTAATAACTTCACTGCCAAATTTTGTTCTGGCATATTTTGGATACTATCTAAAAATTTTTCGGACAGTAAACTTAGTTCTGGTCGTTCAAGCCCTAATTCTTTATATAAATCGACAGGCTGTTTAGCTATTACTGATTGGTTCACAAGCTGATCTAATCGCAAATTTAGTTCTCGATTTGTGACAGGATTATCATGTGGACTCACTGCTTGCAGAATCTTCATCAATGCACTTTTGACAGCACCAAAGAAAGCTACTTCTGAAGAAATTGCTTGTGCCTGCTTGCTTGTTACCACAAGTGCGTAAACTTTTTGTAATTGTACCACAGTTGAAGTGCAACATAAAAGTTAGACAAAAATAAATAGTTTTACGCAGCTAAGGTATGTTCTCGGTAGATTGTAAAATTAATCCGAACGCTGTTCGGACAAAAAAGATCAGCTTCCTTTAAAATGGTGTTTACCACAAAC
>NZ_RHOS01000036.1 GCF_003946205.1 Companilactobacillus keshanensis | reverse complement strand
GCGTGGCAACTACCTATCCTTGCGGGTAGTTTCCCACCAACTACTTTCGGCGTTAAGAAGCTTAACTTCTGTGTTCGGCATGGGAACAGGTGTATCCTTCTTGCTATCGCCACCACACTATTCTTACTCGTACCTTCAAAACTAGATATTAAGTTAATGAATTAAATGAATCTTGAAAACCACTTACTCGATTAAGTCCTCGATCTATTAGTACTGCTCAGCTCCATGTATCGCTACACTTCCACCCGCAGCCTATCTACGTCATAATCTTTAACGGATCTTACTTCCTTACGGAATGGGAAATCTCATCTCGAGGGGGGCTTCACACTTAGATGCTTTCAGCGTTTATCCCGTCCATACGTAGCTACCCAGCGATGCGCCTGGCGGCACAACTGGTACACCAGAGGTATGTCCATCCCGGTCCTCTCGTACTAAGGACAGCTCCTCTCAAATTTCCTACGCCCGCGACGGATAGGGACCGAACTGTCTCACGACGTTCTGAACCCAGCTCGCGTACCGCTTTAATGGGCGAACAGCCCAACCCTTGGGACCGACTACAGCCCCAGGATGCGATGAGCCGACATCGAGGTGCCAAACCTCCCCGTCGATGTGAACTCTTGGGGGAGATAAGCCTGTTATCCCCAGGGTAGCTTTTATCCGTTGAGCGATGGCCCTTCCATATGGTACCACCGGATCACTAAGTCCGACTTTCGTCCCTGCTCGACTTGTCAGTCTCGCAGTCAAGCTCTCTTGTGCCTTTACACTCTATGAATGATTTCCAACCATTCTGAGAGAACCTTTGAGCGCCTCCGTTACTTTTTAGGAGGCGACCGCCCCAGTCAAACTGCCCACCAGACACTGTCCCTCACCACGATAAATGGTGTAGGTTAGAGTTTTCATATAACAAGGGTAGTATCCCACCAACGCCTCTATCGAAACTAGCGTTCCGATTTCTACGGCTCCTACCTATCCTGTACATGTCACACAAAAACTCAATATCAAGCTACAGTAAAGCTCCATGGGGTCTTTCCGTCCTGTCGCGGGTAACCCGCATCTTCACGGGTATTATAATTTCACCGAGTCTCTCGTTGAGACAGTGCCCAAATCATTACGCCTTTCGTGCGGGTCGGAACTTACCCGACAAGGAATTTCGCTACCTTAGGACCGTTATAGTTACGGCCGCCGTTTACTGGGGCTTCAATTCTCAGCTTCGCTTACGCTAACTGATCCTCTTAACCTTCCAGCACCGGGCAGGCGTCAGCCCATATACGTCATCTTACGATTTAGCATAGACCTGTGTTTTTGATAAACAGTTGTTTGGGCCTATTCACTGCGGCTGGCTGTTACACCAGCACCCCTTCTCCCGAAGTTACGGGGTCATTTTGCCGAGTTCCTTAACGAGAGTTCACTCGCTGACCTTAGGATTCTCTCCTCGACTACCTGTGTCGGTTTGCGGTACGGGTAGTTTATTTCTAACTAGAAACTTTTCTCGGCAGTGTGAGTTACTGTGCTTCGCTACTTAAATTTCGCTCCTCATCACAGCTTGTCCTTAAAGGTAAAAGCATTTGACTCTTACCAAGACTTGCTGTTTGAACACACTTTTCCAGCTGTGTGCACACATCATCCTCCTGCGTCCTTCCATCGTTCAAACAAAATAAACTAGTACGGGAATATCAACCCGTTATCCATCGATTACACCTCTCGGTCTCATCTTAGGCCCCGACTAACCCTGGGAGGACGAGCCTTCCCCAGGAAACCTTAGTCTTTCGGCCGATCAGATTCTCACTGATCTTTCGCTACTCATACCGGCATTCTCACTTCTAAGAACTCCACTGCTCCTCACGGTACAGCTTCAATGCTCTTACAACGCTCTCCTACCACGCATCTTACGATGCATCCACAGTTTCGGTATCATGCTTAGCCCCGGTACATTTTCGGCGCAGAATCACTCGACTAGTGAGCTATTACGCACTCTTTGAATGAATGGCTGCTTCTGAGCCAACATCCTAGTTGTCTATGCGTTTCCACATCCTTTTCCACTTAGCATGAATTTTGGGACCTTAACTGGTGATCTGGGCTGTTTCCCTTTCGACGATGGATCTTATCACTCACCGTCTGACTCCCGGGTATAGATCAATGGCATTCGGAGTTTATCTGAATTCAGTAACCCAAGACGGGCCCCTAGTCCAAACAGTGCTCTACCTCCATGATCCTATTCCCCGAGGCTAACCCTAAAGCTATTTCGGAGAGAACCAGCTATCTCCAAGTTCGTTTGGAATTTCACCGCTACCCACACCTCATCCCAGCATTTTTCAACATACATGGGTTCGGTCCTCCGGTGTGTTTTACCACACTTTCAACCTGGACATGGGTAGGTCACTTGGTTTCGGGTCTACATCTACATACTTATTCGCCCTATTCAGACTCGCTTTCGCTGCGGCTCCGCATTTTCTGCTTAACCTTGCATGTAAACGTAACTCGCCGGTTCATTCTACAAAAGGCACGCCATCACCCCTTAACGGGCTCTGACTACTTGTAGGCACATGGTTTCAGGATCTATTTCACTCCCCTTCCGGGGTTCTTTTCACCTTTCCCTCACGGTACTGGTTCACTATCGGTCACTAGGTAGTATTTAGCCTTGGGAGATGGTCCTCCCAGATTCCGACGGGGTTTCACGTGTCCCGCCGTACTCAGGATACTGGCTAGAGTAGTTCGCATTTCATTTACGAGGCTTTCACTCTCTTTGGCTGAGCTTTCCAACTCATTCAACTATACTTACTTTTTTTCTCATAACGCCAGTCCTACAACCCTAAAGAGCAAGCTCTTTAGTTTGGGCTCTTCCCGTTTCGCTCGCCGCTACTCAGGGAATCGAATATTCTTTCTTTTCCTGCAACTACTTAGATGTTTCAGTTCATTGCGTCTTCCTCTTAATGTGCTATATATTCACACACAAGTAATCATCCATTACGATGATTGGGTTCCCCCATTCGGAAATCCCCGGATCAAAGCTTACTTACAGCTCCCCGAGGCGTATCGTCGTTAGTTACGTCCTTCATCGGCTCCTAGTGCCTAGGCATCCACCATGCGCCCTTTAATACTTAATCTTGACAAAATATGACTTGCGT
>NZ_RHOS01000035.1 GCF_003946205.1 Companilactobacillus keshanensis | reverse complement strand
AGAGTAGACCTCTCAAAACTAAACAAAGTTTTAACTTGTGTATTTCCGTTGTGCTCTCGCACTTTTCCTTAGAAAGGAGGTGATCCAGCCGCAGGTTCTCCTACGGCTACCTTGTTACGACTTCACCCTAATCATTTGTCCCACCTTAGACGGCTAGCTCCTAATAAAAGGTTACCCCACCGGCTTTGGGTGTTACAAACTCTCATGGTGTGACGGGCGGTGTGTACAAGGCCCGGGAACGTATTCACCGTGGCATGCTGATCCACGATTACTAGCGATTCCAGCTTCATGCAGGCGAGTTGCAGCCTGCAATCCGAACTGAGATCGGTTTTAAGTGATTTGCTTACCCTCGCGAGTTCGCAGCACGTTGTACCGACCATTGTAGCACGTGTGTAGCCCAGGTCATAAGGGGCATGATGATTTGACGTCGTCCCCACCTTCCTCCGGTTTGTCACCGGCAGTCTCACTAGAGTGCCCAACTTAATGCTGGCAACTAGTAATAAGGGTTGCGCTCGTTGCGGGACTTAACCCAACATCTCACGACACGAGCTGACGACAACCATGCACCACCTGTATTCTTGTCCCCGAAGGGAAAAACTAATCTCTTAGTGTTTCAAGATATGTCAAGACCTGGTAAGGTTCTTCGCGTTGCTTCGAATTAAACCACATGCTCCACCGCTTGTGCGGGCCCCCGTCAATTCCTTTGAGTTTCAACCTTGCGGTCGTACTCCCCAGGCGGAGTGCTTAATGCGTTAGCTGCAGCACTGAAGGGCGGAAACCCTCCAACACTTAGCACTCATCGTTTACGGCGTGGACTACCAGGGTATCTAATCCTGTTTGCTACCCACGCTTTCGAACCTCAGCGTCAGTTACAGACCAGAAAGCCGCCTTCGCCACTGGTGTTCTTCCATATATCTACGCATTCCACCGCTACACATGGAGTTCCACTTTCCTCTTCTGCACTCAAGTTTACCAGTTTCCGATGCACTTCCTCGGTTGAGCCGAGGGCTTTCACATCAGACTTAATAAACCGCCTACGCTCGCTTTACGCCCAATAAATCCGGACAACGCTTGCCACCTACGTATTACCGCGGCTGCTGGCACGTAGTTAGCCGTGGCTTTCTGGTTGAATACCGTCAATACATGAACAGTTACTCTCATGCATGTTCTTCTTCAACAACAGAGTTTTACGATCCGAAAACCTTCTTCACTCACGCGGCGTTGCTCCATCAGACTTTCGTCCATTGTGGAAGATTCCCTACTGCTGCCTCCCGTAGGAGTTTGGGCCGTGTCTCAGTCCCAATGTGGCCGATTACCCTCTCAGGTCGGCTACGTATCACTGCCTTGGTAAGCCATTACCTTACCAACTAGCTAATACGCCGCGGGTCCATCCTAAAGCGATAGCAAAACCATCTTTCAAACATAAACCATGTGGTAAATGTTGTTATGCGGTATTAGCACCTGTTTCCAGATGTTATCCCCCACTTTAGGGCAGGTTACCCACGTGTTACTCACCCATCCGCCGCTCACTCAAATGTAAAATCACTCCGGTGCAAGCACCATCGTTCAATTACCAGAGTTCGCTCGACTTGCATGTATTAGGCACGCCGCCAGCGTTCGTCCTGAGCCAGGATCAAACTCTCATATTAAAAGTTTGTGACTCAAAAATTAATACTAGCGAAAATTGACTTCGTCAATGTTTCTTTAATTCAAATAATTCAAACCTTAATTAAAAGGTATATACACAATTGATTGTTAAAACTTTGTTCAGTTTTCAAAGGTCTACATGTCTGCCAAGAAGTGAACTTCTTAACAAGCGACTCAATTATCTTATCAATTGGACAAGTTAATGTCAACAACTTTTTAAAATAATTTTTTGAAGGTAAAGATGAAT
>NZ_RHOS01000034.1 GCF_003946205.1 Companilactobacillus keshanensis | reverse complement strand
ATCATACAAGTTCTTTTTAATCTCGTCGGGTTTATTGACGGAAGCCTCAAATAATTCTTGAATATCAACTTGCCAAGGATCAGCAAGCATTTCAACAATGGGTTTTAATACTTTCTTTTCGTCCAGCTTGATTACTCCTAACATCAAAATAATAATTTCAGTTTAGATACGCAGTTCTTACAGTTAGTTATTCAAATTTTGTAATTAAGTTTATAGAGAATCTCTGCACAAAGCAATTAAAAAAATTTGGTTGAAAGCAGCGGGATATGCAACAATTTTTAGCATTTAAAGCATAACAAACTCAGTTAAGTGTAAGCATAAATTGAATTAAGAATACATTCCATTCAACAACGGCAAAAATTGATTTTATGGTTATCAGTAGACCGAGTGAAACGAGGTCAATGCGCACTTACACATAGAATTTATTCTATGTTGTGCTAGACCCATTAAAAACCTGTATCAGAAGTCGCCGTTGGCGACAACAAAATCAAACTAATTTACCCAAAATCAATTTGATCTAACATACTTTCGGTACTTGCTTGGTCTAAGCCTAAATAAGCTAAAGTCATCGCCTCACTGGAATGATTGAGCAAATTCATGACTAAGCCAATATTGTAATTTGATTGCGTGTAGACCCGATAAGCCCCGGTTTTGCGCATCGTATGGGTCCCTAGATAATTAATGCCTAACAGATCGCCAACCTTGCTCATGATTTTGTAGAACTGTTTTTCCGTGATATGTCGTTCTGGGTGCTGAATCGAGGGAAACAACCAGTCAGAAACCAAATGGTTTTCTTGCAACCAAGCTTGATAGGCTAATAAATCAGTTTGCACGGGTTTTAAGTAGAGCAGGTTAGCTTTACCGGTCTTTTGGTCGTGTATAAACGCATTCTGACGCACGGTGCCGTTTTCGTTAAAGACATCTGTCCAACGAAGCTTCATAACGTCGCTCACTCGCAACAGAGTCGCTTTACCCACTTGAAAAACGGTATAGTTACGCCAACCAGCTTTGAAATTATGGAGTAACGTATCTTGCACTTCTTTGAGCACATTTGAATCTTTGATGGGTAAGACAATTTGTTGCATAGTTTTAGCTCCTTAAAAAAAATTGATTTTTAGTACAAATTAAAGTACAATATTAAGTACAACGAAAGGGTGGTAAATATGACATTAGCACTAACACAGAGCGATTTTCGCGCTAACCTAAAAAAATATTTAGATCAAGTTAATGACGAAGACGAAACCGTTTATATTGCTCGTTCAAATAGTCGCGCAGTAGCCATCGTTTCACAAGAAAAAATGGACTGGCTAGAAAGAGCATTAAAAGCTAAAGAAGGTTCGTTAGAATATGCAATTGCACGTGATCAGTTAATTAAACGCCATGTTTTACCTGACGATGAAATTGTTGCATCAGATGATGATTATTGGGGTCAGTTTAAATAATGAAAAAACTAAGATTTAAACCACGTGCAACCTTTAATGCTGATCTAAAACGGTTAGCCAGTTTAGACAAATCTATTATTGATGAAGTTCGAGCAGCCATTGACCTGTTGCTTGAGCAACAACAATTACCACCAGAATTTGAGGATCATGAACTTAATCGGCGAATGAGCGGGTATAATGAATTTCACTTACGAGATACCCCGAAAAACAAAATACCAAGCGAAACTAACGATGTCCTGGTGGTTTATACGATTGATAAAGATGAACTAGTCTTAATTGGAATTCGAGTCGGATCGCATGATCGTTTATTTCCTGGTCAAAATCGTTCTAAAAGGTATCGAAAAAATAACGAATAAAAGAAGCTATTTATGGTATATAAAAATAAATAACCCCTAATATCTACATTATAGATATTAGGGGTTATTCTTTCAATGTTTTCGAGGGGTTATTTGTATATTATAGCCTCTAAAATACAATAAATAGTTTTCTATAACTAGGTTCTCAATGTCCTTTATGTTTTTGTACTTTCTTGTCCTGGTGCAAGTTATATCTTTTTTTTTGATTCAAGGTCTTCCTGGTGGTCTAATACTTCGTTGAATTACATTTTATATGTCTACTTTGATTAATATTACACATGAATATTATCAACAGGATATTCTGGACATTCAAGAAACGTAGTCCGAAGCTGTTAGTCTACCCAGCCTTTACATCAGAACAGAAAAATTTCTCCCTCATTGTTGCAAAATATTTTGCTGATTTGATTTATGGATCAGCGTTCGGATTAATTTTACAATCTACCACTGGACGAGCATGCAACTCTTTTAAATTTATGGTAATATTAAGAAAAATTTCAGTACTTTATAATTTATTATAGGGGGGACTCTTTATGTCCGAAACAGGGAAACTAGGAAAAAGCATGGCTGGGGTAGCGGCAGGAGCAACATTGCTTCCTCAAACTGGAGAAAAAATATTTAATTTTTTACCGATTTTGGGAGCCATTATGCTGGTTATTTTATTAGGTTTTACAATATACAATAAGTTTCTAAAGAGTTGGTACGGAGTTAAATGAGTTGGATAGAAGTGTCTAAACTGATGAGAATAGCCAATAGCGTCATTATAGTAATGAGCTTTTTTGGCCTTTTACGTATATTCATTGCTTATTTCTTTTCAAATGTATATGATTACAAATACATCAAGTTTAGATCAAGTCACAGACATGAGATAAATAATTACAATCCATCGATAACAATTGTTATACCCGCATTCAATGAGGAAAAGTCTATTCGTAAAACCATTGAATCCGTTTGCAAAAATTGTTATCAGAATAAGAAAATAATCATTGTTAATGACGGCTCTGCTGATCGAACGTCAGAAGTAGTGCAGCATTTTATTGACAACCATACTGACTATCCAGTGACTCTGATTAACCAACCGAATGGAGGAAAATCTGTAGCCATCAACAATGCCTTATTCAACCATGTTGATACTGATTTAATGATGGTTTTAGATGCCGATTCTATTCTAGATAAATCTGCTGTGGAAAGAATGGTTGAATGGTTTTGGAACCGTAAAACTTTGGCAATGGCTATGAATGTTAAAATGATACACGTACCAACTGTTTTAGGGTTATGTCAAAGATTCGAATTTATTAGCTCGTATAGGGGTAAATGTGCTGAACATGTTCTTAAAACACTATATATAGTCGGTGGGATCGGGTCTACATTCAGAACTAACGCGTTAAAAAAGATTGGTGGATACGATATCAATACCCCTACAGAGGATATTGACTTAACCCTAAAGTTGCTTTCTGCGTATGGAAATAAAAGATATATTATAGGTTATGCTAATGATGCAGTTGCCTATACTCAGCCTGTAAGTAAGTTCAAGTCTCTCGTAAGACAAAGGTATCGATGGAAATACGGTCGTTTTATTGCTTTTGTAAAATATCATCATTTGTTTTTCAATAGAAACCATGGGCTTAGTAAAATGCTTACGTTTTGTAAGTTACCAAATTCAATTTTACAAGAATTCTTCATGCTCATAGAACCGTATGTATATATATATCTTTTATTCATTACCATTCGGTATGCCGATTGGCAAATGTTATTATCTATGGTTTGCTATGTGGTTGTTGTAATATTGTTATCAGTATCATCTGCACGTGAATCTATCAAGAACCAATGTATTTTAACAATTATCGCTCCGCTGAATTTTCTTTTATCCTATATATTAACTATTGTAGAATATTCATCACTGATTAGTTCTATCTTCCATATAAAATCCATTATCAATTATAAAAGCAATCATGCTAATTGGAATCATGTCGAACGAATGTGACTTCCTGTGCGTTCGTTACTGAGGTAGGATAAATTACCTGTGAAGTAGCTGATTGTCTATCGCGATCTTCTGACAAAAATTTGTTTTCGGCAAATTCATTTTTAAAAAGCTACTAGGATCTATTTAAAAATCGTTTTAGTGGACACTAGCCCAGTAAAGTGAACCCCCTGAGTCTGGATTTACTCCAACTCAGGGGGTTCACTTTACATATTCTTTCAGTTCACAATTTTTTTGTAACAGTTGATAGTTGTAACCTTTATTGCTGATCTATCAATTTTTTTAATCCTTTGTAGTAATACTGAAAATAGTCTGTTTAAAGACTTTCAATTTATCATCAAGTTCTTTAATTGTTTTAGGCATGATTTCCAAACCCCTTTCGGAGTTCAGCAAGTGCTTCTTTTCGTGCTTGATCTCTTATTTTTTTATCATGTTCGGCTTGTTTGACAGCCAATGCTTGCTTTTCAGTAGAACCTAGAGTTAACCCCTTAACTTTATCAATGGCACGCCATTTTTCCTGTTCTGTTAATTCACCATTATGCTGAATGTTAAAGAGTTTTTGACGTTCATCTTGAAATTGACCTTGTGAGAAGTCATTAGCGTTTTTCTTTTCAGACTTCCAAGTAAAAGAATACCCAATCACTGGTTTTCCGCGGCCTTTACCATATTTTTTTCTAACCGTTAGGCCTCTAAAAAGAGGCGTAAGTTCCTCTTTGATGGGTTTTAAAACGGATTGATTTATATTGCTACTTTTATAGCTTTTAGGGACATCTAATAGCTCGTTAAAGTCTGCAACTGAAAAGTAAGCGTACCCAGTAGTTCTAAATTGTTTTAGTAACCGAAACATGGTTTTTGCGTAGCTACTTTTTAAATCTCTGAATTCTGATAAAGCATAACGAACCCAACTTTCCAGCTCATTTAATAATTTTATAGCTTTGGGGTAAATTTTAATATCAACATAAGGATCATCAGCATGGCCGTTTATCTCAAATTCGGTAAACATAACAAAAAATTCACGATGCAGCCCATCTTTACTACGCCTTCCAAAGCCTAAGCCTAAAATTTTTTGATAAGTACTTTCAATATCGTCAATAAATCGGTTATTTGCTGTAGGTTTATATGCACTTAATTCTTTTAATTGATCAAATGAAAACCTTACAGTTTCGTCACCCTTGTCACGCATTCTAGAAACTATTGAGAAGAATAAATTCATTTCAACAGGAGTGAATTTTCGAAGTGGGATTGTATTTAATTCAGGATCATATTTAACAATTTCATTACTCAAATGAAGCACCTCTTTTAATGAATATGGTTTTATGAATATATAATACTACAAAACTCTATCTATAAACAGACAAAACTCTATCTATAAACAGACAAAACTCTATCTATAAACAGACAAAACTCTATCCATAAACAGACAAAACTCTATCCATAAACTCCTGTATTCCCTGGGAGAGTAGGGCTCAATAGGGGTCTAAAAGAGGTTTAAAAGAGGTTTATAAAAGAGGTTTAAAAGAGGCACCACTGTACAAGATCAAAATCTAAAACAAAAAAACAAAGGAGTGAGCCCCAAAAAGGCTCACATTAAACTCCAGTCGCTACGCTCCTTGCGCCTCACTACGTTCGTTGCCTAATAAGGTGTGGCAAGCCACATTAATTCGGGTGCTGACGCCCCGTACCCCGTCCAAGCTGAGCCAGCTTGACCGCTTTTTCACTCGCCGTTAGGCAGGAAAGCAAAGTTTTATAGAAACTTTGGCTTTCGCCAATTCAGTGTTAAGACTGGTTTAAAGCTGTCAATTCCTTATGCTCCCACGCTACGCTCGTCCGCTACCATTGACAGCAAACAGTTAGTTTTTTGAATCTTA
>NZ_RHOS01000033.1 GCF_003946205.1 Companilactobacillus keshanensis | reverse complement strand
TGCTGTTAAAGCAACATTCATTGGTGGCAACAACCAGAACCAAATCAATTATAGTTTAGCTTGAAGATTGATACCTAGTTTAAAAAACGACAATAACACCAATCGACAACCAAGTTTAAGCTTTGCTTGTCGATTGGTGTTATTGTCGTTTTTAACTTATAATTTAAGGCGGATTAATTAGGTGGTGAAACTATTGGGCAAGACTATTCGACAACTCTCAGAAGAATTAAAATTATCAAAACAAGCTATTAATCAACGTATTAATAGCATTAATGGCTTTCGAAGTAAACACACTTATAAAGTCAAAAACCATCTAGAAATAGACAATCAAGGCGTTAAAATGCTTGCTAACTTTGGCAAGCAAAAACGGCAAGACCGACAACCAAATCAGCAAGATAAAAACGACAAGATTGACAAGATTGATCACATCTTGCTGAAACAACTTGATGTTAAAGATCAACAAATTGCAAATTTACAACAAGCCTTAGACCAGCAACAAAAATTACAGATAGCAACGGTAACAGAAAACCATCGATTAAAAGAGCACATTCGGAAATTGAGTGGATTGCTTGAACCTTCTAGTGCAACTCAACAGCAACAATCAAACGACAAGGACGATACCTTGTCGAATAGTATTAATGCCATTCATGACAATGCTGAAAACGACAAGCAAGATCAAAGTCATATTGTCGATGAAAAGAAAAAAAGAATACATAAAAATAAAGTCAATAAGAGTTGGTGGCATTTTTGGTAAAAATTAAAGGGTGGATTAAGAATGGAAATAGAACCTAAGATAATGTCTCAAGTCAAAAGTATTTTAGGAGAGTTTGGAAACAAGTATTTAACTAGTAAGGGTTCTCTGAAACGAAATAATGTAATTAATGACTTGGATAAATTTGACCGTGAATTGATGACAAAGCTATTTAAAGATCCTTTAATACATAAAAATTATGTAGAAAAAATTGCTGACACTGAAGTATTTAGACTCAATCAATTTATTGAAATGTTTGAATATAAAGAATTTTGGGAAAACAGTTACACCAAATATACAAATAAAATTGGTTTAACAGCTAATGGAAAATTTATTGATGAATCTGCTGATGTTGTTTTGGATTTTCCCTTTAAAGATACTGTTTTAAAAGCTGGTATGACTAAAGAAGATCTGGATAAAGATGAATCTGCTGATGAACCATTTTTAAACGAAATCATTGCTAAACCTGAAATTGATGAGCTATTAGAGCCTAAAATATTTGTTAATGCTAAAAAGTATGATCAAAACGGTGAACATAACGCATCTAGTTATTCTGATCAAGATAATTTAATTATTAAGGGGAATAATTTGATTGCCTTGTATAGTTTAAAGAAAAAGTACTCCAATAAAATAAACATGATATATATAGACCCACCATATAACACTGGGTCCGATTCGTTTGCATACAATGACAAATTCAATGAATCTACTTGGTTGACGTTTATGAAAAATAGACTTGAAGTGTCCAAGGAACTACTGACGGACGATGGTGTAATATTTGTTAGCATTGATCGTAATGAGTTTGCTGAGTTGAAAGTACTAATGGATGAGGTATTCGAAAACTCGTATCTAGGAACCATGATAAATGTTTCTACACCTAATGGTCGAGATTACGGATCTTTTGCACAAACACATGACTATATTCACGTGTACGCGAAAAATATTGATATGGTAAAGACTAATACTTTGGATGTTTCTGAAGATAAGTTTAAGCTGCAGGATGAAATTAGTAAGTTCTACTTGCACCCATTATTTAACAGTAATTCAGCATTTAGTAAAGATAATCGCCCAAATCTTTATTATCCATTTTATATTTCAGAACGCGAAGATGAAAAGGGTTATAGGTCTGTTTCAGTTAAGAAAGATACTTTACATACAATTGAAGTATTTCCACCGAAATCTAAAACGGATGATACTCAGTTTGTTTGGCGTTGGGGAAGAAATAAGGGACAAGAACTTGGTGAAACCGAGCTAGTTGGTCAACAGAAATCAGATGGATCGTTTAGAATTGCCCAAAAAATGCGACCTAAAAAACAAATTCCGCGGACTATTCTCCAAGATGCTAAGTATTCCAATCGTCGTGGTACGGAGGAACTTCAAAAGTTATTTGATGGTAAGGTATTCAGCTTTCCAAAACCAGAAAACTTACTCAAGACAATTATTGAGATAGGCTCAAATACTGGTGATACTGTATTAGATTTTCATATGGGCTCTGCAACTACCCAAGCGGTAGCAATGAAAATGCATCGACATTTTATTGGTATTGAACAAATGGATTATATTAATACTGTTTCAGTCCCACGTCTCCAAAAAGTTATCGCGGGAGAACAAGGTGGTATTTCTAAGGAGGTCAACTGGCAAGGTGGCGGTTCCTTTGTTTATGCAGAGTTGATGGAAAAGAATCAAGGCTACTTAAAAGATCTGCTAGCGGCTAAAGATATAAATGAATTAAATGCTGTATATAAACGCATGAAAGTGGGAGCAGATTTCGACTTTCGAGTGGATCTTGATAAATATGAAAATGATGCAGAACGTAAAACTTTGCCTTTTGAAGAACAAAAGCAGTTATTAGTTAAATTATTGGATAAGAATCAACTTTACTACAACTTCAATAATATTGATGATGCCGATGTCTGTGACCTGATTTCCGATAAGGATTATCAATTTAATCAAAGCTTCTATGGAAAGAGGGACTAAACTAATGGCTAAAAAAAAAGTTATGCGCAAAATTGAACTCCCACTGGTCGATTTATTGGAAAACAAACGTAAGATTGATCTTCTTAGTAATGAAAAGCCCTTTATTATCCCAGAATATATTAAAGGTAATTTAAAGCACCAATTACGACCTTACCAAAATCAAGCTTTAGTTAATCTAGACTGGACACAACGACAACCATTAGCTGATTACCAATATAATCAATTACTTTTTAATATGGCCACTGGTAGTGGAAAAACAGACGTTTTAGCTGCCCTGATCTTGTATTTGTATACTGAATTTACTTATCATAACTTTCTTTTTGTGGTAAATACAAATGCTGTGGTGGCTAAGACTTATGACAATTTATTAAATACTGCTTCACCTAAATATCTTTTTTCCCAACCTTTAACTATCCACGGTCAAAGAATCGAGCTTCGCTCAGTAACTCGGTTTCCTAGTACACCAGAGAATGGTGTAATCTATTTAAGATTAACAACTATCCAAACTTTAGCTAATGAGTTAAATACACCACGGGAAAACGGCTTAACTTATGGCGATTTAGAGAAACAGAAGTTGATTATTCTAGCTGATGAAGCGCATCATTTTTCTGCTGGTACTAAAAGTAAAGAGGACCAAAAAGAACGTTCCTGGGAATATGTCCTGGATCGTATTCGTCAAGCTAATAAACATAATCGTCAATTCGAGTTTACTGCAACTCTAGATTTACAAAATGAAGCGATTTATCAAAAATATCGTCAAAAGATTGTTTATAGATACGATTTAAGCCGTTTTATTCACCAAGGATATTCTAAACGGGTATATCGATTACAAGCAAATAACGACGATGAGAACAAAATGCTGAATGCTGTTTTGCTTAGCCAGTATCGTAAGCGAATTGCCAATGAATTAAAAATACCTGACTTTAAACCGGTAATCTTGTTTAAGTCTAATAAAATTGCGGTTTCTAAAGATGCTCGAACAACTTTTTTAAGCATGATCTCACAGTTGAATATAACGGACCTAACCGATTTTCTTAAACATCAACAAAACACTAGCCATAGTCAAGCATTGAAACAAGCTTATGATTACTGGTTATCGCAAGATTTGGGTACTGCAATTGTTGAATTAAAACGTGACTTTCAGGCTATGAATACTATTAATGTTAACGATAGTGCCAAAGAAGGAATCTTAGGCGATTTAAATGACTTGCATAATCTAAATACCTTGGAAAGTTCTGATAATCCCTTTCGGGTTATTTTTGCCGTCGCTAAGTTAAGTGAGGGCTGGGACGTTTTAAACCTTTATGATATTGTGCGGATTGGTGAACAATCCACTACCTTGAACCAAACAAACAGTGAAGCTCAGTTGATTGGTCGAGGAGCACGCTACAATCCTTTTGTTTATCAAGGCGAAAACTCTTATACACGTCGTTTTGACAACCAGAATCCTAAATATCAGTTATTAGAGAGTCTTTATTACCACACTATCAATGATCCTAAGTACCTAGATAACCTTAAGAAGTCACTTGATAAGATGGACCTACCCGTTGAAGATGATAGTGATTTTGATGTTTTTGAAACTAATGTTAAACGGGCCTTTAAAAACTCTAAAGTTTATCAACAAGGTAATCTTTACTACAACGAAGTTGAACCTGTACCAGATAAAGAATTTAATTGTCTTGACCGTTATGGGGTTAATACCACCACAATGGCTGAAGTCAATTTGGTAGAGAGCACTTGGGAAACAAATTATAATGCTGTTGCTATTGAGAAAGATCCTTTAACAGAAACTAGATTTTTGTTTAAGTTTCGAGATGCCGTAATCTTAGTTAAAAAAGCCTTCTCACGTAATAAGTTCTATCGGTTTAACTCTCTGAAGCAATATATTCCTACTTTGAATTCTTTAAATGAATTTATGACAGCTGATAATTGGTTGGGAAATATTCGTTTGTATGCTCGTGTCAGCAATGGTTCACCAGCCTTAAATCGTAAGCAGCAACTTAAAGCAGTTGAACAATATTTAACTTTTGTTCAAAAACAGATTATTAATAACTATCAAAGACAACGCGGTACTAAGCGCTTTATTCCAGTTCCTATAAAATCCTTGATTAGGGACTACCAAAAGAAAGTTGCCAAACATTTTAATAAATCAGTCAGTGAAATGATCTTACCCTACTCAATGAAAAATAAACCTTGGTTTGTTTTTGAAGAAGCCATTGTTGATAAGCTGGAGAAGTCTTTAGTTGACTTAATCGGCGCTTTTGTTGACCGATTAAGTCAAAAATATAGTCAAATTTATTTATTTAGAAATGATGAACGCAATACTAATTTCAAGCTACATCAATTTAAAGGTCAGACAACTCATTATGCCGGTTTCATGCCTGATTTTATCCTCTATTTACAGAATAAAGATTTTTGTTATCAAATTTATATTGAGCCTAAGGGACCCCAATTGCTTGATCAGGATCAGTGGAAACAAGAACTCTTAGAAAGTATTCGTCCTGAAAATATTGAACTTGTTGGTGAGAATGATCAAGTTAAGCTTTATGGTGTTAAATTCTTTACTTACAACGATGGCAGAAATGTTGAGCAAGAAATAGAAAATTTACCGTAGTATTGTGAGGTGATTGTATATTGGAAGATGAAAGTTATTCAATTTTAAATCAAAGAGCTATTATAGATTTACTTATACAAGGAGACATATTCCCCTATATGACTGGATCTGAAATTCAAGATATAGGAATAAAATTTGGAGTAAGTTACGAGGGAGGTAGTCGCTGGCAAATTTTACAATCAATACTTTTTTCGTTACATGAAAATGGGAAAACTAGTGATTTCTTTTACTACTATCTGTTTGAAATGAACATTACTTCTGCTGTTAGAGAAGTGATTGATGGAAATATCAATGCTAAACCGAAATACACAAAAGTAGAAGAAATAGTAGAAGAATCAGAACAAAACAATAAAGCGATTGCTAGTGTATTGAGGACAGATTTAATTAATAAGATAAACTTAGAACTATCAGTATCCGATAAAAATTTAATTGTTCTCAATGATAAAATAGTCATTATTGATTCTAAAGCAACCCCCAAAGTACTTGTTGACCCTGCCGAAATCATGAATATTGGTTATGTCAAAAAAATTCTCAACAATGCTAAAGAAGATTTATTAAATAATGATTTAGACAGCGTAGTAACTAAATCTAGAACAATAATTGAAACAGTATTCATAGCAATATTACGTAAGCATCAGATCGATTTTAAAGAAAATGGAGATATTGGTCATTATAGATCTCTAGTTAATAAAACATTGGGCATGAAACCTGACAATAGGTGGGATAGAAATGTTTCTTCTCTAATTAGTGGTCTTAATAAAATCGTTGATTCTATAACTACCATGCGAAATATTAATAGCGATTCCCATGGTAGCTCTAATAGGGTGAAAATCAATGAGGCTGAAGCTGAACTAATTTTAAACTCTGCCGTTAATATTTCTGTATACTATCTAAGAGTGGATGGAAGAAAAGGAAAAAATAGTGTTAATATTACAAAAACATCCTAATAATGAAATTTAAAGTTTTTTGATTCAGTTTTTAGGGTCTATAATTAACAAATAACCCCTCAAAAACACTGAAAGAATAGCCCCCAATATCTATAATGTAGATATTGGGGGCTATTTTAAGTTATTCTTTTATAAGTGCCCCTAAATTATAGCTATTGATTCAAGATTTCATGGGAGCCAGTTGCAACCAATAACAAAATCAATTCATCATGATCTAGCTGATAAATAACAATCCAGTTGTCATAATTTTTACCATAGTTTCCATATCTGGCAGGGTGAAATTCACGATAGCCACGCCAATTTCCTTTTAATGCATGATCTTTAATCTGTTTCAAAACAAGTACATCTTGTTCAACAATTGCTTTTAAACAAGGTTTCAAGACAGTTATTGGAAAATGTTTTTTGACTAGTTTTTTTAATTCACGTTCAAAAGATTTGGTCTGTTTAATTTGCATCTAACTTATCGATCCAATCTTCAAAGTCAGTCAATGAACCAATATTTTTGACCTGCCCTGTTTCTGCTTCTTTTTTAGCGGCTAAGGCTTCCGGAGAATCTAAAAAGCTGACTAATCGAACTTCATTATTGGCCGCTTTAACTAACGATAAGCGTATATACTCAGAAACGGTTAGCCCTTGTTTTGCTAGATTAGCTTTAGCCCGTTCACTAATTTCAGGTGTTACACGAGTTGAAATTGTCTTATTTTTAATAATAGTATTACTCATTCTAATCCGCCTCCTTTAAGTTTACCATCGTACTACATTATAATATTCGATTTTTAGGTTTTCTGCAACTAAATTAATTTTAAAGTAAAGGAACTAACAGCTTATGCGACAAGTTGTCTTACCCATCAAAGATTCAAACGTTCTTAAAGAGGTCCAAGATACGTTACTCAATAACTTTAAAGCTGGCCGACGTAACTATACGATTTTTCAAGTTGGTAAAGCGACGCTACTGCGAGTGAGTGACGTTATGGGCTTAAAACAGGCCGATATTTTTAATCCGGACGGTTCTATTAAACAAAATGCGTTTATTCATGACCGAAAAACTGGTAAACCTAATACCTTGTACCTTAAGCCTGTTCAAACAGAGCTCTTATTGTACCGTCAATGGCTGCTTGACCATAAGCTGGATTCTGAATGGCTCTTTCCTTCAATTCAACACCCAGAACGCCATATTACTGAAAAACAGTTCTACAAAATTATGAGTAAGGTTGGCGATCTATTAGGAATTAATTATCTAGGTACTCATACGATGCGCAAAACTGGGGCTTATCGTGTTTACACGCAATCAAATTACAATATTGGCCTAGTCATGCACTTATTAAATCATTCAAGTGAAGCCATGACTTTAGCTTATTTAGGATTAGACCAAGCAAGTACCGAAAGTATGTTAGATCAAATTGATTTTGGTTAGTTTTTTTTTGAGTTTTTAGTTGTTGCCGAAGGCAACTTCTGAGACAGGTTTTTAATGAGTCTAGCACAACATAGAATAAATTCTATGTGTAAGTGCGCATTGACCTCGTTTCACTCGGTCTGCTGATAACCACAAAATCAATTTTTGCCGTTGTTGAATGGAATGTATTCTTAATTTAATTTATGCTTACACTTAACTGATTTTGTTATGCTTTAAATGCTAAAAATTGTTGCATATCCCGCTGCTTTCAACCAAATTTTTTTAATTGCTTTATGCAGAGAATCTTCATAAACTTGGCAACACAATTTGAATAACTAACTGTAAGAACTTTGTATCTAAACTGAAATCATTATTTTGATGTTAGGAGTAATTAAGCTGGACGAAAAGAAAGTATTAAAACCAATTGATAAAATGCTTGCTGATTCTTGGCAAGTTGATATTCAAGAATTATTTGAGGCTTCCGTCAATAAACCCGACGAGATTAAAAAGAACTTGTATGAT
>NZ_RHOS01000032.1 GCF_003946205.1 Companilactobacillus keshanensis | reverse complement strand
ATCACTTTAAGTTCGGCCCCTAGTTTTCAATTTGGTACAGTAGCAGCTTCAGCAAACGATATTTCATATACATCAACTTCCACATCAGGAATCTTGGGTATCGCTGATGCTGGTACTGGTACTGGATACACTGTAACTGTTGCAGCATCACCATTCACGGCAACAGGCGGCGCAACCTTAAAGAATGCACAACTATTATTAGATAATAAAGAAACAGATCCTATTAAAGCAGATGATGTTGATAATGTATCAACACCTCCAACACTTGTCGCAAATCTTTCACTATCAAGTTCACCAGTAACTGTTGTTAGTGCTGCAGCTGGTAGTGGTGTAGGTGCCTATACTGGAACATATGGTTCTACTGATGCCTCACTTAAGGTTCCAGCTGGTAATATTGGCGGATCCTACAGTTCAACCTTAACATGGACGTTAGCTAATGCACCTGCTTAAATATAAAAATTGAGGGCTTGTAACTTAATTGTTGCATGCTCTCTTTTTTCTTCGGGAGATGATATTTTGAAGAAGCGTATTTGGATTTTCATGTTGTTTTTAATTAGTGTTATAACTTTTGGTTGTTTAGGAACCCAAGATGTTTCGGCCGCCACCTCAGAAGCTCAACCAGCAGTGACTTATAATATTGTGCCAGAACTTTCAAATAATCAGATCGATAAAAAAGTCGGTTATTTTGATTTGAAAGTGACGCCAAATGAGAAGTTGCAAGCTAAATTTAAGATTAATAATAACGATACTAAAACGCATACTTATACTGTAATGGTGAACCGGGCATCGACTGATACCAATGGGGTAATAGTCTATAACGAACATAATGTTAAAGCTGATTCATCTTTGAAATATGATATTGAAAAATTAGTTACATATCCTAAGAGTGTTACTGTTGATGCAAAATCTTCTACAGAAGTAGTTGTGAACATTAATGCTCCGAAAGGAAATTTTGATGGCGTATTGTTAGGTGGTATCTTTATCGAACAAGATAATCAAGTTAGCAAGAGTAATGCTAAGGGTGTAACGTTAAAAAATAAGTATAATTATGTTCTAGGCCTACAATTGAGACAAAATACTGACACAGTTGAGCCAAATTTAAAACTGATCAAAGCATATGAAGATACTCAAAATGGACAAATTTCAGTCAATGCACTATTAGATAATGATGTGCCAAGATTGGAAGAAAAAGTTGATATCAAAGCAAAGATAACTTCAGAAAATGATAGTAAGAATGTTATTTTACAATCAGAGAAATCAAATATGTCAATTGCCCCAAACAGTTACTTTACTTATCCTATTAATGTTAATACAGTTATCGGTGCTAACAAGGATAAGAGATTAAAGTCAGGGACTTATATGATGTATTTGGATGTTAAGGCTAACAATGGGCAAAATATTTGGAAGCTTCAACGGAAATTTACGATTACTGACAAGCAAAGTCGTGAAATCAATAAGAAGACGCCAGTTAAGAACAGTCATACTAAATCCATTATGACTATCGTTGAAACAATTGCTGCAATTATAGTGGTTGCAGGGTTAGGTGTGTTTGGTATTACAAAAAACATAAAAAGTAAAACGAGATACGAAAAACATAAAAAGTAAAACGAGATACGAATAAAAGAATCCAATAACTCACTTTTGGGGTTCTTACTCAAATTTGGTTAAAATGTGAATGTGCTTAAATTCCCGTCTTCCGCAAGAATTAGAAATGTATTGGAACGCGATGGATCTCCAAAATCAGCCTTATTGTAAGTGGCAAAGCCGCCAACAATAATCACATAGCTGAACACATTTCCAATTTGTACTCCAGACTAAATAATTTTCCATTTAGTTTTTTTGTGGCAAGTATGTTTAATACGTAATTTTGTAAAATAAAAACGGCCTCTATTAAGAGATTCAAGTAAAGGATCTATCTTGAATACTTAATGGAAGCCGTTTTTTTTTGTATTCCTATTAGAACACATTGATGAGAACTGTACCTGAGACGGAGAGCGTAAAATATCTTGTGTAAATGGTAGATTGTAATAATAATTATCTGAATAAGGGACATTTTTACCAAAACACTTGGTAGCTGGAATGTTAGAAAAGCACTGCCCTGCGGCGATGTGTACCATCTATTTAGGCATGCTATTAAAAAAATGGCAAAGCTTAAAGATTAAGGGCGATCGGACGATGAACTTGGCGTATAAAGTCATGATGAACCAGCAGCGAAGCTATACGTTACGGCAGTACGCGGTGATTTGTATTGGGACCAACGCGCTGGATGATTACGAAGAGCAAACCATGAAGATCATTCATGACTTGGAGCCGGGGCACAAGTTGATTCTGATGACACCTTATAATGCCCCGGCCGATGCTGACTGAAATTCATCAAAGTTGGCCGTTTTGGAACGGCGTCTGCCAGCTAAGTATAAGTTCATTATGATTGCCGACTGGGGCAAGATTGCGGCGCAACATCCAGAAGTCTTCAAAGGGATAGATGGCGTACACTTCGGTGGCATTCGGGCTGGTGATATTTTATACGCCAAGGTAATCAATCAGGCACTACAAGTGGCTAAGCATTCCCCTGTTAAAGAGGATTAGATAAAAATATTTCTTGACGTTTTGAATATGTGATAATTAAAGTGTTTAAATGGAACGAACCAGGTCACAACTTAACAGTTGTGGCCTCTTTTTTGATACTGTATAATTAAAGGGTTAGAACCGTGTCATTACTTAATGACATAAGTAAGGAGATAAAAAGATGAAATATGGCTATGCGCGGGTCAGTACCACTGATCAAAAATTAGCAAATCAAATTGAGTTACTAAAATTGGCAGGAGCAGAAAAAATCTTTCAAGAAAAGTTTACCGGCACAACTACCGAACGACCGGAGTTTCAAAAACTGTTGCGCGCTCTAAAAACAGGTGATACTTTGATTGTCACTAAGCTGGATCGGTTTGCGCGGAACACACGCGAGGCCTTAGCCATTATACAAGAGTTGTTTAAAGAAAATGTCAAAGTTAACATTTTGAATATGGGCTTAATTGACAATACGCCGACTGGCCAACTAGTCTTTACAATATTTAGCGCCTTTGCGCAGTTTGAACGCGATATGATTGTCACGCGCACACAAGAAGGTAAAGTGTATGCCAAGGAACATGATCCGTTGTTTCGGGAAGGGCGACCGAAAACGTATTCTGAGGAACAAATCAGATTTGCCTACGAGTTACGAAAACAAGGCATGACCTATAAAATGATTGAACGAAAGACGGGGATTAGTAAACGCACGCAACAGCGACGGTTTAAGTTAATTGAGAAACCAAGTGATACTTCTAAAATCTAAGACAGGTGAAAGATCATGAAAAAGGATATTTTAAATTATTTCCTATTTTGGTAGATTGTAAAATTAATCCGAACGCTGTTCGGACAAAAAAGATCAGCTTCCTTTAAAGGCTGTTCGTCAAATCAAGTTGATGGCAGTTCAAGTTAACAATTAGACCATAAATGGTCTAGCTGTTTTTTTATTTGGCTGATGAGCTTGCTCGAAGCCAAAACATTTGAATATTTATACGTTCAGTAAAGTTGTTCCAACTACGATATCCATAGGCACTACTTTTTATCTTTTCGCGCGTTTTAAAATCAAGTTAGCCACTGTTATTACAAATTTGGGACAATAAAAAACATCAAGAACAGATATCCTGTATCATTGAAGTTCCAACACAAACAATGAAAGAGGTATTGTCCTGATGCATGGACAAGATATCACACGTCGTCAACCAGGTCATCATTTGTCTCAAATGGAACGCGGTAGAATTGCAGAACTTTACGCCACCGGCACCTCCAAACGCGAAATTGCTGTCAAAATTGGCGTCTGCCATCAAACCATCAATAATGAGATTGAACGAGGGACTGTCAAGCAGGCTAAGCGCATTAATGGCAAACTGATCTATCATACGGAATATAGTCCTGAAGCTGCTCAGACGCGCTATGAGACCACACGTCTGAATTGTCATAGGCCGGATAAATTCGCCGCTACAAGCCACTTCCTGGCCTGGTATGTTAATCAGGCCAGGACTGAACACTGGTCGCCTGATGCAGCCGTTGGCGCCGCACGGCGAGCCAAGCTATTCACCCCTGAGGAGATGGTGTGCACAACCACTTTATATCGCTACATCGATGATCAACGCTTAGAAATTCGGAACATCGATCTCGTGGAGAAGGCAAATCGGCGGACCAAGCAACACAAGAGCACTAAGCATAAGCGCCTAGCCGGCCGCAGTATTGAGGAGCGTCCTAAGGCTGTCGAACGCCGCAAGCAGTTCGGACATTGGGAGATGGATACCGTTGTCGGGAAACGCAATGGCCGTGAGAGCGTCATCCTTAGCCTGATTGAGCGGAAGACCCGTTGCCAACTTCTCCGACTGATCGACGGCCGAGACTCGGACTCTGTGGAGTTTGCGTTACGAGAAATCAAGCTTGAGTGGGGTGACTGTCTGCGCACGATTACCGCAGACAATGGCCCGGAGTTCTCGACTCTGAATAAGGCCTTTGAGGACACAGATACAGACATCTTCTACGCGCATTCACCTCATGCGATCGCGGCTCCAACGAGGCCCACAATCGCATGATTAGACGTGACTACCCAAAAGGCGAGTCGCTGGATGATGTTAGTCCCAGCCAGGTGCTGGCTACCCAAGACCGTCTTAACGGGCTTCCCCGGAGAAAGCTAGACTACCGTAGCCCCCAGGAGTGTTTTGAGACCGAAGTGCGCCGGACTCGGCGTTCAGCACAACACGTAAGCTAAACAATGAACCACTCATAAGATAACAGGCTGTTCTTGGGAGTGTCTCAACACCCCGGCTAACTTGTTCTTGCAATTTGGGGTGGCAAACCAGAACGAAAAAATGGAAATTACAATCAAACAGTCGGAAGGACCAAATAAGGGTGTCATTCTGATTAGTAAAGAGCGGCACGCTGAATTTGAGGAGCTAGACTTCTTGCAGCGGACGGGTACTTTAGATATTGTCTTGGAGCGTATGGAAAACGAAAAGCCCGATGATTTTAACGAGGACGACGCGTATTGACGGCGGATGCCTGGAAGGTAATTCCTCACCGCGAAGTCAAGGCAAAGAACGGTCCGCTCCTTAAAGATGCCGGAATATATGACCCCAGTTTACAATTCAAGTGCAACAAATTAACAAATCAAAAAGACTCAAAGCCTGAGTCCTTGTAGAATGGAATTACCACAACACCATATATAAGGAGAATCTGCCTTTGAGTCCGTACAATCATCTTACCTTAATTGACCGAGAAACGATACTCGTCGGCCTTAAAACAGGGCTGGCCCAGACTGAAATCACCACTCAGATTGGTCGTTCAAGAAGTACTGTTAGCCGTGAAATCAAACACAATGGCGGTTGGCAAAACTACTCGGCTGCCGCTGCACAAGCCAATTACAAACATGAAAGACTTAACAGTCATAGATAAAGGCTTCTTAGCGATTCCGAAACCAGAGATCGGATCATTAACTACATCGTCCAAGACCATTGGTTTCCTGAGCAGATATCGGCCCGATCATCGTACTCGCTTTGATGACTGGGAAGGCGACAATGTGCATGGCAAGAGAGGGCGTTCAGCCTTGATCACGCTGGTCGACAGAAAGTCACGGTATCTCTTGTCAGAGTGTGTTACCAAAGTGAATTCAGAAAGGGTCAAACAGGGTATGATCGATTTGTTTTTGACCCTTTCGCCTAAACGGGTACAATCAATCACCCCCGACCGTGGGACTGAATTCTCTCAGTACAAGGAGATTGGCGAGGCGCTGGACGCAAAGATGTTCTTTCCAGACCCGCGTGCGCCACAATAGCGAGGTACGAACGAAATACGAATGGTCTAATTCGCGAATACTTTCCTAAGCACAGCAATCTGGACAACATAGATGACCAACAAATCGCCTTCTTCGTCGAACAACTGAATAACCGACCGCGCAAGGTCTTAGGCTGGAGAACTCCCTCCGAAGTCTTTTGGAACAAAAAGTTGCACTTGGTTTGAGAATTCGTCAAAACCTTTGATTTTGATCAAACTCCACCCTGGTTTTGTCTGAGGGGTTGGAACATCTTTTAACTTTAACTGTTCAGGACCGCCCGGCTGATCAATCACAATTGCTTTCAATTCTGATCATTTCCTTCTTCAATTTGCTACAGACTTACCATAACGTCAATTGAAGCGGGCTTCAGTCAAAGAAGCTTTTCCAAAAAGAAAAAGCCAAAACAACATAAGCTGCTTTGGCGACTTTGATTTAAATTTTTTGTTCAATCTTATCGATATAGACTTTCAAAACTCTGGTAATCCAAGGAAATTTCTTCTTCATTGTATCGAAGTCATCACTGGATGTTAAGAATTGGCCGGTCCCATAAACGTGAAAGCCGGCACCGGGTCCCTGGGTACCTTCAACCTCTTTACTCCCAACCGTTATAATCACGTGGTTGTCAGTTGAAAAATCCTGCTCTATGCTGTGCATGCCGGCCGCCGGAATCAGCAATTGCTTGTCTGTTACCTGGACGTATGACATCCAGGTATTAACAACGTGGGCTGGTTGCGCATTAATGGTTACAATTGTGGCAGGGCCTTCATGCTTCATGACATCTAAAAATTTTTGATCCATCGTAATACTCTCCTTCATCAACGTTTCAGTGATCGCAATTTGATCATTATCACCAATAATCATTTTACACCACCAAATTGATCAAAACACTTTTTTTAAAAAACGTTCTCCGGGATTTTTATTTGCTTTTAGCCACTAGGGTATACCCTAGTGGCCTTTTTGAGCTTTTAAAATAGAATAAGTCCTGCTTTTTCTAATATCAGATTTAATCATCCATATGTTTTTGTAAATTTTGCGTTAGACATATTAAGTCTGGTACATTTAGCTCAACAGTATTAGTGCCTTCTCTACGATAGTACTTACCATTGTAGGGTTCAGGTTTCCCAGTATTATCTATTTTAATGGATAATACTGTTGCACCGTTATAGGTATAACTTTTTATGTCTTTTAACATTGTCATCATCTCTTCACTAACAGGCTCTTGAGATAGTGCTGAGAAATAATGTTGATAATACTCATCGATACTTTTTCCACTTAATGTTAAATCTCTTTTAATCCCAACAATGGAAATAGGTCCTATCTTAAATGGTTCTATTCCAAGGTCAGATGCGTTATAAGAATCAGAATCGGCAACACCAATCATGATGTAAGAACTCTTATGACTCGGAGTATTGGCAAAAGAAGTTGCTTTTTTTGCTATATTGGATACTAGTTTCGTGTTGAAAGTTTTCTTTTGCGTCTGTGGATTGAACGAATACAAACCAAGTTTAAATTCAAACCGTTCTGTTTCGCCAGAACTGTCTTCAAGTATTTGTTTAAGTATCTGTCCATCACTATATTTTTTTAATTCGTCCTTGCTAAAAATGAACCCTGGATCAAGTAATCCCTCAACAAGAGTAATATTGGTTTCCCTATCGGATACTTTTATAGAATGAGATCCCTTTGCTAATTTATATTCAAGTCCAGTGCTCTTATGCTAGATTTACGGACAGATTTTCTTCTGCCCTGTAAACTAATAGCATAGGAGCATTTTTTAATATGATTCGATACAAAAAAGAATTTAAGCAGTTGTTGCAGGCGGCAATCAAGGTCGGAACGGTGAATAAGCAGTTGCAGCGTGAGACGATGGTGGGGCGGTTGATTGCGGGCAATTTGCCTAGTTACGCCCCTAGCCATCAAACATTGAATCCCAAGTCACCGTTGATGGGTCGGCGGATTGCATTTCTGGGATCGTCAATTACGGCCGGTGCGGGTGCACTGGAAGATTCGTTCGTCGATTATCTCGTCGCGACGGATGGCGTGATTGCCATCAAGGAAGCGGTGAGTGGCACCACTTTAGCAGGTAACGCACCAGATAGCTATGTGCAGCGGCTCTATCATCGGATTCCAGTGACCCAACCATTGGACGCTTTTGTCTGCCAACTTTCAACCAATGATGGGCGGCATGACAAGGCTATGGGGCAAGTTACGGGTGCACAACAGCGCCACGGCTTTGACGAAACGACGACGCTCGGAGCGATTGAAACAATCGTGGCCTATGTTCAACAGCATTGGGCGGTGCCAATCGTGTTCTTCACTTGTGTGCGAAAACACGATGCGAATTATGGTAAATTAGTGCAGCAATTGAAAGTCTTACAAAGAAAAGTGGCACTTCACGATTATTGACCTCTGGCAAGATCCAGTGGTCAAAGCTGAAAATCGCGCCCAACCACTAGCAATGGTCGACAACGCTCATCCAACCCGATTAGGTTATCGGAATATCTGGACGCCAATTTTTCGGCAACAATTAACGGACGTGCTTCGCCAGTCGGAACCATAATCGTCAATCGATTTCGCGTTTTCAAGGCTTCCGTCGATAGTCTAAAGAAATAAACATAACGACCGGATGAACCTGTCATGTGATAGGCTCATCCGGTCGTTATGTTTTAGCTTACTTCAAATTTCAGGTTAGTCTGCGACTTCAATCTTCCCAACCGCAATTGGTAAGGTGACGTGTGCATCGTAGGCGCCAACTTCACCAGCAACGGTGGCTGGTAAAGCCAAGTCTTGTGGTACGCCGTGAATGTAGATGACCCGTTTGTCGAGTTCCAAGTCATCGGTACCAAAGACTTCTTTGAACTTCGCTTGCAAATCAGCTAATGGCACATCGATTTCGTAGGCAAAGTGGCCTTGGGCGTCAGCGACTGGGTAGTTATCATTTGGCACGTCCATGTGATGTGGGGCGTTGTCAAATGGCACCATCGTTGTCCCTGAGACTGGTTCAGTTTCTGGCAAGTCGACAAATCCGTCATGATTGGCATCCTGCGCCATCGTGGCAATTTGGGCCGCCTTACCATCTGGAAAACCGTGGAAATGTTCCCAGTGTTGCGTATTTGCAGGTGTATCAAACATTTCAATCGCCACGTGTAATTGGTCACCGTCTTCAACAAAGGTGGCAGTTCCATGGGGTGCCGTTCCAATGCCTTCTGCGTTTAGTGGTACGATGTTAGCAACGTATTTTTTAGTCATGAATGATTCCTCCAATTCTTCATTATAAGTCCATTATATGCTATTCTAAACTTATTAAAATTGATATATGTCAAGAAAGAAAAATTTATGCACTGGCAAATTCTATAATTAATCCGAACAGAAATTAAAAAGCCCAAAGCAATCACTTAAAATGGTAGTAGCTAATTCCAACCAATATAGGGAGTGATTACTTTGGGTACATCTACTTTATCACGTTTTCAACGTGACGCACTAGCACAACTGGTCAATGAGGGGAATAAATCTTACCAAGTAATGGCTGACGCCTTAGGCGTCGCCAAAGCTA
>NZ_RHOS01000031.1 GCF_003946205.1 Companilactobacillus keshanensis | reverse complement strand
GGGAGTTCATTAAAATTGCCATTAGGAAAGGCTTTTCTTAAAACTTCCTGGTATTGGGTTTGAATGACTTGTTTAACCGCCATTATTGTTCGCAAATCTTTGACTGCTCGAGTAATCGTTTGCTGTTCTGCTGGTGAATACTTTTCTAGTAGTCCTTTATCGACGTGTTCTAGGCTTTCTAAGCTATCAGAGTGGATCATTAGCGTATATTTCAGATCGATTTTGGCCTCTTTTTCTTGTTGCATTAATAACTTAAAACCAACGTATGGCCGCTTGGTAAAGGTCAATAATTGCTGGGTCAATAAATCATCACGAATATTCATTAAACGTTCGTTTAATTCACTGCCTTTGAAAACTGTTTGCTCGCTTTCGGTTTCCTTAATTAATTCTCGTCTTTCAGCTTGTGTGGTCTGTTCAAAATTAAGCTCTGGATAAAGTTTTTTCGTAGTACGATCGACCACTTTATTTAAGAGTTCATCTGCCTTTTTTAATGAGCTTTCTTGTTGGTTAATTGTCAATAATTCTTTAGTCACATCTTCACCAACTGCATGTTTAATTAAGGTGCTATTTTTCCAATTAAATAGCATGCGCCGTTTATCATCTAGGCTCTCCAAACTGATATAAGTTTTCAGTTCATGACTTAACTCATTGACCACCCGTTTTTCATTAAACGAGAAGTGTTTGCTTAGACTATCTAAATGACCTCTATTGATTACTTTTTCTTGGTTGTTTTTATAACTAGCTTTGGCCTTGCGATAGTTTTTTACTTGTTGGTTAAATTCTTTTCTTTCATACCGCTTGCTATTAATTCCCTCATGTTGAGTTGGTGTATCATCTATTCCTTGATCGACAAATGATTTTTCGCTAATTCGATCGGGAATATTTTTTTGTGCTAAAGACTGATTAACACTTGTTGCCCAATTATGCCGCCACTCATTAATTTTTTCCTTTTTATCCCAATCAACTAACCAAATTTTTCTTTGTTTTGGGAACCCACTTTTAGTTAGAAGTTGCTTTCCATTTTCATCTTTAATGTACTGCGTTTTTGCCTTTAATCCCCAAGTACCATCGGGGTTAAAGGGCCGATTAGTTAACATCACATGAGCATGTGGATTATCCGGGTGATCACGATGAATTGCCACGTCGGCTACCATGCCCTCATCAACAAAATTTTCTTGCACATATTTTGTCAGTAATTCTTTCTGTTCGGATTCACTTAATTCTACCGGTAAAGCTACGTTAAACTCTTTTGCATACCGTGAGTTTGCTTTACGATCTTTCTTTTCAACTTCATTCCATAACTGCTCCCGATCACTCGCCCATTTTGGTGCATTCTTTGGTGTTAAAATAAAGCTTTCTGGCATAACCGAACGCGCATAAAAATAGCTTCGTCCTTCTTTTTGATCGAATAACTTTTCACCACTTCGATAAGCAGATCCAGCAATGGCACTACGTCCTTTACCAGCACTAATATTTTGAAAACTCATGTGAAAAATTGCCATGTTAGTCACCGTCTTCCTTTGATTCTATGAGTTTGACTTTGTTGTCGCCAACGGCGACTTCTAATACAGGTTTTAATGGGGTTAACACAACATAGAATTTATTCTATGTGTAAGTGCGCATTTACCTCGTTTCACTCGTCCTGCTGATTCCCCTAAATTTACTTATAGTGTATGCCTTCCGCTTCGCTATTTCAACTTCTATCCTTTGATTTAACGTTCTCTGTATGATATAGTGTCGGTGATTATTTTTAATACGATTGGAGGGATCATTATGTCTCAAAGTAACTTAGAAAAACAAGAAGCCAAATTAAAACAGCTTAATCAAAAGATTAAAGCTGAAAAAAATAAAATTGAACAAAATCTCGGTAAGCAAATCATTAGATCAGCCAATTTGGAGTATGGGACACTTACTACTCCACAGATTAAAATGATTGCTAAAAAAGTTGCCGCCTTTTTAAATCAATCTCAAAATAACCGATAATAGTTAGGTGGTAATGACTATGCCTAATCAATATGAAAAACTAGTTGAGCAACAAGCGCGTTTAAAACAAAAAATTGAGCGAGAAGATTTTAAATTACGGCAATCTAAATACTACGAAAATCGGCAAGCCCGCAAAGCCCGTTCTCGCCGATTAATTCAAAAAGGGGCTTTGCTAGAAAAATACTTTCAAGCTGATAATCTCTCGGTTGAACAAACCGAAGAGCTTTTAAAAATATTTGCCGATTACGTTAATACCCATAAACCAAATAAACTCAAAAACGATCAACCTAATAACTAGGACGATCGTTTTTATTTTCAGGATTATTTTTTGGCTTAACTTCTAGATTTTTTTAGCAAAGTATTTGAGATGGTTTTGGGTTCTTTTACTAATCTCGTCTTCAACTAGTTTAAGTTCTAATTTATCCGTTTTTTTTAGTTACTTGTACATCTGGTTTAATTCATTAGCACTTAACTTTTTGTTTGCTCGAATTTGTAATCCTTGAATACCATTATCATATGTCCACTGTTTAATTTTAGTCATGTCATTAGTCTGATAATAATTGGCAATTAGTTCGTTCCATTGATCCCACTTATCTAACGGCACATTGATTAAGCCTGCACCACCGTCAATCATAATTTTATTAGCACTTAAAGTCGCCGTCCTTTTGTTCCCGTCCCAAAAGATTTGTTGGCGCATATTATGATACATGACAGTCAATGCTTTATCAGTAATCGTCGTTCGTGGATCAGCCAAGATTTTTTGTAAAAAGGATTGTTCTTGTTTTTCGTTAATTAAAGGTGGTTCAAAAAAGTCTTCACTACCTAAATCAACTCCTCCTTTCCCTTGCCGTAATTCTCCCGGTACTAAGGCGTCTTCCGCTGCCACAATCTTGTTGATTTGTTTTTCCATGGTTAACGTTAAAGGGGAATTTTGAGTAGTGATATATTGCCACCCACGCTTTAAATTAACAATCGTCAAAATATCCTCAACAGGTACTCCTGCTACGCTCATACCGTCCATAATAGTTTGTGTTTGTGACAAAGTGGTATTAACGCCTTCAAAACGAGCATTAGTATGCACTAACTTGGTAAAGTTTGCTCGGGCAAACCGTTGGTTTTCTGCAGCTGTGAATTTATACTTGTCCATATATGTTCGAGTTTTAGCCATATTTTGTGCCTCCTTTCTATTTCAGTCACTGATTATTTGACCTGTCCATGTTAAATCACAAAATGCTCTTCGTTGATAATTTGCTCTTGGCGTTTATCTAAGAGGTAAGTGTGTAACGCGTCAAACAGCTCGCGTTTATCAGGATCTGGATTATGAGCTTCTTGCTCCCAAATGTCTTGAATATCGACTGCCCATGGGTCAGCCAACAATTGATCAATTGTTTCGACTTCTTTGCTGGATTTGGTCATTTAAAAAGCTCCTTTCACATTCCCTTAGTTCAGTCATCGCCAATTTAGCCACTAAGGGTGCCCATTTTTGCTTCTAAGCAATTTTAAAACGATTTTAATATAATTATGCATGTAGAACTTAAAACGGCTTAAGCGAGCTAATATGACGTTTAATTCCAAAAACGCTCGTTATCAATATTTTGTTCTTTAGGGTATTTGGCCGCATATTCTCTAGCTGCTTGTTGGTTCCACCAAACACCAAATAGGTTTTGCATGGTGCCGTACAGGTAGTTCTCAACATTCTTGATATGTTTCTCATCGCTTCTTAGGGCATTAAAATAGCGTCTTAATGTTTTGGTCATCATTTTTTTTAAATCAGGGTCATCTAATAGAATCCATACGCCTAAATCCTTATGTTCTTTTTCAACAGCATATTTGGCGTTTAAGATAATGCCAATAAAGCGCCGCATTTGTTGCGGAGTTCGGCACCAGAAGCTAAGTAATTGCACGGCTTCGGGTTCTAAGAAAACCGGTAAGCCACTGTCTTCATCAGTTAAGAAGTCATTAGCATGATTTATGAGATCCTGGTTTTGTTTTTGAATTTCTGCTGGTGAGAAATTGGCTGTGGAAAAGTCCAACTTTTGAGTATCTATATTGTATCTATTAGTATCTATGTTTTTAGAGTCTTTATATAGATTAACTGCATTTTTTGCACTTCCGCTTGTAGCAAGGGTTTGAGGGCTTTTTTCAACGGTCTCTTGCGGAACTGCATTTTTTGCAGTTCCGCTTGTAGCAAGGGTTTCAACGGTCTCTTGCGGAACTGCATTTTTTGCAGTTCCGCTTGTAGCAAGGGTTTCAGGCTTTTTTTGCCCATATTCGCCCCTTAAATAAACATCAGTAGCTTTTACATCGAGCTTAGAAAGGTATAGACGATTCGGTTCATTCTTTTTAGTCTTTGGGTTAAATCCCATTTGCTTTTGTAAGAGTAGGCCAGTTGATTTAAGTTCAGCTTTTATTTTAATAACTTTATGTTCTGAGCAGTTAAACAGATTAATTAATTCTTGATTGGTAAAAATAAAGTAGACGTGATCTTCTTCATCAACCCAATGATTACGCAAAGAGTACTCTAGCCGGTCTTTCAGTACCATATAAGCCAATTTAGCATCACTGCTTAAATGCTTGTATTGCTCGCCATACATTAATACCTTAGGAAACTGGAAAAATAAGGCTCCATATACGTTATCTGCTTCATAGTAATTAAAATTTGTTGATTTTGTCATAATAAAAACTCCCTTTCTTGACTGACACACGCTGTCTCAAAAGAGAGTTGCTAAAACATTTGACTTGCTTTAAAATACAAATCTGATATGCTCTAACTGAATTACAAGGCGTTCATTTAGCCTTGAGGCTTTGTAATTTACCAGCATGTGTCTGTTTGTGAGTTGCCCAGTCGGCAACTTTTTTTAATTTCTAACAACAAAAATGGACTAAATAGCTTCAGTTAGCTACTTAGTCCATTGGTCTTATCTTCGTTTTAATTAGTTTACCTTTGCTTGCCCTTAAGGTTTGCTTGCAGTATAATTAGCACGTAAACAAGATTACAATTTGTTCAAGCAATTTTAACTTGGCGGTGAAAATTGCTTGGACTAGGTAGCTGCAAGATAGCTACTTGTCAATACTGCAAAAATCCCAATCCCGAGTGGATTGGGATTTTTTGTTTATGAACAAAGCATATCATTCTGCAAAGGTTAAGTAAATAGTATTATGGATATGATTTATGATTAATCATAAATCATATAAAATTTGTGATTAATCATAAATCATGGTAAAATGTTTATGTAAAGGTAGGTGCTACTATGAATGGGAAAACACTATTAAACTTCAACTTTAAAGGTGGCGTTGGTAAGACCACCTTGACTGTAATGGAAACCTATTTATTGGGTCAAGAGGGGAAAAAAGTACTACTTATAGATTTCGATCCCCAGGGAAATGCAACTGAAATTATGAAGGAGACTTATAAAGCCGATTTAAAGCCGGAACTTTCATTATATGAGGGCCTTCTTGGAGGGAATTTGTCTAAATCTATTGTGTCTGTTACAAACCAAATTGATATGATTCCTACAGATTGGACATTGTCTTTATGGATTGGTGCTGTAGAAAAAGTTAGTCGAGTTAAACGTAATATTCTATTACCACAAATGCTTTCAAAGTTAAAACAAAATTACGATTATATTTTTATTGACGTACCACCAACAATAAATGTCTTTACTAATAACGCAATCATGGCTTCAGATTTCATCTCAATTGTCTTACAAACTCAAAAGCAGTCATATACAAGTTCTTTAAAAACAGCTACGCATTTAGGTGAACTACGTGAACAATACAATGGAAGTTTTCAGTTAGTTGGTGTCATATTGTACTTAATGAAGCCACGTGCAAAAGTTGATACTGAAATTTCTGCACAAGCAAAAGACTTTTTTGGCGAAGGGGTCTTTTCAAACTCAATTAGAACTCAAGAACGGGTTAAAACGTTTGCTAATGAAGGAATACGGAATAAAGACCATTGGGATAAAAGAGCAATCCAAATGTACCAAATGGTTCTTAATGAACAAATACTTAGAATTCAAAAGTTAGAGGAGTAATTTATCATGGCAGAAGATTTTTTAAACAAAGTTAGTAAAAAGGCATCTGAACAACTTAAAAATCTAAAAAGTCCATACCAATTCGAAACAGAAAGAACTAAAACCGTTCAACTTCGCATGAGCACATATAAAGAAGTTAAACGCATCGCTTTTGAGAATGACGAAAAAATTGTTGATGTCTTAGAAAAAATTATTCGTGAAGGCCTTGCCAAACGTAAATAAGATTGAGCTTAACTTATGTATTACTGATTGTGTGATTTATGATAAAAGATTAATCTTTTATCATAAATCACACAATCAATAAACTTCACTGTACAAGGTATATTTAAAATAAATTTGATTTAAACATACGTGGTAGATCGCAAATTTAGGGGTCTAGAATTTTTGGTGTTGGAAAGTATTTCCATTCCAAAAGTATGAAGTGCCATAAAAAAGTTGGACACTTTGTTCAATTTTAAAGATTGGAATGATATCGAATATATTCATTCGGTGTCATTCCTTTTTTGTTTACTGAAATTCGCGTGCTGTTATACCAGTGGATATATTGATCAATAACCATTTTAAATTGTTGAAATGAGGTAATCTTGATTCGCTTTAAACACTCACGTTTTAACAAGTTAAAGAAGCTTTCGGCTGGCGCATTATCTAAACAATTTCCCTTACGGGACATCGACTGAGTAATTTCGTGTTGACGTAATAAGCTTTGATACGACCAGTGTTGATATTGCCACCCACGCTTTAAATTAGACAGATTGTAAAATTTAAGTTGAACATTTAAGTGGAAAGAAAAACCCATCAAGGTCTTTAATGGTGTTACCACACAATCCATTAGAAAGAAGGACCTTGATGAGCACCACTATTTTATCATTCCAGAACCGTGTTGTCATTGAAACGCTTCATAATGAAGGACGTTCCTTGCGATATATCGCTAACTACTTAGACTTTAGTAAGACCACCATCTTACCAGACAATTGAACAGCTAACAGGTACTCAGGTTTATTTTGCCCATGCTTATTCACCACATGAACGCGGTAGTAATGAGAACCGTAACCGAGTTTTGCGACGGTTTATTCCCAAGGGACAAGCCATTGAAGAACTAAGTGATTACCAACTGGTTCAAATCAATTGGTATCTGAATTCACGGCCACTTAAATGCCTTAATTGGCATACACCAATCGAGATCTTCTTGCTTAATCTACGTCACTAAATTCGTTCAAGTTATTTCTTGCAATCTGCCATTAACTTACTTTTACAAACCGAGAGATATAAACAAGTTGCTTCTAAATACGTGTTATAGTAAAACACTAAACGCATTTCGATGAATAAAAATGGTCTGATCTCAGTAAAGTACTGAGATCAGACCATTAATTAAAACTAAATATAATTTTTCTAACTTAGTTGTTGCACTTAAACTACTGCATACTCATTTTTCAGTCTTACTTAATCTGCCTCGATGATAAATTTTCTTTTGGATTAAGTATTGATCCTGATCTTGATTAATAAATAACGGAGAACTTTCTTCTATTACATTGCTAAACTCCAAACCATACCATGAAATAGGTGAGGCCGTAATTTTCTGCAAATAGATGCGCCCGCCAATCAATCTTCTATCTAACGAGCTTAACTTATCATTGACAATTAAATCTGCTGGTTGTTCCTTTATAATAACAAACTTAAAGTCGCCGACTTTCCGTTGTCGCTCTGTTGAATACGTGGGTATTTGTGGTTCTAAAATACCTTTTTCCACTAGATCATTTACAACTTGATGTAAATAGACACTAACGGATTGAGATTTCCTAAACCCTAAGTAAAATTGAACGTTAACAACATTATGCGTCTCAAGTAAATCAACTGTATAATTACTTTCATAAGGTGCATTGGTTTCATTGACTGTAACAAACCAATAAACTTTAGCTCTTTTAGGTTGTCTGTCGAGAATAGAATACATGGTACTACGCTTAATTTGGTAATCACCCTTAATTTTAGTCATATACACTAAGTTAGTCGTGAACAAAGGTACTGTATTGTCTTCGCTTAATTTAGAGAGTTGATCACGATAGTCAAGAAGTGAAACATACTCGCTTTCTTTCTCATAATGGTCTCTTCGTTTATTTCCAAAGTACCAAAGCCACATAATATAAAGAATGCCCAACATGATTGTTAACGTAACATAACCGCCATGAATAAACTTAACCAAACTTGAAATTAGAAAGATTAACTCAATAAAACCAAAAAACAAGGCAATTATAAGTGCTGCTCCCTTAGCCAGGTGTTTCTTTAAGAATTCATGCAAAAGCACAGTAGTCATAAGCATGGTAATAGTGATTGCTAAACCATACGCGGCCTCCATTTTTTGTGAACTACCAAAGAACCAGACTACACTGATTGTTATTATACATAGTATCCAATTAACAGTTGCAATATAAATTTGATTTTTTATATTACTTGGATGTCTAATAACCATTCTAGGTAAAAATTTTAAGCCAATTGCTTCATCGACTAAAGTGTAAGAACCCGTAATCAACGCCTGAGAGGCAATGATTGCAGCGAGTGTGGCTAGCAAAATGCCAACTAGGCGCCAAGGCCCTGGGAGCATTTCATAAAAGGGATTTAAGTTCGATAAGTGCCTGTAAGCAGTGTCACCTGCATGTCTAATTATCCAAGCCCCCTGACCTAAGTAATTTAAAAATAGGGTGCTATATACTAGTGGCCAGGTTACATAAATATTCTTCTTGCCAACGTGACCCATATCGGAATATAAAGCCTCTGCTCCTGTGGTTGCCAAAAAGATACTTCCAAGTATAAAGATTCCCACTTTGTTAACTGGACTGAAGAGTACCTTAATTGCATAATAGGGAGAAATAGCCTTCAATATCATTGGATAATTGATTAGATTAACGATTCCAAAGACAGCCAAAAAGCCAAACCATAAAATCATCACTGGTCCAAAGGATTTCCCAATCACACCTGTTCCAAAACGTTGAATCATAAATAATACGAGTAAAACAACTGTTGTGATAATCAAGACGTTATGTTGAGAATTACTAAACACCACAGGGCCAAGGTGTTGTTTTTTTAATCCCTCAATGGCTGAAGTCACAGTTACTGCAGGAGTTAATGTTCCATCGGCCAAAATAGCCGCCCCACCAATCAAAGCTGGCCAAATTAACCATTTTGCATTTTTTCGAACTAAGGCATATAAAGCAAAAATACCGCCTTCATGCTTGTTGTCGGCTTGCATTGCAATGACAACATACTTCAACGTTGTAATGATCATTAATGTCCAAAAAATCAACGAGATCGATCCAATCACGTAATCGGGAGAAATATTTCCCATTTTACCGGCGTCACCAATCAATGCATTCATAACATACAATGGTGAAGTGCCAATATCACCGTACACAATTCCTAAAGTAACAAGTGCCCCCGCAAAAGAAACACGTTCTAGTTGCTTATTCATATTTGCTTGCCCCCAACGCTAATTATTGAAATATGGCATGCAAAATACTAATCCTAAATACGAAGAAAAGCAACTGTGTTTTGCAGATTATAAATTGGCAAATTACAAGTTTAATCCGAACAAGCCCGAAATCTTTCAATGGCAGTCTGTTGATGATGTATTTTTAATGGTCGTTGATTAATTAGTTCAAGTGCTGCTAGGATCTC
>NZ_RHOS01000030.1 GCF_003946205.1 Companilactobacillus keshanensis | reverse complement strand
TAGCTTTGGCGACGCCTAAGGCGTCAGCCATTACTTGGTAAGATTTATTCCCCTCATTGACCAGTTGTGCTAGTGCGCCACGTTGAAAACGTGATAAAGTAGATGTACCCAAAGTAATCACTCCCTATATTGGTTGGAATTAGCTACTACCATTGTAAGTGATTACTTTGGGCTTTTTAATTTCTGTTCGGATTAATTATAGAATTTGCCAGTACTTAATTAGTGGCTGGTGAATTAGGCAACATTCCGGCTACCTGAAACGTGAATTTGATAGTGAATTAAGATGGATTCCTGCTTATATTTTACAAAAATCAAAATTGGTCCATTAAAAAGCCTTAATAGCATCTTTAGATTGGCTAGATTGATCGCAATATCAATCGTCACTGCGATGCTGGCTACCGTTTTAGTCCGCACCAATGAAAGTCCCAAAGGGCCTTTCATGAAGGCAAAACCGCGTTCAATTTTCCCGCGCCGCTTCTCTGCGTCACGATCAACTTGCCGCTGCTTAGCATCCATCTTTTTAGGCTTACGTCCTAAACGTGGTCCCGACAACCTAATGCCTAGTCGTTGACAGAGCTGACGATTCTCGCGGGTACGATAAAGTGTGTCAGCTAAGATTTCATCGGGATAATAACCATGCACGTCGAAATAATGATCGATGGTTGTTGCTAAATCTTGGCTTTCATTGAACGCCTTAAAATCAAATCGTTCGATATCGATCATGCCATCGGCAATTGAAGCATCAATCTTGGGACCAAATTCGGTTCGTTGTTTGGCTTTACCACGGTTAATCGGGCGAATCCACGGTTGTGCCAAGCTAACAATCCGTCCTGGGACCCGATGGGTCCGATTTTCATACATGAACATTTGCTGGTCAAAAAGTTCACGAATCACAGCCAATCGTTTGGTTTGCCTTTCGTTAAGAGAGGCACCGTGGGCCAACAGCACATCGATATAACGTAGATCACGTCGGACATACTGGAGCTGTACTTTGATCTGCTTGCGTGTTTCCTTAGCCCAACGCCGCGGTTTTCTAGCAAAAGCGGTCCACTTAGCTTTTGCTTCACGTTTGTAGGTTCGTGGAGGCTTGATTTGCAACTGATGAGCCATGTCTAATAACATTTCTTCTAGATTGAGCCGAGCTTGATTTAGCAGCGAAGTATCTTGTGGAAAACGAATTTCAATTGGCACCGCAGTAGCGTCTGTGATCAAGACACGGAGCTCATCATCTGGCAATAAGCTTTGGATTTGTTCGCGCAAGGTATCACTGATGATATTTCGCACTAGTTCCGTTATTTGACCCATGCGTCGTCTAAAATAAACCAAGGTTGAGTGGTTGAACGGCAGGTCGGTTGTGTAGGTGTCTAGCCCGATAAAGTACTGGTAAGCCGGGGTATCACGAATAGCGGTAACGACCGAACGGTCGGTTAGATGTTCTGCTTGCTTGATCAAACTGGCACCGTAAAGCAGACGAAAGGGTTTAGCAGCGCGCCCACCCATCTCAGTAAAAAGAAGTTGATAGGCTTCATCGAGCTGTTGCCACGGGAGCATGTCGGCTAATTGAACCCACTCATTGTCGGAAGAAAGTGGCACACCAAGGCCGTTGTTAAAGGATTGAAATGACAATTGGGTAGCACGATGTCGATAAGCCATGATGGTTTCCTCCAGGAAAAATAAAAAGTGCAAGGAAAACAGGCGTTAGCCCATGTTTACTTTGCACTAATTATAATCTTTACTATTCTTTGATGCCAATAAAGCTTGCAGTTATGCTGCTTTCACCAGCCACTAATTAAACTAGGCAATATCTCGATGAAATCTAGTAGTTATTTTTCACAGAGAAGGGGTGTCATACCGCTAAAATGTTTTAGTAGTTTATATGACGAGCCGCATGTTTGAGTAGTAATGGTGCTAATAACGTTGTTAGGATAATGGCAGTGATAATTGCCGAATAGTAATCATCACTGATTAGTTTGGATTGGTAGCCTATTTGAGCGATAATCAAGGCCATTTCCCCACGCGAGACCATCCCTGCACCAACGAGGTAAGCTTCATTCGAACTGAATCCGGCCCATTTAGCCCCACTTCCCGCTCCTAATAGTTTCGTCAGTGTTGCCACAATTGTCAATACGATAATTAATAACAAATCGTGTTCTATGCCAGCTAGTGACATATTTAAACCAATTGAAACGAAGAATACAGGAATGAAAATCGCATAACCGATTGGTTCGATACTTTGATCAACTTCATGAGCTACATGAGTTTGTGCAATCGCAATTCCTGCAAAAAAGGCCCCAATTACTGCACTCAGTCCAATCAGATTTGCAATATATGCCATACCAAAACACAAAATCATCGCCATTATAGTAGGTCCCACTGGATTCAATAATTTGGTGCCTAGTCTAGCGAGGAGAGGGGCGATAAAACGCATCACGAAATAAATTGCGGCAAAGTAAATTAGCTGCTCTAAAAAAGTCAGAGCTAGCGGTATCTGGGTATCCGTACCAGCCTTTGTACCTATTAAACTGACCATAATGCTAAGTAAAACGACAGCTAGCACATCGTCAACCACCGCGGCACCGAGGACTGTTGAACCGCTCTTACTATCAAGTAAATTTAGTTCTTTCATGACAGCAACTGAAATTGAAACCGACGTTGCGGCAAAAATAACGCCCAAAAACAAGCTTTCAAATTGTGTCAAACCAAAAACAATACCAACTGGATAGATCAGTACCATTGGAATCAAAACTCCTAACAACGCGACAATTATGCTAGGGCGCAAATATTTTTTAAGCAATGTAAGATCACTCTCAAGTCCGGCGATAAACATTAAGATGATAACCCCAATCTCTGAAAAAATATGGATAAAATCATTGGCGTGAACCCAATTCAACAACGCAGGGCCAAGAATAATTCCAACAAATAATTGACCGATCACTGCTGGGATACCAACCCTAGAGGCTAGATGGCCAAATAGACTAGTTGCAATCAAGATGATCACCAAGGTACCTAAAAATTCCAAACAAAAACCTCCTCATACAAAAAACGTAAACCCAGATACCTCTTCCACACCCCTGAAAGAGAACACCTTGAGCTTACGTCAACCGATTTATTTATTCATATTTTGATAATACCTTTTATAGGATAGCAGACTAATCAAAAGTATTCAAGTAACGATAAGTTGTCGTATTTAGTTACTTATTTCGAAACACGGACACCGCCAATTTTAAAAGTGACCTCTGAATTTTCCGGCATATGTGCCGGTTCGCCTGTTTTAGATATCGGAATCGTCTTCTCCAGCTATAAATCATGCTGGATACATAACCGAGCTAAAAAGACACCGTAGGTATATTATCACGTCCAAGTAATCCAAACTAGTAGTGATCAAATCATCATTGATTTCTTGTTTGAGGCTTGTGTAATTCTTCTTTATATTGTGGGTGCCAATATGATACCTTTCCCAGCGGTTGATCATCTGCTTCTTGATCGTAATTATTTAACCAATTTTTGATGGCTTGATCAGTGTCGTAAGCACATACTCCACGAACTGCCAATCCACGTTCAATCGTGGCTCCTTAGGCAATCTCTGATAGTTCATTCAGACTATCACCAAAGCGGTTCCCTTCATGGGTGCAGACCGGATAGATTGTTTTGTCTTGCCACTGATATTGTTCCATAAACGTTACAATCGGACGCGGTAAATGATTCCACCAATTAGGGAATGCTAAAATAATGTGATTGCTACCAGCAATATCTGCAGTAATTGGCATAATTTTAGGAAAAGTACGCTCGTCCAATTCGTGTTTGGTAATTTTCAATACTTGTTGATACTCATCAGGATAATCAATAATTGGCCAGATCTCCGCCACAATTGGTTGCGGGAAACATCTGGCGATTGCTCGAGCGACTAGTGCTGTGTTTCCTACGTTTAGATACTGGCATTGACCGCGGTAGAGATTTTGACCGCTCCGGGAAAAATACACAATCATGATGCATTGCCTCCTTGTAATTGCCAGTGATTAAGACTCTGAGTTAACCGGCGTAGACCTTCTTCAACCGTTGTCAGCGGACAAGCAACATTCATTCGGATAAAATACGCCCCGTTACCGCGATATACCGTTCCTGCCGAAAGGTATAATCCGATATCAACGCGGATAAATGCAGCTAATTTTTCTGCGCTATCTGTGTAAGAACCTGTTTAAAATCTAGCTAATTTGGTATGATAGTTCAAAAAAGGTGATCAGTAATGAATTATCCCAGTAATATTTCTCGCCGACAATTTGAACTAGTCCGTCCCATTTTAGAAGGTGCACGACAATCAACCAGACCACGGAAATATGATCTTTACGACTTATTTTGCGCGGTGGCCTATGTTTTAAAAACCGGCTGTCAGTGGCGGCAGTTACCAGTTGATTTTCCTCGTTGGCAATCGGTTTATTATTATCGAGTATGGTCTGAAGAACAAGTCCTTGATGAACCTTCTATTTTGGATCAATGCTTAAAAAAATTGTCTTTACCCTACGGGAAAAACAGTCACGCTCGGCTAAAACATCTTTTATAATAATTGACGCCCAAAGTGTTAAAAATACTGATACCGCCAAGCATCATGGTTACGACGGTGGTAAACGAATATCTGGAATAAAACGTCACTTAGCTGTTGATATTAACGGTTTGCCACAAGCAATCCATATCACTACTGCCAATGTTTCTGACCGTGATGGGGCTAGTGCCATGCTAGCGCTAAACTGTGAACATTTACAACAAGTTAAATCAGTTCTTGTTGATGGTGGGTACACCGGGGACAACTTCGCCGCCACTGTTCAATCCAATTTAAAAGCCACCATACAGGTGGCTAAACGCAATGAGCTACATAAATTTGAAGTGTTACCACAACGCTGGATTATTGAGCGTTCTTTCAGTTGGTTAGATAAATGTCGTCGGCTCTGGAAAAATTGTGAGCGGCACCTTAATTCAAGTCGCCAAATGATCATTCTCGCTTTCTTGATATTACTCTTAAAAAGATTTTAAACAGATTCTAAGCAGAAACGTCCAGCCATAACAGGTAAGTCGCATTTTCTGATGCAAACTTCACTTCTGGTAAGTGGGCTTGTAGATAGAAAGCCACATACTCGCGGTTAGTTGCCAGAGAACCTTTTAATTTATCTAACCACTCGTCACTGTTACGGTAAGCAGCAACAGTGGCAGGAATCGACAACAGATTTGGTTCAGCAAGCTCATCGTTATTGATTCCACGATTAATCCTTGCTCGTACATTATCATTGGGAGCAACAACGGTAGCAGCATGTAAGACAGCAATATTGAAATTCTTACTTGGTGATATTAAGGCTACAGTATTGTCAATTAAGGAGTCAGGTAAGTCAAAAATAGGCGTATAAACTGTTCCCTTAAAAACTAAGTCTCCATGGATTTCATCGCTAACCAGTAAAACATGATATTTTTGACAAAGTTTGGCAATTTTTGCCAGCTCACTGCGATCCCAAACGCGGCCTATTGGATTATGTGGGTTACATAGGATCATCATAGTACTCGACAGTTGAGCTAGCTTGGATTCTAAATCATGAAGCTAATAATATTATAGAAATTCTCGTTGATATCATATTGTAAATCACTTGATAAGGTATACCCTAGTGGCCTTTTTTGATCCATTATCAATGGCTTTTTAAATTAGGGCCTAGTACTTTTGGAATGGAAATACTTTCCAACACCAAAAATTCTAGACCCATCTTTTTTGTCCGAACAGCGTTCGGATTAATTTTACAATCTACTATAATCAAATAAAGGAAACAAAGATTTGATTATCCTCCCCCCTATAAGTAAATAGATAAAACAAGGCACTTGGTCAATGACCAAGTGCCTTTATTCGTGCTTAGTTTTCATAATAACGCTGTTTCTCATGTTCCCAATACTTTTTATCATCATCTGTAATAGCTCGTAAAACATGGCAAGGATTGCCGACTGCGATGACATTGTCAGGAATATCTTTCGTAACAATCGAACCTGAACCGATCACAACATTATTGCCGACTTTAACACCAGGGTTAAAGACCACATTGCCACCGACCCAAACGTCATTTCCAATAGTAACAGGTTTTCCATATTCAAAACCTTCGTTTCTGATCATGGCATCAATCGGATGTCCGGCAGTATAAATTCCCACCCGTGGTCCAAAATAGACATTATTACCGATTTTGACATTGGCAATATCGAGAATAATACATTCATAGTTAGCGTAAAAATCGTCACCAATCTCTGTATTACAGCCGTAATCAGTATAAAATGGCGGTTCCAAATAAGGTTTGCTTCCACTCTTTTTGAAGAGTTGCTTGATAATCCGCAAACGTTCTTCAGGTTGATGTTCAGTCGTATGGTTAAATTCACGGACTAACTCTTTGGCTTTTTTGAAATCTTGTTTTATTTCTGGATCGTGCGGGATATAAAGATCTCCTGATAGCATCTTTTCTTTTTCACTACGCATAAATTTGATCCTTATCTAAATACTGGTTTGCTATTACGATATTGAATGTCATCAACACCATCTAAAACATTACTATAACGAGCCGCCGCAAAGAAATAGTCTGATAGGCGGTTGATAAATTTCAAAACGTCGTCATTGATCGGTTCAGTTTGCATCAAGCCGACAATCTCCCGCTCAGCACGACGAGTTACGGTTCTTGCCATATGCAAATTTGCTGCTGTCTTAGATCCACCAGGCAGGATAAATTTTTGAATCTTAGGTGTTTTTTCCGTATACGTGTCGATCTTCTTTTCCAGCCAATCAGTCGCCCCGTTGTCATCTTTGAAAATAAATTCATGTTTCTTGTCAGTCGGTGAAATAGCCAAGTCAGTTCCACAGTCAAATAACAACTGTTGAATCTCTTCTAATTCATCTTTGAGGACACTAGTTTTTGCCGATAAATTAACAATCACTACCCCAACTAATGAATTCAATTCATCAACGGTTCCATATGAATTAATACGGGGAGCTGATTTATACAGTACGTCGTTTCCGATAATTCTTGTCTGGCCTTTGTCACCAGTTTTAGTATAAATTTTCATTTGTAATACTCCTTAATCAAAAAAATTCTATTTTGTTAACTCGATAAATAATGCTTTCACAATCAAAATTCATAGTCTTATTACTACTGTCTATGTATAATAATAGCATGTAAGCGTGAAACATTGTGAACCTTGGAGGGAAAGCTTATGCAAGATAGTTTAACATTACAATTGCTCGGTGAGTTCATCGGCACATTAGTTTTAATTTTATTTGGTGATGGCGTCGTCGCTGCCGTTAGCTTGAAAAAATCAAAAGCTGAAGGTAGTGGTTGGATTGCCATTGCTTTAGGTTGGGGATTAGCGGTCACTTTAGGAATTTATTGTTCTGCTTTTTTAAGTCCAGCTCATTTAAATCCCGCAGTAACTTTGGGAATGGCCATCGCCGGCGTATTCCCTTGGCCATCGGTCATACCTTATATCATCGCTCAAACTTTAGGCGCCATTGTCGGAGCAGCCATCGTTTGGGTCAACTATTACCCACATTGGGAAGAAACTGATGATTCAGCTGCCATCTTAGGCGTCTTTGCAACCGGACCGGCAATCAGAAATTATTTCTTTAATTTTATCAGTGAATTCATTGGTACTTTTATCTTAGTGTTTGCACTACTAGCCTTTACTCGTGGCAAGTTTACTCAAGGACTCAACCCTATCGTCGTTGGTCTTTTGATTACAGCCATTGGTTTCTCACTCGGCGGTTCAACTGGTTATGCCATCAACCCCGCACGAGACCTCGGACCGAGAATTGCCCACCAGATCTTACCAATTGCTAATAAAGGTGATTCCGACTGGGCCTACAGTTGGGTACCAGTCTTTGGACCTTTAGCTGGTGGTGCTGTCGGTGCCTTGGCTTATCTATTGATTCCATAATATCAGAATTAAAAGGTAGCCTCTGTTTGAGTGGAAGATTTTGTTTTGATTTCCGCCTTCCGTAACAGAGCTGATTGGACGTGGTCGTAGTGTGACGACTTTGAGCCAACTCAGGTTCGGAGTTGTCTTAAAGATTGTCAGCTATCTAAGTGGCAGAGCCACTAAGATAGATAGTGCCACTACTTGGTCCATCAGTTCTGTTACTCCAGGCTTTATAACGTCATTGTTTAAGTAGTAACCGCAGATTCTTGATTGCGGATACGAAGTTATGTTGTTTAGTAATTCTATTCTTGTCAGAGGTTGAACTGATTTATAGCATTTTATTTAGAACCAAAAAAATAATAAACTTCAAAAAAAAAGGGTGATTCGACACACATTGTCAGATCACCTTTTTTTGAAACGCTATTTAAGTACTACACTCTCTTATTTGAATAAATCATACTTTTGCTTGTAACCATTAAACAATTTTATCCAACGTTTACCGACGAGTAACAATAAAACGCCTGTAAAGAGTGCATGAACGAAATCAAAGTAAAAACTGGCTGCAATCGAAGTTAGAATACTCTTGATCGTGATTGGATCAACAAATCCGATAATGTAGTAAATATCCATGATCCAGCCCATTACAAAGCCACTGGCAAACCCCCAGACGACTAACAGCCAAGTTGGTATTTCCTTATTGATCATTAATCCCGAGACTAAGCCGATCACCCCCAAGGCAAACATCTGCCAGGGGGTCCAAACACCTTGACCAAAATACATATTCGAAGTTAAGGCGATGATTGTCCCCATTAAAAATCCCGTTTCCGGACCGGTAACCATTGCCCCCATGATCAAAATAAATAGTTCTGGTTTTACTGCTGGCAAGGCTGCGAAGATGATCCGACCAACGACAGCCAAAGCACAAATAATAGCAATAAAAACTACTTCACGAGAATTATGCTGAAATCTTTCAAATTTCCAAAAGTAAACTCCCAAAGTCAAAACTAAGAAGCCAAATGAAAACAATAAATAATTTTTACTAGCTAAAACGATCATCAATAATAAAACCATAATTGAAATAGCTAAAAGTGAAACTGACTTACGATTCAAAATATTGAATATCCTTCCATATTAAAGCTTGTGGATAAATTTCCCGCAAAGCTTTATTTATTTCTGTCGTATAAAAGAACTTGTCTTGAAAAAACTCTTGTGGTGTAGCAAAATCACTCAGCTTCCCATCGAACATCATCGCCACTTGATCGAAATATTCGGCCGCAAAGATCAAATCATGTGTGTTGATAAAAATCGTGCCTCCAGCTTTCTGATAAGCTTGCAATAATTTTCCTAAGGCAATTCGTTTGTTTGGATCTAGCCCCTTGGTCGGTTCATCCAAAAAGAGTAATTGCGGTTGCTTGATAAATCCTAATGCTAAAGCCAAGAATTCTTGTTGTCCACCACTTAGATCATAAGGACTTTTCTGTTCCAGTCCCGACAAAGAGAATTCTTTAAGTATTTCAGTCAATTCTTTAGAACTGTGGCTCTTTTTGATTTGAAACACTAATTCTTCAGCTACCGTTTCTTTCATGAATAGTGCGGCCGGATTTTGCGGCAAGACAAACATTTGTTGATAGAAGTCTTTTTGAAGTTTGTGCCCAGCAAAATTTAATTTGCCCGATTGTTGACGGACTTGTTGCGTACAGACTTTCAATAAGGTCGTCTTTCCCATCCCATTAGGACCAACCACACAATAAGAACGTCCTGAATTTAGTTCAAAACTAACGTTATCCACAACTTTTCGACCGTTAAAACTATAACGAAAATTTAATTTACTTGCCGTCAGAACTGGTTTTGTTTTGCCTTCAAGCTGAGGTCTGACTCGAAATTGTAGTTCTGATTGCTTTTCTCTGATAACTTCTGTCAGTTGTTGATTATTTAACGGCAATTTTAAACCAGAAATTCCTAGTTCCAAATACAACCGATCAATCTGGGTCAAATAATTTCGATATTGTGGGTCATCAAAAATCTTTCGCAAAGCTTGGCTGATTGGCTGATCCAAAACAATCGTTCCACTAGCCATAATCAATAGGCGGTCAGTAAAATGAACTGCCCACTCTAATTCGTGCTCGACCAAAATCACCGTCATGCCAAATTCAAGATTCACTTTATGGATCATCTGCATCAATTTTTCCGAAGCTACCGGATCCAACTGTGCGGTCGGTTCATCCAATAACAACACTTTGGGTTTTAAAATCAAAGCACTAGCCAAGTTGACTAATTGCTTCTGACCACCAGAAAATTGTGAAACTTCCCGATCCAATAAATCGATAATACCTAAAAAACTAGCTACTTCCGTGATCCGTAGTTGAATCTCATTTGGAGTACATCCTTGGTTGTCCAAGATAAATTTCAACTCGTCTCGAGGTGTTTCCATGATCATCTGATTATCGACAAATTGTGAAACATAGGCAAAATTATCGGTTGTTTTTTCCAGATCAGTCACAATTTGTCCTGAATTTATCTTCCCTAAAGCTAAGTCAGGCAACAATTGTTTTAAAAAAGTACTCTTACCACTACCAGTCGCCCCGATCAGAGTGATGAATTCGCCCTTTTGGAGCGTGAAATTCAAGTGTTTTAACGATAATTCTTGACTGTTATTGTATCGGAAACTGTAGTCTTGGAACCGTAACATTTCCACCATATGAAATTCACTCCTCCTATTATGACTGGCAACAAGATCATCAAACAATTTACTATGATTAACGGCCAAAGATGATCAGTGACAATTTGTAAATTTGCTGAACCAAAGTTGACTTTACCAAACTTTAAAATCGACATAAAAACATTAAAAATCAAAGATACCAAGATGAGGCCTATCACCACTCCATCAAACAAGCTAAATTCTACTCGACCAAATCTCTTGTGACGATGGTCGTAGCCTCGTATAGTCAATGTATCCGAAACATTCATAAAACTAGCGATTGATTTGTTCAAGATCACTTCATTCAAATCAATTGTCTGTCGAATCCGCTTCACAAAACTAAACTGGTCTTGCATCAAACTATTACGGAAACGGCTCATGACCTTGGTTTCTGTATAAATTTGAATTATCTGTGGAATAAATTTGATCGTTAAAATAAAAATAATTGCGATACTTTTGAAAAGATTCGACAACAATTCAAAAACCACTTTCACCCTTACTAATGCGTCATACAAATAAAATGACCACAACAAATTAACAAATGAAATTCCCAAAATAGTTCCATTCAGTAGCGATTCGGTCGTAACTTTAACAAATTGTACTTGCAAGATCACCTTACTGCCTCGCTGATTTAAAATTACGTTGAATAAAATCGTAATTACAAAGATCAAACTTGAAAACTTTAAATACGACCAGATTTTTTCGCAGCGAGTCAAAACTGACATGATAAACAGACTCAAAAAGATGCTGATTGTTAACACCGGATTATTGTAGAGTAAGGAAATCAGGACCACATTGATCAAATAAACAAACATCACGAGACTACTAGTATTTTGTTGAAAATTCACAATCAATCGATTCATGTCCTCACTCCTTTTTTCGTCAATATTCTTATTTTAACTTATTACTAAAAAAAGTCTAATTGATTCGGTAGATTGCAAATTTAATCCGAATTTTTGGACAAATTGGTCAGCATAACCTGATACGGTGTTTTCCAGTCAAGTATTTTAAGCGGTCTCTGGTTAATTTGGAGTAACGTCGTCGTTAAATCTTGAGCACTAATGTGCTCAAAACGAGTCCCCTTAGGATAAAAATAACGTAAATTCCGATTAAAGCGTTCATTACTACCACGTTCAGCTGGCATATAAGCATGACAGTAATAGGTCTTAATACCATATTGTGATTCAAATGATACTAGCCCACTAAACTCAGTACCACGGTCCACAGTAAAACTGTGCACCGGTCCATTAAAAGTTGTTAGGAACTTAGTCAGTGCTTCATTAACACTCGCTGTCGTTCGGTCCTTTAACCGATATGCCCAAAGGAACCGTGATTTTCGATCGATTAAAGTTAATAAAACTGCCTTACTATGCCCACGAGGACCAACGAC
>NZ_RHOS01000003.1 GCF_003946205.1 Companilactobacillus keshanensis | reverse complement strand
ATTTTAGTTTCAACAGAATACTTTGGCATAATAAAAACCCCTTGCTTGGATTTCTCCAATGCAAGGGGTTCATTACAATCTGCATAATATGTGCAGATACCTTTTTTGTTCAAGCTCCAACAAATGATTGTAGAAACATTCCAGCGATACTGAAGTAAATCAAAACACTGGTCAAATCACTTAAAGTAGAAATAAATGGTCCACTGGCAACAGCAGGATCAAATCCAAAACTGGACATCAGCATCGGAATCAAACTACCAGCTAGGTTTGCTACCGTTATAGCGGCACACATTGCCAGTCCTATAACCATTCCTAGAATAAAATTATGTTTCCAGAATCCAACAAGTAACAGAACGGACGCTCCCGTTACAACGCCGGTAATAAATCCGGTCAGAAACTCTTTAACCACTAATTTGAAGAATTCACTACGGTCTATCTCTTCAACCGCTAGTCTTCTGACAGCAACAGCCAGACTTTGAGTACCAGCATTACCAGCTGTACCAGTAATAGTTGAGATAAATACGGCTAGAATGCTCGCCTCTGCCAATAAACTCTCATAGTGGTTAATTAATGTGGCTGTTATCATACTGAGCAGTAACAGCGTAATAAGCCATGGTAGACGTTTTGAGGCAGCTTTTAGAGGATTATCTTGAACTGTCTCATCAATACTCACACCAGCAAGTCCAGAATAGTCTTGCAATGATTCATCATCGATAACTTCAATAACATCATCAACCGTGACGATACCGACCATTTGATTAGAATGGTCAACGACTGGAACCGCCAAGAATTCATAATCTCTAAATACTTTGGCAACTTCTGCCTGATCAGCATCAACATTTACTGTAATAATATCTGAATTCATATTATCTTTTAAAACAGCATTATCATCTAAAACAATCAAATCACGTAATGACATAACCCCGACTAAATCATCATGATTATCCAGAACATACAAGTAATAAATCGTTTCGGCAGTTTCAGCAAATTTTTTCAAATTGCTGATAGCCTCTTGTGCGGTTTCTTCTTCATGAAACATTACATAGTCGGTAGTCATAATACCACCGGCTGTTTCAGTATCATAATGCAATAATCCACGTAAATTATTAGCATCCGCTCGAGGCATTTGTCCTAAGAAACGTTCAATTTCTACCTTATCTAAATGCTCCAAAATATCGGCAGCATTATCATCATACATATCATTCAACATCTGTGAAGCATATGTTAGATTCATTTCATTTAAATACTCAGGGATCTCAGGCAGATCATCTTCAAGGGTATCAAACATATCCCCCATTTCATCTGGTTCCAAAATCGTATAAATACTTAATCTCTCATCTTTATTTAAGGTTAGGTAGAAAGTACTCTGGTCATAAAAATGCATATCCAAATAAGTTTTTCGAAATCGCTTTTTATCACCCTTATCTAGATATTTCTTCAACTGGATAAATTTTTCTTGAAGTTTTTTTTCATTTTCATCCATTGTTTTCACCCCTTTAACGCACTCTTTAACAATACCATATCTTGGGGAATTGGTGCCGTTAATTTTAACAGTCTTTTAGTTACTGGATGTAGTATTTGAAGCTGATAACAGTGCAGTGCTTGGCGGTTTATGCGAGGATCTTTTTTCAGACTATACATCTCATCTCCAATAATCGGGTGTCCTATCGCTGATAAGTGTACTCTGATCTGATGAGTTCTACCTGTTAATAATTTAAGTCTTAACATACTGTTATTTTCATAATTTTCCACAGTTTGATAAAGTGTTCTTGACGGTTTGCCAAGTTTATAATCAATCGTGCGCAAATAAAATGCCTTAGGATCGATCCCAATTGGTAAATCGATCTCACCCTCGGTAGGATCGACCTTGCCATAAACAATGGCTAAATAGAACTTTTGAAAATCATTTGAATGAAGTATCTGATCTAAAAGTGAATGAGTAAATGAGTTTTTAGCAAACACCATTAATCCTGAGGTATCACGATCTAATCTAGTAACTAGATGGATCGAAGCATTTTCATGTTTTTCCTGTAAATAATACTTCACGATATTAGCAACTGTTTTACTAGAACGAGCTTTTGCCGGCAAACTGGCTATCCCTGGCGGCTTATTGATCACCAATAAGTATTCATCTTCAAAAATAACATCCAATTCACCCGCCATTGGTCGGATGATGTCGGATGGTTCTTCATTATTCAAAACAATTAACAGAGTATCCCCCGTTTGCATCTTAAAATCAAAGTGACGTTGTTTATGATTAACATAAATTTGACCACCTTTATTTTTTAAGTTGTGTAATTGACTAGATGAAAATTTGTGTTGAATCAAGAATTTACGCAGGATTTTTTTATCGGACGCTTTGATTTGAAACTTTAAAATACGGTTATTCTTCATCTTGACCTAAGAACGCTGTTCCAACTCTAGTCCAGAAGTGACGATGACGATACTGTGCAAATTGAGCTCTTTGACTGTTTAAACGGATCGAAATTCGCTTAACTTTCATAAGTTTAGTAGTAATACCATCACAACTAATGACGTAATCATCAGCTACTTGTGGATAAAGATCGACTTGTTGATTGTGTGGAATAATAATTGGTGATGAAATTGTACGGTAAACTCGATTGTTTATCGAAGCAATTTCGACCATTTGAAAAACACTGATCTTAGGATGAACTAATGCACCACCGATGGCTTTAGAATAGGCCGTTGATCCGGTTGGTGTGGCAAAACATAGGCCATCTCCACGGAAACTTTCAAAGAACTCGCCATCAATATCGATACTAGTTTTCATAGTCATAGAAGAAAGACGTCTGACAACTACCTCATTGATTGCAACTTCGTGTAAATAGCGTCCATCTTCACTTTCAACTTTAATATCGATCAAAGGATAACTGGTTGAAGGAATCTTATCCTTATATTCTTTTATTCTCTGTGTCAACTCAGGAATTTCCTGGTCTGTCCAATCAGAATAAAATCCTAAATGACCCGTATGCAAAGCTAAAAATTTAACTTTATCCAAATGATTTGAATAAGCGTGAAAGGTACTCAAAAGCGTACCATCCCCACCAACACTGATAACTAGATCAGGATTACGACGATATTCTTCTATTCCCAAATCCTTCAAGCTTGCCCTTATTTTATCCCCAGCAATGAGTGACTGCTTCTTATTGTTATTATTGACCCAAAATTTCATTAATTTTTATCCTTCGTAGAATTATTGATATCTCTTTTACTATCCGTAAAATATTGTTGGGCATCTTGAATTTCACCTCTGATTTTAGACATCTCTTCATCTAACATGAAGGATGCTTCAGCGGCTCGCTTCAAACGTTCATTTATTTCTTCTGGAAAGTCACCACGATATTTGTAGTTCAGTGAATGTTCAATCGTTGACCAAAAATTCATTGCTAAAGTTCTGATCTGAATTTCGGCAATAATATTCTTTTGACCTTTAGATGTCTGGATTGGATACTCGATCACAACATGATAAGAACGATAACCACTAGGTTTGCTATTAGCAATATAATCACGTTCCTCAATCACCTGCATATCCTCTCTGGAATGCAAAAGCTTGGCTACATCATAAATGTCTTCTACAAATTGACACTGGATTCTGATACCAGCAATGTCTTGCATATCTTGTTCCAAAAGATCCTCTGTAATAAAGCGGCGACGCATTTTTTCCTTGATACTATCGACAGTTTTGACACGTCCTGTTACAAATTCTATTGGTGAATGCTCATTCTTCTCCAAAAATTCTTTTCGTAAGTTTCGAAACTTCAATTTAAGTTCGTCGACTGTTTGCGAATAGGGTATTAAAAAATCATTCCATTTAATTCTTGTCATATTAACCCACCTTACCACTCTAAATATATCGTAATTTACTCAAAGAATCACCTAAATAACCAAATTGATTCCTAGAGTTATTATTTTACCTTTTATAAGTTTGCTGTTATGATGACTATGCTAGAGAGATGGAGGGAAGCAAAATGTGGGAAGTATTCTTATATATTAATCCCTTGTGTTCGTATTGTTTGAAGGTCGAACAATCCATTATTGATTTTACGAGAAAACACGATATTGAAACTCAATACCACTTTGTTACCACTAATAATATGGAAACCATCAACGAATACATGCAATTAAAAGGATACCAACTTTGTGACCTACAGAACCGGTCAAAAGTTTCAAAAGATATTTCTGAAGCAGCGAGTCTGTATAAAGCAGCATCTTGTCAGGGTAATAAAAAGGCTCGCAACTTCTTGATGAACTTGCAAGAACAAGTAACAGTATTAGATAATCCTTTTAATGATGAATCCGTTAAAGTTGCCATTAATAACAGTGGTCTTGATTACGAAGCTATAATGGAAGACAAAAAAAGCGAATGCGTTGAACAAGGCATTAAACGTGATCAACAGTTAGCGATTGAAATGAATATTACCAAAGCACCAACAGTAGTTATTTTCGACTTAAATAACGAAGAACGTCCCGGTGTCATGATCGATGATTTCGGAAGTAAAACTTCTGACGATATCATCAATAGTAATCTAACCGCGATGTTAGAGGCGGCCATGCCTGAAGTAGCTGAACAACCTACTATTAATAGTAGTACTGTAATCAGTTTAGATAAATTTAGAAGATAGGAATCCGTTAGGATTCCCTTTTTTTATACAAAAACGGTTGTTCTAAATATCTGGGTAACTCTCCACAAATAATCCTCCAATAGTGATTATTATAAATCGGCTTTTGATAATTGACCGACTTATTGGTCAAAAATTCTTCAACAGTTTGACCAGATCGATTGAAAAATTTTTCCTTCAATTTATCCACTTTTACACCATGCAAGTTACGAATTCTTTTAATTTGATAGTGATCAACTTTAATCAGTGGATAACTTTTGAATTCAGATTTAAATTTAAACAGCTCATCAATATCATCTGTGCAAAAGCTCTTTTTATTGTAAGTTATCTTATTGAATAGTCCCAAAAATCTAACCTGATAAAAAAGATGATACATTTTCTTCTCAGCATCCAGCATTATCAAATAAAAACCCCAATTGGAATCATATGATAAAAATTTCAAATGTTTTTTCAGAATCTTCTCACTTAAATAATCTCCACCTAATATCCAAACGTTTTTTAATTGTAATTTTTGATATCCTTCCACACGTTTTACTAACTTTTGAATATCAATAATTGCACACTGGTATTCCAATACTAAATTATCGGTCAATAAAACATCTGGTTTCTGTTTAATGTCAGTTAAAAACTGTTCTTCTTTAATATTGTCATAGCCTAATTTAGTAAAGTTATCCACCAAAATATCCTTACCTTGCTTATGAATATCTCGCTCATTTATCTCATTGAATTTTTTTGTTAAATGTTGAAAATAGGCCGTATTATTCTTTTGGATCAACTTAACTGGTTCAAAACACTTGGCACAGTGAAATTCTTCAATTGTCTTCACTTCAATTGCATAGATCAACTCTTCATTTTTATTCAAAGCCGCATACATTAATATCACCTCAAAAGAAATTACGCAAAAAGAGCAAGACAAAGTCCTGATCCTTTTTGATATTTATTAATAAGATTTTCAATCTTAATCAAAAAAACAGCATGCCCATCGGGCATACTGTCATAATTTACTTACTAAAATAATATCTAGTTAACTCTAACGCTGTCTTACTCATTACCTCTTTACCGTACTCTGATAATACAGCTGCTGTAACTTTAGTTTTATTGCTATATTCACTCATTAAGGCCATAACGTCGTTATAGGTCATATCGTGCATTTCATCTGTGAACAATACTAATTGTAGATAATATTTACCTTTGTATTCCCAAAGGTTTGAAACGCCACTTTCTAAATGCAATAAGTCAGCTAATTGAATGTAGTCTTCGAAATCATCGAATTCCACGATCAATGTCTTAGTAGGTGTATCAGGATCCTTCAGATAAGGTGAAGTATCAGTGTCATATTCCTCAAAGCCTACACGGTCATCAGTTACATCATTATCCTCAGAATCTGTGTTTTCAAATAAAGATTCGTCAGCATCATCAAGACTCTTACTAATTATCAATTCCAGTCCTTGCTTGTTAGGCATGATTTGGAAAGTTACCGGTTCGTTGTTAGAGAAAACATGGTCCTTGTCAACTTCATCCAAAATACTGTAGAAGAATGATTCAATCTGTTTTTTATTACCTAAAAGGTCCAAAACAGTTACTCCACGATCTTGCAAATCCTGCGTACTAAGAATGACTTTGATCGTATTCTCATTAAGTCGATCCATTTCCATCATAGTCACCTCAATTCTGTATCTACATTCTAACAGTCTCAAAATTTATGTAAAGAAAAGAAACTCTACTAAAGGCTGTTTTGCAAGGTCCAGGTCAAGGTTCCAGAATAATTACCAGTCTTGATTGTTTCATCATTGAAATTCATCAGGAATCCGTGATTTCTATCCCAAGATATTTCAGTATCATCCATTGGAAATGTTTTACTATAAATATTTATCGGATTAGAATCAACTATTTTATCATCTTTAACATCATTATCTTTCCTGAATAAAAGAACACCATCAATAACATCACCATTTTCACTAGTTAAGGGTTTAGAAATATTAACTAATATATCTGAATGTACGCTGGATGCTGGATAAGTATCGTTAGTTACTGTTAACGCCCAGTTGGGATCTTGACGATGGGTCATTCCTTGTGCCGGTGCAGAACGGCCGAAAACTAGATTTGGAACGGTCAATTCCGTATCAATAAATGTTGATTGTTGCCAGACATATGTTTCAGGATCTGCTATACCAGAGGCATACTTATCAACAATATCTGCGGAACTTACTGGACGGCCCTGTGGATCATGATCAGTTCCATTCCCAACAATTTGCCATTTAGGACTGATACTATAATAACTTTCTGTCGTTTTTGGATCATCAATCAATGTATCATTACTTGGTGCATCGGGCATACCAGCATCCGTAGTTACTTTAGTGTGTGATCCCATTATAACTTTCCATAGTTTAGTAGGAGTTCCAACAGCTGATGTGACATTGGGAGAACTTCCTGGGAAGAAATGTTTCATATCTGTTACCTTACCAGTATCCCAACTAGATAGATCCATAACTCTTAAACTCTCACATCCAGCAAACATTGCCTCCATACTCGTAACTTTACTAATATCAAAAGAACCAAGATCAATATTATCTAACTTGGTCATACCGGTAAACATTCTGGACATATTAGTTGCATTACTTGTATCAAACTTCGACATATCAATATATGTAAGACTGGAGTCACCATCAAACATATTACTCATGTCTTTAACTACGTGTGTACTAAACTTATCCGGATTAATGTCTAGTTCAACTAAGTTAGACATGAGCCTAAACATATTGCTCATATCAGTTACATTGGACGTATCAAAACCTTGTAAATTTAAAACTGTGGCATCACATCCCGTAAACATGCGAGACATATTTCGCACATTACTCGTATCCCAATTACTTACATCTAGATTTACAACGCCTGACCCATTAAATAATTGATACATATTAGTAACTTTTTTAGTATTCCAATTACTTACATCAATATTAGCAGACTTTACACCATTAAATAATGAACCCATATCAGTCACATTACTCGTATCCCAACTGGATACATCAGGCCGAATATTAGGAGAACTATTGAACACACTTGACATGTCCCTTACTTTATCAGTATTCCAATTGGTACCAACAACTATGTTCAATTTACTGCAACCAGAAAACATAGCAGCCAAGTTCGTCACATTGTCAGTTTTAAAATTGCTTACATTCAAATTTTCCAAATTCTTATCAGCTTGGAACATACCATAAAAAGTTTGTGCAGACTGTGTATCCCAATTACTCAAATCTCCAATTGATTTTAAACTTGAACAAATTCTGAACATAAAACCAAAATCTGAAGTCTTGCTAACATCCCAATTCTCTATATCTAAATCAATATCTGTTAATAAAGTATCAGCATAAAACATTCCGTACATATTTTTAACATTTGAAGTATCAAATTTGCCATGAACATCATTTAAATTAGACATATCGCCAAACATAAAAGCAAAATCTGTAGCATTACTTGTATCCCAATTAGATAAATTCAAACTGATTATATTAGTATAATCAAATAAGTGTCCCATATCAGTAGTATTCTTAGTATCCCAACTAGATATATCACCAACTTCAGTCAAATTGGAACATTTATATAATAGATAACTCATATCAATTACATGACTAACATCCAGCTTTGAAAGATCCATAGTAGTTGCATTTGTTAAATCAGAAAATAAATAAGAAGAGTTAGCATTGGCTATTACTCCTTCTTCCACGACTACGCTAGTAATCGAGTCGGCATATGTACTCCAATTTCCTTGTCCAGCACCAAGTATTCCTGGATGAATTGTTAATATACCACCACTATCAATATCCCAAGTACAATCTCCAAATGTTCCATTGTATTCAGTAGTTGCAAATGCTGAAACATCTGAACTGGCCTCAGTTTTTTTCGTAATCATTGAACTACTTAGCAGATTATTACTATTTATCATGTCCTGCATAGAGGACGCTTTCACAGAGTTACCAACAAATGAAAAGACAATCACAAATAAGCTACCTAAAACAATTGCTATTATTGACACTAATTGTTTATGTGATTTTTCCCCTGCATTCATAGTCTCCTCCAAAAAACACTTGATAATATTATATATACTTATAATATCTGGATAATTATGGAAGTGCTAATCATATTTAGAAATTTAAAATTTCTGAATATGAGATAAACCAGCATTAAAACTCATCTGTCTATTATTTAAAACAAACAAAAAAGCCGTTCACTTTTGTGAACGACCTTTCTATAACCCAGCCATAAGTTGAGCTCTTTGTAATTCCATAGTTCTAACACTTCTAGGCAAGAATCTTCTGATCTCGTCCTCGTTGAATCCTACTTGAAGACGTTTGTCATCCATGATGATTGGACGCTTCAATAGTCCAGGGTTCTCTTGTACTAAAGTTAACAATTGATCGATCGTAAGATCATCAAGATCAACTTTTAGATTTTGAAATGCTTTAGAACGTGTAGAAATAATTTCTTCAGTTCCATTTTCAGTCATTTGTAGGACTTGTTTAATTTCTTGTTTATTTAAAGGTTCAGAATAAATATTTCTTTCTTTGTAAGGAATATCGTGTTGTTCGAGCCAAGCCTTTGCTTTACGGCATGAAGTGCAACTTGGAGATGTATAAATAGTTACCATTATAATCTCTCCTTTTCTGTATATTGTGCATTCTGATTACTAACACAATAATATTGTATCGTATTACTAATACAAAATCTATACTTTTTGTAATAAAAACTAACGAATACTTGTTCTTACTTTTATAGATTGTGAACTTGACGACCCGTCAAATAAGCAATGTTGTGATAGATTCACATTTAGTATAATTTTTTTATTATGCTAAAGATTATCATTCATTTATGGTTTACAAGTGTAATACCTATGATACTGGGAACAGAGTTTTAAACTTGAACTTCGAGGCCTTGAAACGCTCTGATTACAGGTATATCACCGGCATACTTCTGTGATTGTTCTAACAATGTTTGCTTCTTGTAGTTTTGAGGAAGATGACTGATCATCATTCGTTTAACTCCTGCATCCTTTGCCAAATTACCAGACTCTTTAGTGTTCATATGCCACTTTCTACCAGTAACTTCTTCAGGGAAATTGGTATCAGTGATCAAGAGATCTGCTCCCTTAGCAAAATCAACTAATCCATCAAAATAAGTAGTGTCAGCAGTGTAGACTATTGTCTCATCACCCTTAGTGATACGCATTGCGTATGCTGGTACCGGATGAATCGTTCTTAAAAATTCAAACTTAAATGGTCCGATATTAGTTGGCTCATAATCATTGTAAGCAATTCCTTTGGTAGCATTGCCCTCTGTTAATTGAGCAAAGTTAACAAAATCCTGTGTATGACCATAGATTGGAAGTGGTTCATCCTTACCCGCAGCTAACCAATTATACTGCAAAACTCCGAGATCTGCGGTATGATCATGGTGATAGTGAGATAAGACAACAGCATCCAAATCAGTTGGGTCGAGATAGTTGGATAAGACGTTCAATACCCCACTACCACAATCGATCAAAACATTGAAATTGTCATCTCTTAGTAAATACCCTGAAGTTCCGATACCATTATGTGGGTATCCTCCATAGAAACCTAATACTGTAATTAGCATGTGAAAACCTCCAAAAATTTTGTTGAAAGGATTTCAATAATTATGAACATAACATTAAAGCTAGGAACATATAATTTTTTAAAGAACCAACAGACTAGTGCTGATACTTTATTAAAACCCTTATTTGATGATAAAGCAGATCATCTTTTAATAAAAGTATTAGCTGAATCTGGTCAATACCGCAAGAAGACTGGATCTGTTGAAAGTTCAGATCCGCTATATTTGTTAACTTATTTAAAGTTTAACAAGGATCAAGCCGCCATCTTTGACAGTAAAATGTATTCTGATGATTTTGCCATCAATTCTAAAGATTCAGAAATATTTCAAAAAAATGATAATCGCTTAGAATATTTAATTATTACTACTTTCCCTGATGAAGCGTCTCTTAAGAATTGGCGTTCATTCATCAAAAAACAGATCAATATCGAGATTCAACGTTTTTCAGAAGAACCATTTGGATTCTTCCTCAAAGAGTATGAACTTAGGTAAGCTTTTGATTAACACTGCGCCATGATATCAGGTAGGTTACAAACCCTATTATCCCATAAAGTGCAATATAACCAAGGTTAATCAGGATAAATGGTCTAAGCATTGTAGTCCTTGGGTAACGAGCAATCAATGCCATTACAATATAAGATTGCATTACAGCAAAAATAATTGGAATAACAAACGAATAAATAGTTTCTTTTTTGACAATTTCTTTGATCTCACTTTTACTGACTCCGATTTTATTCAGAGTTTTAAGCTGCTTCCATTCGGAATCATCCCTTAATAACAATCTCAATGTTAAGACACTACCCAGTGCTATTAATAATGACACACTGAACATGGCGACGATAAATATTCCAAATCCGCTTATTTGATCAACTTGTGACTTGGCATTTTTTTGTCGAGAGAAGTTAGAATCCATATAGACAGTAGTTCCAGAAACATTTCGTCTATTTGTGTCCGTCGTCAACTTAGTATCCGCTAAGTCGGCGGCTTTTTTTATTTGGACACCACTTGTGTATTCTTGTTTATTCAACTTTTCATACTGTTTGTGGGTCAAACTGTCACCACTTTTAAAGAACCAGCCATAAAATGTATTTTTTACTTCTGGTTTTAATTTTTGATAATATTTATCCGGTGCAACGATCATCAGGCCTTGATACATCGTTGATCCATAAGGAAATGCAGAACCAATTTTATTCGTTTTGATTATTCTGGCATTTTTGACCTTGACCACGGCCGTATTGGATTTATCTGATGCAAAACTAGGGACGTACCCATAATCCAACACTAAAAATTCATTTTTAGTTATCTGTGGATTCCTGGCAACATTACTCTTAGGCAATTTTTGGTAATCCGAGTACGATATGAAGGTCCCTGGTAAAATCTCATTATTCGATCCTCGTTGAACTACAGTTGTTTTTACGTTTGTTTTGTATGAACGAGTTATCTTGGCATTATTTTCTTTCAAATATTTTTTAATCGGCTTAACCGTATTCTGATTAGCCGTCAATTCAAAGGGATGTGCATAAGTATAGTTGGTATAAACTGACTTGTAACCAAAGTAGCAAACTGATAGTAATATCAGAGCCAATGACGATAGTTCCGTAATAAACCACAATATCGAAACATTCCTCATCAAACGTTCTTTAAAATATTTGAATGAAAAAATATTGATCCCGGTATAAGCAATCCCTTTGGTGTGCTGTAGAATCGTCAAAAAACTTGGTAAGAAGCCATAATACATTAAATAGGTACCCGCCAAGTAGGCCACAAATAAAAATGACAATTCAACAATGGCTGCGGTCTGGTTATTATTTTTTATGTCACCAAATAATATGACCGTTACTACTATGCCACTAAAAAACAAGAGGATTCCTAAAATTCCACCCAACAATCGAATATACCACTTAGGAAGTCGTTTTGATTTATCCTTATTCTTTCTCAACAACTTTTGCACTCTAAATGAGTTCATAATACTGAATACTATGGTTGAATATAAACAGATCTGCCACAACATGCTAAAGGTATTTCCAGTAAATCGGAACAAAAAACCAGTTTTGACCCCCATCAAATATAGCAATAGCATGCCAAAAAATTTCTGAAAAATCAGTGCAATAATTATCCCGATCAACCAAGAAATTAATTGAACAACAACCGTTTGGATAAATCCAATCACAATTATAGTCCAGCGTGACATTCCAAATTTTTCAAAAGTTTTAAATTCATGAGTTTGCTGTTTGATAAAAAAACCACCGACAAATCCCATATAGACAAAAACACAAAAGATAAATAACACACTGAATCCTAAAGTGACATTATTAAGACTGGCACTCCAGCTTGAAATACCACTTTTAAGGCGTGGATTATCGACTAATGACAATAAAATACTGAACATACCAATTGCAAAACTACAGGCCAAAATATAGATCAGATAACTGTCTTTCATATTATAGAAACTACGTCTAATTATTTTGAGAAACATTGAAGTAGCTCCCCCCGCCTATGGTACGCTGCATATTGATGATCTGTTCAAAGAATTTATTGCGATCACCAGGGTTTACCACCTCGGCAAAGATCACACCATCTTTAACAAAAACGACCCGCGAACAATAACTAGCCGTAAAAGCATCATGTGTTGCCATCAAAATGGTTGTCTTCTCTTTATCGTTGATCAATTGCATATAATTCAACAAAATAGTTGCCGACTTAGAATCCAAACTACCGGTCGGTTCATCGGCAAATAAAATTTCTGGACTGTTTATCAAGGCACGAGCGGCTGCAACGATTTGCTTTTGACCAAGAGACAGATCGTCAACATTTCTCTTTTCTAATCCTTCAATATTCAGCAATTTTGTCATATGCCTAAAACTTTGCTCAATCTTTTTTTTAGAAGCATGATTCAAGGCCATCGGTAGAATAATATTTTCTTTAACGTTAAGAGAATCCAACAATTCAAAACTCTGATAAATAAAGCCCATCTTATTACGACGATATTTGGATTGTTCTTTGTCGTGCAGCTCTGTCATATCAATTCCGTCGATCAAAACTTGACCATGGTCAGGACGTTCATTAGTTGAAATGATATTTAACAATGTTGACTTTCCCGCACCAGACGGTCCCATGATCCCCAGAAATTCACCATGTTTAACTTCTAGGCCAATGTCTTTTATGGCATGGACAGCATTAAATCTTTTTCCATAATCCTTAGCAATATTCTTTACAACAATTTGCACGGCGTTCTCTCCATAAATTAAAAATTACTGTTATGATAATAGTTAGCTTTATTCTATCATGTGGGGGTTAATTCCATGGCAAAAATTATGATTATTGAAGATGATCCATCTATCTCCAAATTAATCAGTGAAAATCTCGAAAAGTGGCATTTAGACAGCTATGTAACTGAAAATTTTGAAACGATCATCGAACAGTTCAAAGAATACAAACCGGATCTAATTTTACTGGATATAAATTTACCAGTTTTTGACGGCTATTATTGGAACCAAGAGATCAGAAAAATTTCCAAGATTCCAATTATCATCATTTCTTCACGTAATTCTAACATGGACCAGATCATGGCCATGAATATGGGGGCCGACGATTTTGTGGAAAAACCATTTTCAGTTGATATTTTAATTGCTAAAATAAATGCTTTATTACGCCGTACCTACGATTTCACTAAAAATAGCAGTGACATTATCGAATATAATGGTTTAAAATTAAATCTCTCAAATGGAACTGTGGAAATCGGCGATCAAAAAATTGATTTATCAAAAAATGAATATAAATTATTACAGCGTTTATTGCGCGACCAAGGTAAAATCATTACCCGTGAGCAGCTATTAAACTTCATGTGGGACGATGAAAGATTTGTTGATGACAATACTCTGACAGTCAATATCAACCGTCTCAGAACCAAAATTGCTCATTTTGGTATCAACAATTATATCGTTACCAAAGTTGGACAAGGATATATTATTCCCTAAACGAGGTTACCTATGACACTTTTTAAATATCTGCGTGATCATTTGTCTCTGATATTAATAATCCTTTTTGGGATAACTTTTATCGAGATCGTCTTTTATTTGGATCCACAGGTTCACTTCCAAACTGGAACTTTGATCTATACATGGATCTTAGCGGCCCTAATTTCTTCAGCCAGTTTAATTCTTTCTTTCAATAGAAAGAAAGATTGGTATAAAATTCTAAAGAATAGTAATAGCGATCTCTCTAAAGAGCTATTTGGAGCCAAAAATTATGAAGAAAAATTCATTCAAGAAAAAATCAACGATATTTCTTTAGAATATCGTAAAGAATTAACCAAGCTCTACCAAAATCAAAAAGATCAGCGTGAATACACCGAATCTTGGGTTCATGACATCAAAGTTCCATTGGCTGCCTTGAAGTTGTCACAGGATTCAGAATTGGATAAAGAATTGCTTGATGAAGAAATCGATCAGATAGACTACTTAGTTGATCAGGCATTGTATTTTGCTCGATTAAATAATTTCTCGAACGACTATTTGATCCAAGAACAAGATTTGAATAGTATTGTTAAAAATTCAATCAGAACCAATAAGCGTATGTTCATTGCAAAACGCATCGGAATCGAGCTTGATGTGACTTCAGAAAAGATTTTAACTGATGAGAAATGGCTCAGTTTTATTCTTAATCAGATTATTTCTAATAGTCTTAAATACACTGAACAAGGCGGAAAAATCTCTATCTTTACCACTGATAAAGATAACAACGTTGCTCTGCATGTTAAGGACAATGGGGTTGGAATTTCAAATCAGGATCTTAGTCGCGTCTTTAATAAAGGCTTCACTGGCAGTAATGGACGTACCTCTGGCAGTAAATCGACCGGTATGGGATTATATTTGGTCAAAAAAATGGTGGATAAACTTGGTCACAAAATTGAAATAAATTCACAAGTGGATCACGGCACAGAAATAGTAATTATTTTTCTCGATCTACCTTATTATCAACGAACCGTTTAGCGGTTGTTAAAAAAAGTTATATCACACTTCAGAACAAGCTGTGATATAACTTTTTTTAACGACAAATACGAACATATATTCTATAATGTAAAAAGATATTGTTTGAAAGTAGGATCAGAATGAAAACAAAGTTAACTAAAAATCTGGAAAACACTCTTTATCAGTACTGTTTAGAACAGGACTCTTACGTCGTTGAAGAAGTCTCAATGCCTGATAAAAAAGGTATAGTAGATACTTTGAGTTACCGCCAGTTAACCAATGGTGATATTGAATGGCGTTGTTTCGAGTTAAAAATCACCAAAAATGACTTCCATTCTAAAGCTAAATTATCATTTATTGGTAACTATAATTATTTTGTTCTCACAAAAGAACTATTTGAAGAAGTTAAGGATGAAATACCCGATCATATCGGCGTACTGATCTATCGTGCATTTGATAAAGAGTCAGTAGAATTATCCCCTCAAACTCAGCGTGCACCGGGGTTCTTGACAATTGCTAAAAAGGCCCAATACCAAGAACTACAAGTGGATGAAAAATATTTGACCAGCCATTTTGTAGCTTCACTATTTCGTGAAGTAGACAAAGCAAAACGTATTGAAAGCGGTTTGCAATTGTATTCTGATGACCAGCTTTTTAAAGAATTAAAAAAACGTTCAAAAACTGGGTATAAAGTTTATAAGCCTGAACGCAATCTTTATGACCGCTTTATTGACGAATCAGAAGATGACAAAATCACGGCCCTCCAGGAAGAATTGGATGCTAGAAACAATGAATATCAAACATTGAAATTGAAATTACAAGATGAGAATAAACCTAATTTGGAGGATCTAATATGACATACTATCCTTATTTACGTGGACGGATGTATGATTTATTAGCCCTAAAAGAACTTTGCGAATCTGATCAGTTAGGACCAAATATCATCCCAATAATTGAACCCGTCCGCGACTCTAAAGACTTACAAAAAACCGTTCAAACGTTTCTAGACCATGGTCAATCTTTCAGTGTCGTCGCCAATCCGCAAGTCAGCGTCTATGGATTGAATGATACAAAACTGTATCCTCTGGCTGACATGTCAAATGTGAATAACTTTTTACCCAGTGCTATTCTTGCAGCCGATTTTTCCACAGAATATCTAAAAAGTGATCAAGAAACTCTATTGATTGCCAAAAACTACCAACTTTTAAAAGCCTATCAGGATACAGAGCTCTTAAAAAAAGTAACTCATGTACTTATTCCTGAAGAAGCAAGATTACATGAAATTGTCGGATCAAAAGCAGTTTCACTGACTGATCCATTAACTTTCGTACGACATGTCGAAAATTATAACGACTTACCCGATGAATATTTTCAACCAGCTAGTTGGTATAGACAACTAGATAATTATAATGGCTTCGGTGACTATTCCATGGTCGGAAGTGTTTATTTTGATAAAGGGATGCCTAGTCGAGCTATTGCTTTGCATATTATCTATGTGACATCCGACGGTACTTTGAGAATCCATCACTTTGTTTCTGACAGTAACGAAACCATGCGTGGACAAAAAGAAAAGTTTTTTGAGGCTCTGAATAAACTTGACGATTGGTCCACAACAAATCTTAATGGAATCAATAATACATCAGCTTTACAAGAACTACTTAGTTACACAATCAATGGTAAGTTCCCCGGACTAGGTATGATCAAGAAATTGTCTCTGATGCACCATTTTCAGTTGATGAAAAAATTATTTGAATTTAGGAATAACAATATGCATTCATAATTCAAGTAAACCACTGGCGATATCTACTATACTTTTCCATGGTCATTTCCTTATGTCTTATATGATTTTATATACTTAAAACGGCTATACCCCATTTAAAATATTGAGGTATAGCCGTTTTCTATTAATAAAAATATATAAAATAATGGGAGGAAGACCTCTCTTACGCTCTGTTATTTCAATGTCATAGCATTCAATGCAACTATAACAGTAGATAGTGACATAATAACAGCACCAACAGCTGGACTAAGAACAAAACCTACTCCAGCCAAAACTCCAGCTGCTAATGGAATAGCTAAAATATTATATCCAGCTCCCCACCACAGGTTCTCAACCATTTTACGGTATGTTTTGTGTGAAAGATTCAAGAACTTGATAACATCACTGGGATCACTGTTATATAGCACAACATCAGCAGAATCAATTGCTACGTCAGTACCAGCACCAATAGCTACACCAACTGTGGCACTAGCTAAACTAGGTGCATCGTTGATACCATCACCGACCATCATAACGTGATGACCAGTCAATTCAAGATTCTTAAGATAATCATGTTTATCTTCTGGCAACAATTCGGCTTTAAATTCATCTATGCCCATTTGTTTTGCCATAATAGCAGCTGATTCTTTATTGTCACCTGTCAACATAACAGGGGTAATATTTCTAGCCTTCAAATCTTTAATAAATTGAACTGTGTTCTTCTTGATACGATCACCCAAAGCAATAAAGCCGATGATCTTATTATCTAATACAAGGTAACTTATAGTATTCCCTTTATCCAAATATGGTTTTATAACCTCTCGATCGACTGGAATATTCTTCTCTTGTAAATATTTCATATTGATCAATAGATATTCTTGTCCATCTTTTTGACCAGACATTCCATAACCCTTGATAGCTTTAATATTAGTTAAAGTATCTGCGAGAATATTCTCTGATTTAGCATACTTTATAACACCACTGGCGATAGGATGGCTAGAACCAGATTCCATTCCAGCAATAAGACCGAGAACTTTTTTATCATCATATTTTTTATCAAGTGACTTCATACCGTTAACAGTGAATTTACCTTCTGTTAAAGTACCTGTTTTATCCATGATCACGTAATCTATTTTACGGCTATTTTCCATTGCTTGATTGTCACGAATGATCAATCCATTGGTAGCAGCAATTGAAGTACTACGTGACATAACTAGTGGAATTGCTAGTCCTAAAGCGTGTGGACATGCAATGACCAAAACGGTAACTAATCTATTTAGGGCAACATTCATATCTCCGAAAATCAACCAGTAAATAAATGAAAGTAATCCAGCAGTTACGGCCGCATAGAACAACCACCCTGAAACTTTATCTGCTAAAGCCTGAGTCTTAGATTTACTATTCTGTGCGTCATTAACTAACTTACTAATTTGTGACAAGTAACCTTCTTTAGAAGATTTAGTAACTTTCACTCTGATAGTTCCATCGCCGTTGATCGAACCACCAACGACTTTCTTACCAACGCCCTTTTTAACCGCCTTTGATTCACCAGTTATTAAGGATTCGTTGATGTAACTCTCACCTTGAAGGATTTCACCATCAAGTGGAACTGACTCACCGGCACGAATTTCAATAACATCTTCGGCTTTGATCATACCAATATCATGATCCACTGTTGTATCACCATGAACCAAATGTACCTTACTTGGAACAAGTGAAGCAATTTTTTGAAGTGCATTACCAGCATCCATTGTAGATTTCATTTCAGTCCAGTGACCCAATAACATAATAACGATCAAGGAAGCTAGTTCCCAGAAGAAGTCCATAATATGGGCTGATCCGAAGAAATTATTCATAACAAAGGCGTATAGACTATATATATAAGCAACACTGATACCCATAGTAATCAGCGTCATCATTGCGGGCTTTTTACTTTCGAGTTCACCTTTAGCTCCACTCAAGAATGGCTTACCACCATAGAAGTAGAGGATTGAAGATAGTACCAAAACTACCCATTCTGAACCTGGAAATTGGAACTGAAATGGTAAATGCAGTCCCATAAATGGTGACAGGATGAAAACGGGAATTGCTACGATTAATGATACCCAAAACTTTTGACGTAGATCTCCCATATCCATCATATGACCACCATGATTCATCATGTGGCCGTTACCTGCGGACTCCATGTCCATATCTTTCATATTATGCATATCATGATTTTTCATATTTTTCATTATAATCTGGCCTCCAAACAATCACATTCTACCTCATATGATGCTTTTTCTCTCTTATTTTGCAACTGTAAAATTAAATCATTGATATCACCCTTAGAAATATTTGAATTTTCAATCAAATCTCCAATGGCTTTTCCTTTTTTCATACAACAAAGACTATCGAACAAATCATTGACACTTTCATGTATTGCGTCATTTTCAGCAATCAGAGGTTTATAAATATATGGTCGATTAGATTCGTCAGCAACTAAGAAATTCTTTTTTTGTAATCTGATTATTAAAGTTTTTATAGTAGCCGTTTTCCAAGTTGTCTTTTTCTCTAAAATATCAATAACTTCTTTACTAGTTGCCTGACCCAATGTCCAAATAATTCTCATCACTTGCCATTCGGCCTTAGTCATATTTTGTATCTCTGCCATAGATATCAAGTCCTTTGTTTACAAATGTAATCTTTATTACAATTCGTAGTTTACACTTGTAAACACATTTTGTAAAGAGTTTTAATCCTTAATAAAAAAATAGGACAAAACATGGTCAACTTTCGAACATCAAAGCAAAGAGACACTGTAATCCGATTTTGGATTACAGTGTCCCTTACTTTAAAATAAAAAATCATGTTTTGTCGCATATTTATACTGCATACCTAATTACAATAATATTTACGTCACAGCTTCTTTTTAGTACTGATTGTTAATCACTACAAGCTTAAGATCAATTGATTCTTACTATCTTTATTTTCGATCTTTTTTCTTGAAGCCTAACCAACCCAGAAATAATAAAACTACCGCACCTATCCAACCTAGAAAAGTTGATTTATCACTTGTTTGAGGCAATAATCCCTGGTTCCCTTGTAAAATAGGGTTGCCTTTCGTTTTATTGGTATAGCCCGATTGATTTGAATTATTTATTGTTGTTAATAGTGGATCCCTTTCTGATGTGACATTTTCGCTATCATTATTTGAACTAGTTATAATTCCATTTTTAGATGTTGTTTGAGTACCCGATCCCTTTGCAGTGATCGTATTTGGAATAACAGGTTTTGATGAATCAGATTTATTGTAAAATTTATCAACTTCAGTGGGGCTTTTAGAACTGGAACTATCGAGTGAAGAATTATTATTCGATGGTTTTATTATATCAGGCGTTCCGGTGCTATTAGTTCCGCCTTTTGGAATATTAGGTCTCTCTGGATTAACTGGAGTTGTCGGTGCCGTTGGGTTATCTGGAGTTACTGGTACTACAGGGTTATCCGGAGTTATCGGTATTGTTGGATCTGTACCACCGCCTGTAGGATCTTTGGTTGGTCCAAGGTCTAGTTCATAGTCGACTGATTCATTAGCGGTTATCGTACCATTGTCGTTAACGGTTGCCTGAATCGTTTTCTTATCTGCAACATATCCCAGAACCTCTGGAACATCAATAGTCACATCCGTGCCAACTTGACCAGTTACATTTTTATCAATTGATGTTACCCATGGTTGATCAGCTAAATTGCTCGGTACTTTAACGTCCGCTGTAACCATCTTTTTTACCAATGTGAGTTCCAGATCACTTGTCCCATACCAACCAGTATCAAGACCACCAGAGCTCAATACAAATGTAACAGTAATATTTTGTCCACGATAATTCTCAGGAATTGTTAATTGATCACTGTACTCATCATAATCTAAGTTCTCTCCATTAATACTAAATTTCAATTGAGCCAATTGATCCGATAATAGTCCAAGATTCTTGGCAATAGTTGCTCTTACATCTAAAGCATTTGTGTAAGTAGCATAAACTGTCGCTGCCATTTTCTTTTGATCAGAAAAGGCTTCATTTCCAATTGTTCCAATTTTGCCATCAATTTTAATATTCTGAAGATTGTTATCAGAAAAAGCCTTATCTCCTAAACTATCAAGATCACCAGTCAAAACGATCCCAGTTAAATCATTATTTGCAAAGGAATTATTGCCAATACTAGCCACACTCTTAGGAATCGTTAATGTTCCACTCAAATTATTATTAGTAAAGGAATTCGTACCAATAGTTACAACATTTGAATCTAAAGTTAAACTACTAAGTTTATTATTTGCAAAGGAATTATCACCAATATTAACAACATTATCCGGCAACACTAAATAACCATTTAGATTGTTATTTTCAAACACACCGGTATTAATTTTAGTAATCAAATCATTAAATTTTATTCCAGTTATTTGATTATTAGCAAAAGCATAATCACCTAGTTGTGACAATTTATTAGGTAATGTTATTATTCCAGCTATTTGATTATTAGCAAAAGCCGATGTACCAACTGTTTCAAGATTTGTACCTAAGGTCAAATTTGTTATTTTATTATTTTTAAAAGCGTTTTCCGCTATATTAGTAGTTTTATCCGGTATTACTAATTTACTGATATCATTACCGCTAAAGGCATCACTATTGATCTGTGTGACCTGATTCAAATCGACATCAGTCAATTCATTATTTTTAAATGCATCGACACCAATCGACCAAATACCATCAGTGAAACTAACTGAAGTTAATTTATTACTTTCAAATGCACTGTCACCGATCCATTGAAGATTTTTACCAAAAGTAACCGAAGTTAATCCATCGATAACAGATAAATTATCATCACTAGAACCGTCATTATTAAAGGCATTGGCGGCAATGGCTACAACCGGAATCCCCTTATAGTAATCTGGAATCGTTATATCAGTGGAATACTTAGGATCTTTTCCACCATTAGCTGTTTTTTGAGCGGCACCAGTATATCCGGTCACGATGTAATTTCCATTGACATCCTGACTATAGCTGAAATCAGATTGTGGATCGGCACTCGTATCAGTAGCACTATCTTCATCAGTCGTTGGAGTAGTGGGTTTGACTATCGGCGAATCACCTGAATCGGAAGTTTTGTCAGGATCAGATTGCGTATCAGTATTTACACCAGAATCGTTATTTGAACCCGTGGTTCCAGAATCAGATCTACTTGAACCAGAGATTGAAGAACCGGTATCCACATTGCTAGAATCACTCTGATCACTGGTGGCGCGTTGATCTGAATCTACTGATCCAGATTTTACAATTGGAGAGTCATTCTCAGTTGGAGTTTGATTTGTTATTGATGTATCGGAAGGATCTGCTTTAACATTTGTTCCTATCATCAGACTAGTACCCAATCCAACTAATGTTGCACTGGTCAATAACAAATTGCGTTTCAATTTACATTTTTCGCTCAATTTATACGCCTATCACCAGTTAAGCTCATTGGTGTCCTCTCTTTTTGATATTAAATAATTTATAAGCACCCTCTACAATCAGAATAACACTTATACCAAATGACGATAACACTAAACCACATTTTACTCACAGTCAATAAACTACCCCACATTAATCTATTTAGATCAATTCATGCAAATACTTTTTATATAATATGAATTATTAGGCATAATCTATATGTTAAAATTATAATAGTATATTAACAAGGAGACGATTTATGCAGATAAAAAAGTTATCTATCACACTTCTGACCTTCTTATTAACAATAAGTTGTTTTCAACTAAATGGGCTAAAAGTATCCGCTGAAGATACCGGCGGTGATACGAATACTGAGGATATCGGATACTATCATAAACCCACTAAAGATGTAAAAAAATTCTTTGGTATTTGGCTAACAACCGGTTTTGCACTACAGCCAAAAGCGGAGAATAATGTGGTTGTTGGAGATACTATCACTCTACGAACCGATTCAGCCCGTTCGGCAATTTTTGCCGCTGCAACATTAGATAGATGGGCCGTATATCAATGGTATAAGTTTACTCCTGGCGATAAGGGCTGGACTGCAGTCAGCAAAAATGACGGGGGAAAAAAAGAGAATCTTGTCATAACTGGTAAAACGGCCAATGAAACTACGTATTATCAATTACAAGTTAGATGGCGAAATATCATTATAAATTCATTGGCAAAAAAAATATATTCACAGGTAGCTGCAGTCCACACAGTCCCTTATCCAATTGATGGGGAGGAAATGACTGTTAAAACTGACGATGATTATATTTATAGTACATCATTTGATATGGCGGCCACTTCTACTTATGCCCACGCCGATATCATACCTGAGAACTATACCGGTAATGTTACTTGGAGTGTAGATGACAAATCTCTTGCCACCATTGATGAAGATACTGGTCTTTTAACCGCCGTGACAAAAAAAGAGGTCCAAGGTACAGTTACGGTTACTGGTACCTTACATAACCCTGTTGGTGACGACCTTCAGGCAACTACTGAAGTAAGAGTTGGACAAGGATTAGAGGATCAGACTGTTAAGGCCGGTGAAGAAGCAACCTTTGCCATTCAAGGTAACCTGGGAGATCTAGAAGACATAGATGATGGCGGTGACGACGGTGACGAAGGTGGAGACGGCAGTGATGGTTCTGAATATACTGTTAAGTGGTATCGAGATAATCCGGACGGCTCCAGAGTTCAGGTAAATAAAGGTGACGAATTAAATGGGGCTTTGTCCGTCACAAGTGATCCCACAAATATGGAAGATGACAACCAAAGCAGATATCAGGCTGTCATCAACGTTAAATTAGGGGTTATTAATAAAAATTATACTACTAATAAAGCCACTTTAACAGTCATACCCGACGGGTCTCCAGATATAACAGTTAATAACAGTATCACAAACGTCGAATATCATGACGAGTTAGACAGTGATTTGCATTTATTTGGAGTAAATGAAGGCGACAAAATAACCGAAGAATCCATTATTACTAATAATAGTGGTACTGGAATCCTATCGGCTGCCTCGTATCACGTCCCTATTAGAGAAACCTCTACCATAAATTCGGTTGTTGTCGATGACAAGGAATTATCAGATGATGAATACAAAGTAGTAACTAAATCTAAAACTGGTACTAAAGAACTTGTAGTTCCTAATCTGAGTTTTAGCACTAAGCAGAGTCATTCAATACAAGTAACAAGTAGTGTGGGCTCAGTTGATGAAAAGGAAACGCTGCACACCACCCCCTATATATTGGGACAAGTATCCACAGCTGATGATTATCGTAGTGATGGATCTGAAGAGGCCATTACTTATTCAACCAACACGATTCAAATGAACGCCGAAGATATTCATTTTGGAAATATAAATCCTCTCTCATCAAATAAAACTATCTACCGACCTGACGAATTGAATGAACCACAAAATGTCATTGAAATTGATGACCAGCGACGCAATAAGAATCATGCTGAGGTTCGTGCTCAGCAAGATGGTGAATTCCTCAATTCCGAAAATGTTAAACTTTTCGGAAATCTAACTTTCGTCAATAATGGTACTGTTCATGATCTTTTGGAAAATGATCAATTGATCCAATCTACCAGCGAGGGCAATTCTGTTCCATCTATTGGCTGGTCTAGAGAAAACGGAATATTATTACATATCAGTGACGCCAATCTAACAAATGGTAACTTCAAAACCAAAATAAATTGGTCGATTGTTGAAAGTATTTAATAATCTATGGAAAATAAGAACAGTTACTTAAACATACGAAAAAAATAACTTTTCTGCTTAAATAAAGACACTGTAATCAAATTTGATTACAGTGTCTTTATTTTATAGAAAGTTGACCACATTTGGTCACACTATCTCTTAATCTATTTAATTGGGCATGCCCCGCTTTCACAATCTGATTGATCAACTAACTCTAAGTCTTTCTTATCATGATTGTCAGTTAGTACAGCAAATTCTTCGGCGACATTACCGTTGATTTCTGATTCACGCTCTTGATAAATTTTTTTATCGATTGGTTCTTTAGGAGCTTGCTTAAGCTCACCACCACTATATGGCAAAAGTGAGGTAGATTTTGTCGTATGACGATATTGATACATCAATGGTGCGATTTCCTTAGCTTCATCTGGTTGGAAAGTTACGGTACAACTGACTGCATTATCTGACCAGTATGTTTGTAAGAATGCTTGTGTAGCAAATTGTTCGGCAATAGAAACGTTGCCAGCAGAAGCAAAATTTGGATTATCAGCATTTACTGCTTTAACAGGAAATTCTACACACATTGTATGTTTTGTATAAATATCTGGTTCAATCTTGTATCCACAAGCCTTTAGTGCTGGAAGTAGTGGGTCACTATCTTGAAATCTAATTCTTTGAATCAAATATCCAGCATAGTGGAAGTGCATCCCTTCTGAAACACCGGCAAGTTTGGCGACAGTACCTGATGGTTTAACCGTTGTATGTTTAATCGAAGGCTGACAATTTAGGGCCTTTGAGTATTCATTATCAGCTTTAACAACTGCATGATACAAATCATCAAACTTATTAACGATTCTTTGATCATAGATCGGTTTCTTAATTACTACACCATCGTCTACTACGTCTTTAAATCCAGTAACAACACGATTACCAAAGGTATTTAAAATCCAATCTTGAATACCGGACATTGAAACACCAATACGACGATTCTTCTTAATAACATTACGTGAAACTTCCCAATCATAATTACTGAAGGTTACACGTTTTGTATATCTAGCAGCTAATTCAAAGGCTTTTTCTAGATTCCAGCCTTGTTTTTCAGCAATAACTGGAAACAATTCAAATAAATTACATGGTTCACCATTACTTAGAGAAATTTCACCACAAGGATTAGTTCCTTCTACGTCACCATCAATTCCTGGTTGATAACCATCAGCAATACGACCATAGTTACGTGACAATTCAAGGTTAACGATACCTGGTTCACCATTATGCGTAATCGAGTCAGCAATTGGTTGATACTTAGTAAACTTAGAATCAACTGAAACACTGTTATTTGAGGCCCAACGATGATGATAAAGTTTCTTTTGGTCTTGCTTCATTGTAATAAAATCTTCATCGATTGCTCCGCCTAAAGCTAATTCCGCAGAACGACGAACATTACCAGCAACAACCGTTTTACCGATCAAATTACCCATATCAGTACAATCAACAGAAGTTAATTGTCTGCCGACCGCCTCATCCAGCACTTGATTGATATCATAAAACATTTCGATTAAAGGAACTGGACCAGATGCAGTACCACCAAAACCCTTAATTTTAGTACCTTTAGCTCTTATATCAGTAATATCTAAGACAACATCGGCAATTTTATCTTCATTGGTAGAAGCAAAATGAGCATCGATCATATTAGCATTGGCAATTACCCATCCTTCACGAGTATCCGGCAATTTGTAGAAACGAGTATTTTCTGTGCTATGATCCTTCATCCATTCTTCACGGTCAAAAGCACCCGCTTTGATTGCATCATCGTAAGAGGCACTTTTTTTACCGATCAAAACAGTTAAATTGACGTTTTGATCAACAACTGGCATCTGCTTCATATTTTCAGGAACAACGGAAAAGCCAACTCCGCCACCCTTCATTAATTGGTCAAACATGAATGAAAATGGCATCGAAACAGCAACTTGATCTTTCTTCAAATATGATGGGACGATATGACTGTTACCATAAGCCTGTGGACGAATAGCAATAAACCAGCAGTTGTTTAAAGCATCACCATTTCTATCTTGATAATCTGTTCCAGAGATCCAAAGATTTCTACCTGAAGGAGTTGCAGCTAAACCATAAACCAATTTATACAATTCTTGTGCTTCACCAACAAGTCCAGAATATTCTTCATCGGTTAATGAATCATTTTGTAAACGAGGGTCAAGATTGATATTTCCTTCGACAACACGTTTAACAGTTTCAGACCAATTTTCGGTACGTCCCAATTCTGGTATCCAACGGGCATATGTCCGTTTATAAGTAACCCAGCCTAGTTCTCCCCAATGTGGTTTGACTGTTTCTTTAACATGATCAACAAAATCTTTTTTTAAGGTAATCTTATTTAATAAACTCATTATGCTTCACTCCAATTAAAATAAATAACACAATATATAGTATCTCAAACCTTTTGAGATAACAAGATATTGTGTTTAGAAATCATTGCTGCACAAAGTCATAAACCGAACAGAAGTTTTGTATATTGGCATTTGCTGCTATTTTTTTCTGAATAATTTTTTTTAAATTCACAAACGTGAAATTATACTTAAGTTTTTGAACTCGCAAATTCAATTTTAATATGTTTATAACTTGATAAGCAATGGTTTTTTTAATTAGCATTTATGTGAATAATTCAAGTGGTTGACAAGAAATTCTCCGATAAAAAATATTGAAATAACCTTGACGGTTTTAATCGCCCTTACTTGACTTCTGACAGACAGAGTACCCATTTTAGACAATCACCTTAGATGACTGTCAATGGATTTATACCGCATAAATTACATTTTCCCTAAATTAAACCAAAAAACATACCCTAATTAAGGATGCTTTTAATTTTTTCTTCTATTGAAACCCAACAATCCTAAAAATCCCAAAATAATTGTACCTATCCAAGATAGGCTACTAGATTTTTCACTAGTTTGAGGAAGTTTGGAAACATTTGAAAACACATTTTTGCTTTTTGCAGGATTAATTGATTCATTATTACTTGCTTTAAAAAAAGTGTCCTCACTATTAGGAACTATTGTGTTACCACTCTGGTTAGATTCTCTAATTGAATAATTATTGGATATATTAGAATTACCTTGTTCATCTGTCGATGTGTTTGAATTATTTGTCCCTGAATCTGAATTTGAATCAGTTCCAGAGTTTTGATCAGTATCAGTATTTGAATCAGTATCTGTTCCCGTATTTGAACCAGTATTGGGATCTGTCCCTGAATCACTATCATCTGAATCCGTATTACTTCCAGTATTCGGAGTGTACTTAACTGCACTATTGGCGGTTATCGTCCCATCATCATTGACTGTGGCATAGATTGATCCTGGACTTACAGAATATCCTGAAACAACAGGAACATTTACCTTTACTTGTGCTCCTACCTGTCCTTCTACTTTCGAGACCACGGGGTCATGATCTAAGTTACTAGGGATCCTAACGTCATAGATCACCATTTTTTTATTCAAGGTTAACTCAAGATTTTTGGTTCCATACCAACCAGTGTCTGGTCCATCTGAAGTGAGAGTCAAATTCATAACAGTATCTTTTCCTTGATAATCTTTTGGAAGGGTAAGCTTATCTTTAGACTCGTCATAATTCAAGATAGTATCGCCCAAAGTGAATTGTAATTGAGCCAAGTTGTCTGCGGATAATCCTAATTGTTTTGCCACGGCTTTTTTAACGTCTAAAGCCTGTGTGACCGAAGCATCCACAGATACAGGTAATTTTTCCTGATTTGCAAAGGCTCCATCACCAATTGCGTTTATATCTTGTTCAATTTTAATAGTTTGCAAATTATTGTTATTGAAAGCATTGTCACCCAAATTATCTAATGATCCCGCCAAGTCAACTCCAGTTAAACTGTTGTTGTCAAAAGCACTTTCACCGACACTTGTTACACTATTGGGAACGATCATATTACCGGACAAATTATTATTAGAAAAAGAAGATGTTCCAATAGTCTCCAGATTTGGATTTAATGATAAAATTTCCAGTTTATTATTATAAAAAGCACTATTTCCAATATTAGTAATGTTATCAGGTAATACCAATGAACCCTGCAATTCATTATTTTCAAACACACCAGTATTCACCTTAGTTATTTTATCGTTAAAAGTTAAACCAGTTATCTTATTATCAGCAAAGGCATAATCACCCAATTCCGCCAATAAATCCGGCAAAGTCACTGTTCCAGTGATTTGATTATGTTGAAATGCCCCTGTTCCAATACTTGCAGTTTCATCAGTAGTTGTCCCAACTATTTTATTATCAAAAATTACGCCAGTTATTGCATTATCTGCAAAAACGTAATCACCCAATCGAATCAACGAAGCGGGAAAAGTTATTACGCCAGAAATTCCATTATTTTGAAAAGCCGATGTACCAATAGTTGCAAGATTTGATCCTAATGTTAAATCGGTTATATGATTTCCTTCAAAAGCATAATCAGCAATATTAGTCGTTTTATCAGGTATAACCAATTTATTAAGATCATTGTCACTAAAAGCATAGTCATTAATTTGTGTAACGTGATTCAAGTCAATATCACTCAACTGATTATTTGAAAATGCATGTGCCCCAACCGACCAAGTACTATCAGGAAAACTCATTTTTATTAAATTATTACCAGCAAAGGCATAATCACCAATTTGTGTCACTTTATTAAAAGAGACATCATTCAATTGATTATTTTCAAAGGCATTATTTCCAATTGACCATGTACTGTCTGGCAACTTAATTGAAGTTAACTTATTACCGGCGAATGCGTATTTACCAATTTGTTGAATATTTTTTCCGATAGTAACTGAGGTCAATCCATCAACAATGGATAAATTGTCACTGTTACCAGATTCATTGTTAAAAGCATTGTCCCCAATTGCAGTAACAAAACCGTTCTTATAAGTATCAGGAATTGTTATATCTGTGGAATACGTTGGATCAACTCCACCATTGGCCGCTTTTTGAGCGGAACCTGTATATCCCGTGACTGTATAATTTCCATCATCATTCTGGTCAAAACTAAAATCAGACTGATCATCCGTTGATTCATCAGGATTATTAGTATCGGCTGTAGGAGCGTTTTGATCATCGTCTGTAACCGTAGTCCCGGTTGAATTTGATTTGTCGGAAACTACTGTATCTCCAGCATCACTAACGGGATCTTCGACTGTATTATTTGCTTTAAGCAAGGATACTGACTGTGTAGTTTGATCTTGAGTTGTATTTACTACATTAGTCGAATTAGCTTTTACATTTGTTACCAGCATCATACTGGCACCAAGCCCGGCCAATGTAGCACCAGTCAGCAATAATTTTCTTTCAACTTGACGTTTATCTGTCAATTGGGAATTACCAATCACCCATAAATTAGAGGTGTCCTCTCATTTTTATAATTTTTTTTATCAAACAAGTATTATCATACCACTGTAAATCAAATCGTTTAACGGAGTATTTTTCCTAATTTCAGTAGTCAATAAATCAAAAAAATAACCAATCATATTTTAAAATATGATTGGCCAGTTTCATAAATTCAATCAACTTGCAAATTATCTTCAGATGGCATTTTCTTAATTGCTTGTTTTAACATAAACGGAGCAATAATAGTTATCAGAATGATAATCAGAATAATGTCAGAGTAATAATCTCCAGATAACAAATGGGCCGAAAATCCAATTTGAGCGGTTATCAAAGCCATTTCACCTCGTGAAATCATTCCAGCTCCAACTAAATAATCACTACTGTTCGAGAATCCATTTATCTTAGCACCCAATCCGCAGCCGAATAGCTTAGTCAAAACTCCCAAGATCGTCATCGTAATAATAAACGGTAGTGACTGCCAAACACCAGCAAAGGTCATATTCAATCCGACACTAACAAAGAAAATTGGAATAAATAATGTATAGCCAACTGGTTCGATATTAGTATCGATTTCTTTTTGATAATCAGTCTGAGCCACAGCAATTCCGGCAAAGAACGCACCGATTGCACCGCTCAATCCAACTAAATTAGCCAACCAGGCCATTCCTAAGCAAATTATCATTGACATAATGGCTGGACTAACGGCCATCAACAAGTGATTACTCAAGCTCATCAATAACGGCGCGATCCAGCGAAACAAAAGATATACTCCCGCAAAGAATGCTACTTGTTCTAATAAAACAACCCCAATATTAGTTGAACTTTTACTGCCCATCATTGAGATCATAACACTCAGTAAAATAACTCCAATGATATCATCGGCCACAGCCGCTCCCAAAATAGTGGCCCCTTCCTTAGTATTTAATGTATGAAATTCTTTGAGGACCTCAACTGAAATAGATACTGATGTGGCTGAAAAGATAACTCCGATAAATAATGCCTCAAATGAAGTAAAGTTAAATATCAAACTTACCCCACCCATGATCACTACTGGGAAAATAACTCCAATAATAGCGACAATCACAGCTGGGCGAAGATATTTCTTGAGTAGTTGCAAGTTACTCTCCAATCCGCCAATAAACATCAAGATAACTACCCCAATTTCAGAGAAGGCATTTACCAACGTATTAAGATGGACCCAATTTAAAATTGCTGGTCCGACAACAACTCCAACAATAATTTCACCAATAACGGCTGGGATCCCCGCCAGATGTGAAAAATGTCCAGCTAATGTTGTACAAAATAATAAGAAACATAATGTACCTAAAAATGCCATGCTGACCCCTCCCGCTTTTTAATCCATGATTTTAAAACGTTTTGTAACTAGTAGTGCATAATGAATCGTTAATCCTAATAATAATCCAATTATAGCTGGAATGAACCAATCCATTCCCAATTCTGCAAAAGGAAGATATATTTTATCCCATTTCAAAATTGTCTGTGCAAATCCTTGTTGAGAAATAATAGCTGGTGCTGAATTCAGCGCATCAATCAATGCAGGAATAATTGTAAAAGTTGTGGTAGTGATATAAACAATTGAATCCCGATTAAACAATGGCGACATGATCGAAAGAATGATCAAAGTTATTGCTAATGGATAGAGAAACATCAACATTGGCGTTGACCAAGAAATGATTTGTTCTAGTCCCATATTGGCAATCAAAAATGAGGCCGTGCAAGAAAGAATGTTCCAGAATTTATAAGATGTTTTAGGGAATTTAGCGTGTAAGGCTTCAGCAAACGAAGAAATTAAACCAACCGCTGTAGTCAAACAAGTCAAAGTTGCCATAATAGCTAAAATGACTTCGCCTGGTACACCCATAAAATATGAAGCAATTTGAGAAAAACCGATCCCACCATCGGCAGAAATTTTGAAATGTGTTAAAGAAGTAGCGCCGATCCAGATAAGGCCAAGATAGATGAATGCCTCCAAAGAAATACTCATCAAACTTGACTTTGCTGCCGTTTTGGCAATAGCAGCTGGATTGTTTTGTCCAAGGCTACGTATTGACGTAACAACAACGATACCGAATAATAAAGCAGCTAATGCATCCATCGTGTTATATCCTTGTAAAAATCCATTTAAAAAAGCTCCGTTTTGATAATCATTTGTAATATGAGCTGTAGCTACTGTACCCATTGGATGTGTAAAGGCGATACCAAAAATAATGGCTAAAAGGATCAAAAAAGCTGGATTTAATAATTTACCGATTGTATCAATAACTCCAGTTGGTTTCCTAGATGCCCAACCGGCAATCAAGAAGAAAACTAATGAATAACCTAATAGATACCACGGTTCTTGTGCTGCTGAAACATGAGTAGCAATACCAATTTGAAATGGTGTTGTAGCGGTTCTCGGTGTGGCAAACAAGGGTCCCAAAGTTGCACAAGTTAGTATCATAAAAAAAGTTGCATAACGATGTCCAATCGGTTTGGCTAAATCATAAATTCCCGTTGAACGTGTGATGCTGATAGCAATGATACCCAACAATGGTAACAAGGTACCAGTCAACAAAAATCCTAATCCGGCTGTTAGCCAGTGCCCGCCAGCCAATTGACCTAAATGAATTGGAAAAATTAAATTTCCAGCTCCAAAGAACATGCCAAAGAGCATAGAACCGATAATGAGGTAATGTTTAAAAGTTAATTTTTTATTCTTAGTTTCCATATTTGAACTCTCCTAGTTGAATGTATAGTTTTTATAAGATATTCATAACTATTCACTCGGACAAGTCCACCATTACTATTAGTCAAATTAGTCATTATTGACCGCCTCCAGTTTAAATGAACCAAAAAAGCGTCCTCAGAAAATCATTAAAGATTTTCAAAGGACGCTTCTGCGCGGTACCACCCTCATTGCATTGCTTTCACAACACCACTTCGCGTACAAAGATACGCTAGCACTATAATGGGTGCACCCATGCGACACTTGCTATTGCTTGCATTGCCAGCTCCGTGGTTACTTTCGTTGATCGATCAATGCCATTTTCCAGATAACATGGCTCTCTGTAATCTGATACAATCAATTACTTCTCCACTTTCTTGCTGTTAAATTCATTTATTTTTAATGTCATTAGAATATTCTAATTTAGAAGCTTTGTCAACATGCTTTTGAGACAAAATAAAAAATCGACTGAGGATTAACTCAAGTCGACTTTGAATTTACTTATTAATATATGATTCAACAAGCTTCTTGTTATCTTCGTTAGTGATTGATTCATTAACAGCACGTTCTGCTAATTCTTTAAGATCAGCTGTGCTCAACTTCTTCATCAAACTTCTAACACGAAGTACCGATGTAGCACTCATTGAATACTCATCTAGTCCCATACCAAGAAGTAATGGAACCATAATATTATCACCAGCAGCTTCACCACACATACCAGCCCACTTGCCTTCTTTATGAGCTGATTCGATAACATGCTTAACCAGTCTCAAAATTGAAGGGTTGTATGGTTGATATAGGTAAGAAACATGTTCATTGCCTCGATCAGCAGCCATTGTGTATTGAATCAGGTCGTTTGTTCCAATACTAAAGAAATCAACTTCTTTAGCAAATTGGTCAGCCAAAATAGCAGCTGCAGGAACTTCCATCATCATACCCAATTGGATCTCATCAGAAACTTTTACACCCTTTTCAACTAACTTAGTCTTTTCTTCTTCAAAGACCTTTTTAGCATCACGGAATTCTTGAAGAGTACCGATCATAGGGAACATAATACGAAGTTTACCAAATGCTGAAGCACGTAGTAAAGCTCTTAATTGCGTTCTAAAGATTTCTTGTCTATCCAAACTGATTCTAATGGCACGATAACCCAAGAATGGATTCATTTCTTCTGGAAGTGGCAAGTATGATAGATGCTTGTCTCCACCAATATCCATTGTACGAACAACAACTGGCTTGCCACTCATACCTTCAACAACCTTTTTGTAGGCCTTGAATTGGTCATCTTCTGAAGGTAATTCTTCAGACTGCATGTACAAGAATTCTGTACGATACAAACCAATACCTTCAGCACCATTATCAATAACACCTTGAAGATCATCAGGTGTACCAATATTAGCGGCAATATCAAAATGTTTGCCATCAGCAGTAACTGTGGCTTCATTCTTCAATTTATCCCATTCTGCTTTTTGATCAGCAAAATCTTTAGCTAATTTTTGGTAATGCTTGATATCTTCATCAGATGGGTCCAAAATAGCAGCACCATTTAATCCATCAAGGATAATGGTTTGGCCTTCTGTAGCATCTTTTGTAATTGAATCTGTACCAACAACAGCTGGAAGTTCAAGTGAACGAGCCATGATAGCTGAATGAGCTGTACGACCACCGATATCAGTAACAAATCCTTTAACATATTTTTTATTTAATTGTGCAGTATCACTTGGAGTTAAGTCATGAGCAACGACAATAACTTCATGATCGATCAATGCGGGATTTGGCAATGCTACACCAAGAAGATGAGCCATTACACGCTTAGTAACGTCACGTACATCGGCAGCTCTTTCTTGCATATAGGCATTATCTGTCATACCTTCAAAAATTGAGATAAAGTTATTTGATACATCGCTTAATGATTGTTCAGCATTAACACTTTGATCTTTAATCTGTTGTTCGACAGCTCCAGTAAATTCTGGGTCAGCCAAAATCATCTTGTGGGCATCAAAAACTTGAGCTTCCTCTTCACCCAATGACTCCTTGGCAGTGTCACGGATCTTAGTAAGCTCGTCGTCTGATGTAGAAATAGCATCTTGTAAACGACTGATTTCAGCGTCAGCATCGGAAATACTCTTCTTATCAAAAGATAAATCTGGTTGAACTAAAAGGTATGCTTCTGCGGTAGCAATTCCATCACTTGCGGCAATCCCTTTGATAGTTTTAACCATTATTCAGCAAGTCCTTCCTTTGTCATTGTTTCTGCAATAGCAGCAACAGCGTCAGCAGCATCGTCACCATCAGCTGAGATAGTAACATCTGATCCTTGTCCAACACCTAGTGACATAACACCCATGATTGACTTCAAGTTAACTGATTTACCGTTAAAGTCAATGTTGATGTCTGAGCTGAACTTGCTAGCTGTTTGTACTAACATAGTAGCTGGACGTGCGTGGATACCTGTTTCTGCAATAATGTGAAATTCTTTCTTTTCCATAATATAATACCTCACCATTTTTAAAATTATTCTGTAGTAATCCTACAAATATTCACTAATTAATTTAACATTAACTAGTTTTATTCACAAGGGTTTAGATCAAAAAATGTAACCAACCCTATATATATTAAGCCATATACCGCTTACAGTTCAAGCCTTTTGTAAGCGTTAATATTTGTGATACACATTTACTATTAATATGTAGAAAAAATACTCAAGACTTAGCACTTGCATTCATCGAGTGCTAATTATATACTACCCTTGTATCCTTAAAGAGGAAAGGTGGGGTGCAAATGCTTTGTCAGAATTGTCATAAAAATGAAGCAACAATTCATTTATATACAAGCGTTAATGGCCAACGGACAGAAATAAATCTCTGTCAAGATTGCTATCAACGTCTAAGAAATCAAGCTAACGAAGGTATGAATAATATGGCACAAAATCCAAACGGTTTTTCTAGTTTCGAAGATTTGTTTAATGCCTTAGGTAATCCTCAAATGGCTAATGGTGTTGAACAAGGACCCCAAACCCAAACTGGTGGAGGTAACGGCAATAATGGTCGTGGCCGCCAAGGTGGTAATGGAATCCTAGATCAATATGGTGTTGATTTAACTGCACTTGCCAAAAAAGGTCAAATTGACCCTGTTATTGGCCGTGACAAGGAAATCCAAAGAGTTATTGAAATTCTAAATAGAAGAACTAAAAACAATCCGGTACTTATCGGTGAAGCAGGTGTTGGTAAAACAGCAGTTGTTGAAGGACTCGCTCAAAAGATCGTTGATGGCGATGTTCCCGAAAAATTACAAAATAAACGTGTTGTACGTCTTGACGTCGTTTCATTAGTACAAGGTACTGGTGTCCGTGGTCAATTCGAACAAAGAATGCAACAATTGATCAAAGAATTACAACAAAATGACGAAATCATCCTATTTATAGATGAAATCCATGAAATTGTCGGTGCTGGTAATGCCGAAGGTGGGATGGACGCTGGTAACGTCTTGAAACCTGCTCTAGCCCGTGGAGATTTGCAATTAGTTGGCGCTACTACCCTTAAAGAGTACAGAACTATTGAAAAAGATTCTGCCCTAGAACGTCGTCTACAACCTGTTCAAGTTAATGAACCTAGTGTTGAAGAAACGGTTCAGATCTTAAAGGGTATCCAACCTAAATATGAAGATTATCATCACGTTAAATATTCAAATGAGGCCATTAAGGCTGCAGCAGAACTATCTGCTAGATATATTCAAGACAGGTTTTTGCCTGATAAGGCAATCGATTTGATTGATGAAGCTGGTTCTAAGAAGAACTTACAAATAAATCATGTTGATATGGCTGAAATTGATAATAAGATCTCTGATGCTGAGGTTCAAAAACAAGCTGCTTTACGTAACGAAGATTACGAAAAAGCCGCCTACTACAGAGATCAAGTAACTAAGTTCCAAGATATGAAAGATTCTGCTAAAGATGAACCCGTTGACAAGTCCATCGTCAATGAAAAAGAAATCGAAAAAATTATCGAAGAAAAAACTAATATTCCCGTCGGTGAATTGAAGTCTAATGAACAAGCTCAATTGAAGAATCTCGAACCTGATCTTAAGGCTCATGTTATTGGACAAGATGAAGCTGTTGGACAAGTTGCTAAATCAATTCGTCGTAATAGAGTCGGCTTTAACAAGTCCGGTCGTCCAATTGGTAGTTTCCTATTTGTAGGTCCTACTGGTGTCGGTAAAACTGAACTTGCTAAACAACTTGCACGTGAATTATTTGGTACGGAAGACTCAATGATCCGTTTTGACATGTCTGAGTACATGGAAAAACACAGTGTGTCTAAACTTATCGGTTCACCTCCAGGGTATGTAGGTTACGAAGAAGCTGGTCAATTAACTGAAAAAGTTCGTCGTAATCCATATAGTCTAATTCTGTTAGATGAGATTGAAAAAGCTCACCCAGACGTAATGCACATGTTCTTACAGATTCTTGATGACGGTCGTTTGACTGACTCACAAGGTAGAACCGTCAGTTTTAAAGATACTATCATCATCATGACATCTAATGCTGGTCAAGGTTTACAAGAAGCCAACGTTGGATTTGGTGCTGAAACAACTGGTAACACACATTCAGTTATGAATCGTTTATCAGAATTCTTTAAGCCTGAGTTCTTGAATAGATTTGACGGTATTGTCGAATTCAATTCTCTAACTAAGACTAACTTATTAAGTATCGTTGACCTTATGCTTGACGATACTAACAAGATGATTGCTGATCAAGGCTTGAGTATTCACGTCACTAAAGACGCTAAAGAAAAATTAGTTGATCTTGGATTTAATCCCAAGATGGGTGCTCGTCCATTAAGAAGAGTTATCGAGGAACAAGTCGAAGATAAAGTTGCTGATTACTACTTAGATCATCCAACTGATAAACACTTGGAAGCAAGAATAAATAATGGTGAAATCAATATTACTAAATATGATGAACCAGCTCCCGCAAACGTCGAAGAAGACAAGTAATTTAATAAAACACGAAAGAATTTAAAAAATTCTTTCGTGTTTTTTATATTTCTATTAAGTTATCTTATATCCAGCCCGCCAAGCATAGTTTCTTATTTTAATATGGTAAAATTACTGTAATTTATATGCTATGCCAGAGTAACATCTGAGAAATTAAATCGGGGGAATGGAAATGACAGATAGTTTAATCTCTCAAAAAATTAAAAAAATACATCGTAACGACGTTTCAATAACAATTAGATACATCGATTCAGTTGGTAATCCTGTTTCTGATTCAGTAACTGTGGAAGGTCATTATCTAGACAAACTCGATATTCCTTGGAAGTCGATCCCTGGATATGTTCTGTCTTCAATTCAGCATTTTCAACAAAGCTTTATTCCTAGTGAAGAAGGAATATCTCTGATCTATGCACAACAAATAGCTGCACCAGTTATCGTTTACCATCGCAACATCAATGGCGAATTGATCTCAAATCCACAATATTTAACAGGTGACCTCAATAAAACTTATCAAGCACAACCTTTAGATGATGCTGCTAAATATTTAATTAAGAATCAAAAATCAGCTAATGGTACCTTCTCTAATGAAGTAAAAGAATATGAATTTGTCTATAATACCGCTTCTCTGGAAAACGTTGATATTCCTGACAATCTATTTGTTCAGACACTAAGCAATTCAAATGTCTTTGAAAAGCCCAACGCCCCCTATGCGCTAGAAAAACAATTGCCATACAATACATCTTGGCATGTTTATAAAGCTTTAAAGGAAACATATCGCGAGATCTATTGGTATAACCTGGGTGGGAGCACCTGGATCTCCAGTCAAGAAAATATTAAAACATTGAATATCAAGAACTACACAATGACTCAAAAAATGTTAAATACTCCCCTAGCTTCAAATGTCGACAACATCAGTTTTACTTATCAAATAATCGACAGTATTGACATCAATAAAAAAGTCAAGATCCTCTACTATTCCGATCAAAACATTACTGCTTGGGAAACCCCTTATGGTGACATGAATAGCAAACACTACAAAGGCAGTCAACAAGTATTTGTTATCCGTTTGATCCAACTAGATAATCAAAGTATTTGGGCTCAAATCGATGATGGATATTATATTGAGAGTAAGTATTTGAATTTGTAGTGGGTTTGGGTGTGACGCCGAAGGTGATGAGTAATTCCACTTGCACAACTGATTCTATTAATCATCGCCTTCGGCTTGATAGATTTTTGATAAAATTAAGATTAGCTATCCTCCATTAATTTTGGAGGATTTTTTTATTCCCTAAACAAAAAAATATATTCCGCAAAAATAACAGAATATATCTCCAAAAAACACAATTACATTTATTAACGATATCTAGCCGGAGAACGCGAGGGAGTTGGCCAGCAGTGAAAGTTGCGTTAGGACGTCGTGGACGTTCTTACACAACAGACGATTGCGAGATTTGCGACAGCAAAGCTCAGAATCGAGTTATCAGACTTTGGCCGAGAACGGTCCACACAGCAGGCCGACTCCCTCACGTTCGTGGGCGGCATTAAAAACTTCTATACAAAAGCAAAAACCAATGGAATTGTAACCAAACTCAAAACTGTCGATAAACTCATCAATGAAATTGCCGGACCAGCATCGTCATGTGCTTGTAGAGTAAACAACACTACGATCCCAGCAACTGGACATGCTGACATGATAACAGTCGTATACATCGGAATTTCTGATACCCCTAATAATTTCAATAAATAGACCATTAAAATAGGAAAAATAATATTTCTTAGCAAGATAGTCAAACCGATATTTTTATCCAGCATTTCTCTTGAAAACCTAATATTAGCCAAGCTATTACCAATAATAATCATTGATAAAGGCGTATTGACTGATCCAACATATTTAACCACCTGATTCAAGGTGCCCGGAATTCTAAATGAACTTAGAAACATTATCAGACCAAGTACAATTGCAATGATATTAGGATTTAGTAAAATTTGTTTCCAATTGATCGGTTCATCATTATCTTTAGTTCTAAATAAAGATATTCCATGTGTCCAACTAAAAATATTGAATCCAGCCAAAGATACAACCGCAAAGAATACCCCTTCGGAACCGAATAATGAACTTATGAGTGGAATACCCATAAATCCGGCATTTGAATAAACACTGCCATATTGTGTTATGCGGCGCAGATTAGGATTCTTGATCCTTCCAAAGATAAAATGTGCGGCAATAATAGCAACAAGATAAAAAATGAGTATGCCTACCGCTACCAAAATAAATTGTTGAATTCTTTTAGCGGAGTAATCTTGCTCAAAAGCATTTATGATCAAACATGGCGAAACAACATATAACAAAATATTAGTCAGATCATTTGAAGTGGATTCCTTCATAAAGCCAACTTTATTGATCAAAACTCCGACTAACATCAAACAAAACATTATAACGATTTGATTAGTTAATTGTGCAACATTCATTTAATTTCCTCTCTTAATTATGAAACGGGTTCTACAATAAATTATAACTGAAAATTTTCTTCGCTAGTGCCTGTAAGGGTTTTCAACTTATTTTAAAATTCCCCTTGACCTAAAACGCGTTTCACACCTTACACTTCAGTTGAACAAATTTAAAGGGGTGTTTTATGATGAAACTAAATAAAAATAATGTTTACGCAAACTTACCAATGTCAGGTTATGATGAGGTCAGGGCACTATCTTTAATTTCATACGCTGTGGCCAAGAAACTTAATATTTCTGAACAAGAAGTAAAGAGCAGCTTCTTAGCTCGTGAAGCAACTAATACATCATCGATCGGTCAAAAAATTGCTATTCCAAAAGCTAGCGCTAGTGAAGTTTCAGATCCGCAAGTATTTGTCTTTACTTCTGAAATGCCAATTGATTGGTTAAGTGTCGATAAAAAACCAGTTAACATTTTCGTCGCTATCGTAGCCGCATCTGACACAGAAATTGATTACGATGATATCAAACAAAAACTATTAAATAATGCTGACGCATTACAAAATGAAAAAGTTGATCCTGATCAATTAACTGATACTATTAATGATTTACTATTACAGGGAGTTGAGAATTAAACAATTCCCGCAACAATAAATCCCTCTAACTCATTTCGAGTTTGAGGGATTTTTTTAGTTTAAAAATGTCTTTAATCCAGATTGATTCAAACGGATCAAACGATCCTTGAATTCATTCTTCGTCAGCCTAACTTGTCCCTTTTCAAATAGTCTAAATAGCATCAAGGTATTTCTGATAATGAAACTGGCACTAATATAAGCGTCAATTTGACTAATATTAAATTCATCTTTTAAAGCAGTAGCAAACCCCTCACAGACGATTCGTTCTACCCTTCTTGATAAGAAACTGTAGTCATCTGATGTGATGATAAATGCATAGAAATCTCGGGATTGTTCAAAATAATCAACTATACTGTCAAACAAATCTCCAGGATGAGTCAATGTATCATGTAGTGATTTACCAGCAATTATAACTAGTAATTGACTAGCCATTTCGTCAGCAAAAGTGTTAACAAAATCATCGATTGAATCATAGTGCAAGTAAAATGTTTTCCGGTTGATCTTGGCGTTATCGGTCAATTCTTTAACTGTTATGTTGCGATACTTATGGATTTTAGATAAATCCATAAATGAATTTCTCAATGCCAGATTAGTTCTTTGTATCCTCTTATCTATACTCATAATTCGACTCCCTGTAGTAACCACCTTTTTTAGTAATGTGGCTTAATCCACACTTAAAGCAAATTTGTTGTGGAATTTTTGTTTAATAGTTATTATTATTTATACTCATGTGAGTATTATATATTCACATCTATAATACAACATTTTTTTTAAATTGGGAGAAAAATATGATTAAAGCAGAATGGCAATATTTGCTGAAACACAAATTTATGATGCTTGTCCTGATTGTTATTATGTTTATCCCATCGATTTATTCGGTTACTTTTCTGAAGTCGATGTGGGATCCATATGGGGAACTTGGCAACCTTCCCGTTGCGGTTATCAATAATGACAAATCAGTAACCTATCGTGGTACCAAGTTATCCGTAGGACAAGACTTGGCTAAAAACTTAAAAAAATCCGATGCTATGGATTTCAAAATTTTGGATTCTAAAAAAGAAGCCTCTAAAGGATTAGACGAAGGTAAATACTATATGGTAATTACCATTCCTAAAGACTTCTCCAAAAATGCGACAACACTTTTAAATAAAAAGCCTGATAAGATGGTACTTGATTACAAAACAAGTGCCGGGCACAACTTTGTTGCTTCGAAAATGACAGCCTCCGCTGCTAAAACGGCTGCTGAACAAGTTTCAAGACAAGTTACTAAGACATACTCCAAGACCCTCTTTGCTGCTATTCAAAAACTCGGTAAAGGGATGCAGACAGCTGCCAAAGGTGGAGATAAATTAACCTCTGGTAGTAAAGAACTGGCCTCTGCAAATGATCAAATAAGTTCTGGTTTAAATACTTTGGCAAGTAGCTCATTAACTTTTTCTGATGGTGCAACTACTCTAAGTAATGGTTTGAATCAATATATTTCCGGTGTTAATCAGGCTGCTTCTGGTAGTCAAACGTTGACTAGTGGACTTGATTCTTTAAATACTCAGTCAGCAACTTTAGCTAGTGGTGTCAGCCAATTAGCAACCGGATCGAATACCCTAAGCTCTGGTGTTCAAAGTTACACATCTGGTGTCGATCAACTAAACTCGGCTGCTAATACTTTAAATGCTGGAACTAGTGCCTTAGTCAGTGGGACTAGTACTTTAGCAACTAGCTCAAATACCTTAAATTCTGGTATTGGTCAACTCTATACAGCCAGTGGGACACTTACCTCTCAATTGCAAAAAGTCAGTGACGGCGTTAATAGTAGCCAATCACAACTTACACAATTGAGCGGTGCTCTATCAAGTGCCCAAAGTCAGCTTTCAAACTCGACAACACAGTCGGCCGCAATCAAAACTGATATGCAGGCTTTACAACAAGCTATTACAGCACAATCAAATTCCAGTACCTCGAATATCGCAGCTAAAGTTTCTGCTGCCGCAGATGAGCAAGGTCTAACAGCCGATCAAAAAGCAGCTATGGTTTCAGCCGTTAACAGTTCCAATACTGGATCTTCAGATACATCTGCTCTTCAAAGTGCGGCTGCCAGTTTAAATAGCGATCTATCAAGCTTAACAAGTGGCTCTACTAATCAATTGTCAGGACTACAAAATGCTTTGACAACTGCTGGTAATTCTCAAGCAGAACTTGCAATGGCCTTAGCACAACTTGCTAGTGGCTCACAAACGATCACTACTCAGTTAGGGACTGCCTCAAGTGGTATGAATCAATTGACGCAAGGTATCGGCCAATTAAATTCAAGTAGCTCACAACTTGCTAGTGGAACAAATCAAATTGCTGCTGGTACTGGTCAATTAGCAAGTAACAGTTCCACTTTAAATAGTGGCGCTGTCACTTTAGCTAGTGGTATCGGCTCAATGAATAGCCAAATGCCAACATTACAAAGTGGCGTTTCACAACTTGATTCTGGAGCTCAAACATTAACATCTGGTTTGAATACACTTCAATCCAGTGGATCACAATTAACGTCTGGTGCTAATACTTTGGCCAGTGGGGCAACTCAAATCTCCAGCGGATCACAGACTTTAGCCAGTGGATCATTACAAATGGGTGATGGGATCAACCAAGTTTACAATGGTAATAAAGAATTAGCATCACAACTTTCAAATGGTGCTAAACAAGCCAAAGTAAATCCTACTAAATTGACATACAATCAAATCTCTAAACCTACAACAACTAAACATACGGAACGAGATGATGCGCCTAACAATGGTACTGGTATGGCACCTTACATGCTGTCTGTTTCACTATTCATCGGTGCACTAGCCTTCAATCTAATGTTTGACACATACACACCTAGAAAGTTCCCTCACAGCGGAGTAGCGTGGTGGGCAAGTAAGGCTTCGCTTAATACAGCCTTCGTTGTCGGGGAAACAGTTATTGTCTACTTCTTAATGAGAATCGTTGATGGATTAGCACCAGTACATCCTTTCGCAACCTTCATCATGATTTTCTTAACCGCATTAATGTTCATGATGATAGTCTCCTGGCTAAATCTAGTACTGGGAAAAGTCGGGTCCTTTATCAGTTTGGTCTTGCTAGTTCTCCAACTAGGCGGATCAGCGGGTACGTACCCAATTCAATTGTCGGACAAATTCTTCAATGATATTAATCCATGGTTACCAATGTCATACACGGTTAGTGGACTTAGAAATACTCTGATGACAGGTAACTCGGCAATACCACAAATGATCTTTACATTCCTAGTCAGCTTAGTATTTATTGTTCTATGCTTACTATTCTTTATTCGTCGTAAGTCACGTATTAAAGAAATTGATTTTACTAAGGAATCATCTGAACATAACCTTGTTTAGGAGTTCCGCCTCCGATTTAGAATAGAAAAAGATCTCTGGATATAAAGATTTTTAATAAATCTTGTACATTCAGGGATCTTTTTTTAATAATACTATAAAACTTCAAATCACTTTACAAATCTAGCCGAAGAGTACGAGTGAGTTGATCAGCTGTGAAAATTCCGTTAGGACAGCGGAGCTGTACTTACGGAATGGACGTATTTCGAGATTTGCGAAAGCAAAGCTTGAAATTGAGTCCTCAGACCTTGGCTGAGGACGGTCCCACAGCAGACCGACTCACTCGCACTCGTAGTCGGAAGTCAACCACCTTAAATATCATGGAAAATATTTTGCATATTCGATTCGATATTATTTATTTCATCAGCGTATCCCTGAAGTTCCTCGGAATATTTAGTAACTTTATCAGCGGGGGCATCAGTTTTATAACGTAATTTATGTTCCAAACTGCCCCACATATCCATTCCGATCGTGCGAATCTGGATTTCTACGGGTGTGACCTGCACACTATCAGCTTGAAATACCGGTACGGATACAACCAAATGCAGACTGCGATATCCACTAGGTTTTGGATCCTTGATATAGTCTTTTCTCTTTATAAGTTTAACATCATCTTGAGCCAACAAATTATCAGCAACAGTATAAACGTCGTCAAGATAATTAGTAACGACCCTTAGACCTCCAATATCAAAAATATGATCAGGAATACTTTCAAAACGTCTAGGAAGTTCTTTTCTCTTTAACTTTCCAAACAAACTACCAACATCTTTCATCCGAACTTCAATATGATGAATGGGATTGTGATCGTGTCGAACCTGATAATCAGCGTCCAAATTTTCTAATTTTGTCCCGAATTCTCCAACGGCAGCCCGACAAAGTTGGTAATAACTGACTAATGCACTGAAATCTTCAATGTATTCATCACCATTAAAAACCTCTCCGAGTTCTTTTTTGATCTGGTTAACGTTGATCATATTCTCTCGCTCTAATATCACGTAAATGCCTCCAAAGTTGTGTTATATCTACAATATAGCATTAATAAGAACAAGATAGTGGGCAATTTGTTACCACCTATCTAGAATGGTTCCACCTGTTGTCCGACTGGTTCCATTATTCTAAATCTCCGGCTCTTATATACTTTAATTTACAAAATAGAAAAAGATCTCTGGATATACAGATTTTTAATAAATCTTGCACATTCAGTGATCTTTTTCCTTAATAATACTATAAACTTCAAATCATTTCGTAAATCTAACCGCAGAGCGCGAGCAAATAAAAATCAATAATTCTCGATCAAACTTCTAATTTCAGCATTATCCTCTTTAGTCCCAATTGTCATTCGCAACCAATCCTTTTTTAGACCAGTCCTGATCAAATAACCATGGTGTAACAAATAATCGGCCAGTTTATCTGATTCAGGATACTCAAAGAAAATAAAATTAGCTTGGCTATCTAGATAATGAATCTCTTTCTCATCAAAAAAGTTCTGCATTTTTTGACGTTCCAAAGCATTTTTATTAACTACTTGTTCAACAAAGTCATGATCTTTAAAAGCGGCCACAGCAGCAACTTGGGCAATTGAATTTACATTATATGGTAAACGGACTTTTTGAACATCTTCGGCGATATCCTTAGAAAATACGGCATATCCAACTCGGTAATTTGCTAAACCATATGCTTTAGAAAAAGTGCGCATAACAACAATATTAGGATATTTTTTGGTCAACTGCATAGCTGATATTGGTTCTTCACAGGTTACAAAATCAATATATGCTTCATCCACTAAAACCATTGTATTATCTGGAACTTGAGCTACAAACTTCTCAATTTCTTCCACTGTTTCATAAGTTCCGGTGGGATTATTTGGATTACAGATCCAAATCAATTTGGTTTCTGGTGTAATGGTTTTTAACATAGCCGAAAAATCTATTCGACCATCTTTTTTTGTATCTACCCTTTGAACATTTGCTTGTTCAATTTCAGCATGTAAGGCATATTCGGAAAATGTTGGTACAGAAACCATCTCAGAATTACCTGGTGACAAAAAGACTCGTGACAGCATGACGATAACCTCGTCTAAGCCCACACCAAAAACCAATTGCTCTGGATCTAAATTAAATTGTTTAGATACCAATTGACGCAACTCATTAGCCGCACTGTCAGGATAACGATTACTGTGACTTGTTTTAGCCCAACTAATAACAGATTCTCTGACTGATTGGGAGGTACCATATGGATTCTCATTGGCTGACAAACGAACTAATTTATCCAAACCTAATTCATCCCGTAATTCGTTCAAAGGCTTTTCAGGGATATATGGACTTAAATCTTGAATGATTTTTTTCATGATATCCTCCTCTTACAAATCCTTTATTTCAGGACGATCTTTAAATTCACTCATCAGACCTTCACGCTTGGATAATTCTTCCTTGATCTGGTCAAAAGAAACACCTTTTTCAACCCATAAGACACATAAGTGATATAAAAGATCGGCTGACTCATAAACCAATTCATCATCTCCACGAGGCTTGTTTTCATTCTTGGCAGAAATGATCACCTCAGTTGACTCTTCTCCAAATTTTTTAAGAATTTTATCCAGACCTTCACCAAATAAATAATCAGTATAAGAACCTTTTTGAGGATTATCTTGCCTTTTTTTAATAACAGCATATAATTCATCTAAATTTTGCATTTTACTTACCTTCTTGTTCTACGTTTTGAAAGAAACAGCTACGATGGCCGGTATGACATGCTGGACCGTGAGGATTAACTTTGATCAGCAAGGTATCCAAGTCACAATCTAATATAAGTTCGACAACATCTTGGAAATTTCCACTTGTTTCACCTTTATGCCAAAGTTCTTTTCTGGAACGTGACCAAAACCACGTTTGACCACTTTTAAGTGTACGATTGTAGCTTTCCTCGTTCATCCAGGCCACCATCAAAACATCTTTTGTTTTTGCATCTACCACAACAGTGGTTAACAACTCTTTAGAAAAATCTGGTTTTATCATCTGACAACTACACCTGCTTTTCTGACGGCCTGTTTAACATCGTTAATTGACAACTCGCCGAAATGAAATACAGAAGCCGCTAAGGCTCCATCAACGTCGGCCTGTTCAAATACTTCTGTAAAGTCTTCTACTTTACCTGCACCGCCAGAAGCAATGATCGGTACATTAACAACTTGATTAATTGCTTGATATAACTCGATATCAAACCCATCTTTAGTCCCATCTTTATCCATGCTTGTGATCAATAATTCGCCTGCACCACATTTTACTACCTCTTTAGCCCATTCAATGGCATCAATATCAGTTGCCTTTTTGCCTCCATGAGTGTGTACCAAATATTTTCCAGCATTCTTTTTTACATCAATTGCTACAACAATACATTGATTGCCAAACTTTTCAGCACCCTTGGTTATGAGCTCAGGATCTGAAACGGCCGCAGAGTTAATGGCTACTTTGTCGGCTCCAGCTTTTAATAATCTTTGAATATCAGCAACATCATGCACACCACCACCAATAGTTAAGGGCATAAACACTTGTGAGGAAACACCCTCAACAATATCTGCCATAGTTTTTCGATGTTCGTTAGTTGCCGTAATATCCAAAAATACTAATTCATCCGCACCTTGTTTTTGATATTCAGCCGCAATCTCAATGGGGTCACCAACATCAGTTAAATTGACAAAGTTTACACCCTTTTTAACTCTTCCATCATCGACATCCAGGCAAGGAATAATTCGTTTAGCTAGCATTTTCTACCTCCGCAATCTGCTCTAAGGTAATTGTCTTTTCATATAGTGCTTTGCCAATGATCACATCATGAATTCCTAGGGCCTTTAATTGATGGAGGTCCCTCAGATCACGCACACCACCACTTGCAACTATATTTATATTAGGCAATTTCTGAGTCAAACTCATCAAAAGATCTAGATTTGGTCCCGTCATAGTTCCATCACGATTTACATCAGTTACGATAAATGATTTAGCACCAAAATTAACCATTTCTGAAATAAGGTCAGACATTTTGATCTGAGACTGGTCGATCCAACCATTGACTGCAACATTCCCATCTTTACCATCGATACCAATGACGATTCGGTCTCCGCCATATTCTTTCAATAACTTTTTAACTAGTTTGGGATCCTCAATTGCCGCTGAACCGATAATAATTCGATCAATTCCCATATCTAGATATCCCTTGGCAGTTTTATAATCACGAATGCCTCCGCCTAACTCCAAGAAACCACCAAAGTTTTGACGAATCTGTTTAATGATCTCAATATTTTCAGGAGCACCAGTTTTAGCTCCATTCAAATCTACTAAATGAAGTTGTCTTACAGTTTGAAAAATTTCTTTAGCTTGTTCTACAGGATCTTTATTGATCAAAGTAACTTCTTTGTAATCACCTTTAAATAAGCGGACACTTTGGCCCTTGTATAAATCAATTGCTGGAAAAATCATTTATCTTCACCATCTTTTGAAAAGTTTTTAATAATTCTAATCCGACCTTGCCGCTCTTTTCAGGATGAAATTGCATCCCTATAACATTTTTATTTTGAACAATACTCGGGATCAAAGGCCCATAATCAACTGCTGAAACAATATTTTTCTGATCACAATTGGCATAATATGAATGAACAAAATAAGTAAATTGCCCATTTATACTATCAAAAGGACTATTTTGGATTATCCTATTTTGATTCCAACCCATTTGAGGGATTTTCAATCCAGTATCAGGAATTTGTTCGACACTACCCGAAATCAATCCTAATCCTTTGGTAAATCCATATTCCTGACTACTGTCAAATAATAATTGCATCCCTAAACAGATACCTAAGATCGGTGTTTTATTTGCGGCAACCTCTCTCAAGATATTTACTAAATTTCTCTTTTCCAGTTCTGCCATGGCAGCTTTAAAAGCACCTACTCCGGGTAAAATCACTGCTTCAGCCTGCAAAATTTTATCTTTATCATCTGTTAATTCATTTTCAACTCCTAAATAATTGAGAGCTTTCTTTAAATTACGAGTATTGCCGGTATCGTAATCAACAATGGCAAACATTAAATAACACCTTTTGTAGAATTAATACCAATAATATCAGGATTGATTGTTACTGCCTCACGCATTGCCCGGCCGAATGCTTTGAAGAGACTTTCAACTTTGTGGTGCGTATTTCTTCCGTAAAGGATTTTTGCGTGAAGATTCATTTCAGCTGCAAAGGCTGCTGCTTGGAAGAAATCCTCAACCGTTTCTGTATCGAGGCCACCTAATCTAGGATTAGTAAATTCAGCATCAAACACTAAATATGAACGGCCGGATAAATCAACACTGACTTGTCCTAAAGTTTCGTCCATGGGTACAAACTGTGTTCCATAACGTTCGATCCCAGCTTTGTCGCCGAGAGCCTGCTTGAAACACTCACCAAGTACAATGCCTGTATCTTCAGTTGTATGATGCGGATCAACATTTAAATCACCATGAGCTTTAACAACTAATCCAAAACGTCCATGTTTAGCAAAGAGGTTTAACATGTGATCCAAAAAACCGATTCCCGTATCAATATCGATTCCACTCTGCTCATCAAGATTCAAACTGATTTTAATCTGAGTTTCTTTTGTTTTTCTTTCAATGGTTGCTTGTCTCATACTGATCTCTCCTAGTCGTAAAATTTCCCAAAACGTGATTCGATAGCTCTAGCATGACCTTCCAAACCTTCAACTCGAGCCAAAGTTGTGATTGCTTTAGCCTCTTTTTCCAAGGCTGGTTTAGTATATTGAATAAATGATGTTCTCTTAACAAAATCATAAACACCTAATGGTGAAGAGAATCTAGCAGTTCCACCGGTTGGCAAAATGTGATTTGGACCGGCTACATAGTCACCTAATGGCTCGCTGGCATATTTTCCTAGGAAAACTGATCCAGCATTTTTGATTTGATTGAGGTATTGAGTTGGATTTTCGACCTGAACCTCTAAATGTTCAGGAGCAACGGTATTCATCAAAGTAAACATGTCGTCAATTTCTTTAACAACCGCAATAAAACCTTTGTCATTAACCGATGCAGTTGCAATTTTTTCTCTTGGTAAAACTTTTAATTGACGGTCCACTTCTGCATCAACTGCTTTTGCTAATTCTAAATTATCAGTTATCAAAATTGGACGTGCACGCTTGTCATGCTCTGCTTGTGATAAAAGATCAGCAGCAATCTGTTTATAGTCAGCTGATGAATCGGCAATAATTCCAATTTCTGATGGACCAGCGACCATATCAATGTCAACTTGTCCAAAAACTTGTTTTTTAGCCGTCGCAACGAAAATATTTCCTGGTCCAACAATTTTATCAACCCGTGCAATTGATTCAGTTCCAAATGCTAGAGCGGCAATCGCCTGTGCACCACCAACTTGATAAATTGAATCAACACCGGCAATTTTAGCAGCTGCTAAAACAGCAGGATTGATGCCATCTTTTTGCGGTGGTGTCACGATAACAACTTGATCAACGCCAGCAATCTTAGCAGGCAAGGCACTCATTAAAATTGTTGAAGGATAGGCCGCTGTGCCTCCGGGAACGTATAATCCAACACGTTTTAAAGGCAAAACCTTTTGACCTCTTAAAACACCTCTCTGCTCAGAATCAATGAAACCTGTGGCCTTCTCCTTTTCGTGGAAACTAGTGATATTCCTCTTTGCTAACAATAATGCATCCTTAACTTCTGGATCCAAATTGTCATAGGCAGAATCGATCACCCCTTGAGACAATTTAAAATCAGAAATTTTCACACCATCAAATTTTTCTTCATATTCTTTCAAAGCAGAATCGCCATTTTCAATAACTTTTTTAATGATGTCACTGACAGTTTGTTCAACTTTTAAGTCACTTAGTTGCATCGTTTTTCTTTGAACGATCTGCTCCAATTCATTAATACTCTTTTGATAAATTTTCATTTTTAATGGCTCCTTCTAATTTGTCTACTAATGAATAAATTTCTTCTGGATGTTGTTTTAAAGACATCCGGTTTACTACTAATCGCGTTGATACTTTGTCCAAATAGTTATAAATTTTGAGGTTATTTTCCTTGATAGTTGTTCCTGTTTCCGTTATATCGACAATGGCATCTGCTAAACCGGTTAATGGAGCTAGTTCAACTGAACCTTCTATTTTGATGATTTCGACATCTTGTCCTAAACTGTCGAAATATTTCTTAGTTATATTAGGGTATTTTGTTCCAATAATTTTTCGCTTAGGTTCATCGGGATCGAAGTCTTTAGTAGAAGCCAAAACAAATTGGCATTGTCCTGTTTTAAGATCTAGTAACTCATATTGAGTACTGTGATGTTCAACTAAAATATCACTTCCAACGATTCCAATATCTGCCGCTCCACGTTCAAGAAAAGTGGTAACATCAGGTCCCTTGGCTAAAATAAATTCATATGGTTGTACAGAATCAAAAATCAACCGACGTTTTTTTTGTCTTATTTGATCACAATTAATGCCAGCTCTTTCTAGGAGTGGCACAACTTGTTTCTCCACTCGACCTTTTGTCAGAGCAATTTTGATACGATTTTTATTCAAGCTTGTCATCTCCCGTAAGATCTAATAATGTTGCATTACTATTTTTGGCCTCTATCTGCGCATCAGCCTTGGTTTCGGATAATGACAACATGCCATCTGGTAATTCTTTTAACTTGGCCTCGGCCTCTTGCCATTGATCTTTATCAAAATAAATCATGACCTTTTTTGACTTATCAACTGGAACGATTAAGTCAGCAATCATATCAACATCGATCCCCATGCCGACAGCTGGTTCAGTCTGATCTTGGAAGTTGGCTAGCAACTTGTCATAACGACCACCACTGAATAAATAATCGTTACCATCCTGATAAAACCCTCTAAAAGTTAATCCTGTGTAATAACTCTGTGGAGCTCGACTGCTAAGATCGACTGATACATTTTGTTCGGGCATAATTTTTTTTATCCACGTTATAATTTTCTTTAAGTCGGCTATTTTGGACTCTAACTCAAATGACAGATCGAATTTATTTAATTCGGCAAAAACAGTCGTTGGATCACCGAACAATCTTGGCCATTTTTTTAATAATTGATATTGTGGTAAATCTGAATATTGTTGGATCAATTTAGAATATTCAGGGATATTTTTATCATAAAGTGCTTGTGCTATTTGATCTTGTAATCTTTTGTCGGTGGTTAAAAACTTCAATAAAGTGGGTGCAAAATCGGCGATTCCTAATTCTATCTCGATACTCTTCTTTAATAATTCTTGACTCAATTGACTTATTATCGTTAAACATTCTAACTCGGCTTTCATAGAGTCATAACCGATCAATTCAATACCAGCCTGTGTTAACTGATTATATGAACCAGATAATCGTCGGCTAATCCTAAAGATATCTCCCACATAAAAGAATTTTTGTGGTAATGGGATATTAGTTGAACTTAGAAATCTGGCAATCGGTAATGTCATATCTGGTCTAAGAACAATCGTGTCACCTTCTGAATCCAAGAAACGATACATTTGATAATTCCCTAATTGATATTGATCAAACACTTCTTGCTTTTCTAACAATGGCGTTGAGATCACTGAAAAACCACGTTGATTTAAATGTCGTTGGATCACCGAAATTATTTTTTGTTTAGCAACTGCACGTCTGCCAAATTCATCACGTGTACCTAAAGGTAATAAGTTGTTCTTCATGTTCAATGCCTCCTGTTTTTTTGAAGATTGATTCGTTTAAAAAATGGATAGTATTCAAATGGGATCTAGGGGAGTAACTTCCTGCGTTATCCTAAGTAATGCTCAGAAGCTGACTACTCTCTATACAAAAAAAGTCCCCTTAGCAAATAAATGCTAAGAGGACGTATAAACGCGGTTCCACCTCATTTTATCTAATCCTTGCGAATTAGACCTCATGTTGGCTGAGTCAACTTGGATAACGAACCAAATGTCGGTAAAGCTTACTAAATTCAGCTCTACAGTTCATAGGTGTGTGTTCAATAATAACTTCTGTCTTGTTTCCAGATACCAAGGCTCTCTGTTTGATCGGTCATTACTTACTTTTCCTAATCACAACTTTTATTAAATTTAAATTAGTTTTCTTAACTAACGTTTAATTTAATGATAACTATAAGAGCTGCGATTTAGTTTGTCAAGCAAGAATTGCAGAATTTAACAGATGGAAACCATGACCAACTGATTCTATATCGTGTGCATCTGAGCCATAAACCAGTGGTATATTCATTTTTTGAGCCAGTTGAGTTATTTGCTTTCCTGGATAATAGTCATTACATAGCGGCTTGTAAAGTCCAGCTAGATTCAGGTCTAGTTCTCGATTCTGTTGTCTAATAATTGTCAATATTTCACTGATCTGCTGCATGGATTTTTCATCATAATCTTCTGTAAGATTAAAATAATCCTGGAATTTTCTAATTAAGCTCATATGTCCGATTCTCTGTGGTGCATATTTGCCTAAATCAGCTTCAACCGATTTTCTAACAGTGTCATAATAAACTTTGAAGATATGTTGCGGATCATCCAGATAATCGACAAAACCAGTTTGATAATTTTGTGTATCATAGTCGATACACCATTCTTTATTATCAGTCCCCTTCATAAAGTGAACTGATAGAATACTTTCTTGAGTTTCCGGACCGTATTCATCCAAGAAATCTTTGGTCCAGTCCTCAAACCCTTCTAAATAATCAACCTCGAATCCAATTGTAATTTGAATATCTGATCGATATTTTTTTTGAATCATCTGTGTCTCTTTAAAATAATTTGATAAATCATCCATTGCAATACCTGCAGTTTCGTAACCGTCTGGTGTTCCAGCATAGACCTTCTTAAAATCCTTTGGAATCGGGGCATGCTCTGTAATACAGTACTTCTTAAAACCAAGTTGAATTGCTCTTTGAACCATTTTTTCAACAGGTTCCCCACTTCCGTGTGGACAAAATTCTGTATGTGTATGTCCGTCTGTTAACATTTCATCACCCCATTTTTTCTAATTGAATCATAATTCTAAACTATTAACAAAAACAAACTTGACCTGAAACGCGTTCCAGAAATTAAAATGAAACTATAAATTGATTGGAGAACACTATGATAAAACACATTTTTTCTGATATGGACAATACACTTTTAAATGCCTCCGGAGTAGTCAGTGATGGTAATATCAAAGCTATCAAAGAAAGTAAGATTCCCTTTACACTTGTATCGGCCCGCGCTCCAATGGAAATGCAAGATACGATCGAAAAATTAAATTTAACAAGTGCACAAATTGCTTTTAACGGTGGATTGATTTTCAAGTCTAATAATGGTTCCATTGAAAAAATATCGGAACATCACTTATCACTAGATGCTGTCAAAAAGATTATCGAACAAATCAGAATAAAATTCCCCGATATCAGCATCAGTTGTTACGATACGAACAATTGGTATTCTGAAAAAATTGATTTTGGTATCGAATATGAATCAAAAATCACTTCAATTGATCCTACCATAGTTAATTTTAAAGAACTTTTCCAAAATGCCAATATCAATTTCTTCAAAATCATGTTAATAACTCCAACTGAAAAAGAAGTTGCGATTTTACACAAGTTCATAACTGATTTAAAAATCTCAGATATTACTGTTCAGCAATCTGGTAATAACTATCTGGAAATTACTAATAGAGAGGCCCAAAAATCTCATGGCATCAAATACGTTCAAGAATTAAATAATCTTAAAAAATCCGATTTGGCCGCTTTTGGAGATGGTCACAACGATATTCCTATGTTAAAAATGGTTGAAACACCGATCATCATGGAAAATGCTGTCGATGAAGTTAAACAATATAGTAATTTAATCACTAAGAGCAATATTGAAGATGGTGTTGCTTTTGGAATTAAAAAATATCTTATACATTAGGAGGTAATAATGAATATTCATGATATCGCAAAGTTGAGTGGTTATTCTGCTGCGACAGTATCTCGCGTTATTAATTGTCGAAAATATGTTTCAGATAATGCCAAACTAGCTGTGCAAAAAGTTATCAAGGAATACGATTATGTTCCTAACGATGTTGCACGTGATTTGAGCAAGGGAAAGACTCATAACATCGGCGTCGTTATGCCACACACAAAGCATCCCTATTACACTGGAATTATCAATGGAATTATGGATGCGGCCTTTCCAGCTGGATACCGGATAGTTTTGTTGCCATCAATGTATAATGCTGATGTCGAAATGAATTATTTGAACCGTTTACGTCGCAAGGCCTATGATGCTATTATCTTTACATCCCACGGTATTAGTTTAGAGGACCTCGTAAATTATCAAACTTACGGTTCGATAGTTTGTTGCCATGATCCAGGAAATTATAAGATTTCTGCTGCCTACACTGAAAGAATTGATTCGTATTTGGCCGCTTTCAAATGGGCAAAAGAACAAAATGTTCATGATGTGTCAATCCTTTTGAGTCGCGATTTCACACTAAGCGCCACCAGCCAATTGACCCGTAAGGCCTTCTCCGATGTCTTTGGTCATGCACCATCAAATGACCTATTGCGAACCGGAATCGTCACGTATGAAGATGGTTATGCGTCGGCAAGATCACTCCATGAAAATAACCAAACCCCTGATATGATCTTTTCAAACGGAGATGACATTGCTGCCGGTGCACGGCAATTTTATCTAGATAACAATCTACCCGTACCAATGCTTATTGGACAAGAGAATCAATTATCTGGCCAATTATTAAATTTACCTACGATCGATCACAACTTTCATGAAATTGGTCGACTGGCTTTTGAACTAGCGATCAGTGATGAAACTAAACAAGTTTCTGTTGAATCAAAATTTATTCTTAGAAATCAAAAAGACTGTTCTGATAGTTAAAATCAGGATAGTTTTTTTATTATGTGATTAACTTATCAATTGGTTATTGACTTCATATAGATAAGCGTCTATGTTTAATGTAAGGGCATTCAAAAAGGAGATTTTTTATGGACTACGAAAATTTTAGCAAGCAATTAAAGGCAATTTCAGATCCAAATCGACTAAAGATAGTCGACCTATTATCATGTGGGACACTCTGTGCCTGCGATCTCTTAGAACATTTTGAATTCACACAGCCAACATTGTCACATCACATGAAAATACTTCAGGAAGCTGGGATCGTCAGCGCTAAACGTGTTGGAAAATGGCAACATTACACTTTAGAAACATCATTCATTACGGATTTTAATAAAAATGTTTCTACCCTTTTTGAAAATGGCCCTGAATGTGCTTGTCACTGTAAAAAATAAAAACTAAGGAGAATTGATATGAAAAAAGTTCAAGTATATGAACCAGCATTATGTTGTTCAACCGGAGTTTGCGGTCCATCAGTTGATCAAAATTTAATCACGATTACTTTAATTTATAACAAGTTAAAGGATAACCCTGACGTTGAATTTGAAAGATATAATCTGAAATCCAATCCTCGTTCTTATATTAATAATTCGATGGTTTTAACAGCTATGCACGAAAAGGAAGATGACGATCAATTACCGATCACAATTGTTGATGGTAAGATCGTCAAAAAGGGAGAATATCCAACGGTACAAGAGTTTGAAGAATACACCGGTGTATCTCTAGCCAAAGTAGCCAATAACTAGGGGGAAATCATGGAAAAATATAATCCATTAACGGACAATTTGACCCATTATCTCTTTTTCACTGGTAAAGGCGGTGTCGGTAAGACTTCTGTTGCTAGCGCCACTGCTCTACAACTAGTAGACCATGGTTTTAAAGTTGCCATGGTGTCTACTGACCCAGCAAGCAATCTACAAGACGTCTTTGAAATGAAACTCGACAATAAGTTAATCAAAGTCGATCAGGCCAAAGGATTACAATTAGCTAATTTTGATCCAGTGACTGCTGCCAACGAATATAAGGAAAGCGTGCTAAACCCTTATCGTGGAAAATTGCCTGATTCTGCCATTAAAAATATGGAGGAACAACTCTCCGGATCATGTACAGTCGAAGTCGCTGCCTTCAATGAATTCGCCAATTTTTTGACTGATCCACAGATTGACAATAAGTTTGATTATATTATCTTTGACACCGCACCAACCGGTCACACAATCAGAATGTTGCAACTACCTTCTGCTTGGAACAATTATTTAGATGAAAATGACCGTGGAGTGTCTTGTTTGGGACAACTTTCAGGATTAAATGACAAGAAGAAGATGTACGAAAAAGCTGTTTCTACTTTGACAGACTCTTTAAAGACAACTTTGATATTAATAACTCGTCCTCAAAGAGCCTCACTAAAAGAAACAAAACGTTCCTCAATGGAATTAGCTAACATTGGTATGAATAATCAAAAACTAGTTATCAACGGTGTCATGGAAAAATTTGATGATGATTTATCTGAAGGCATCTTTAACCAACAGAAAAACGATTTATCTGAATTTGAAGACTTTATCAACAAGTTAACAACTTCTAAAGTTCCTTTGCGTCCTTATGATATTTCTAGTTTGAATCATATTCGACTAATGCTAGATTCAAAACAGCCCGAAGAATCCGATATTACCTTGCCTGAAAATAATTATCAAAATATTGATGTTATTGTTAAGAATTTGATAGAAACTGATAAAAAATTAGTCTTCACAATGGGAAAAGGTGGTGTTGGTAAAACTACCGTTGCCGTTCAAATCGCAAATAAAATGGCCCAACGAAATAAATCGGTTCGTTTAATAACAACCGATCCAGCTGACCATCTATCATACTTTAATATTTCTGACCCTAATATTCATATCAGCCATATCGACGAAAAGTCGGCTCTCAAAAAATATCAAGCTGAAGTTTTAGAAGACGCTAGAAAAGCTTTAAATTCCGATGATGTTGACTATGTCGCTGAGGATCTACGTTCACCTTGTACTCAAGAAATTGCTATCTTTAGAGAATTTGCAAATCTGATTGCTGATGATAAAGATGATGTTGTCGTTGTCGACACGGCACCAACTGGACATACCTTATTATTACTAGATTCAACACAAAGATATGCTCAAGAAATCAAACGTGCTTCTGGCGAGATCCCTCAGTCAATGATCGATCTGTTGCCTAGATTGCAAGATCATAATCAGACCGAGATCGTGATGGTCACACTTCCTGAACCAACACCATTTTACGAATCAATGCGTCTAAATGACGATTTGAATCGTACTAAGATCGCCCATACTTGGTGGATAGTAAATCAGAGTTTCTTTACTTCAAAGACAACCAATAAATTTCTCAAAGTACGTGCTAATAATGAAATCGAGTGGATTCAAAAAGTGGCAGACATTTCTGACGGCCACTTTGCAGTAGAAAAATGGAATCCTCATTTTGAAAAAGAACTGTTAAGTATTTAAAACTAAAAACTTCAATAATGCGACTAAAACTAGTCAATCTCATTGAAGTTTTTTAATTTATTTTAATACGTTTAAATATGGATCCAATAATGAGTCCAATAACTGCTGGTACGATCCAACTTAATCCGATATCAGACATTGGTAAATAGTTATTAAGGTCTATTAACCAATCTATTTGTAAATTCTTAGGCATAACCACTGCACCAGATAAAATTGCCGGAATAATTGTAAATAGTGTCGTTATACCATAAACCCAGCGTGAATCCCCTAATATTGGTGACAAAACTGCCAGCAATATTAAAACGATTGCTAAAGGATAAATGAACATCAGCACTGGCGTTGAATATTTAATAATGTTAGTCAAACCGACATTAGCGAAAATACATGGTACAACACTTGCAAAGATGATCAAAAATCTATATGAAAGTTTAGGAAACATATCGTGGATCGATTCACCAAAGGCGGAGATCAATCCAATCGCCGTTTTCAAACAAGCAATTATTACAATTAAGGCTAATAAAATACTACCAAATGATCCAAAGTAATAATTAAAAATTTGAGCCAGTGTGATACCGCCATTTTCGGCTCGAGCAAATTGTCCCAAACTCATCGTACCAATCAAGGCTAATAGTGAATATATTGCGCCCATCAAAACTACACTGATAACGCCTGACTTGATCGTATCTTTAGCAATTTGAGTAGGCTCGGTCACACCTAGATTCTTTATCGCATCTATAACGATTGTTCCAAAAGCCAATGAGGCCAGAGCATCCATTGTATTATATCCTTCAGTAAACCCACTTAAAGCTGGACTAGACGCATAGCTTTTAGTCGCTTGAAACGATAAATTTCCCATTGGTTTGATCAGCGCGACCAGAATCAGAATGCCAAGTAAGATCAAAAATATCGGAGTCAGCCATTTGCCAACATAAATCATCAATTTACTGGGTTTGCGAGCAAAGAACCAGGCCACTAAGAAAAACATCACTGAAAAAATCGCTAAAACTAACTTACCTTGATCATCATTTATAAACGGCATGATCCCCATTTGAAAAGACGAAGTTGCCAGTCTTGGTGTTGCAAAAAATGGTCCTATCGTTAAATAAAGTAAAATGGTGAATCCATAGGCGTATGGACGATTGACCTTTGTTGCCAATTCAAACACATTGTTGCTACGAGTCATTCCCATACCCGCGACCCCTAATAACGGAAATCCGATCCCAGCAATTAAAAATCCAATAATAGCCAAAGTCACTGTACTACCAGCCTGTTGTCCTAGAAAAACCGGAAAAATCAGATTGCCCGCTCCAAAAAACAATCCAAACAACATTGATCCTATAAATATCAAATTACGCCATGATAATTTTGATTTCATTTTAAATTAAACTCCCTAAAAAAGCACTATTAACAAGATACCAATTTTTCAAAATTTAATACAGCTTTTTTAGATTAAAACGTATTCTTCAACTTTAAACTTTTATAAATTTTAAAAGTAGAATAGAATGAGATTAATTCTGGGAGATGATGGCATGAAGCATGTTGGAACTATACCGCTTGAAACTGACCGCTTAATTTTACGACGATTAACGATCGAAGATTCTGACGAAATGTTTACTAATTGGACCAGTGATTATAAAGTCACTAAATATTTAACTTGGCATACCTATCAGTCAGTCGAAACGGCCCAAGATTTTTTGATTCAAATGGAAAAAGACTACTTTGATTTATCTACATATGTCTGGGGTATCATGATCAAAGAAACACACGAATTGATCGGTACTATTTCTGTAGTCGATATCGACGAAAAAACCTATACCATGGAATTAGGCTATTGCATCGGTTCACTGTGGTGGGGGCACGGATACGCCCCTGAAGCTTTGGAAAGAATTATCGAGTATCTATTCGATATGACCGATGTCAATCGTATCGAAGCAAAACACGACGATAACAATCCTAATTCTGGACGAGTTATGACTAAGTGTCATATGAGATTTGAGGGGATCTTGCGTGACAAAGGCTTAAACAATAACGGCGTTTGTGATGAAGTTTGTTATTCTATTTTGCGTCGAGAATACGGGTATTGATTTTTCCGCCTACGGTTTTTAGTAATTCCACCTGTTGCCGGACCATCTTCAGCCAAGGTCTGAAGATGCAATTCTTAGCTTTGCTGACGCAAATCTCAGAATCGTTCATGTCGTAAGAACCGAAAACACCGTTCCAACGCCATTTTGGCAACTGGTTCCTTTACTAAAAATCTCCGGCTATATAACATCATAAAATATTAATATATTATCTCTTAAGTTATATTGTTTTAATGGATATAACCTGAGGGATATTTTTTTAATTTTAGATACAAAAAATCCTCAATAAAGACTGAACAATTTAGTCCAATATTCATTAAGGAATATATTTACGTATTAAACTGAGCCTAGTTTACGTAGGCCCCACTATATTACAATTTAGAAGTTAATTTAACATCTGGATATTTATTAGCAAACCAATTCTCAGCAAATCTATTTTCAAATAGGAACAATGGTTGATCATCTAAATCTTTAACCAACATATTACGTGTTGAGGACATTGATGGATCAAGTTGTTCAGGATCGATCCAACGGGCTGTTCTGGAACCGATTGGCTTCATCACAACATCACAGTTATATTCGTTCTTCATTCTGAATTGGAATACTTCAAACTGCAATTGACCAACGGCACCCAAGATATAGTCATTAGTTGTATAAGTCTTATACAACTGAACGGCACCTTCTTGGACAAGTTGTTGCATTCCCTTATGGAAAGATTTTTGTTTCATAACGTTTTTAGCTTGAACTTCCATAAACATTTCTGGTGTAAATTGTGGCAGATCTTCAAATTGAACTGACTTTTTACCAGTATAGATCGTATCACCAATCTGGAAATTACCAGTATCGTATAAACCAACGATATCACCGGCAACAGCTGTCTTAACTTGTTCTCTTTGATCGGACATGAACTCAGTAGCATTGTTCAAACGCATGACTTTACCGGTTCTTTGTAACGTTACATCCATACCCTTTTCAAATTCACCAGAACAGATACGTACAAAAGCGATTCTATCACGATGATTAGGATTCATATTAGCCTGGATCTTAAAGACGAAGGCCGAAAATTCTGGATCATCTGGTTTAATAACGTCATCACTGTCTTGCATCTTATGCTCAGCTGGTGCCGGTGCCATATCAAGGAACGTATCCAAAAAAGTTTGAACACCAAAGTTTGTCAAAGCTGAACCGAAGAAGACAGGTGTTTGACCACCATTTTGGATCTTTTCAAGGTCAAAAGTATTTCCGGCCTCTTTAACAAGATCAACTTCACCCATTGCTTGTTCATAAACCCCTTCGCCTTCTAATTCTTCATTTCCAGCAGGAAGTTTTCCATCAGTTAATGGCAAGTAACGATCATCGCCTTCTTTACGATAAAGTTCAACACGATTATTGGCAATATCATAAAGCCCCTTTAATTCCTTACCCATACCGATTGGCCAGTTCATTGCACAACCTTCGATATTGAGCAGATCTTCTAATTCGGCAATCAAATCTAGTGGATCACGACCATCACGGTCTAATTTATTCATGAAAGTAAAAATTGGAATACCACGTTTTTTAACAACTTTAAATAATTTCTTAGTTTGAGGCTCGATACCCTTAGCAGAATCAATAACCATTACCGCAGCATCAACCGCCATCAAAGTACGATATGTATCTTCTGAGAAGTCCTCATGTCCTGGTGTATCTAGGATATTAACGTCCTTATCGTGGTAATGAAATTGCATAACAGAACTGGTAACAGAAATACCACGTTTCTTTTCGATCTCCATCCAGTCACTGGTAGCAAATTGACCAGATTTTTTGGCCTTAACAGTACCTGCAGAACGGATTACCCCACCAAAATAGAGCATTTGCTCTGTAATTGTTGTCTTACCGGCATCCGGGTGAGAAATAATCGCAAATGTTCTACGTTTGTTAACTTCATTTTCTAATTGTTTTTGTTCCATATTATCTCCTAGTAACTCTTCTTAAACATGTTGCTTGTAACTATTTTTATTTTTTCATTGGGGATGGTTACAATGACATCCTCAATCTTTGATCCATCCATTTTACCTGAAGTGATCTCGATTCCATCTTCCAAAGTAAAGGACTTGGGATGATTATTATCAGGAATTTCACCGACATTCATAATCAAGAATCCCGCAATTGTGTCAACATCATCAACATGAATATCTTCATCAAACATGTCGTTGAAATCTTCGATCGACAAACGACCAAAGACTGAATACTTATCAGGACTTAGTCTCTGATAATTTGATGTAGCTTCATCATATTCATCATCGATCTCACCGACGATTTCTTCTAAAATATCTTCGATCGTAGCCAAACCAACGATTCCGCCATATTCATCGACGACCATACTGATTTGTGTCTGAGTACTACGCATCTTTAATAAAACTGCATCAATATTAGTTGATTCCTGAACAAATAAGGGGTCTGTAATAATGTCAGTTAAATTAATATTATCAAAACCAGTCGCACGAGCTTTTTTTAGTAGATCTTTAATGTGTACGATCCCGATAACCTTATCTTTATCCCCACCATAGACCGGAATTCTAGAATATGGCTGGTTCAAAATAGCATCGATGTTTTCATCGACGGGATCATTTATATCAATCATGAATGCATCGATCCGAGGAACCATGATCTCCCGAATCGTTTTGTCGCCGAAGCGAATAATTCCTTGCAACATTTCAAACTCATCAGAATTAATCGTTCCACTTTGACGTGATTTTTGGATAGTAGCCAACATCTCATTTCGAGACACTGGTTCATTTTTTTGACTAAAATCAATTGGTGTGATCTTCATTAAGAGCTCAATCGTAGCAGTTAACAACCAAACAAATGGCTTTAAGAATTTCCCAAAAATGGTAATCATTGGTTCAGTAAAACTTGCTACTTGATAAGGACTATGTAAGGCGATCCTTTTGGGATATAATTCACCGAATACTAGTGATATGTAGGAAAGTATCACTGTAATAACAATAATAGAAACTTCTCGACTACCCGAGAAAGTTCCAATCAAACTTTCAAACTTAACACTTAAACTCGTTGCGGCACTGGCAGATGAAAGGAAACCTGCTAAAGTAATTGCTACTTGAATAGTTGATAGAAAACTATTTGGATTATTTATTGCTTTTAAAACTCTAGCAGCACGACGATTTCCGTCGTTCACTTTCTCCTCCACCTTGGTTTTATTAACCGAGACAATTGCCATTTCGCCAGCAGCAAAAAAAGCATTCAAAAGTGTTAGAACAACAATTAAGATCAATTGACCTAAAAGCGTCGCTCCGGTAGGATCATCACTCATTAAATTTCCACTCTCTTTCATAAAGAACTTTAAACAAAATTGATAGAATCATTATAGCAGGTGTTAAAGTTTTCAACAATAAAGCTTTTTCATGCTAGAATTAAGATATTAATAGATTTGAGGTCCTAATAATGTCTAATAAGAAAATTGCAGTCATTTATCTTTTCTTTTTCATCATCCCTTACATTGTCTGTATGGGAGTAGTTGGTATCGCTTATAACGCTCTAGTCTTACACGCTCTAACGTGGCGAGTCATTGCCGGTGGTGTTGTCGGTGCTTTTGGAATGTTTGCGGTAAAAGTTATCTCCCAACGTCCTGTTTTAATTATGTATCGTTCATCGACAACTAAATTTCTCAAAGGACTATTAAATTTCTTTATTCTTGAAAGAAAAAGAACTACTATCGGATTAAATTTAATTGTCGATTTTCTTTTATCGATCGCTAGTATTTACATTGTTGCAAAATCAGTTCCACTCTCAACAATTATTGGCTCCGCTATTGGTTGGTTGGTTTTAACTCTTATGGTCTCACTAACGATTGCTTCATATATGGAATTTGATTCACTCTCAATTTATACAAGTAAAAAGAAAAATGAGAAATAAAACACTTGACTTAGAGAATTTTTAATAATAGTCTGTAAACAAGAAATTAATCAAGGGAGGTATTAGACATGAGAAATTTAAACACTGTAAAACAAATGCAAGCTTGTTGTTGTGTAGTAATGATGCAAAATACATTACTATACTATTTCAGCATGCCTAATACCACTCTCAATTAATAAACACGTAGTGTAAAAAATTAAGGAGAGCTGACATTAGTCAGTTCTCCTTTTTTTTATACCTACAGAAAGGGAGAAAATTTATGAGTTGGGAAATTATCAAACAAAGCTTGCCAATGTTTCAACAAGGTTTTGTCTTAACACTTTACTTGTCGTTGATTGGGATCGTTGGTTCAGCAATAGTTGGTATAATTTGTAGCTTGGTCCAATATTTCAAAGTTCCAGTTTTAGACAAAGTGCTTCAAGTTTATATCGAAATTTCTAGAAACACGCCGTTATTAATTCAGTTGTTCTTCTTGTACTACGCTTTTCCAGCTATGGGAATCAAGTTAAGTGCCCAACTTTGCGGAATCATCGGTTTGATTTTCTTAGGTGGTAGTTATATGGCAGCGGGCTTTAGTGGCGGCTTCAATGGGGTCAGCAAGAAACAAGTTGAATCCGGTAAGGCTATCGGACTTAGTCGCTGGCAGCTAGCAAGATACATCGTCTTTCCACAAGGATTCGCATTAAGCATTCCTGCTTTGGCTGCAAACATAATCTTCTTGATCAAGGAGACTTCGATTTTTACTGTCATTGCAATACCAGAATTAACTAATACAGCACTGGATTTGATTGGTTTGTACTACAATTCGAATGAATATTTATTCGTCTTAGTGGTTGCATACGCAATCATCTTAATTCCGTTATCACTTGTTTTGACACTGTTGGAAAGGAGGGTCCGCTATGGTACATTCGGGAATTAACGTTTTATTTCAGGGAACAAATTTCATGCGTCTGCTCCTAGGAATGTGGACAACTTTTAAAATTGCCGCCATTGCCATCGTGATCGGTTTGATCATTGGAATTATTTTAGGAATACTGCGAACTTTTCATAACAAGTTATTAAGATTTATCTTACGGATCTATCTTGAATTCTTTCGAATCGTTCCAACAGTAGTTTTATTATTTTTGTTCTATTATATTTTACCCAGACAGATGAATCTTCACATGCCAGGCACTCAAGTGGCAATGCTTGTCTTTGCCTTATGGGTCGCCGCTGAAATGAGTGATATCGTCAGAGGTGCTTTGATCTCAGTACCGATCCACCAAAAGGAATCCGGGTTGGCAATCGGTTTGACCCGTTTTCAACTTTATCGTTATGTATTAGTACCACAAGCAGTATCGCTGGAACTTCCAGCTACGATCAATTTGATAACGCGTGTTATCAAGACAACATCTATCTTGATGCTTATCAGTGTCATGGATGTGGTCAATATTGGTCAACAAATTGTTGAAGCCAATAATCAAAAATATCCGACCGGAGTTTTTTGGATATATGGATTAATATTCTTATTATATTTCTTGATCGACTATCCGCTATCTTGGTGGGCGGGAAGATTAGAAAAGAAGAGATTGGAGCAAACAAATGGCGAATGAAGTTTTAAAGGTTGAACACCTTGAGAAATATTATCAGAAGAAACACGTTTTACATGATATCAATTTCTCCATTTCTAAGGGCGAAGTTATTACATTACTTGGACCTTCGGGATCAGGTAAAAGTACCTTGATCAGATGTCTTAATGGTCTTGAAGACTTTAGAAATGGTGAGATAACTTTTGAAAATAAAAAAGTCGTCCCCAGCGAGAAGAATTGGCAACAGTTAAGGCAAAAAATTGGAATGGTTTTTCAAAGCTATGACCTCTTCCCTAACCTAACTGTTTTAGACAATATCATGTTGGGACCAACAAAAGTACAAAAGAGAAATGTTGAGGAAGTAAAGAAAGAAATCGATGAATTACTAGAGAAAGTCGACTTGCTAGATTACAAAAATGCCTACCCACGACAATTGTCTGGTGGTCAAAAACAACGTATCGCCATTGTCAGAGCACTCGCCTTGCATCCAGAATTTATGCTCTTTGATGAAGTAACTGCATCACTTGATCCAGAAATGGTCCGTGGCGTTTTGAATATCATTCAAGATCTAGCAGATCAGGATGATATGACGATGATAATTGTCACGCACGAAATGAATTTTGCACAGCAGATAGCTGATCGAGTTTTATTTTTGAAGGACGGCAGTATTCTTGAAGATACTCCAGGGAAAAAATTCTTCAAAGATCCAACCACTGACCAAGCTAAAGAGTTTTTACAAAGTATGGATTTTTAATTTTTATATATTGGGGGAAATATTATGAAGCATAAAATATTAGTTAAATTACTCGCACTAGTTGGTATCATTGCCAGCATAAGTTTGGTTCTTGCAGGATGTGGTTCTTCATCTAGTGCCGACAGCAACAATCCTAGCAGTGTTGAAAAAATCAAAAAACGTGGTACTATTCGAGTTGCTGTCTTTGGCGATCTGCCACCTTATGGTTGGGTAAATAAAGATGGTAAACGTGTTGGTTACGATATTACTTTAGCCAGAAAAATCGCTAAAGATCTGGGCGTTAAGATCAAATTTGTTCAAGTAAACGCAAATAACCGTGTTGACGCTTTGAACTCTAATAAAGTAGATATCGTTTTGGCAAACTTCACCGTTACACCAGAAAGAAAAGATGTCGTTGATTACGCTAAAGCTTATATGAAGGTTTCTGTCGGTATTGTTTCACCAAAGGACAAACCAATCACTAGCGCCAGTCAACTACAAGGGAAGAATTTGATTGTTACTAAGGGTACAACTGCTGAGAATTACTTCACTTCTAAACAAAAAGATGTTGATCTCTTGAAATTTGATTCTAAAACTCAACAATTCAATGCCTTAAAGAATAATCGTGGTGTTGCCTTGGCTGATGATAACTCGTACTTATATGCTTGGGTAAAAGATAATCCTACCTATACTGTAGGTATAAAGAATATCGGACCTAATCAATACATCTCACCTGCTGTTAAGAAGGGTAATAAATCATTACTGAACTGGACTAACAAGGAAATCAAGAAACTTAACAAGCAAAGCTTCTTTACAGATGACTATAATAGTCAACTAAAGCCATATTTTGGTGACGAAGTCAAACCATCAGACATCATTTTGCCACAAAAGTAAAATAAAAAGACATATTCTTTCTATGATATTCTTATTTATGAGAAAATAGAAAATGGAAAATTTTTATATTGGGAGATTATTTAAGATGAAGAAACGAATTGCACTAATTATAGCTGCTGCATTTGCCTTGATTTTGGTCTTAACTGGCTGCTCAAGTAATAATGCTAACAACGACACTAAAACAAAGGGAACATTGACTGTTGGACTTGAGGGAACATTTGCACCTTATTCATATCGTGAAAATGGTAAGTTAAAAGGATTTGAAGTTGAATTAGCTAGAGATGTTGCTAAAGAATTAGATTTGAAGGTCAAGTTTGTACCTACAAAGTGGGACTCACTTATCGCCGGATTAAACTCAAAAACATTTGACGTTGTATTCAACAATGTTGCTATCAACCCTTCACGTGAGAAGCAATATATTTTCTCAACACCATATATTTACTCAAAATCAGTTATCGTTACTAAAAAGGACAATACTGAGATCACATCTATCGACGATGTTAAAGGTAAGAAGTTAGGTGAAGGTACTGGTACTGATAACTACAACAAGGCTAAACAATTTGACGCCGATGTAGTTCCATCATCAGATTATCAATCAACACTATCAATGATCGACCAAGGCCGTATCGATGGTACTATCAACTCTAAAGAATCATTCTTAACATGGAAGAAAGACGGTCACAAGAATACTGACTTGCACTATATTGAAATTCCATCTGACAAAATTGCTACATCTAAGATCGCACCTATCTATAACAAGAGCTCAAAGCACTTGCGTAGCAGAGTTAACAAGGCACTAAAGAAGCTTGAAAAAGATGGTACATTAACTAAGTTATCTAAGAAATACTTTACAGATGACATAACTAAAAAATAATTTCTAATTTAAGTCAGCGAGAGGAGCACTCTATTCCATGTGGAATATTATTATATCGTCGCTTCCGGAAATGATTGGAGCTATGCTTCAATTTACAATTCCTTTAGCCGTCATATCATTTATTCTAGGTTTAATCCTAGCCGTTTTAACAGCACTAATTAAATTTATCGAGCCCAGTGAAAATAAGGCTATCCGTTACCCTTATTTAGTATTACGTGCTATTGCCAACTTCTATGTTTGGTTATTCCGTTCAACACCGCTACTAGTTCAATTGTTCATCATATTCTTTGGACTTCCAAGTATTGGCATTCAATTATCGGCCTTTACTGCTGCCGTGATCGGGTTTTCATTGAACACTGGTGCCTACGCATCTGAAACCATCCGTTCTGCTCTAATATCTGTGCCGCAGGATCAATGGGATGCCGCTTACACATTGAACTTTTCAACTAGACAAACATTGATGAAAATTGTTTTGCCACAAGCTGTAAGAATCGCTTTGCCTCCACTATCTAACTCATTTATTGGTTTAGTAAAGGATACATCTTTGGCTAGTTCGATCACTATTTTGGAAATGTTCCAGGTCAGTCAGCAGATCACAGCTAAAAACTATCAACCATTGTTGATGTATACAATAGCTGCCGCACTCTATGCAATTGTCTGTTCACTACTAAGCTGGTTGCAACACTACCTAGAACGCAGAACATCTAAATACGTGAAAGGGAGTGAAGCATAATGATCTCAATGAAAAACATCATTAAAAAGTACGAGGGTAAAACCGTTTTGAATGACATCAGTGTGGACTTTCCTAGTGGTAAAACTTCGGTTATCCTTGGACCTTCAGGTTCAGGTAAATCGACTTTACTACGTTCATTAGACTTGTTGGTCCGTCCTGAAAGCGGAACAGTCAGTTTTTCAGACCTAACAGTTAATTACGCCGAGCCTATCAACAAAAAAGATAGCTTCAACCTTCGTCGTAAAACTAGTATGGTCTTCCAAAACTGGAACCTCTTTCCTAATTTGACGGTTATAAATAACATCACAGCTGCTCCGATCACTGTTCTAAAACAGTCCAAAGCTGAGGCTGAAAAGAATGCCAAGTCACTCTTAAGTCAGGTTGGTTTAGCAGACTTAGAGGATCGTTATCCTAGCCAACTATCTGGGGGACAACAACAACGTATTTCTATCTGTCGTGCGCTGGCTATCAATCCAGAGTATATTTTGCTTGATGAACCTACTAGTGCTCTTGATCCTGAGCTGGAAACACAAGTTTTGAAGATCTTGGAAAAGCTTGCTGGTGAGGGTCAGTCAATGGTTATCGTTACTCATAATATGGAATTTGCACGTTTAGTTGCTGATAAAATCGTTTTTATTGAAGACGGAAATAAAGTATTTGACGGTGAAACAAAAGAATTCTTCGAGCATCCATCTCCTAGAATCAAGGACTTTTTATCCGGGATTTCACTTGAAGCTGATAATTAGGAATCAAAAAAGACCACATAAGTGGTCTTTTTTTTGTATATCGAGCAATCCTAATGGTGCGACAATTCATTGTATCGTTGCATCCACAGATCAACATAAGCCTGCGAGAACGGACCCTTGCCTTTATCAATCCAATCGATTAAAACGTCGACATTATGATGTAAAATCGTATCTATTTCTGGCGGATAATTCCACATTTGGCTGTGAGCTGCATATTCGTCCACATCTAGTAAACGCTTCTCTCCGTCAGGAAAGACCTTAACATCTAAATCATAATCAATATATTTGATAGCCTCTTTATCTAAAGCAAATGGTGTCGCTAAATTGCAGTAATAAGAAACCCCACTCTCGCGAATCATAGCCACTATATTGAACCAGTAGTGCTTGTGAAAATAAACTAACGCTGGTTCTCTTGTAACCCAACGTCGACCGTCAGATTCAGTAACAAGAGTGTTCTCATTACAACCAATAATTTCGTTTTCACTTGTCTTTAACACCATTGTTTCACGCCAAGTACGATGTAAATGACCATCATGCTTATAACTCTGGATTGCCACGTAATCTCCTTCTTTAGGGATCTGCATAAATTACCCAGCTTTCCAATTCTTGTTCACGAAAAATTATAACAGAGCTGTGAAACAAATAAAAGCTAATATAGAGTTAATTGGCTTCTAATCTGACCTGCTTTTACAATTTTCTGTAATCGTTTTACTTTATTCCTTATTTCCATAATAAATTGCGTTAACCTTTGTTATTATTAAGTTGTTTAACTATGGAGGGGAACTCACATGAATAGAAAAGAGACTACATATAATATCGGATTAGATATCGGTACTAACTCTGTCGGATGGGCAATAACTGATAATAATTATAATTTGCTAAAAGCAAAGAAGAAAAATCTTTGGGGTGTTCGGCTTTTTTCATCGGCCGAAACTGCAGAAGATCGTAGACTAAATCGTTCTGCTAGACGAAGATATCGCAGACGGCGCAATCGACTTAATTGGTTAGATGAACTGTTTTCAGACGAACTATTTAAAAAGGATCAAGGATTCCTAAACCGAATGAAACATTCTTGGGTATCTAAAAAAGATTCCACTAGAATGCGTGACAAATACAATCTATTCATAGATGAGGATTTTAATGATAAAGACTATTTCGAAGAATATCCAACAATTTTTCATTTGAGGGAACGATTAATTGAAGATAAAACACAGGCTGACATTAGATTAGTATATTTGGCAATTCATAATATCTTAAAATATCGTGGTAATTTCACCTATGAACATCAAAATTTTGATGTCTCCAAAATGAATGAAGATCTGGAGAATGTTTTAAAAGAATTTAACTCAGACCTTAATTTCTTTGGAATATCGCTTTCTGAAGAGACTAATTTCAGCAAAATTAGTTCTGTTCTTCTTAAAAAAGACTGGAGTCCCAGCAGTAAAGTTACAAATATTCTTAATCAAATCGATACAACTATTATTACCAAACCAGTCGCAAAGAATATTTTTAACTTATTAGTAGGTAATAAAGTAGACTTAGTTAAGTTTTTTAACTTAAATACATCTGAAGATGTTTCCCTAAAACTATCCTCATCAGCCGTAGAATCAGATATGCAAAAATGTGAAGAAACATTGGACGAGGAACAATTAGCACTAATAAATTCAGCAAATGCCATTTACAGTACGATTGTTTTAAATGAGATCCTCGACGAGCACACTTATATAAGTTCCGCCAAAGTGGAGATATATAAGAAACATCACGAGGACTTAGCTGCATTAAAAGACCTCCTCAGAAGAACCGATGATGATAAATTAGTCTCCTCGATAAAGGATTCTTATAGCAAATATATTCAACCAGGAAAATACAGTGTTGATGATTTTTACAAAGATCTTAAAAAATATCTAGCAAAAATAGATGATCCCATATCAAAAGATGCCTTAGAAAAAATTGAAAATAATAATTACCTATTAAAACAAAGAACTAGAGACAATGGAGTTATCCCATTTCAATTAAACGAAAATGAATTGATCAAAATCATTGATAATCAATCGACTTACTATCCGTTTTTAAGAGAAAATAAATCAAAGATTCTATCACTAATAAACTTTAGAATCCCATATTACGTAGGACCACTTAATGTTAAAAAAAGCGACTTTTCTTGGATGGTCAGAAAAGAACCCGGTGCGATCCGTCCATGGAATTTTGATGAAAAGGTTGACCGTGAAAAATCTTCTAACAATTTCATCCGTAAAATGACTTCAACTGATTCCTATTTAATTGGAGAACCTGTTTTACCAAAAAATAGTCTGATATATCAAAAATATGAAGTTCTGAATGAATTAAATAATGTCCGTATCGTAAATGACTCTGAATCAACGGACAAAGGTGAACGTTTAACTGTTGAGATGAAACAGTCGATCTATAATGACCTGTTCAAAAAACGAGCCACAGTCACGACTAAGCAACTAATAGATTGGCTGATCAAAGAAAGTTATTCCACATCGACTTCAATTCGTGGACTTGCCGATAAATCCAAATTCTTATCCAGTCTGGCGACTTATCGTAAATTTGTAAGTATTTTTGGAGAAGAATTCGTTAATAAGCCTGAAAATAACAAGCAATTAGAAGAATTGGTTGAATGGTAAACTGTATTTGAAGATAGAGAAATCTTAAAATTAAAACTTCAAAATTCTGAATATAATTATTCTGATAAGCAAATAAACAAGGTTGTTCAGATCCGTTATCAAGGATGGGGAAAATTATCTAAAAAACTTCTGACAAGCCTAGTAACTTCTGGAAAAATTGGAACTGAACATCAACCTGTTAATCATTCTATCCTAGATTTAATGTGGTTAACCAGAAGTAATTTTATGGAAATAATTAACGACAACAAATATGACTTTGACAGTCAGATAAAAGAACATAACATAAATGATAATGACGAAAAATCTCAATTAGATATGGTAAACGAATTACATGGTTCACCAGCTATTAAACGTGGAATTTGGCAATCACTAATTATCGTTCAAGAATTGTCTAAATTTATGAAACATGATCCTAAAAATATTTTCATCGAATTCACTCGTCAAGATCAAGATTCTAATATTACACAATCTAGATTCCAGCAATTGACCAAACGATATAAACAAATGAAAAGCATCGCAGCTAATTTAGGATCAGATTTAAAATCTGCACTCTACCCAACTAAGGAACTTGAAGACTTGATGAAGGAACGTAAAGCTGCACTTTCAAATACGCGATTAATGCTCTATTTTTCACAGATGGGTAAAAGTTTATACAGCAATTCTGAAATTGATATAAATAGACTATTCACGACTGACTATCAAATCGATCATATATTGCCTCAGTCTTACATCAAAGACAATTCTTTAGAAAATATGGCTCTAGTCAAAGCACACGAAAATCAGAGAAAATCAGACGATTTGTTACTCACACCAGATATTATCAACGAAAATATTCGTCGTTGGCAATATCTAAAAGATTCTGGACTAATGGGACCTAAGAAGTTTGCCAATTTAACTAGAACTGAAGTCACTGAAGGACAACGCAAAGGATTTATTAATCGTCAACTAGTTCAAACCTCTCAGATGGTTAAAAATGTTGCCAATATCATTGATTCTTCATATCCAGATACTCAAGTCATCGAAACCCGTGCAGGATTAGGATCTGAATTTAGAAATGCATTTAGTAATTTAAATGAGCAAACATACCATTTTGAACATCCAGAATTTGTTAAAAATAGAAATATTAATGATAATCATCATGCACAGGACGCCTATATAGCAACTATCGTAGGAACATTCCAGTTAAAAAAATACCCTAAAGATAATATGCGACTAGCCTACGGTGAATATTCAAAATTTTTTGAGGATATAAAAAAACAGGCACGCAATAGAAATGGCAAAGTGCCTGGTTACTCACAAAATGGATTTATCATTGGATCTATGTTTAACGGAAAAACACAGGTAAACAAAGACAATGGTGAAATTATTTGGGATCAAAAAATCAAGGATAGTATCAGTAATATATTCAAATACAAGCAATTTAACATCACTAAACCTACAAGAATATATGACGGTGCTCTTTTCAATCAAACAATTCAAACACCTGATAAGAACAAATTGATCCCACTAAAACAAGATCTTGATCCACATATTTATGGTGGATATACAAGTGATAAGCCATCCTATTCAGTCTTAGTAGATATAGATGGTAAAAAGAAGTTAGTTAGCATCCCCACTCGAATCGACCATGAAATTTCAATTGGAAAAGTAGAACTGGTGAAATGGATCTCTGATAATACTAAACATAAAAAAGAAATTCAGATACTTATTGAGAAAGTCCCATTAGGACAACTAACTTATAGCCAAGATAAAGGTTACTTATCTTCCCCTTCCGCCACTGAAATGGTTAATGCGAGACAACTTCTATTGCCATTTGAAGAAGTCGCTTTATTGAGTCTATTAGATAAGTCTTCTACTGATAATTATCGTTTTATATTGAGCCAGTATGAACCTGATTATTTAGCAAATATCTATTCACATATCATTGCTAAAATGAAAGAATTTTATCCATTCTATAAATCAGAGGCCATCCGTTTAGAGGATAATATCGATGCCTTTAAGAGTCTTGATAATGAAAAACAGTTAAATGTTATTTCACAGGTTTTGAATCTGTTACACGCGAATTCTACTTCGGCCAATTTAAAGTTTGGAAAAATTTCCACTAGCTCGTTTGGTAGGAAGCCTAATGGATACGAATTCTCAAACACAGACTTCATCTATGAATCACCGACTGGATTGTATAGATCTATCATTCATATCGAGTAAAAAGGCATAAAAAAAGACCCCCACGCGAGAGTCATCAATTAAGATTATTAACATAAATGTTGATTTTAACTCAGTAAGTCACTTCATTTAGTTTAGAACATGTATATTGTAATTTATTTTAACTAATATAGCAACGTCTAAGGAGCTTATTATGGGATGGAAAACAGTATTTATTTCTAGTAAATCAAAGTTGAGTTATAAAGCAAACCATATGATCATTCAAACAGCCACAGATATAAAAGAAATGCCATTTAGTCAAATTGGATGCGTAGTAGTATCGACAACTCAGACTGTCATCACAAGTTATCTAATTGCCAAGTTAATGGAACAAGATATCAAAGTCATATTCTGTGATAACGATCATGATCCATGTTCAGAACTGACCCCCTACTACTCCAATATTAAAAGAAATCAGAATATTGAAAAACAGATTTCTTGGACTATTTCGAAAAAAGAACAATTATGGACGGAAATAGTAACTAATAAAATTGAAAATCAAATTCAAATAATGAAGGCATTCCATTTGGATACCACCGAAGTTATTGCAGAGTTAGATCAAATAGAAGACAATGATCATTCCAATCGAGAAGCAATAATCGCCATGAAATATTTTCCAGCAATCTTTGGCACTAATTTCACCCGAGGTACACATGATGAAATAACCAATGTAATGCTTAATTATGGCTATACAATATTACTATCAACGATTAATCAGGAAGTTGTCTCACAAGGATATTTGACCCAATTAGGTATCCATCATCACAGCCTCCAAAATGATTTCAATTTATCCAGTGACCTTATGGAACCTTTCCGACAATTTTTTGATTTAGAAGTTCTTAAACTCAGAGATGAAGAATTTAATTTAGATACCAAATTAAGGCTGATCGACGTCTTAAATCATGAAATTAAATATGATGGCAAGAGTTATTTGATTAGAAACGCAATAACTAAACATATTCAATACTGTTTCAAATTTATGGATTCCAAAAAGGATTCCTTTATAAAAGTAGGTATTCCTGATGAGGTGTAGAGTGATGAGATTAATGGTTATGTTTGATTTACCGACTTTAACAGCATCTGACCGAAGAAACTATCGTCAATTTCGAAAAAATTTAATCAATGAAGGATTCATTATGATGCAAGAATCAATCTATACTTGCGTAATAATTGATAAACAAGCAGCTAGACTATTAGATAATCGAATAACCATGTATGCTCCAACCAAAGGAATAATTCAATCAATCATCATCACAGAAAAGCAGTTTGAGGCAATAAGATTCATAGCCGGTGATAAGAACGATGAACCCGAAAATAAATTTGATAGGATCGTGGTTATATGAGTAATGAGACTATAACGATATTCCCATATACTCCATTTAATATAAATAGTGGGATTACTTTTTTGAATTTCCAATCCAATGATGAATTCTCTAAATTAATATTCCAATTGAACTCTTTAAAAAATGGAGAAACATTTCTTGATGATATCGATCAGTATGTTCATTTCTACACCGATCCTGATGATAAACTAAAAGCGTCCTTAAGCAAAGTAGCACTTATTGGCGAATTAACTAGTTATAACATCAATTCCATCAGCAATATCAAACTTGTATTAAAGAAAATGATTTCTGATTCTATCATCTACAAAAATAAAAGTGATCAAATTAACCAAAATTTAAATGACCTAATAATGAATATGGTCAGTGGTTACGATGAAATATTTGATTTTGAATTAGCACCAGGATTAGAAAAGCTTGTTAAATCTAAAAATCTCAAGATGGACACTAGTAATTGGCAGAACTATTATGATAAGCTTCAGTCAGTTATAGAATTTTATGTAGATTTCAGTAGTAAAGAAATGTTAATATTTCACGGTTTAGAACGCCTTTTAAATATTAATCAATTAAATGAATTGAATGATTATCTAAAGGCCAATAAAATAAGCGTTGTAAGTATAGAATCCTACCCAATGGTCATAAAAAACGATAAAATAAATTTTAGGATTTATTCTATTGATGAAGATCATGTTAGATTTGATACTTAAAGTTAACGTTAAGTAAGTGGTTTTAGAAGTAAGTCATTTCATTTAGTTAAGAACCCACCACCATTGATATAAATAAATATGTTAGGTTTTAGAAGTAAGTCATTTCATTTAGTTAAGAACCAATAAGGAGGTGAAATAATGGCTCAAGTCGGTTTTAGAAGTAAGTCATTTCATTTAGTTAAGAACCTAATAGTGCCAATTAAAATGACAATATATTGTTTTAGAAGTAAGTCATTTCATTTAGTTAAGAACCTAATAGATTCTAACGGTCAACAATACACGAGTTTTAGAAGTAAGTCATTTCATTTAGTTAAGAACCAAACATTTGTCCAGACATCAAAGGATTAGGGTTTTAGAAGTAAGTCATTTCATTTAGTTAAGAACCGATATTAAAGCTAGAATCATTGAAACAACTGTTTTAGAAGTAAGTCATTTCATTTAGTTAAGAACCAATGGAATACTGATCAGATACCAATGTCGAGTTTTAGAAGTAAGTCATTTCATTTAGTTAAGAACCTAAATACGCATTCAATTGTTTACGTTGACCGTTTTAGAAGTAAGTCATTTCATTTAGTTAAGAACCATTTGAAAGATTCATGTTTCCCATTCTGGTGTTTTAGAAGTAAGTCATTTCATTTAGTTAAGAACCCTGAGTAACCACGCTTTACTAATTCTTCCAGTTTTAGAAGTAAGTCATTTCATTTAGTTAAGAACCCAAAACAATAATAAAGAATTCAACGATGATGTTTTAGAAGTAAGTCATTTCATTTAGTTAAGAACCATTTCAATGTAACTGATCAGTATCAAGATAGTTTTAGAAGTAAGTCATTTCATTTAGTTAAGAACCACGGTCTGCCTATGTATAGGGTCTCTAATGGTTTTAGAAGTAAGTCATTTCATTTAGTTAAGAACCTAATCTTAAGAACACCTTGAGCTCCATCAAGTTTTAGAAGTAAGTCATTTCATTTAGTTAAGAACCCATGGGTTGGAAGAACATCGAATTACCTAAGTTTTAGAAGTAAGTCATTTCATTTAGTTAAGAACCAATTATTCTAGACGATTAGAGGTGGTGGTTGTTTTAGAAGTAAGTCATTTCATTTAGTTAAGAACCGGAAGCAAGCGTCATTTAAGGGTGAAGAACGTTTTAGAAGTAAGTCATTCCATTTAATTAATCATCAAGTCTAAATTATTAGCATAAAAAAGGAGAATCGACTCAGGCAATTGAGTTGATTCTCCCTTTTCATACCTATTCTTCTTCATTCAAAACCTGTTTAATTGCATCATACCGATAACCTTTACTCATCAAGTAAGTAATCAATTTGGAACGGCTATCATATCTATGACTAACTTTATCAACCATCTTACGAAGATTTTCCAATTCGGTATCGTCATCTTTTTCCAAATCTAAGTTATCAATTGCTTCATTGACAATATCGCCACTATACCCCTTTTGATACAATCCTTGTTTTATCTTGGTCATTTGCTGCTGAAATGAAGCTCGGCGTTGTTTCCTAACTTGCTTCTCAGCAAATTCAGTTGCGTTATCCAACAATTTTTCTTCATCTATTTGTGCCATTTTATCTTGAATGATCAAGTTAGGAACACCTTTTTGAATCATTTTTTGTTCTATGATCTTGGGCCCATTTATGGTCGTATTAAGTTGTGTATTGATAAAACTATTAGCATAAGATTCGTCATCTAAATAGTTTAGATCGGCTAACTTTTTTAATACAGTATCAATAGTTGGATAATCATATTCTTTCTTAAAAAGATAATCTTTTATCTCTTTTTTTGTCCGCAACTGATAACTCAAATAATTTGCGGCATCCCCATACGCTTTATTGATATTCTCACGATTCTTTATTTCCTTGATCTGAGAATCAGTCAATTCTTCATCTTTCATCAAACGAAATTCGACTAATGTCGCTTCAGATACGGGAAATGCATAACTTCCGTCAAGAAAAACATTATATCTACCTTTTCGTTTTTGTGCTTGGACCTTCGTTACTTTTGCCAATATCCTTACCTCACATGTTATACTCAAGTGTAAGTTTAACCTAGATTTGAAAAAAGGAAAAATAATGAATACAAATATTACAAGTGAATTAAAAGTTGGGGATCGTTTCCCTTTAACAATTAAACGTATCGGAATTAACGGCGAAGGTATCGGCTTTTTCAAGCATGTCATCGTCTTTGTCCCTAAAGCTGTTCCAGAAGACGTTATCGTCTGTGAAATCGTTGATCTACATGAAAAATTTATCAATGGTAAAATCCACAAACTCAGAACTGCTAGTCCCTTCCGTAATCCTGATGTTCCCGAACTAGCTAGTGAAGTTGGCGGTTTGGAATTTGCCCACATAAAATATGAGGATCAACTGAAATTTAAAGCCGACATTCTTCGTGAATCCTTGAATAAATACAAACCCTACGCTTATGAAAAATATAATATCAAACCAACCGCTCCTTCTGTTCAACAGGAGAAATATCGTAATAAGGCACAATTTCCAATTCAAGAGGTTGATGGCAAAATTCTTTGCGGATTATACAAGAATGGTACTCAAGAACTTGTAGATTTAACGGAAATGCCTACACAAATGGATTTAACTATGTCGGCCATGAGAAAACTCGTTGATATCATTAAAGAACTTGGAATCCCAGTATTTAATCCTGAAAAAAAATCAGGAATCTTGCGTATGATCGTTATCCGCGAATCAGTGGAATTTAACAAGTTGCAAGTAACCTTCATTACACGCTCACAAAAGTTCCTTAAAGAGCGTCAAATTATTGAAAAAATCCAATCAGAGATACCAGAAATAAGTTCGATCTCACAAAATATCAATACTGACGACAAGGGTAGTGTATGGGGTGACGAAACTAAATTGATCTGGGGCGATCAATATCTTCAAGAAGATATCAATGGGTATATCTTCAATCTATCTCCTCGTGCCTTTCTACAACTAAATTCGCTTCAAACTGATAAACTGTACGATTTAGCAGCTCAGGCTCTAAACCCTAATGCTGAAGACGTGCTACTAGACGCATACTGTGGTGTCGGTACTATTGGCATCACTTTGGCCGATCGCGTTAAACACGTTTACGGAATTGAAATCATCCCTGAAGCTATCGAGGATGCTAAAAAGAATGCGGAAATGAACGAAATAAAAAATACTGATTACTACGTCGGATCAGTGGATCAAGTTTATCCACAGTTGTTGACAGATGATATTCACCCCAATGCTGTTATTGTCGATCCTCCACGTGTTGGACTAGATGACAAATTAATTGACACTCTATTACGTCATCGCTCTGAAAAACTAGTTTATATCTCATGTAACCCATCCACTTTGGCTAAAGATCTAACTAGACTAACTAATAAATATCGTGTCGAATATCTTCAACCTGTTGATATGTTCCCACAGACTCCACATGTAGAAACAATCGTAAAACTTGCTCGTAGATAAATTTAAGGGACAATCAAATCCAAAATTGGATTTGATTGTCCTTTTGTTTAGCGCTTACAAAGATTAATATATAATTATCGAATAAAAAGGGGCGTATATTATTATGGATAAAACTTTACCTGCTGTGGCACTTGGAACTTGGGCTTGGGGTGCAGAGAAGGCCTTCGGTGATAATTTAAACGAAGAAAAATTAAAACCAGTTATTGATTCAGCAATGAAAATGGGATTAAATCTTTGGGATACGGCAGCTGTTTATGGAATGGGAATATCTGAAACTGCTGTTGGCAACCTGTTAGAAAACTATGATCGAAACGCCTACTATATCTCAACAAAATTCAGTCCACAAATTGCTAGTGACCACGAAAATGCCATGGAAGAAATGCTTGATGGAAGTCTAAAACGTTTAAAAACTAACTATGTAGATCTATATTGGATCCACCGTCCATCTGATGTTGAAAAATGGACTAAACAATTGATCCCGCTTGTGAAATCAGGCAAAATCAAGCATGTTGGTGTTTCTAATCACAATTTAGCTGAGATAAAACAAGCTGAAAGTATTCTAAAAGAGTCTGGGATCAAACTGGCTGCGGTTCAAAATCACTTTAGTTTGTTGTACCGCTCATCAGAAAAGGCTGGGATCATCGACTACTGTAATAAACATGATATTACTTTCTACTCATACATGGTCTTGGAACAAGGAGCTTTGAATGGTAAATATAATACTCAAAATCCATTACCAAGCGGTTCTGATCGTGCGGAGAAATACAACAAAATGCTACCAGAAATTGAAACATTAACTACTGAAATGGCAAAGATCGGTAAAAAATACAATGCCAATGTTGCACAAATTGCTGAGGCTTGGGCCATAAACAAAAATACCACGCCAATCATAGGTTTAACTAAAGAAAAATATCTAAAGCCTACAAAAGAAATGATCGATATAAAATTAACTGATGATGAAATGAAAAAATTAGAAGATCTTGCATCTGCAACCAATGTCGAGACAAAAGGCTTCTGGGAGAATGCTATGATTTAGTCCAAATTCACTTTATTTTGAATAAAGTCCATAGCCGAGATAACTTGATTTATTTCTTGGTCGGATAATCCTTTAAAGAGCTGATCAACTTGTTGATCGGCTCTTTTATTGATCGTATTCAATGTGTTGTGTCCCAGAACCGTCAATGTTAATAATTTTGAACGTTTATCTGCATTATCGATTGTTTGTTCGATGTACCCTCTTTTTACTAGGCTCTTTAAAACTCGACTCAAATAGCCTTTATCAATATCTAATAAGGCGACTAGTTCATTGGCCGTCTGAAGTTTATTTTCATATATTTCTAACAAAAGTCGTGATTCTAAAACAGTCAAACCAGTTCCTAAATGATATTTATTAGTAAGTTGAAGCGTTCGTGTGTAAAAACGATTAAATTCTCGAACTTCATTAATCTTATCGGCATCCATAGTTGATTACTCCCTGTATTTGGTTGACAAAAACAACTAACGACATTATCATTAAAAAAGTTGCTTTTGTCAACTAATTAGGAGGCTTATTTAATGTCGAAAGAAACCAAGCTATCACTGTGGATCGTAACCATAGGGAGCTTTTTTGGAGTTCTCAGTTCTACTTTGATGAGTACAGCGTTGCCTTCAATTATGACAACTTTTGGAATCACTGCTTCATCTGGTCAATGGCTAACAAATGGATACATCATGGTCAATGCCATTATGATTCCCACAAGTGCTTTTTTAATGAAAAGATTCTCTTTTAGAAAGCTATATTTATTATTCTCAATTATATTTCTACTAGGGACTATCTTTGGAGCCTTCGCTCAACAATATGTTCTTTTGATTGTTGGTCGAATGATTCAGGCTATTGGTGCCGGAGTTATGATGCCGCTTGTAAATGTTTTGGCTATGAGTGAAGCATCAAAAAAAACTCGTGGTGCCCTAATGGGAATAATAGGTCTAGCATTTAACTTTGCACCAGTAGTTGGGCCAACTCTATCAGGGTTTATTTTGTCACAATTTTCATGGAGATTTCTCTTCATCTTCGTAATTCCTTTTACTGCCATAAATATTATTTTAGCAATTTTATTTCTACCCGGATTATCCAAGAAACAAGCTGTTAAATTTAATACCTTTGGACTTATCTTATCTAGTTTTGGATTGTTATTCTTACTATTTGGATTATCAAACATCGGAACAACCAAAAGTTTGTCATTCCAAGTTATTGGTTCAATAATTGTCGGTTTAATCATTCTGACGATTTTTGTTCTTACTCAAACTAAAGCTAGAAGTCCCTTTATTAATTTAAAGGTTTTTGGGCATCAACAATATGATGTTGCGACCGTCATAAACATGCTCTTAATGATCACAATGTACGGAAATACCATAATCATTCCCCTACTAGTCCAAAATGTTATGCATTACAGTGCATTGATCTCTGGACTAGTAGTTTTACCAGGAGCCACCTCAACGGCCATTTTATCACCGATCAGTGGCCGTTTGTATGACAAATTTGGTGTCAAACGATTAGTTGTGATCGGTTTATCGATCGATGTAATTGGTACAACTCTGCAATCGTTTATTACTAGAGATACATCTATCCTGATGGTAACCTTTGGACAATTTGTTCGTCAGCTAGGATTAGTTTTAGTCCTCATTCCCATTCAAACTCACGCCCTATCATCTGTACCAAACTTGATGATTTCTGATGCTGTGGCGATGTTCAATACATTACGTCAAGTAGCGGCCTCTATCGGAACGGCCATTTTAGTCGGCATCATAAGTGTGACTGAGAATTTAACTCCAACTCATCATTTAGCTGGTGAATTAAGCGGGATCAAAGTCGGTTTTGTAGTCTCAATAGGCATGATTTTGTTATGCTTGATTATGAGTATATGGTTAAAAACTGAAAATGAATTTGATTAATTTCAATAAATGAGGTAAATGATGAAATATATAACTCTAAATAATGGCGTAAAAATGCCACAACTTGGACTAGGCGTATTTCAGATTGAAGACTTTGATACTGCCAAAAAAACAGTTTTAACTGGATTGAAGAATGGATATCGCTTAATAGATACTGCTACTGCCTACAAAAATGAATCAGCTGTTGGCGAGGCCATTAAGGAAAGTGACATTAGGCGTGAAGATATTTTTGTAACTTCTAAACTTTGGGTCCAAGATATGACATATGATGGTGCTAAACGTGGATTTCAAAGCTCATTAGATAAATTAGGATTGGATTATATAGATCTATATTTATTACACTTACCTATTGGTGATATTTTCGGTGCCTGGCACGCTTTAGAAGAGCTTTATGAGACTGGTAAAATCCGTGCCATCGGCGTATCTAATTTTGAGCCATCCCGTCTGGTAGATTTTATCCACTTCAATAAAGTCATCCCAGCGGTTAATCAAATCAAATTGAATATTTTTAATCAACAAACTGAAATAAGAGAATTTATGCACGACTACGATATTAAATTAGAAGCATGGGGACCATTTGATGAGGGTAAACACAATATATTTAAAGATCTCTTGTTAACTAAAATTGGTGAAAAATATCAAAAATCCGCTGCACAAGTGGCCTTGCGTTGGATCATTGAACAAAACGCCATCGCCATTCCTAAATCAACACACGAAGAACGTTTAGTTCAAAATATGGATATATTTGACTTTTCATTAACGGATGAAGATCTAAAAGAGATATCAACTTTTAATATTGACAACAGTCGTCTAGGATATCACGATCCTGAGGAAGTTTCTCGGATCTTGGATTTAGAATTCCATTAAACGACGTACGATTCTGATTTGGAAAAAATTAATCTAGATTACTACAAAAAATAATAGGTCCTAGATATACATATTAAATACGTATATCTAGGACCTATTTTTATATCTATAAATAAAACAGAACACTAACATAAATTGAATTTAAATCATAGTCTGCCAATCACGACTCCATAAAATACCCATCGTTTTTTCACCCGTATGAACACTGATCGATGGTCCTAGGTGACTGATGGTAACACGGATATCCGGAAAAGTTTCATGTAACTCATCGGCCCATGCCTCCGATAAAACCTCATTATTAGCATCAATTACAGTTGCATGAATTTTATAATCCACTTGTTCTATATTTTTTTGTAATTCTAATAACATCAATCGCAAACAGCGTTTCATGGTTCTTTCCTTACCTATTGCGATGATTTTCCCTTCTTTGTTAAAGGTTAGTAGAGGTTTGATATTCAATAAATTACCAATAACCGCTGAGCGATTACTCAAACGTCCAGTTCTCATTAAATGTTTCAAATCATCTACTGCAAAATAAACATTAGAAGTTTCTCTTAATTTTTCCAATTCTGGAACTATTTCTTCTGCTTCTTTGCCATCCGTTGCCAGAGCTCCGGCAAGTAAACATAGATTTGCTTCACCAGCACTAGCGGCTAATGAATCCACTGGAAATACTTTGGCACGTGTATAACTCTTGCAAAACATACGTAAGTTATCCATAAAAGAAGTTATTCCACTCGATAAATGAATTGAAATGATTTTATCCACACCATTATCAACTAGCCTGTCATATGCTTCTTCAATTTGTCCCATTGAAACTTGCGATGTTGTGGGTAACTCTTTTTCATTCTTTAGATAATCATAGAAGGTTTTGAGATCAAGTTCCTCAGTTTCTTTATATTGTTTGCCATCCAAAATAACTGTAACTGGCAGAACAGTAATGTGATATTTCTTAATTTGTTCAGGTGTTAAGTACGCTGCTGTATCTGTCACAACTGCCGTTGTCATAGATTGTCCTCGTTCCTTATATCAAATTTAATACAAAAGTAGTGATTAAAGCATAACACAAAAACAATTTTTTCTAGAATATAAATACCCGACTTTATGAAAAATTACCATATAGGGGCAAATATTAAGCCACCCCAACCGTGACCGAATTTTGTTCGTGATAATGCTTTTAACTGTTGGTATATTTCCATAGATTTATCGGAAAACTTATAATCCTGTCTGGAGAGGTAGATAAAATCATACTCCATATTATCAATTGCCTCCGGAACTTCCTTAACCTTAGAAGAAATTTTTTCTGATTTATTTATTTTTATATAGGCAGTCAAAACTGCTTTTTTAGCAAATTCATTATCCAAACTAAAATTGAGTTCATTTAATAATTTATTGATCGAATTGATTTTTTCAATTTTTTTCATTATTGAATTCCTCCATCTTTCCTCGATAATATTATATCTTGGTAGGCTATGAATACTACTATTTTAGACACTTTGTCAATTTTTAATTGTCATTTTTAATCTAAATTAGAGTCGATATAGTAGCCAAACCAATTATCCATTAATACCATAATATCAATAAAAACGTAATTTTTTATTGACAACTGTGCAGTTCTAGATTTATTATGTGTCTAACTTAATTTTAATAAATTTCTAATCAAAGGAGGTACTACTCATGATGTTATCAATTATTATTTTAATTATTGTGTTAGTCATTATTAAAAATATCAACTTGCATTCTAGTTGTACCTTCAATAGAGGACTTTTCTAATCCTCAATTGATCAGAAGCTAATGAATGATCAAGTTGATATCTATTCAACTTGGTCATTTTTTATTTTAAATTAAGAACACATTTAAGGAGATAATTATATATGGCAAAAGCAGATGCATCAAAATTAGATTGGAATAACTTAGGTTTCGCATATATGGATTTACCTTACCGATTTCTAGCAACTTGGAAAGACGGAGAATGGTCAGATGGTGAATTAAGCGAGGACAATACTTTACATATCAGTGAAGCTTCTACAATTTTACATTATGGACAAGGAGCTTTTGAAGGGTTAAAGGCGTATCGAACACCTGACAACAAAATCCAATTATTTCGACCAGATCAAAATGCAAAGAGATTCCACAATTCCTGTGAAAGATTATTAATGCCATCATTCCCCGAAGATAAATTTATTGATGCAGTTAAACAAGTAGTTAAGGCAAATGCAGATTTTGTTCCTCCTTATGGTACTGGCGGTACACTCTACTTACGTCCCTTAATGATTGGTATTGGTGATCAAATCGGTGTTCATCCCGCACCGGAATATTTATTCACCGTCTTTGCACAGCCAGTTGGAGCCTACTTTAAAGGTGGAATGACTCCAGTTAACTTTACCACTTCACAATACGATCGTGCCGCACATAAAGGTACCGGTGAAGCTAAGGTTGGTGGTAATTACGCTGCCAGTCTATTACCAAATAAAAAAGCTGCTGCCAAAGGTTTCGCAGACTGCGTCTACTTAGATCCAGTTGAACATAAGAAGATCGAAGAAGCCGGTGCCGCTAACTTCTTTGGTATCACAAAAGATGATGTATTTGTCACTCCGAAATCACCTTCTATCTTACCCAGTGTTACAAAGTATTCATTGCTTTGGTTGGCTGAACACAGATTAGGCTTAGGTACAGAACAAGGTGATGTCTACATTGACCAATTAGATAGATTTAAAGAAGCTGGTGCCTGTGGTACTGCTGCCGTAATCGCACCAATTGGCGGTATCGAACACGAAGGCAATTTTCACGTCTTTTACAGTGAAACAGAAGTAGGACCAGTTACTCAAAAACTATACAATGAATTGACAGGAATTCAATTCGGTACCGTAGAAGCTCCAGAAAATTGGGTACAGCAAGTAGACTAAAAGAATGAGGGTATGATTATTATGAGAAAATTCGGAGTTATTGGCGTAGGACACGTAGGAGTTACCGTTGCATATACATTAGTCACCAAAGGAATTGCCGACGAACTTGTTTTGATCGACAAAAATCAAGATTTGGCCGTAGCCGAACAACTAGACTTACAAGATTGTCAGGCTCGCCTAGATACAATGACAAAAATTAAGATTCAAGATTATAGTGAATTAAAAGATACCGATGTGTTATTCGTCACTGCTGGAAATATTCACGCTTTGGATAATAATTCAGGAAATCGTTGGGCTGAATTTGAATATACTAGAGAAATCGTTAAAGATATCGCACCCAAAATTGCTAAATCAGGTTTTAATGGCGTTTTAGTGGACACTATGAATCCTTGTGATGCAATTGCTCAATATCTTCAAAAAACAGTCGGATTCACTGCCGAGCAATGCTTAGCTACCGGAACATTCTTAGATACAGCCAGAATGCAACGTGTTGTTGCCGAACAATTCGGAACTAACTCAAAGAACATTGGTGGTTATGTACTAGGTGAACATGGAGAATCACAATTTGTAGCCTGGTCGACCGTAACAGTTAACAATCATCCCCTAAAAGAATATGCCACATCAAAAGGAAAACATTTAGACCTTGATAAATTAGAAAAAGAAATCAGACACGGCGGTTGGGCCATCCATTCCGGAAAAGGTTATACCAGTTTTGGAATCGGCACATGTGCCGTCAAGTTAGCACAATCAGTTATCTCCGATGCACAACTTGAATGTCCAGTTTCAACTTACAATAAGAAGTACGATACATATTTAGGACAACCCGCCGTAGTAGGAAAAGGTGGCATCCAGTATGTTAATGAATTACATTTGACCGATGATGAAGAAGCCAAGTTAAAAAATTCTGCCGATACAATTAAAGAAAAATTTGCCACTATGTATCAGAGAGTGTAGAGATGGCGGTTAGACCTTAAGCATTGCCTAGAACATTGATTGTAACAACTCCGTTGGTGCGATTGTTGGTCGTAGCAAGCTCTGAGGTCCGCCATTTTTTTAGCTTATTTAAACAAATCAAAAGAACTCGATCTACTTTGATAACAGAGTAGATCGAGTTCTTTTGTTCTAATAATCTAGAAAAACATTTTACTAACAACAATCATAAATCCTAATAAAATGACTGATACAGCAGATGCGGCAAAAACGGCTTTTTTACCACTAGTCAAGAATACTTTAAAATTTACACTCATACCAAGTGCGGCCATTGCCATTCCCAAAATCAAATAGGCCAATTTAACTAATCCATTCAAAATATTACCTGGCATTGGAATAAATGTTCCTATAATACTGGTCAAAATAAAACCACCCATAAACCAGGGAATTGGTAATTTTTGTTTGTCTGTTGATCCTTTGGATTCCGTTTTCTGGTACCAGATTCCAATAATCAATGCTGCTGGTGCTAACATCAAAACTCTAGATAATTTTGTAATGATGGCCGAACTCAAACTAACCGCTCCTCCGGCACCACCGGTCGCAATTGCATGGGCTATTTCATGTAGTGAACCTCCCGCCATAACTCCAAATTGCATAGAACTCATATGGAGCAGTGGTTTAATGGCAATTTCAATCAATGTAAAAATTGTTCCCAAAATGGCTACAATCGCCACGGCTAGCACTTCATCGTCCTTTTTCTGTGATTCCTTATCAGGACTAACTTTAATCTGTGGAGAAACACCCATAACCGCGGCCGCACCACAAATACCGGTTCCACTGGCAGTTAGGATTGCCAATTCTTTATTAACACCCAGTTTTCGCGCAAAATTATAGGTTAAAATAATCACCCCTGTCACGACGATCATGGCTACTAAGATAGTTTTGACCCCGGCATTAGCCAAATCGATCAAGTTCAATTTAAAACCCAATAGAATAATTCCCAATCGTAAAAATTTATTAGAAATGAAACCAATCCCCGAACGAGCCTTATCGATCGTCGGTTGATGAATTTGAAATATCATTCCCAACATTAAAGAAATCACTAAGGCTCCAATAATTGTTAAATATGGCAAACCACCCAAAAATGTTCCCAATACAGAACACATTAATGTAAGAATAAATGCATAATAAAAACTTCTAGTCTTAAAAACTCCCATAATCATATTCCTTTCTCTATTAACATGATTTAAATGATAATATAGAAATGATATAAGTAAAAATTAGTAATTATTTTTATACCATAAATAATACTTATGAGGTAATTATGTTAGATAAAAGATTTAAAACTTTAGCTATCTTGTCAGAGACTCTTTCTTACACTAAAGCTGCACAGCTTTTATTCGTCACACAACCTGCAGTTTCTCAGCAAATAAGTTCTCTGGAAAATGAATTGAATTTAACTTTAGTAACTAAACACAATAATAAGATCAAAATGACTTCATCGGGAATCGCACTGGCCGACTATGCTAAAAAAATTTCTTTAGAAAGTTCTCGTCTGATCGATTCACTGCAACATGAGAAAAATTCAAATCAACTAAAAATGGGCTGTACTCTGTCACTAAGCACCACCTTACTACCCGAATTTATCAAGAAATTAACCGGCAAATTCAGGATCACCACAACCGAGATCAATAATACTGAACATGTTCTAGCAAAAATACGTGATGGAAAAATTGATTTTGGTTTAATCGAAGGTAATTTTAATAAGAAGGAATTCGATTCAATTCAGATCAAACGTGAACCTTTTATCTGCGTAGCCAATCACGAATTAACCTTTGAAAAAGCTATTTCAATTGATAAATTATTTGATCAAAATATTTTGGTTAGAGAACCTGGCTCAGGAAGCCGTGATATTTTAGAAAATTGGCTGGCAATTCAAAATTTTCAAATTCATGATTTTCAAAATGTTTCTGAAATATCTAGTCCGACAACTATTATTCAATTGTTAAAGCAAAACTTGGGGATAAGCTTCATGTACAAATCACTTGTGGAAAACGAACTACAACACGGATTGTTAAATCAAATTTTGATCAAAGGGTTTAATATTGAACATCCCATTAATTTGGTATTTTTGAAAGATAGCTATTTTATTGATATGTATCGTGAGGTCGCTTCCGATTTCGAGTAATTCCACCTGTTAAGCGACCGTCTCAAGCCTTGGTCTAGGGACTCAATTTTGAAATTATTATGTTACAAAAGGAGAAACTCAAACAAAAAACCATAACTCCCAAAAATATAGGAATCATGGCTCACATTTTAATTACATTTTTTACTATACCAATCGAGCCAAAAGGAGAGTGTGATCCGGCCAGATTACGCTCTCACGTAGGCGGAACACCAACCTACAAATCCAGTTTATAATCAGTAAGAATAGGTTCACGTTTATCATGAACATCATGGAAATACTCATACTCAGATATTCCCGAGAAAGACCCTACTATATTATAGATATTAGAATAACCAAGATTATTTAATGCTCTAACCATATTGTAACTTCTCTGACTAGTTAAGCAGTGAATATAAACTGGTTGGTTCTTTGGAATTTCTTCCAAACGATCGCGGAATTGGCTCAATGGAATATTTAGCGATCCTTTAATATGCCCTTGTGCATACTCATCTGGTTCACGAGCATCAATAATAAAGGCATCGTCTTCAACCAATTTACGTACACAGGTCATGGGAACTTGTTTAAATTCATCATTCAAAATATTGGTTGCTACTAGTCCGGCCATATTGACGGCATTCTTGGCGGTACTAAACATAGGTTGGTAACACAACTCAAGATTTTGTAAATCTTCTACATGTCCATGCATTGTGATCATCGTAGCTATCACATCAATCTGTTTGTCAACTTGGCTCTTGCCCACAGCTTGTGCACCTAAAATTTCTCCTGTTGGATAATTGAATACTAACTTCAAGAAAATTGGATGAACGTCTGGCATCAGCACAACTTTATCTTTAGGTGCTACCATGGCTACTCGATAATCAATGCCATTATTTTGACACTGTTCTTCACTCAATCCAGTAGAAGCAGCATTCAATCCAAACACACCAATAACTTGTGATCCAATAACACCATGCTGTTGTACTAAACGTCCATAAACATGGTTAACTGCATCACGTGCTTCAATTTGAGCTGGAAACGCTAAATCTAATCGTTCCTTTTTCTTAGTTATCATATTGACGACTTCGATCGCGTCACCAACGGCGTAGACATGTGGTAAATTAGTTTGATAATTTTGATTAACGGCAATTGCTCCAGTTTTACCGATTTTAACACCAATTTTTTCAGCTAAAGTTGTTTCTGGTTTAACACCCACTGCCATTATTACCATTTCTGTGGGAACGTTCTCCCCAGAATCAAATACTACAGAATCACCTGTGAACTCAACCACTTTGTGGTTCAATAGCAAATTAACACCGTGTTCCATTAACTGTTTGTGAATAATCTGAGCCAAATCGTCATCCATATTCTTTAGAACATGTTTGGAAGATCCAACTAAAGTAATATCCTTTCCAGCTTCGACCAAGTTCTCAGTTACTTCCAAGCCAATAAATCCAGCCCCGACAACCGTAATCTTCTTAACTTGATGTTCATTTATATAATCGTATATCTTTCTAATATCAACGACGTTTCTAACTGAAAAGACATTTTCATTCTGAATACCCTTTATGTAGCTAGGCATCTTAGGCACCGCACCTGGTGACAAGAACAATTCATCATAATCATAAGTCTCAATACTCTTAGTAACTAGATTCTTTATCTGAACCGTTTTATTTTCAGCTGATACATCAATAACTTCTGTATTAGTGACAGCATTAATATTATATTGGTTTTTGAACTCTTCTGGACTCATTAAAACAATATCATCAGCATTTTCAACCGTTCCGCTTAGATAATATGGAAGTGCACAATTTGAAAATGAAACATCTGGTCCCTTTTCAAACATTGTGATTTCAGCATCTTCATCTAATCTTCTAACCCTCGCTGCAACTGACGCACCACCGGCAACGCCTCCAACAACAACAATTCTTTTTCCCATTTTCCTTCACTCCTTAAATGAGGTTGCACACATATATAATTTAGAACGAACTAAAGAAAGCTCTTACATTCCCAGCATACTTCATTCTGCAAGATTTAGCCATAAGAAATCAGTTCCTTCTACTAATTCTCCATGCTAAGATATTATTAATAACTCAGAAAAGAGGATTTATATTGAAAATCTATTTTGCTAATGGCTTATTTTCTCAAGCTGACAGAATGTATAATGAAGTAATTGTTAAACAAATCCGTGAAATGTCCGAAAACATTGAAGTTTATCTTCCTCAAGAAAACGGAGATATCAACGATAAAACAAAATTTGCTGACTCGATCAAGATTGCTGAAGAAGATAACAAGGAATTACTCTCATCTGACTTAGTAGTTGCCATTCTTGATGGTGAGGTCATCGATATTGGTGTAGCATCAGAAATTGGCTTAGCTTTTGGTAAAGAGATCCCCGTTCTTGGACTTTATACTGACCTTAGACAGCATGGCGCCGAGAACCCAGAGAAATTAAAAGCTATTGAAGAAATTGGCGAAAATCCCTTTCAATATGTCAACACTTACACCATTGGTCTAATCAAGTTGAACGGAAAAGTTGTTAACACGATTGATAAATTATTGGTCGAAATCAAGGCGTATGCCTAAAATAATTTTATAAATAATGATCTTTTTAGATTTCAATAGTATTACATGTCTTTTACAGTTGGATTATATCCAACTTTTTTTATGTCATGCGTTATATGATGTTTCTCGTAAGAAAATTCGTTAAGCCAAAAAGGCTTCAAAGTAATTCGGGGGACATATCTCAATGAGAATCAAAAAATTTGCAGTATCAGTTTTAACCGTAGCTTCACTTGCACTTACAACATTTGCCGCAACAGGTAATGCTGTTCAAGCCGCAGTTTCAGTTTCTAGCACAGACGGTGTGGTCTATGTTACAAATACTAATGGCGCAACAATCTACAACGAACCTTCAGTTGATGGTGATATTACAGTTGGATCAGCCTCACTTCAAAATGCTACAGCATGGAAGATCGATAAAACTATTACACTTGATGACGCTACTTATTATGAAGTAGGTACAAATATGTGGGTCAAATCATCAGATATTTCTTTTGATGCTCCACAAACAAATACAACAACACAAGGTTCTAGTGAATCAAGTAATGTTAACAAATGGATGTACGTTCAATCAGATCAAGGTAACGTAAACCTTTATGATTCACCAAATGGTTACTTTAATGGTAATTCTGTATCAGACGGTTCAGGTTTTGAAGTCTACGATCAATATACAGATAACAGTGGTCAAGTTTGGTATGATCTTGGTGCCGGACAATGGATCAAAGCTGAATTCATGACAGAAGAACACGTATCAGAAACAGTTACTATGAATGCTACTGCCTATGATCCAGCTGTATTAGGCTCAAACATGGGTTACAGCGGTGTTGCTGCTAACTTATCAAAATATCCTAAGGGTACACATCTAAAGATTACTGATGGCAACGGTACTGTTTATGACCGTGTTGTTAATGACACAGGTACATTTGCATACAGCAATCCTAACCAATTAGATATTGCTATGCCTAACTCACAAGCCCTACAATTTGGACGTCAAAACGTTACAGTTCAAGTAATTAAATAATTAGTAATTAAATACAAAAAGGTATTTCTACAGTATTATATGTAGAGATACCTTTTTTTGTACCCGTGGGAGGATTTGGTTTGAAAAAAACAATATTACTCGTTGAAGATGAGAAGAGTCTAGTCGCATATTTAGAACCTGAACTGCAATTTGAAGAATACAATGTTATAACTGCTAAAGATGGCGAACAAGCCTGGAATCTATATCAGGAAGATAAAGATAAAATTGATTTAATAATACTTGATTGGATGTTACCAAAACTAGATGGACTAGAAATCTTACGACGTATCAGACGCCATTCAAAGGTACCAGTAATAATGATGACAGCTAGAGATTACATTGGCGATAAAGTTGCCGGTCTTGACAGTGGTGCTGACGATTACATTACCAAGCCATTTGATATTGAAGAATTGTTGGCCCGTATTCGCGTCATCATTCGACACCAAGATGACACTAAAGATAATCAAGAAACGTATCAGATCAATGACCTGATATTAAATACAAAATCACGTCAAGTAATTAAAAATAATCAGGATATTCAACTAACCCAAAGAGAATACGATTTACTATTAATATTATTGCAGAATAAAAATCAAACTCTGACCAGAGATGAATTATTAGATAAAGTCTGGGGAATTGATTTCGACGGTCAACCTAATATTGTTGATGTCTATGTTAGGTATTTGCGTAATAAAATCGACACTGATCATCATCAATCCATAATTCAAACAATTCGCGGTGTTGGTTACATATTAAGGGACGACAATAATGCTTAAAAAATTAATAAATAAAACGAATTCCAGTGCCGGAAGAATCACAAAAGTATATGCCTTGATCCTTTCATTAATAATAATTCTGATTGGGTTATCCTTAATGGTCACAGTCGGATATCAATTGATCCAATCAAGGATAAACGATTCAAATAATATGATGGATAGTTTACAAAATTCATTTATAGATGGAAAATCCGACTGGACTCGCTGGAAAAAAATCAATGATACTGACAATGACGAAACTTATGTAAAAGTATATTTCACTAAGAATAATAAACAGCACATCTACTATTCAGAAAATACAAAGGAGTTTGAAAATAATACACCGAAACCTAGAACCATTTTCAATTCATTCCAATATAAAGATAATCATCAATTCTTTTATCATCAAACTAGTTACAATCGTGGAATTCATTACGAAACATGGACTAGTCTGCATAATGTTATGCATATCTTTCATCTGATTTTTGATGTTTTATTATTTGTCATGATTTTTGGATTTGTAATTGGGGTTTGGTTAATTTCAATACTATCCAAAAAATTGAATAAACCGCTTGAAGATCTAACCGCAGCGACTCATGAGATCAATCAATCCAAACTATCTTATGACACTCAACTACCAGTTCCAGATAATCCTAAAGAGGTTCACGATTTAAGTGACGAATTCAATCATCTGCTAAATCAATTAAATACACAGGCGATTCGTGATCATCAATTTGTTTCAGATGCATCACATGAATTACGCACACCTTTAACTGCTATTCGTGGTCATATTAAGCTTATTGATCGCCATGGGAAAACTAATCCAGAGATAATACCCAAGTCATTGAAATTCATTGATAGTGAATCCTTGAGAATGCAAAAGATGGTTGAAAGTCTTTTACAGTTATCTAGAATGGATCATGCTACTACTGACAAAAAGGATATTGATCTATCTCAACTAATAAAAAATACCTTAGATGATTACGAAAACGAGATCACACAAAAAATAACTCGTAAAATTCCCGATCACATTTTTTCGTACATTAATGATGATAACTTTAAACAAATAATTATTGCCCTATTAAATAATGCTAGTAAATACTCAGATTCAAACGGCACAATTGTCATATCGATTGAAAAATCAGATAGTATTAGAATAAAAATTGCTGATAACGGTATGGGAATTCCAGATACTGAAAAACCGGAAATATTCGAACGATTCTACCGTGTTGACAAGGCCAGATCACAAGATATCCCTGGTACTGGTTTAGGACTATCGATCGTCAAAAAACTGGTAGAACTGAATAATGGAATCATTTTTGTAAAAGATAATATACCTAAAGGAAGTATATTCATTATTGAATTACCAATAAATAACCATTAATTCTGAGAATTTTTCAGAATTTATTCATTATTTATAGATAGAACCTCTTTTAATCTCTGACTACAATGAGTTCAGAAATTAAGGGAGGTTCTTTTTTATGATTACAACACTAATAGCAGCAATTCTTCACTTCGATACTTTGATCCCTCAACTTATGGCCCAATCAGGATTTCTAGTCTATTTACTAATTTTTGCCATAATTTTTATTGAAACTGGAATAGTCGTATTACCATTTTTACCTGGCGATTCCCTTCTCTTCTTAGCTGGATCATTAGCCGCATTATCACAAAAATCTCTAAATCCATTTATCTTAATAATTACTTTAGGTATTGCTGCATCATTGGGCGACAGTCTAAACTTTGAAATTGGTAAACGATTCGGTAAGTACCTTAGTACAAGTCCACGATGGCAAAAACTAATTAAGCCAAAGAATTTACAACAGGCCGAGGTCTTCTTTCATGAAAAGGGCAATTTTGCGATTTTCTTAGGTAGATTTATGCCAATTATTAGAACGTTGGTTCCTTTTACTGCTGGTGGAAGTCGCATGCCATATCGTAACTTCTGGATCTATAACATTTTAGGCGGATTTTCCTGGGTCATTCTATGTATCGGATCTGGATATTTCTTCGGTAATGTTCCTGTTGTTAAATCCAACTTTACACTGATCATGTTAGCAATCGTTTTAGTTTCACTCATTCCAATAGGAATAATCACTTTACGCAATTACATCCTTCAGAAACGTACTCTGTAAGTTCTGGGAGGTTAAATTGACAAATAAACGCAAAACTATCTTATATTATTTATTATCTTTCTTATTACCGTTTTTGATCGTTGCCACAGTTTTCATATATTTAAGAATAACTCCATTTGGAGATCAAAATTTTTTATTGAGTGATATTGGTGCACAGTACATCCCTTTCTTAACTAATTTAAGACACATTTTTTTATCTGGAAACTTTTCACTTTATTCGTTCAATCTGTCTTTAGGTGACAATATGTTTCCACTAATTTCATACTACCTACTTAGCCCTTTTAATTTTTTACTGTTATTATTCCCTGCCAATGCAGTTCCAACAGCCTTGTCTTGGATCATAATATTAAAAATATCAACGATTGGATTCACCAGTAGTTTATTTATCAAAAAGAGTTATAAAAACAACGATTTTATTAATTTAGCCTTTTCTACGGTTTTTGCTCTATGTGGATTTGTTGCTACGTATTTCTACGATTTGATGTGGTTAGATGCTTTAATTCTTTTACCACTTGTCGTTCTAGGAATTCAAAGTTTGTTCTATAAGGGGAAAACTACTCTTTACGTTTCAACCTTATTGTTAACGATCATAACTAACTATTACTTAGGTTACATGACCTGCCTGTTCTCACTTTTCTATTTCATCTATCTTCTTATTTTAAATAAGAGTTTCAACAAAAAGCCAATCATTCTTTTCTCTATATCATCTCTATTGAGTGCTGCTATGAGTACCGTAATTCTTTTGCCCACTGCACTCGGTATGCTAGAAACTGCCAAGCAGAGCGTCAAAGTAAAAAACTTTTTACCCACTCCAAGTTTTGGAATATCAGGATTATCACAATTTGGAGCAGTCGGTAGTGACTATACGCAAAGAATTTCTCACAATCCTAGCGTTTTTATGGGATCCGTTGCGTTCATATTATTAATAAGTTTCTTTATAAATAAAAACATTACAAAACAAAAGAAAATAGCCGCATCATTTCTACTAGTGACACTGTTTCTAGGATTGTTCATCAGAACATTTAATACCGTCTGGCATATGTTCCAGCATCCAGCAGGTTTTCCATTTAGAAACGTCTTCTTCTTCACATTTATTGCCATAATGTTGGCCTACGAGTCTTGGCAAGCACATCCAACTAAGAAGAACCTTCTTATATCTGGTGCCACGGCCTCTGGACTGTTAGCGGTTGGATATTTTTTCGCCAACATAAGTCATAATTTGGTCGATCCAAAATATTTAATCTATGACATAGGCTTTCTTATTCTAAGTCTATTGGGATTATTGTTAATCAATCGTTCAAGGAAATACACATATCTAATTTTAATAATTCTCTCCTTTGAACTAGGATTCAATTTTATTGGTGGGTTGGCTGGTGCTAAATTTGGCGATCAAAAGCCCTACTTGAAAAATTACACTATTGAACAACGCTGGTTTAACAGAATTAATGATTCCTCTGACTCTTTTTTCAGAGTCGATAATAATAAATCACTAATAAATCATGCTTATGATTTGAAATACAATAATTATAACGATTCATTACTCTTCAACGTAAAAACGACTGATTTATACAGTTCAACTCTAAATAACAATACTCGTAAAATGCTCAAACACTTGGGTTATTACAGTAAAAATGTCCGTCGTGTTAATTCATTTGGCAATACACCGATCACAAACAATTTATTCGACATTAAATATAAACTATCCATGTCTACGCATGACTATGATCTTACTAAAAACAAAGTTCTAGGTGTTGGTTTCGCTGCAAATAAAAGAATTTTAAAAACTAAATTCGTTAAGGATGATCCTATTTTAAATCAAACAACCGTTTGGAATGATATTACTAATCAAAACAAAGAATACTTTAAACAAACATCTGCAATAGAAAGTGACAAAAAATTATATGTCGTTTCTCAAAAGAAAACTTCGATAAATGTTAACGACAAAAAAATATCTGTCCCTGCTCACACCATAACGAGCCTCGGTAAAAATTCCAATCTTAATTTAAATAGTAGACCTTCATCAGAAAAATTCTATTATTTTAACAATACCGATTTTGCTAAATCTACCAAACAAATTACCAAATTTACTATGAGCAAAAAATGGAACGCCCAAAATATTTCGGGAACGATCCACATTAATAAAACTAACCAAACTTTATTGATGAGTATTCCTTATGATAAAGGCTGGGACGCAGTCGTAAATGGTCGCCAAGTAAATATTAAACGGGTATCTGGCAATTTAATCAGTATTCCAGTAACGCAAGGTTCTAATAACGTCCAACTGAAATACAACGTACCTGGATTATCTAAAGGCGTACAAATAAGCATCTTAAGTCTAGTTATCTATTTATTAATGTTACTGATTCAATATTTCAGAAAGAAGGACCAATTATGATTTTTTCTAAAAATAACTACAGACATTGGTTGGCACTAACCTACATCGCTATTTTCATAGTATTAGAATACTTAGTTGTCAGTCACAACGCATGGTTAGCTGGATTAGATAACGGTATTCAAAACGCAATCAAATTAATGAACAATGGTAGCTATACTTCAATCTTTACAGTAATAACCTTCTTAGGCAGTCCACCGATTATTATCCTTTTAACTGTTTTTATAGTGTTTTGGCTCTTCTCCATAGGAAAAAAAGTTGAAAGCATCTGGACCTTTTGTACATTAATGGCCGGTGACGCAATTGCTTTTTTAATCAAAATAACAGTAAAACGTCCTCGCCCAACGGACAAAGTCATTCCTGATTCTGGATATAGTTTCCCTAGCGGTCACGTTTTTGGAACCACATTACTAGTACTATTTATAATTTATCTAGTATTACCTTATTTCAAAAATCAAGAAGTACAATTTCTTCTTTGTGCCATAGCTATAAGTTGGTTGGCAGTTCTAATATTTTCGAGATTATACCTCCGGGGGCATTTTACTTCCGACACAATTGGAAGCGTTCTGTTGGCGGCATCTTGGTGGGAATTCTCACAATTACTTTATCTAAAATATTATGATTTGACTTCAAGAATAATAAACAAGTTGCCGGTTCTAAGAAATAGTCAAAATTAAAAATACATCAAACACATAATCTGTGTTTGATGTATTTTTAATCATATTATTAATTTAATAGAACCAAACTCAAAGCCTGTCTTATAACTAATTATTAACCTTATTTCCACGCATCGTCAATTGAATACGATTACGGGTCTCATCGACACTCAATACCCAAACAGTAACAATATCACCAATTGTTACTATAGTACTTGGATCACTAACATATCGGTCCGCTAACTGTGAAATATGAACTAATCCGTCTTGTTTAACTCCAATATCAACAAATACGCCAAAATCAATCACATTTCTAACCGTACCTTGAAGTTCCATCCCCGGCTTAAGATCAGCCATACTTAAGACATCTTGTCGGAGCAATGGTGCTGGCATATTATCACGAAGGTCTCGCCCTGGTTTACTCAATCCTTCAATAATATCAGTTAGAGTTTCCTCTCCAATACCCAACTTTTTAGTCCATTCATGCTTATTTAACTTGACTAATCTTTGATGAAGTTCGGTAGTACCAATCGATCCGGTAGACATTCCGATTTCCTCTAATAACTTTCGTGTGACAGTATAACTTTCCGGATGGATGTCGGTATTATCCAGAGGATCATCTCCAGAAATAATTCTTAAGAATCCAACTGATTGTTGGTATGCCTTAGGACCTAATCGAGAAACTTGTTTTAAAGATTCACGATTATCGAAGGCACCCTTTTCATTTCGAAATTTTACAATATTTTTTGCGGTAGTTGAGGTCAATCCAGAAATATGAGTCAATAATTCTGGGCTTGCTGTATTAACATTAACTCCTACTTGATTCACGGCCGTTTCTACGACCCGATCTAATTGCTCATCTAAATCTTTTTCAGGAACATCATGTTGATATTGCCCCACACCGATTGCTTTAGGGTCAACTTTTATCAATTCAGCCAACGGGTCCTGCAATCTACGACCAATACTAATCGCCGAACGTTCTTCAACGTGAAGATCTCCAAACTCTGAACGAGCATTGGCACTTGCTGAATAAACTGAAGCACCTGCTTCATTAACAATCACATAATAAATTGGACGTTTTAGAGTTTTTAAGATGCCACTAACAAACTCTTCCGATTCTCGACTAGCAGTACCGTTCCCAATAGCAATCATTTCAACTTGATAATCTTCAAGTAACTTCTTAAATTCTGTACTAGCCTCAGCTTGCTTTTCTTTACTTGCCGGTTTATGGGGATAAATAACTTGTTTGGTCAAAAATTGTCCATTAGCGTCAACAATTGCTAACTTACAGCCTGTCCGATAAGCCGGGTCAAATCCCATAACGACTTTACCTTTCAATGGTGATGCCATCAAAAGATGATACAAGTTATTTCCAAAAATTTTAATTGCATGTTCATTTGCTTGATCAGATAACTTACGACGAATTTCTCTTGCAATGGCCGGTCCCAAAAATCGTTTGTACGCATCTGCAAAGGCAATCTTCACTTTTTCTACAGCTGGACCTTGATGACGACCAATTATTCGAGAATATCCAAAATTTAAAATTCTATCAGTATCGATGGAAATACCCACTGTCAATATTTTTTCACGTTCTCCACGGTTAATAGCTAAGATTCGATATGGGGGAATCTGTTTTAAAGATTGCTGAAAATCGTAATATGTTTCATAAGTTTGTCCCTCATCCTTTTCTTTAGCACCACGTTTCACCTTGCTAGTCAATTCACCATTTTGATAGGTATATCCTCTTATCCATTCACGAAAACTGGCCTTTTCACTGAAGAGTTCTGCTAAAATTTCATTAACTCCATCCCAAACTGACTCTAAATCAGGTAGATTTTTACTAACGTTAATAAAAGAACTTGCTTTATTATTTAATCCCCCCGATGGAAAACTTAATAACCAATTTGCTAAAGGCTCTAATCCGGCTTCTCGAGCAATACCAGCTTTGGTCTGCTTTTTTTGTTTATATGGAAGATACAGATCCTCCACTTTTTGTAATACCATCGCTTCTTCAAGCTGCTTTTTTAATGTAGGCGTTAACTTGCCCTGTTCTTGAATCAAATTAATGACGTCATTACGACGTTGGTTTAACTTCATCAATCGACGTGCTTCATCTTCAATATCACGAATGGCAACTTCATCTAAAGTACCAGTACGTTCCTTGCGATAACGAGCAATAAACGGTACGGTATTACCTTCATCCAACAATTCTAAAACTGCTTTTATCTGTTGAACTTTGTAATTATTCATTTGTTTATGAACTGATTGAGTTAAATCAACCAAATTATCTTCTGATTTACTTATTACCATGTGGACCTCCAGTTTTAATCAAGTTGCTTATTTATGGTGGGGCAAAAATCACCATTATCATTTTGTTCTTAACATAGTATCAAAAAAGACTTAGATTTAAACCTCCAAGTCTTCCTTTGAAATAACGTCATCAATTATATCACGGTATCAGCACCAACAACACTATCCTTGATATGAGGTGGATTCATTTATGACTTCAGCCAATTTCGAGACCGTTTTTAGCTCAAGCCGTTCTACATAGTATATGAATACTATCAGTTCTGGAAACGACATATTTAAATAACATTTTTATAACAGCATAAAAAAAACCTCGTCTCACGACGAGGTCATTTTTGAGGTGGTAAGATGAAATCTCTACTGCAGTTTTCATCAAATACATCTATCAAAAATATATACATAAGTGAATCATACTACGTAAAACAAATCTTACTACACTACGTGTTCTTTGTTTAAAAATTGGATCCTAGCAAATCATGTATTGAGCTTGCGCGACTACTATATTATTAAGTCGATTTTATGTTAACTTTTGTTGCTAGTTCCAAAATGCCTTTGTACCGTACTACTCTTATAATTCTTTGCTCTCTAATCCTACCATCTCCCTATTGGAAATGAATAAAACCTGTCTAGCATGAAAATTATGGGGCTACAGTTCTTGGCATTTCATCTTTACCACGTCTTTAATATACCATTGTCAGAAAACGTTTACAAGATTAAAGTTTGATCTTTTTGTATAATCTTTCACTTTCTTTTATCTCGCGTAAATAAAATTTATCAAAAACGTCTGAATCATTGATACTATCACCATTTTGGAGATCTTTGGCAAAAATATTTTCATATTCTGAAATACTTATTTTTTCACGATTATTTAAAACTTTCTTAATTTTTTCACTATCTAATATTCTTCTAAATTCTGGTTGAATAGTAACGCTGTAGAGTTCTCCAACTGCACCTGATCCATAGCTGAACATCAATATTTTTTCACCCGGTTTGGGATCCCCATTGATCAAATAGGATATTAGTCCTAAGTAAAGTGATCCAGTATAAAGATTACCCACCTCACGACTCATTTTGATACTTGCTTGATAATGTTCTGATAATTCAGCAAACTTATCCAGATCAGTTTCATCCTTTAATGTCTTCAAAGCTTTCATACCCATCTTTGTGTACGGAATGTGGAAAAGCATTGTATCAAAGTTATTCACCGTCTGATTAAAATCTGTTTGATATTTTTTCCACAGTTCACTAAAGAACTCAACATAAACTTGATTAGAGAATTTTCCTCTAGCAAAAGCTGTTTTGGAGAATGTTGGACGCCAAAAATCACCGACATTTTTGGTCATGTAGACTTCTTCATGATCAAATTTTAAAATACGAGGATTTTGACTGACCATCATTGCTACAGATCCAGCTCCTTGTGTAACCTCACCTGGAGTATTGATTCCATATCTAGCGATATCACTAGCAATAACTAATGCTTTCTTATCCGGATTCAAAGCAACATATCCTTCGGCCATCTTTAACCCGGCTGTCGCTCCGTAACAAGCTTCTTTGATCTCAAAAGCACGTATATTCTTTGGTAAATTTAATAGATCAGTCAAAAATGCTGCCACAGCTTTAGACTCGTCAACACTGCTTTCCGTTCCAACAATAACTAAACCAATATTATCATCATCAGAAATGATTTGATCAGCTGCTTCGGCGGCCATTGTCACACTATCTTGATACTGCATAGGGACGGATTGTTTACTCTGTCCGATTCCGATCGTGAATTTATCAGGATCAACATTTCTAGCCTTAGCTAGTTCAACAATATCTATATACTTTTTAGGCGTATAAAAACCAATTTTATCAATACCTATATCCATTAATTGTTCCTCAATTCTGACAAAATCTCTTGCGCATACTCTAAAGAGTATTTTTTTGTTTGATTCAGTTTCTTCGCTACTAACGCAATTTCTTCATTTTTGGCACCAGCTGAGATTGCCAAAGATTTACTTTGTAAGCTCATATGACCGGCCTGAATACCGGTCGTTACTAGTGCTCTTAATGCTGATAAATTATTAGCTAAACCAACGGCTCCAATAACTGACTGTAATTGATGACTGTTAGTTATCTGCATAATATCCAAACTAATTTTAGCCATTGGTAACGCACTGATGGCACCACCAATACTGCCGACTTCAATTGGTATCTGCAACTTGCCTACTAATTGATCATCAACAATCTTCCAATCACTAAATGGCTGATATTTATCATGATAACTGTGCACGGCTGCTTCTTGAGCTCGAAAGTCATTCCCAGTCGCAATCAAAACTGCATCGATTCCATTCATGATTCCTTTGTTATGGGTTACAGCTCTTTTAGTTGAAACTTTGGCAAAATCAGTCAATTTAACGATTCTTTTAGCAACGTCTACACCAGACATATTTTTAGTAGTCAAATCAGCAAAAGAAACTTTAGCTTTAACTGTGATTACTTGGTCTGCACCACTGTTAGATAAAATACTACACAAAACATCCCCCGATACCATTTCTGACACCGTTTGAGAGGTCTTCTCTAAAATTGAGTTAACAATATTTGCTCCCATGGCATCGACTGTATTTACTTTGATATCAATTTCAAAAAATGTGCTGGCACTAACAAACTCAATATCGACCACTCCACCGCCACGTTTGATCAAACTAGGACGTGCACTATTAGCAATTTGTCGAATATGAGATTTTGCATTGGTTAATTTCTTAATATCTTCAGCGGTCAAATTTTCTAAAACAATCTGACCCGTAACAATTCTTTGACTAGGTTCAGTCGTGAAACCTCCGCTATTCTTGATTCTTTTAGCCCCATTAGAGGCTGCCGCTACGACCGAAGGTTCTTCGATTGCCATTGGCACTAAATATTTTTTTCCATCAACTAAAAAGTCTGTCGCAAATCCATAGGGCAAGCCAAATAATCCGACTTGATTTTCACTCAAACCGTCAGATAATTGACTTGATAATGGTTCTCTATTGGCTAAGAACTCCGCTTGTTCTACTGTAATGAGCCTTTTTGATAGTAAATAGGCAATGCGCTGTTTATCACTCATTTGATATATTTTCATACCAATTTAACTCCCATTGCCATACCCATACCACCACCAATACATAATGAAGCTAGACCAGTGGACTTATTTTCAGTTGCTAAAGAATTTAGTAATGTCACGATCATACGTGCTCCAGTAGCTCCTAATGGGTGCCCTAAAGCAATTGCGCCGCCGTAGATATTTAACTTATTTCCTGAAATGTTGAGATCACGTGCAACTGCAATGGTTGGAGCTGCAAAGGCCTCATTTATTTCGATCAAATCAAAATCATTCACATTAATGTTGAATTTATCTTGGTATTTTTTTATCGCATAATACGGCGCATAACCCATATAATTAGGATTAATACCCACTTCTGTGTACCCGGTGATCTCAGCTAAATAGCTTAAGCCTAATTTTTCGGCCTTACTTTTATTCATCATAATTAAGGCAGCTGCCCCATCATTTAAAGGAGATGAATTCCCAGCCGTGACTGTACCATTTTCTTCAAAAGCCGGTTTCAACTGTGATATCTTGTCCATAGTAGTATTACCTCTGACAGATTGATCAGTCATAACTGACTTTCCATCAACTTCTATCGGCAAAATTTCGCGTGCTAATTTTTCGCGTGCTAAAACGGCACTGTGCTGTGAGTTCAACGAATATTCATCTTGTGCCTGACGAGTTACAGCGTACTTTTGAGCAACATTTTCTGCGGTCATTCCCATAGGCTGATGATTAAATGCATCATTTAAACCATCTTGAAATAAAGTATCGCCTAAATCTTTAGCAGCCTCCAACTTGCCAATCCTCTTGGCATAAAAAGAAGCATTGGACATACTCTCCACTCCACCAGCGACAACTATTTCCGCGTCATCAAGTAAAAGTGAATTCGTAGCATCATGTACTGCTTTCATTCCTGAACCACAGACCTGGTTAACGGTCATGGCTGTCGATTCAACCCTTGCCCCCGAATTTAGAGCAATTTGACGTGCGAAATTTTGACCGGAACCGGCCTGATAGACATTTCCAAAAATAAACTGATCTATTATTTGAGGATCAAGTTGGTTTTTTTCAAGTAATTGTTTGACTAATTGCGTGCCCAAATCTACAGCACTCAAGCTGGCAAATTGTCCACGAAATTTACCTATCGCTGTTCTTTTAGCATCAATTATTACAATCGAATCCATATTTCATATCCTCTCTGGTAAAATAGCCTTAAAATTAAATAATAGTGTATCTGGAAAATAAAAACAATAAAAATGCAAAGGTGGTGTTTTCGATGCGAGTCATCGATTTAATTTTATTAATGAGTGATTTCAACAAAAATAATCGAATTCTAGTTGAAAATTCACCGCAAAATTTAGCTGTTGTAGATGTCCAAATCGTCGATCAAAAAATTATTCTTCAAACCTCTACTAAACTTAAGGGCCTAAAAAATTGGGAATTTATTTTAATGATCAATAAAACACCTTACTATAAATTACCAGTTTTCTTTAGTTATCAAAAAAAACACCAGCAACTCTTTGGATTCAGAGTTACTGGTGATCAACTTCTATTAGGTTAGTCTTTTTTAGTGTTATTTTTTGATTGTAATTTCTTACTTAAATCGAGAATATATTGTGTTAACTCATCCTTTACCTCTGGATGTGTCAAACCGTATTCAATATTAGTTTTAACATAGCCAAACTTGTTACCGACATCATATCTTTGACCCTTGAATTCATGCGCAAAAACGCGTTGAGTCTTGTTCATACGATCAATGGCATCAGTTAATTGAATTTCATTACCAGCACCTGGTTTTTGTGTGCTCAATAAATCAAAAATTTCAGGTGTTAACAAGTAACGTCCAATAATAGCCAAGTTACTTGGTGCATCTTCAACCTTAGGCTTTTCAACAAAGTTCTTAACATTATAAAGTCCTGGTTCACGTTCACCTTCAGGATCGATCACACCATATTTAGAAACATCTTTTTCAGGAACCTTCATTACAGCAATAGTCGATGCATGAGTTTTTTCATAGTCATCGATCAATTGTTTTGTCAAAGGAACCTTATCTTTCATCAAATCGTCACCTAACATGACAATAAAAGGTTCATCTGAGATAAATGAACGTGCTTGAGCTACAGCATCACCAAGACCATTTGGATGTGCCTGACGGCTGTAGTATAAGTTAACGCCTAAATCAGTAGTATCTTGAACAACTTTTAATAATTCAGTTTTATTTTTAGCTTCCAAGTTTTGCTCTAATTCAGGGACAGAATCGAAGTGATCCTCGATTGAACGTTTGTTTTTACCAGTGATGATCAAAATATCTTCGATTCCTGAGGCCTTAGCCTCTTCAACGATAAATTGAATTGTTGGCTTATCGACAATAGGAAGCATTTCCTTTGCAAGTGCCTTTGTTGCTGGCAAAAATCTTGTTCCTAATCCTGCAGCTGGAATAATAGCTTTTCTGACTTTCATTATTTATCTCCTTTTTCATGTAACTTTAGATAACTCGTAAGTTTACTAGTATTCTTGTTTACGGAACCTTCGCTGGCTTCTGCAAAACCAACGTTGATCGCATTTCCAAATAAGAATATTGTCACTGACATGTTCACCCACAATAAGAAAATAATAATTGCTCCAATAGTACCGTAGTTGTCCCAAGCTGAACCAAAATACTTTAAATAGTAAGAAAACAGCTGTGAGACTGCCAACATACCAACAGAAGAAATTATTGTTCCTAATAGTACATAATGTACCTTAAGACGAACATTAGGTAAAAAATAAAATAAAGCAAAGACGATCAAGAACATTATAACAATAGCTAGAGGCCATTTCCACGTACTAAAAACATCTAAGAATCCCGGATCCATTCCCAATAATGGAATAATCCAGTTTAAAAATACTTGACCAAAAGTAAAGATTACGATTACCGCTACGGCAACGAACATTAGTATAAATGTCATAATAAATGCTAACATTCTGCGAATAATATAATTCAAAAATGTTTGTTGAGCGAAAATACTATTGATATCTAATCCATAGGATTCGTTCATCGACATTTGAGCCGTATTTAATCCTCTCGAAACAGCCCACAGGGCTAAAATAATACCAGCCGACAAGATTCCTTTATTTGAACTTGTCAGAACTTTTTCAATCGTTGGTATTAAATAGCTATGCAGATCTTTAGGCAAAATAAATTCAATATATCCGACTACGGATTCTCGATCAAGATGTAATAGTGGGATCAGGTTTCCTACAATGATAACGGCTGGAAACAGTGATAACAAAATATAGTAAGTTACAGCCTTCGAAGCCATAGGAATATTAGTGTTCCCCATCGCATCGGCAATACATTTAACAAACCCGATAAATTTATCTTTAATGGAGATGGGTTGTTTAAAGATCGGTGTATTGTCTTCCATTAACACTCTCCATTATAAACGATATTTAGCGTCAAACTCTGGATCTTGTGATGTCAAAATTTTTGGACCATCTTTAGTGATAGCAATTGTATGTTCATATTGAGCTGAATTTGATCCATCAGCTGAAACAAAATATTCCCAACCATCAGCCTTAACAAACTTATCCGAAATTTCCCAAGTTCCTAGGTTGACCATTGGTTCAATTGTAATTGTCATACCCTCTTTAAGACGAAGTCCTTGTCCTGGTTCACCATAGTGAGGAACATTAGGAGCTTCGTGCATTGTGGGCTGGATACCATGTCCAATAAGGTCACGAACATCACCCATATGTTGTTCATCTTCAACATAATGTTGAATAGCATAACCGATATCTCCCAATCGATTACCGACAACTGCTTGGTCGATTCCTAGATACAAAGCTTTATGTGTAACTTCCATTAAGTGCTTATCTTCATCTGAGAGTTCACCAACAGCATATGTCCAGCATGAATCACTTTCGTATCCGTCTAGGTTAACTGTCATGTCGACTTTAAGAACGTCACCATTTTTTAAGATGAGATTCTTTCTAGGAATACCATGAGCAACCTCATCGTTAACACAAACACAAGTTGCATATTTATATCCTTCGAAGCCCTTTTCTGATGGACGACCACCATGTTCAGTGATAAATTTATCAGCAAAGTCTTCGATTTCCATTGAAGAAATTCCTGGTTTGATGATGTCTCTTAATCCGATATGGACGTTGGCAAGCAATTCACCAGACTTACGCATTCCTTCTATTTCACGTGCAGATTTTAATGTAATCAATTCCTACATTTCCCTTCAAAAATAAATAATACTTATATTATAACATTTTCAGCTATTTCCAATTAGATGGTAGAGAATATTATTCTTTGCTATAATACGACAAGTAAATAAGCAACTATAAGAGAGTGTAAAATATGACAAAAGTAAAAATCGTCTATGCTAGTATTACTGGTAATGACGAAGACATCGCCTATGTTTTAACTGAAAAGTTTGAAGATTTAGGTTGCGATGTAGAAATGAGTGAAGTATCACAGACTGATGCCGCGGACTTTGAAGAAGCAGATATCTGCGTAATTGCAAGTTATACTTATGATCAAGGAATTGTTCCTGATGAAGCATTAGATTTCTATGATGATATGCAAGACCTTGATCTTGAAGGAAAAGTCTACGGAACTTGTGGTTCTGGCGATACTTTCTATGAAGATTTTTGTCGTGCCATTGACGAGTTTTCAACTATTTTTGAACAAGTTGGTGCAACCAAAGGTGCAGATCCTGTTAGGATAGAACTTGAACCTGAACAAGATGATATCGATCATCTAGATAAATTTGCTGAAGAATTGGTAGAAAAGGCCAAAGAAATGGATCTCTAAAATATGGAATTGATCAAGAAACACCGAGATTTCTTGGTGTATTGCTTATTTGGATTTATGGCATCAGTAATAAACATCATTGTTTTTAATACTTCACATAACAATTTAAAAATCACACTTTGGTTAGCTAACACTGTTGCGTGGCTGATCTCCAATGTTTTCTCATTTTTTGTGACTAAGTTATATGTTTTTAAAACTGAATTAGGTGATTACAAAATGATGTTTAAAGAAGGAGGTTACTTCCTGGCCTCAAGATTATTCTCATTACTCTTCGATGATTTTTTTATGGTCGTGGCCGTATTAATCTTGCCTCTAAATAACATTGTCATAAAAATCATCGATCAATTAGTAGTAGGACTATTCAATTACTTCTCATCCAAATGGATCTTCCAATATAACAATCGGAGCATCCTAGAAAGAATAAAAAGATTCCATTCAAAATGAATCTGAGGAGAAATTAAAGCTTCAGATAATAAATAGTAGGAATAACTGATTAACAGTTATTCCTACTATTTTTCTTTTTCGCATTCGTAACTTCTGTCAAATACAACATCGTCCAAACGACGATATAAACTAGAACAAACGTAATAACAAATACCAAAATATGTGCTCCTGAAATGAGACTCCACCAACCGGCAAAATACATCATTAGTCCAACAATTAAAACTGTGATCAATATGTGTAACCCCAATCTAATAGGAAAATTGAACCTTCCGATTTCAAATATCATTGATACTAATCCGATCAGTCCACTGAAGACAAATAACGATGCTACTGCCTTTGATTCCACATACATACTACCGCCAAATAACACTATTAATAGAAAACTAAATGATCCCAATAAAACTCCGATTGAAAAATATCTGATGATCTTTATTAATTTATCCATGATCTATACCTCACATCCCCAATTGTTTTTTCAAATCGGTTAAATATTTTCTACTAACACTAAACTTCAAGTCATCAGTTAGAAATGCTGTCATATTTCCTGAAAAGCTGCTTCTAATGAATTTAAATGATTTAAATTAATAACTGTGTTCTTTGAAGCTTGAACAAAATTACCATCGTTGATTCGTTCAATCATTTTTTTGAGTTGTCCTCGTAATTGATAATTTTTGTCACTTGTATAAACAGTTAATTCATTTTCAAATACTTCAATAGCAATAATTTGCTTAATTTGAACCATGACTACACGATCGTCAACTGACAATGGTATAGCCGAAAATTTGGCACTCAATTCTTCCAATTTTCGCATTAATTCCTGAACCTCATCAGAAAAATTTGCGGACCGAACTATGACATCAATTTCATTTTTAGGAATTTTATCATCTTGATTGAAGTTTATTTTCATATGGAGTTCCCCTTTAAATCACACTTTACTAGTAACTACTCGACGACTAATATTGGAAATCAAAATAACTAGCACCATAATCACGATCGCAAAGGCCAAAGTTACTAACATATCTTGTTGAATTGTTAAAATATGCTGTCCGAACTTAACGCTGACCCCCATTGCTTCTTTAAATCCGTTTGTACCCGCAGATAAATTTCTAAATGAGTTCTGCAGCTGAGATTTCATTAAAACATCTCGATAAAGAGCAGTATTATACAAGGCCGGTGTATATTTCATAACATTTTGAACACCGTTTGGTAAGAATCCGATTGGAATATAAACACCCGCAAAAAATCCAGAGGCTGTTCCAACTATGGTAGCTATTTTACCTAAAGTATCAACTTTCTTAGCAAATGATAACAGTAATAAGTTAAAAATTGTCCAAATAAAACTGCTCAAGATAGCAATACCAAAAATTTGTGGTATAAGTAGTAAATTCAAAGGATTTTTATCGACTATCATAAAGTAAATACTCATAACAAAATACATGATTAATTGCATTATGACACCAACGATCATGGCCGTTATTAAATAAGAGAATTGAATTCCTATAAACCCAGTATCGGTCAAACTTAGATCTGCCAAAATGTTTTTTTCACGATCTTGAACCATCAAGCTTAGACTACTCAATGTGGTTGTAATGGCGGTAATTGTCATCGTACCACCAATTAACCATGGATCAAGTAACAACTTCGTGTCTGGTACACTGCTCCAATTATTGATCATATTTTGACTCAAAAAGACCAAATATAGTACAAAAGAAATCATTGCTCCCATCAGGGAAAAGAAAATTCCACTTCTATCAGAAAAATAAATCTTTAGATTTCGTTGAATTAATCCATTCATATTAACGAATATACTTTCCGGTTAAGTTCATAAAAACGTCATCCATAGTGCCTGGTCGATATTCAAAATCATTGATATTTGTATCTTCTTCAAACAAAATTCCGAGTGCTTCGTCCTTACTATCAATTGTCATTGTCTTTGATGTTCCATTAATATATGTCAGTTTTAAGATATTCTTTGTATATTTTTTCTGTAATCCCAAGACCGTATCCTCGGCAATTAATTTACCTTGATCAATGATATAAATATAATCTGCATTTTGAGATTCTTCTAAATAATGCGTCGTAAAAACAATTGTTAAACCTGTATCTTTTCGCAACTCATCTAATACTTCCCATATTTTAGTTCTCGTTTGAATGTCCAAACCAGTTGATGGTTCATCGAGAAACAATAATTTAGGACTGCTAATTAATGCACGGGCTATATCTACACGCCTTCTTTGACCTCCAGAAAGGCTGCCATATTTTTGCTTCCATATATTTTTTAATTCAAATTTTTCAATTAAATTCTTAACATTCACCGGGCGTGAGTACATCTTGGATCGCATCATAATATTATCTTTAACGGTTAATTTCTTATCTAAGACACTACCTTGAAAAACAACACCAATTTCCATTCTATAATCACCAATATTGGTAACTTTCCCATCAAAAATTATTTGACCACTATTTGGCTGAATCATTCCTATCAACATATTTATGATTGTTGACTTGCCGGCACCATTTGGTCCTAGTAAGGCCACCATCTTACCTTGATCAATCGTTAAAGAAATGTTATCTACAGCTGTTTTGTTACCGAATCTTTTCGTTAATGCCACTGTCTGTAATAATTTCATAAAGGTAACCTCCTTTTTATTTATGAACATTATTTTAAACTGAATGATGTATTTGTATTAAAGATTTTGACAAGTGGTAAATATTTGATGTTTAGTGGTAAATTTTGAGCAACAAAAATAACCATACCAATTTGGCATGGTTATTCTTTTATTCTTTTATTCTGTATCTACTTTTTGCTTTGATTTATATAGGTAGATAGGTAATCCGATGAACGTCAATGCTAATCCTACTAAAGCAAGTATTGTTTGGGTAAACAATGTATTAATTACAATGAAGGAGCCTCCGAGAATGGCAATAATCGGGACTACAGGGTAAAAGAGGGTTTTGTAGGGTCTATGCATGTCTGGTTCACGTTTTCTAAGAATCATAGTAGCAAGGAATGTCATCGTGTAGAAAATCCAGATTACAAAGATCAGCATATCGGTCAAGGTATTAAATGCACCTAAGAAAATCATAAGACAAGCAATTGCGATTTGTAAGATACCACAATTAATGGGAATACCGTTTTGAGATAATTTTTTTAGTTGTTTACTGAACGGTAATGTATTATCCAATGCCATTGCGTAAGGGATACGCATACCTGTCATTGTATATCCGTTGATAGCTCCGAATACGGATATTAAGATACCGATTGTTACTAATTTACCACCTAATTCACCAAATAACATGGTGGAAACGTCTGAGGCGGCGTTATTGTTACCAATAATTTGACCAATTGGCATTGTTTTAAGGAACACATAATTGATCAACATATAAACGACCATGATACCGGCCAATCCAATCAAGATGGCCTGTGGTAGATGTTTTCTAGGGTTCTTCATCTCTCCAGCAATATTACCAACATGAATCCAGCCATCGTATGCAAACATCGTGGCAAGTAGCCCATGTCCTAAAGCAGTGGCGATACCTAAGTCTTTACCAGCTGTGACTGGGAACAAACTGATTTGGACGTCTGATTTAGCGAATAAACCAAAGACAACAATTACGATGATAGGAATAAGTTTGAAGAGTGTCGTAAACGACTGTACATGCCCACCAACTTTAGAACCTAATAAGTTAGTCAAAGTTAGGAATAAGGCTATTGCTACTCCTATCGGAACCAGTAAACTTGGACTTAAGCCAAACAAATTAATGCATTGTGTACTGAATATAATTGCTAATGCGGCTATATTGGCAGGAAAATATATTACAGTTTCAGCCCAACCTAGTAAAAAGGCCGGCTTCTTTCCGTAAGTATATTCTATATAGCGCATCATTCCACCAGTTTCAGGTATTGCAGCAGCCAGTTCAGCGGCAGTCAAACCGGCACAGATGGTAATAACACCACCTAAGAACCAAGCCAGCAGTGATAGACTTACAGTTCCTGTAGCTTCAGAAACTACAGCAGCCTTGAAAAATACACCTGCACCAATAACTGTACCCATTACGGTGGACAAAGCAGCAACAAATCCAATATTTTTCTTTAGATCAGTTGTTCCTTCTCCCATTTGTTCACCTCTGAGTTAAACAAGAATTATTATCCTTGATTTACTCTATCCTTTAATTTATCAAGCATGTCTTTTGTCATTGCGTCTAAGTCATAGTTTGGAGAAAAGCCCCATTCTTTTTTAGCGCATGTTGGGTCGATACTATTTGGCCATGAGTCAGCAATTGCTTGACGCATTGGGTCAACATTGTAAGTCATATCGAATTCTGGCATAACTTTTTGGATAGATGCTTTAATGTCTTCTGGTTTAAATGACATAGCTGTAATATTGAAGGCATTTCTATGTTCTAACTTGTCTGGGTCAGCATTCATTAATTTGATAACTGCATCGATGGCATCTGGCATATACATCATATCCATGTATGTACCTTCTTTAATGAATGATTCATATGAACCCTTTTTAAGTGCTTCATAGTAAATATCTACAGCGTAATCAGTTGTTCCTCCACCTGGTAGTGTCTTATATGAAATAAGTCCAGGGAAACGAACGCCACGTGTATCTACGCCAAATTTTGTATGATAGTAGTCACACAATAATTCACCTGAAACTTTAGTTACACCGTACATTGTAGTTGGCCTTTGAAGAGTATCTTGTGGAGTATTATCTTTTGGAGTGTTTGGACCGAATGATCCAATTGAACTTGGAGTAAAGAATTTCAAGTTTAGTTCACGTGCAACTTCGAGGGCATTTACTAATCCACCCATATTCAAATTCCAAGCCAGTTGAGGTTTCTTTTCAGCTACGGCTGATAGAAGTGCTGCTAAATGAATCAAGGTATCAACATTATTATCTTTTGCAATTTGTAGCATGTGGTCATAATCATTAACATCTAATTCTTCAAAAGGTCCGCCTTGAACAGTTGGGTTGTCGAGTGGTCTTCTGATATCTGTAGCAATAACACTATCAGGACCATTCATTTCTCTTAATTTTGCTACCAATTCTGATCCAATTTGACCTAAACAACCTGTTACCATAACTTTTTTCATCGTGAAATCCTCCAATAAGGTAAGTGATTTTTTTAAATTAAATCTAACTCTTTACCAACTTTTTCGTACACGGTGATAGCTTGATCCAGCATTTCTTTAGTGTGTGTACGCATTGGCATATTTCTAATACGTCCAGTTCCTAGAGGAACAGTTGGGTAAACGATCGGCTTAACGTAAACGCCATTTTCAATCAATTTATTTGAAAACTGTTGTGTCTTATTTTCATCACCAAGAATAACCGGTGTAATAGGTGATTCTGATTTTGAAAGAGTAAAGCCAATTCTTTCAAGATTTTCCTTGAAATATTTTGCATTATCCCATAATTGATCAACATATTCAGGATGATCCATAATCAAATCTAATGAAGCAATACATGCCGCTGAAGCCCCTGGTGTAAGTGAAGTTGAGAATAAGAACGGACGTCCTCTCGCCTTTAGCCACTCGATCAATTCCTTAGTTCCAGCAACATATCCGCCGACAACTCCGATAGCCTTTGATAAAGTACCCATTTGGAAGTCGATTTTGTCCTGAAGTCCAAAATGTTTAACAGTTCCTTTACCGTGACCCATAACTCCAGATCCATGGGCATCGTCTACATACGTTATAAGGTTATATTCTTCTGCTACTTTAATAGCATCCGGAAGATTGGCAACATCCCCATCCATTGAGAAAACGCCATCTGTGATATACATGATTTTTTCGTAAAGTCCACTCTCTGTTGCTTCTTTGGCCTTTAGTCGAAGATCATCCATATCTTGATGCTTAACACGAATAATTTTGGCACCGGATAAACGACAACCATCAATAATAGAAGCGTGATTCAATTCATCTGACAAAATTGCATCTTTCTTTGTCATAACTGCTGAAATTGCCCCCATATTACAGTTGAAACCTGATTGAAAAGCAATTGCTGCTTCCGTACCTTTAAATTGAGCAATTTTTTCTTCTAATTCTTTATGAATCATCAAAGTACCATTGATAGGACGAACGGCACCAGCACCGACACCCCATTTTTTGGTAGCAGCCATATCTGCATCCTTTAATTCATCACGATTGGCAAATCCTAGGTAGTTATTTGATGCCAAGTTGATCATCTCACGACCATTAATCTTAATAATTGGTCCGTTGTGATCTTCCAGAACATCGATTGAGTTGAGAAGTCCTTTTTGCTTAAGATCGTCTAAATTTTCTCTCAAGTACTTTTGTAAAACCTCTGACATAACTATTTGCTCCTTCAATTAGATTTGGTTCACCGAGAATATACCATGTTAAGAAATCGCTTACAATCTAAATGGCTTGGCTTATGATTAGTAATTTCTTAATATAACGATTATTTAATATAAAAGATTTCACAAGCTAAATGTATGCAAATGTATTTTAGGTAAAAAAAGCCTATTTAATAATAAAATGGTTATTAATATTGTTAGATAATAAATTTCCAAATCTCAAATTTTTATTAGACAAAATTTAATAAAAAAGTTTTCTAATATTAAACAAAAAAATATTTTTTAGAATAAAAAAAGACCACTTGTTGACTAATTCTGATATAATGTATCAGAATTGCATACAGGTGGTCTTGAGAAGTGCACAGTTTGTAATTATTTTATTTAGTTTTTTGAACCAAATTATTCAAATTCATTTGGTTTTTGATCTATTTGTTTAAAGTAATAACTAATAGAATCCAAGATTCGTTCAGAAGCCCTTCCGTCACCATAAGGATTCTTAGCATTGGCCATACGTTGGTATTCAGAGTCATCATCTAATAGATTGTTCATTTCTGTTTCAACGACATTAGCATCCGTCCCAACTAATTTCAGGGTGCCAGCTTCGACACCTTCTGGACGTTCAGTCGTATCACGCAAAACAAGAACTGGTTTACCTAGTGATGGTGCTTCTTCTTGAACACCACCGGAATCGGTCATAATAAAGTAGCTCTTAGATGCTAGATTGTGAAAGTCTACAACGTCTAATGGATCGATCAAATGAACCCGATCAACATCTCCTAGGATATCTTTAGCGGTCTTTTGAACAACTGGATTCAGATGAACTGGATAGATCAATTCAATATCTTCATGTTTCTCGACAACTTTTTTCATAGCGTTGAAGACTTGCCTCATGGGTTCTCCTTGATTCTCACGACGATGCATTGTTACCAAGATCATTCTCTTATTAGGATCGATAATATCCAGAATATCATGATGATAGTCTTGATGAACCGTACTACTTAAAGCGTCAATTGCTGTATTACCAGTAACAAAGATATTATCACCCTTATGATTTTCTTTTAACAGATTAGCTTTACTCTCATTAGTAGGAGCAAAATACAGATCAGCGAGATCATCTGTCATCTGGCGATTCATTTCTTCTGGCCATGGAGAGTACTTATTCCAAGTTCTAAGTCCAGCTTCCACATGACCAATACTTGTTTGATGGTAAAAGGCTGATAGTGCAGCACTAAAAGTTGTCGTAGTATCACCATGGACAAGGACAATATCGGGATTTTCCTTTTCAATAATACTATCAAGTTCTTTAAGAACTAGGCCCGTGATCCCACTTAATGTTTGACGTTCCTTCATAATATTCAAATCATAATCAGGTTTGATCTTGAATATTTCTAATACGGAATCCAACATTTCACGATGTTGAGCAGTAACGACGGTCACCGTCTCAAAACGATCACTATTTTGCTTTAATTTTAAAACTAGTGGTGCCATTTTAATTGCCTCTGGTCTTGTTCCAAAGACTGTCATAACTTTAATTTTATCCAAAGTATTCACCTCAATAACTGTTCAAATTATATCAGAAATGACCTGATAAGCCTAACGTAGTCAAGACTAATCAATCAATGAGAGTTTTCAGAAAATATTCTGATATAATAATATTATTATGATAAATTTACCCTTACTGATTACTTTAAGCGTCTTTACTACTCTCGTAGCATTTTTTCTTGTCATGGCAATTTATAATACTCTTATCAAATCCGACAGCAAAAAATACTGGTGGATTATTTTAATAATTTTAGTAATCCTTTATATAATAGCTTTTATAGCCTATTTTCATTTCAAAACCGATACTTTACTGTAAATAGTTTTGTAAAAAGATACTAATTATTCGTGTTTTGCGTTAAAATGATGAGTGTATTCTAAAGATGAATTTATTGGAGGATTATCGATGGTTTTAACAAACGGAAACGAAATTTTCAAACAAGCTCGTGCAGGAAAATATGCTGTTGGTGCTTTTAACATCAACGACTTGGAATGGACTCGCTCAATTCTAGAAGCAGCCCAAGAAACAAAGACACCTGTATTAGTTCAAACATCAATGGGTGCTGCTAAGTACATGGGTGGATATGAATTATGTCTACACCTAGTACAAGACACTATCAAATCAATGGGTATCACAGTTCCAGTTATCATGCATTTGGATCACGGTAACTACGAAGCCGCTAAGGAATGTATCGAAGTTGGTTACAACTCTGTTATGTTTGATGGCCATGACTTACCATTCGACGAAAACCTTGAAAAGACAAAGGAAATCGTTAAATTAGCTCATGCTAAAGGCATCTCTGTTGAAGCTGAAGTTGGTTCAATTGGTGGTACTGAAGATGGTATTACTGGTCTTGGTGAATTAGCTGATGTTGAAGAAGCTAAGACTCTTGACGCTACTGGTGTTGACTATCTTGCCGTTGGTATTGGTAACATTCACGGTGTTTACCCTTCAAACTGGAAAGGCTTAAGCTTTGATCGTCTTGAAGAATTAGCTGCACAAATCAAGACACCACTTGTTCTTCATGGTGGTTCAGGTATCCCTAAGGAACAAATCATTAAGGCTATCTCAATGGGTATTTCAAAAGTTAACGTTAATACTGAATTACAATTATCATTTGCTAAAGCAACTCGTGAATATATCGAAGCTGGCAAAGATCAAGATATCGATGCTAAGGGTTATGACCCACGTAAGTTACTAGCACCTGGTGCAAAAGCTATTACAGAAACAACTAAAGAACGTATCGAATGGTTCGGTACACCATCAGTTAAATAATCCTAATTATTTAAATATACTAAAAACGAAGTGCTCATTTGAGTCTTCGTTTTTTTTTTGTCTTTTATGACGCCAGCAATGTCGAGTAATTCCAACTGTTGTGGGACCGGTCCCACAACAGATGGAATTTCTCGCAAACGCAGGCAAAAAAGCAAAAAAAATAGCCCTAACGGACTACTTCTTAGCTTCTTGTTCTTCTTTAGCAATCGCCATTTGAGCTACTAAGTTCAAGTAGTTAAATGGATTATCATAATTTGGTTGGAACAACATATCAACAAAGGCCAGATCATCAATAGTATTACCATTTTGAATACTGATCGACAAAGCATTAGCCGACTGTGCAACTTCATGCTTGCTGAATAATTGAGCACCCAAGATTTTTCTAGTATCCTTATCATAAACTAAATCTATCATCAACATTTCATTACTTGGCATGAAAGTTGGACGATAGTAATCATTATACATAACTGAATCTGCATTAATGCCATCCTCTAGTGCATTTTTTAACGTTGCACCAGTTGAGGCTAAAGTATGACCGAATAATTCCAAACCCGTTGAAGCTTGAGTTCCCATATATTTTTGAACATCCCCAAAAACATTTTTCCCGGCTAGAAATCCTTGACGAACGGCATTAGTAGCTAAGGGAATATAAACAGGTTTTTGTGTAGGATTAAAGTTAACTGAACATGAATCTCCTGCTGCATAAATATCAGGATCTGATGATTGAACATATTCATTAACGATAATTTCTTCATGCTGACCAGTCTTAACCTGACCCTTCAAAAGATCAGTGTTTGCAACAAAACCGGTACATACAATGATCAAATCAGCCTTGTGCTCACCTTTATTAGTCTTGATAGTGATCTCATCACCATCTTCAAAACCAGAAACACGTTCATTTAAAAAGACATCAACATAGTGGTCTCTTAAAAGATCAACAATTTTATCAGACATTGGTTTATCAATATAATGGTTTAATACCTGTTCACCAGCATGGATCAATGTAACATTGTGAATTGTATTGGCATAGCTTTCAGCCAATTCAACACCAACATAGCCACCACCAATGATAGCAATGCTTTGATAATTTTTAGCTGATTCATAAATTTGTTGGGCTTGTTCATAATTTTTACATAACAAAATGCGTGGATTATCAAAGTTCTTTAAAACTGGTGTATAAGTCTTTGATCCAGTAGTCATGATCAACTTATCATAGCTATCTTCAAATTCTTTTCCAGTTTCAAGATCTTTAACAACGAGTATTTTCTTTTTAGAGTCAATTTTTAACACTTCATGTTTCATTTTAACGTCGGCGCCATCTTGTTTCAATGTATCAGGGTCAGCGTAGAACATATCTTCCAAACGATTAACAATTCTACCTAGGTATAAAGCAATTCCGCAAGACAAAAATGCAATATTATCTTCACGTTCATATACAGTAACGTCAGTTTCTGGATGATCTTTGAGAATTTGTTCCACAGCGGCTGTTCCGGCGTGCGTACAACCAACGACTACAACTTTCAATGATAATACCTCCCATGCCTATTCAATATATAGATTACATCTTTTCATATCTAAATACTCATCATCATTTGCGAATAAATCTTTCATATAATGAAGTAATATTTGATATACCTTTAAGTATAACCTTATCATATTCTAAAAATAAATTTAATCATTAGGTACTCTAATTAAGAATTGTGCCAATATTTTGTAAACTTGCCTGTTTAACTATCTTATCTGCCACAATTATGTCCAAAACGGCTGTTCCAACGGTCTTAAAAATTGTTATATCTGAATCGCTCTTGCGTCCTTTGATGCTTTTATTAACTAGTTGTCCGAGCTCACCATCAAAATCAGTCTTTTTTATTAGAGCTTTTTCTAATGGCTGAATTATATCACCTGCTTCAGCCAACACTCCATCTAAAGTATCAAAAATTATCTTGTCGGCTTTTTTTAAAGCAGAAACCGGTATTTCACACATATCTGGTGTATACGCTCCTACGCCATTAATATGTGTGCCTGGTTGAACAAGTTCACCATCAAATGTGGCCGATTTAGCAGTTGTGACACTAGTAATAATATCAACTTTAGCTACGACTTCATTCGGATCATCAACAGCAACAAACTTGCTATCAAATTTATCAACAAATTCTTTTTGTGCTTTTTTACAGAAGTCATCTGCCTTTTCACGGTTACGATCAAAGATATAGACTAAATTTAAATCCCTAACTGTTAACATAGCCTCTAGTTGTGTTAATGCCTGACCACCGGTACCTATCAGAAGAGCCGTTTTAGCATCCTCTTTGGCCAACAGATCTGTTGCCGCTCCTTGAACTGCTCCAGTTCTTAATTGAGTTAAATAAGTTCCGTCAAGAATTGCATTAACAATACCTGTTTTGGCATCCTGTGTGATCATCGTTGCTGGGACACTTGGCAAACCTAACTTAGGATTGTCAGGGTAGACGGCAACTATCTTCAAACCTAATGTTGGTTCATTACCACTTGTCGATCCCGGCATATAAAGACCTTGACCATATCCTTCAACTGATAAGTTTGTTCTCAAAGGTATATCGGCCTTACCCTCAGAGTACAGTTTCAAGGCCTTTTTATCTTCCTCAATTGCATCTCTCATTGTTAAAACTCTTTTTATATCCTCAGCAGATAAATAACGCATGTTTATCCCTCCAGTGATTTCGATAAACGAAGTAATCGATTTCATTATATCAACTAATGTACCCAAATACATAAGAAGTCCTAATACTCTTCTATTATCCATAAATTTAAAGTAAAATTACTTAAAAGCTAGGAGAGATATCATGAGAGAAATAAAATATTCAGATGATTTGAACTCACAAATATACCAAGATGATTTAATGATCAGAAAAAAAGTCTTCGTAGAAGAACAAAACGTTCCTTCTTCTTTAGAAGTAGATGAAATGGAAAACTCTTGTACATACGCTACTTTATATGTTGATGGAAAACCTGCAGGGACAGCCCGCTATTTTCCAACTGAGGATAATGGTGTCCATGTTCAACGCGTTGCGGTCTTAAAAGAATTCCGCAAACAAGGCTTAGCCTCATTTTTATTAAAAGATATTTTTAAAAACGCACAAAAAGATTACCAATATATTATTTTAGGTGCACAAGATCAAGCGCAAAAATTCTACAAGAAGCTAGGGTTACACGTTGTCAGTGATCAATATCTCGATGCTGGAATCTTGCATCATGATATGCGTCTGGATCTATAATATAGGTATTATTATGATTAGGGGATAACTATGTATAGATACTTTATTCAACCACAGCTAAATAAGTACAATAATACCTTAATCGGTTATGAATTATTGATGAAGCGTGATACTCCAGAAGGCTGGCGCCCTCCGATCCATTTTTCAGATATCCCTTCGCATACTCTGGCCGAGGTACTAATTGCAACTACCAAACTATTGTCATTAAAAATTGGCTCAGTTTCAGTTAACCTCAATCGTACGCAATTAATGGACCCCGAAGTAAGAAAGGCTATTATTCTTTCTCAAAGCCAATTGCGCCCACTAAAATTAGTCGTTGAATTAACAGAAGAACCTGGTAATGAGCAATGGACCAATGAACAGATGATTCCTTTGATCAAGCAATTCAAGGATTACGGAATGGATTTTAGTTTGGATGACGTCGGTACTGGCGAAAATAAATTGGAACATATCAATTCACTAGTTCCACTTGCCGATGAAATGAAATTCGCCATTCAAAACTTCTCTGAAAAATTTCGTGATCCTGACATTGAAAATAAAGTCATTTTTTGGCGCGACTTTACGAAACAACATAACCAACGATTTATTTTAGAAGGTATTGAAGACAAAAATGACGATCGACTAGCTGATTCATTAGAAATAGATCTGCGACAAGGTTATTTCTATGGTCGACCACATTTGCTAAAACTAAATGGTGACGAATAAAAAGGAGTTGCATCACACTTTTAAGAAAATTTAAGTGTGATGCAACCCCTATTTTTATATAGAAATTAAATTCGATTTAAAATATTTCAAACAGAGATTCATTATTCTTGATCACAGCCTCGTTCTTTATCGACGGCCATTTGACCAACTAAATTCAAATAATTAAATGGATTATCATAATTTGGTTGGAATAACATATCAATGAAGGCCAAATCATCAATCGTATTATTATTTTGAATACATACTGATATTGTGTTAGCAGATTGGGCAACTTCATGTTTACTAAAGAATTGCGCACCTAAAATCTTACGACTATCCTTATCGTAAACTAATCTAATCGTTAACATCTCCGTAGTTGGCATATATTCAGGACGATAATAATCAATAAATACCACAGCATCAGCATTAAATCCATGTTCCAAAGCATTTGTTAACGTCAGACCTGTTGAAGCGACGGTGTGTCCAAACAATTCCATTCCTGAAGTAGCTTGTGTACCCATATATTTTTGAATATTACCAAAAACATTCACTCCTGCCAAAGCACCTTGTCTGATGGCATTAGTTGCTAAAGGCATATATGATGATTTTCCAGTCGGATTAAAGTTAACCGTACAAGCATCCCCCGCTGCATAAATATCAGGATCAGATGTTTGAACATATTCATTAATAATGATAGCGCCATGGCGATCCATTTCAACTTGTCCACGTAACAAATCAGTATTAGCGATAAATCCAGTGCAAACGATCACTAAATCAGCCCTGTGGTCTTCTGTACTAGTTTCGATCACAACCTGATCATCGCCGCTAAAACCAGTTACATGCTCATTTAAAAATACATTTACTCCATGTTCTTTAAGGAGATCAACGACATTATCTGACATTGATGGATCTAAATAATGATTCAAAACTTGATTATTTGATTGAATCAACGTAACTTCATGTTCAGTATTCGCATAACTTTCAGCTAACTCTACTCCGATATATCCCGCACCAACGATAGCAATATGTTTATTGTCCTTGGCTGTTTCGTAGATAGCCTTAGCTTGAGCATAACTCTTACACATCAAAATCTTGGAATTATCAATTCCCATGATTGGCGGAACTTGAACATATGAACCAGTCGTCATGATCAATTTGTCATAACTATCTTCAAAAACGTCGTGTGTTTCCAAATTTTCACACATGATTTTTTTATTCTTAGCATCAATTTTTAAAACATCGTGTTTCATGCAAACTTTAGCACCTAATTTTTCCAAAGTTTCAGGATCAGCATAAAACATGTCTTCCAATTTTTTTACCTTGCGTCCTAAATATAAAGCTATCCCACAAGATAAAAAGGAAATATTATCGTCACGTTCATAAACCGCAACTTCTGTTTCGGGATGATCTTTTAAAATCTGATCAACGGCAGCTGTCCCTGCATGTGTACAACCAACTACTATAACTTTCACATTAATTTCCTCCAATATAGATACAGTATATTCTATACTATAAATCGTATATACTTAAATTTTAAAATAATAATTTTGATAATTTCATAAAAAAATCTTAATTTAGTGTTAATGTGTTAAGTAAATATTTTATATCTTAGTTTAGGGGTGAAGAATGTCACTAAATAACATTGCTGGTCTCCAATCACTTTTAAGTGTCGACGGTAATATTAATGCGATCATTATTGGTTTAATTACAGTAGGACTAATCACTATCATTACAGTTTCAGCTTATTCATTTGAAAACATCATGAATAATAGTGATAGAAAGTTTACAAAGATAGCACTTCAAATAACTGAAGGTATTATCTTAGCCATAAGCATGATTTTAGTTCAACATATCTTCAAGGCTTTAAACTCTGGAGATACGCGAAGCTGGTTTTATGCCACCACGCAATTAACCTTACTTTTGTATAGTTTATATACCATGCAAAATTATGTAATTGAGTTTATGAATATTGCCATGCCGATTTACGTCTTTGGACACCATCTTTTAAGCGGAAATAACAGCTTCCTACTATTATTTATAGTTTTAACAATTATGTTAGCTCTAACAGTCACGTATATTTCTAAAAATACCAATAAATTATTGAATTCTGAGTGGAAATACCTAATTCTGCAAGTAATCTATGGTGCGATCTGGTGGGTCATAATTTGGTCATTCCATAAATTCACGCTTTACTACACAATAAACATGTTGGTTGGATTCATTGTCTATATGTCAATCATTCGATATATCGCTAAATGGATTCGTGATTCCTTCAATAATTACAATGCTTTATCAACTAAAGTTAATTATGATGAATTGACCGGTATCAGAAATAGAGCTAATTTCGATGACGTATCAAAAGAAGTCTTCAAAGTTTACAGTAAAGATCTCGATGTTCCACTAACAATGACCATGTTTGATATTGATCACTTTAAAGATTTCAATGATACCTATGGTCATACTGCCGGTGACATGGTTTTAAGACATGTGGCAACAATATTTGAAAAGGAACTTTTCAGGAAGACTACTCGTGGGCAAATATTCCGCTTCGGTGGTGAAGAATTTATCATCATCTTTAGAGGAACTACACCTGAGGATGCTTTAGAAATTATCAAAGATATCAGAAATGATTTGATCAAAGATCCTGTTGAATACGAAGGTAAGAAATTAGATATTCGTATCTCACTGGGTGTATCAAGACTTCAATCGTCAGACAAAAATATCAATGATCTCTTCAATCGTGTTGATCAATATCTATACGAGTCGAAGAATCAGGGCCGTAACAGAATAACCGTTGAAAATGAAACTCTAGTATTTAATGATATTTAAAAGCGCGTCCCAATTGTCTATCCAATTGGAACACGCTTTTTTAGTCCTCACACAAAAAAAGATGAGATATAATCTCATCTCCGGGAAGGATCAGTTGTTTCTACCTGATGGTCCTAGATATAATAGTACCCCATATAAATTTCATTCTCAATAGCTTATAAACTTTTTATTGTAACTCTACTTTTGATGAATTTCTTTCTATTTAATACTTTTTAACTAAAGATTAAACCAAATTTAAAGGTTGTAATGGTGTTTTAATGAAGGAATAACGATCTTATCCATTCTTCCGATAATATATCCTTGGAAGAATATTGCTAAGACCGTACCAATCCCGACAGCATAAATCTTACCACTGATAAAATAGCAAATAACCATAATGATAAGTGGTGGTGAATAACTGACTATTTGACCCCAACCTGCTGAACCACGCAAATATTTAAATCGCAATAGATAAGCCAATTCGTCATTGGGATGTTGAATAATATTACAACGCTGATAGACTGAGACGGCCATTGAAACACCTAACAGGCCGATAACATCGATCACAATGCGCCAAATCATATTCATTTGTTCAAAATGTAAAGGTATATATAATTTTGTAAAAAATCCTACTAAATAACTAAATGGCAATGAAAATAAAATATTTGAAATAAAGACATGCCCATCAAATTTTCTCAATAATATTTGATTAGTAACAGCCACTAAAATTGCATAAACAAATAATGTCGTTCCATAATCAACACGAATCAAATTGGAAATATTGACCCCAGACGCCATCCATACTGCACTACCAACGTTACTGTCGATCATCAGTGCATTTGATGCCGCATTAAAGAAAATTGAGAACGCTAAATACCCTAATCGCTTTTTGAAATCCCCTTTTGCTTCCAAGCTCCCACCTTCTTAATAAAAAATAAGCAGCCGATAAATTCCGGCCGCTTATGTAAACTCTTGTATTGTATTATATCATTTTCTAAAGATTATAATGATGTTTTAATGACGGAATGACTAAAAAGTCGGCCTTTCCGATCATATATCCTTGGAAGAATATTGCCAAAATAGTCCCGATTCCGACTGAATAAATTTTCCCAGTAAGAAAATAACAAATAACCATGATAGTCACTGGTGGTAAATAACTGAATACTTGTCCCCAACCTGCTGAACCATGTAAATATTTAAATCTTAAGATATAAGCCAATTCATCATTGGGATGTTGAATAATATTACAGCGCTGATAAATTGAAGCACCAATAGATACTCCAAGTAGCCCAATGATATCGATCACAACTTGCCAAAATAAACCTAGTCTCTCAATATGCAGTGGTAAATATAATTTCGTAAAAAAGCCCATCAAATAACTAAATGGAACTGAAAATAATAAATTTGAAATAAAGACATGCCCATCAAATTTCTTTAATAAGAATTGATTGACTACGGACACTATGATCGCATAGAAAAACAGTGTTGTCCCATAATCAACATTGATGAGTTTTGAGATATTAACACCTGATGCCATCCAAACCGCACTTCCTACATTACTATCGACCATCAAGGCATTAGCCGCCGCAATAAACACAATGGCAAAAGCCAAGTAGCCTAATCTTTTTCTATAATCCCTTTTTGCTTCCAAAAGAACACCCTCTTAATACGCCATAAGTTTAATCTACCTGAAAAAAAAGCCGTCGGCAAACATTCCGGTCACTTATGTAAGCGTTTTACAAAACGTCTGTGAAACTGTTATTTTTAATATACGATTTTGATACTATCGTTTAGATGATTTTTTAAGGATAGAATTTTTATATGATCGATCTTCCTTATCAAAATTTCTTGAAATCAAAAAAATGAAACAGTTCCCTGACTGCTGATCCACATAAGTATTTGAATATTATAATATAATTAATAATTAGGATGTTAGAGCAAATTAACTCAATGGAAATTATGTCAAAGTCCAAATAGTATAACCTACTTTGGAAATCACACCTTTCCAAAAAAATAAGCCGTCGGAATAATATCCGGCTGCTTATGTAGATTTAATATAATTAATCGAAAAAAATGGCATTTTGTTACTAATTATTATTTCCGCCATTCATCATTTCTTCCATGCTGATCAAATGGAATTTATGTTCATGATCTGGATCATATGCTTCAATTTGAGCCATCATACCCGTATCTTCGTGTTCCAAAATATGACAGTGATACATATAGATTCCAAATTTAGAAAATTTCACAGCGATTCGAACTGTTTCACCTGCATTAACCCCAACAACATCTTTCCAACCATGTTCATTAGGATAGACATCTTTGCCATTTCTACTTAAAACTAAGAACTGACAACCATGTAAATGGAAAGGATGAATCATACCCTTATCCATATCATTTGTATTCGTGACATCCCAAAGAATCGTATCGCCAATCTTTTGTTTACGATCAATCCTCTGCATATCAAATAGCTTACCGTCTAGTCTTACTTGATCGTCCATACCTGACATTACTGTATGTACAATTTTACTATCAGGTGTAACAACCGGTTTAGGAATAACATTGAGACATTTTGGTAATTTAACATCTTGTCTAGAATAACTACCAATCTTAAATTTGAGAATAGGTATGTCATCGCTCATTAAAGTAACAACATCACCAGGTTTTTTATCTCCAAAATCTACAATAACTTCATCACGCTCAGCTGTAGTTATCATAAGTTTAGTTAACTCAACTGGCTCTGGCAAAGTTCCCCCATCAGATGCTATTTGTGTAAACTGATGATCATCATTAAAGTGTAATCTCCATTCACGACGATTCGATCCGTTTAAAATTCTTAAACGAACACGTTGAGTCGTCACATTAAAGATCCCATTGATAGTTCCGTTAATAACTGCATATTTACCAAGGGTCCCATCCATATCATAATCAGCCTTGTAGTCTAGTTGATTATCATGATAATTTCTATCTTGTAAAATAATTGGAATATCATCAACACCATAATTTCTAGGGAAAGGCAATTTGGCCTCTTCTTGATCGGTTACAATAACTTCAGCTGCTAAACCGTTCCACACTTGGCGCGCAGTATTTGGACATGGATGTGGATGTAACCAATCCGTTTGTGCAGGTTGATCCAAGGTAAAATCAATATCACGACTACCGCCTGGATAAACCGGTGCATGCGGACCCCCATCTACAATTGGTCCTGTTACATTTAATCCATGCCAATGAAAGGTGGTTACCTCTGGTAATTTGTTAACTAAATGCAGATGATAATGAACTCCTTGTTTGAAGACAACCGTTTTACCTAATAGAGGAGCGCTAAATCCCCAAGTTTTAGTCTTCTTACCCGGTAGAATCTGAGTTTCACCTTCCTGAGCTGTTACAGTATAATAAATATCATTTCCCTCAATCTTATCAGGCTGTAACAACGTAGGAATATTTAAAGGTTTCTCTGGTACATCTGTTTTTTCCAATGGAACATATCCACCGTCATGTAAATCAAAAACCGGTTCATCAAAGAAATAATCCTTATAAACCATCTTATCGCCGTCCTATCAAATTTTTTTGAAAGTTCCGATACAGTTAACGACCGCCTCCAAGAGCATACCGATCGCCATCATATACATTGCTATCATGTTTTTATCAGCAATCACCAAATAAAGCAAAATAGCATAGAATATGACCATAAATACTGAAAATAATTTTGAATTACCCATCAAAATATCACCTTCAAACTGTTTACATTTCTATCTTAGTCCTCTTCCTTAAATAGAAAAAGGGTATTAAATATAAAAAAGAATCTGAGACAGGACTATTATTGTCATTGAATATAAAGCATAAACATGCAACAAATCATAACATTACCCACTTAAAGTAAAGGGACACTATAATCCGATTTTGGATTACAGTGTCCCTTTGTCTTAATGATGTTCTGTCGCGCTCAATTTTATAATTTATAACTTGCCGTTCATAAATTGTGCTTCGCCATTACCAAAGCTCCAATCAGACTTAGTATTACTAGTGATATTTATCATTACATCGGACGGTGAAATACCAGTCTCTTCATGCAATGCCTTAACTAGACTTGCATAAAAATGTTTTTTATCAATTTCTTCACGCGGACTAGATGTCAAACTGAACAATAATACCTTGTCAGTTCTTTCAAGACCCAAACCAACATCCCAAATAATCATTTCTTCAGGATCGTGTTGCGTGACTACTTGATAACGGTCACGTGGCAATAAATGCAGCTCATCAGTTGCTACCTTATATGAAATATCTAAAATATCCCTGATTTCTTTTTTGTTACGACCTTTTATCATATCAATTCTCATTAATGGCATGTTATTTCCCTCTTATTTTTCGATTTTCCAACAGTAATTGGCAAAATTACATGTTGATCTAATTGAACTCCTTTTTAATTATCGTTAGAAGAAATTCTTAATCAATTGGGCTATAACTTTACTATGCGTCTCCAAAGCAAAGTGTCCACTATCTACCAGATCAACTTCAACATTCTTATCGTCTTTTTTAAACGCCTCAGCACCAGGATAAATGAACGATGGATCATTCTTACCCCAAACTGCCAAAAGTTTCGGCTGATTATTACGTAAATACTTTTGAAAAATTGGATATGACTTAATATTATTTTGATAATCAAAAATCAAATCCAATTGTCTTTGAGCATAACCTTCATTGTGTGTATAGGAGATATCTAGCATATATCCATCAGGAGAAACCACGTTTTCTCTTGTTCCAAATGTATATTGTCCGATAATTGTCTTTGGATCAAAGGCGTTTTTATAACTATTACGTTTCTCTTCCGTTGGATCATCCCAAAAATCTTGTCTAGAAGCCCACTTTGACCCCAATCCTTCTTTATATATATTTCCATTTTGACTGATAATACCTTGAATCCAATCAGGATGATCAACGGCAACTTTAAACCCGATCGGCGCACCATAATCAAAGACATACATATAAAACTTATCAATAGATAATTCCATCAAGAATTGTTCCATTATTTGACTCAAATGATCAAAAGTATATTCGAATTTATTGTGATCTGGAGATTCCGATTGTCCAAACCCTGGATAGTCCGGTGCAATCAAATGAAATCTATCTTCCAACTCTGGCATTAAATTACGAAACATATGACTGGCTGATGGAAAACCATGAAACAAAATCATAGTTGGTTTTGTTATATTCCCACTTTCACGATAAAAAATATTTAAACCTGCTACCTTAACTGTTTTATATTCAATCATTTTAATTACCCTCTTAATTTCTTTTCATTACTTGTTAGTAGAGCTGTCATTTGAGTTTTATCCGTTCCTAAAAGTTCATCAGTTAATTGACCAAATTCGTTGCGACATTCATTAGCTACTTCCAAAAATTCTCTTCCATTTGTGGTTACGGATACTACTGTTGATCTACCTTTAGAAGAAAGTTCAACTAAATTTCTATCGGCCAAAGTTTTAACCATTCGTGATACTGACGATCGATCATACCCTAATTGATGGGTAATACTCATAATTGAAGAAGGGTCATTATCTTCAATATTCATCATGATATACGAATAGGCAGGTTTCATCTTAGTGGGTGCATAGACCTTATCGGCTATTTTTTCTACCGAACGCATATATCTAGCCGCTGTAAAATAAGCGCATTTTGTATAAAATTGATGTTTCATTGTATTCTCCTCACATCTATCGTGCATATACACTATAACTCATTTAGAAATTATTTCAATAGGAAAAATAAAAAAATCACATTTCTGTGATCCAATAATTATTCAAACAAATGACAAGTTAACTATAATCAATTATTATGATTAAATTTAATAATTCTTTGAAATTATTATGTAATTTAGTTTATACGAAATAATGAAGGAGAATTAACTAATGATATATGCTTTGGGAATTATACTTTTTATACTCTTTACAGGGATAATTTTTGCCCTAATCTACAACTTAGGTCCAAACACAAAATCAGTCATCGGAGTATCTATCGCGGCCGTGATTGCAATAATTATTTCTTTCCCAGTTACACGAACCATTGTGACTTTTGCCGATAATAAATTTAATCCCGTTCCAGTTATACACTTGGGAACTTCCCAAATTAAGTTAACTGGTAAAGAAACCACGGGTACTCTTTATGGAGAAGCTTTGCCATACTCCACGGTTAAACTTATAAAATCTGATAAGGTTATTTTTACAGTAGAAACTGACATAGAGGGACAATTTAATATCAAAAAATTACATGACAGTTCAAAATATCAAATCGTCTCGTCAAAAAACGGTAAGAATTCAAAAAAATATGATATTACCGTTGGAAAGATTCCTAATACGGCCGTAACTGATTTAAATTTCTCAAACAATGATAGTTCTTACAAAACTAAGTCTGACAAAAACAATCGAGCAACAATTTCAGGAAAGACTAATCCTAAGGCACTTATAAAAGTTAAAGATAAAAGCGGAAAAGTATTAGATAAAATAACTGCTGACAAAAAGGGAAAGTGGTCAGTAGAAGTCGATGGTCCAGGGATCAATCAAAATTCTCCTGAAAAAATTAAATATGAATTTGTAAGCAAGTTAGGACAATTAAAAGAAAACAGTGGTAACTATCTTACTGTTATTAAATTTAAAACAGATACGCCTAAAAAAGAATCTGAAAAAGAGTCCGAAAAGCCAGTAGAACAACCAAAAGTCAAAACACCACCTGCTCCTGTAGCACCCACGACACCTGCAATTCCAGGAGAATATTTAGCGGCCCTAAATAATGCACGTGATTATTTAAGTTTTTCAAACATGTCAAAAAGAGGACTATACGATCAGTTAACCTCAGAATATGGAGAAAAATTTCCGGCTGACGCTGCCCAATATGCAGTTGATAACCTCCAAGCTGATTGGAATCTAGAAGCTCTAAATTGTGCGAAGGATTATAGAAAAGATCAAAATATGTCCACCAGCGAAATATATGATCAATTAATTTCTGATTATGGAGAACAGTTTGCACCTTCAGAAGCCAATTATGCTATTCAACATTTATACGACTAAGAAAAATAAACATACTATTTTCCACTTTCAATTGAAAAAAAACACGTCATTTAATATACAAATGACGTGTGTTTTTTTGGTGATATTAAGAAACTAATCGTATTTAGTCACGATCTTTCGAATTTAAAAATGATCCCTCTCGGAATCGAACCGAGGACCTACTGCTTAGGAGGCAGTTGCTCTATCCTGCTGAGCCAAGGGACCATGTAGCACTAGTAAATATAGTGCCACCATTATTAATTAATGTAAAGTATCTTTATGACGTCTCTTACCCTTATTTTTTTGATCACGTAGACGTTTCTTTTGCTTAGGTTTTGGTTTTTGAACGGCGTCATGACGTTTCTTCTTTCGATAAGTTTCCTTATCAGAGAATGTTCCATCACGATTTAAAAAGACTTTCTTAACTTCACTGTCGACCATGTCTTGTAAATTACGAAAATCATGAGTATTCCCAAAGGTAAGTACATTACCTTCTTTACCCATCCTTCCGGTCCTACCAGCACGATGGACATACTCACTATTATCACGTGTCACCATATAGTTAATAATCACTGTAATATCGTCAATATCCATCCCTCTAGCGGCAACATCTGTTGTCAGCAACAAGTTTACCTTGTTTGAAGAAAAGAGTTGCATGGCTGCCTTACGCTGTTGTGAAGACATCTTACTATCTAAACCAACAAAGTTAGTTTTGTTATGATGCAGATCACTGATAACCTTATGCAATGAACGAGAATTATTGAAAAAAACAATTCCCTTAAATTTTTTATTATGTGCCATCTCACGAATCAACGCATCTTTAGTGTTATCAGATGCAGCATTGATAAAGTAGTGCTTGATACCTGCAGTATACGTTTCGTCATCACGTTGGTCGATAATTTCAAAGTCCTTACCAAACCATTTGTGCATATCGGCAAAAATATCATTTCCAGTTGCAGAGAAAAATGTCATTTGGACATCCCCAGGCATCTGGTCGATAGTTTCACGAACTGACTCTAGTTTTGATTCATTCAACATTTCATCAGCCTCGTCAACAATAACCGTCTGGATATTACCCAATTTAACCTTGCGTGCTTCAGTCAATTCCTTTAAACGTCCCAAAGTAGCAATCAGAATTTCTGGCTTTTCCTTTAGTTTCTTCAACTGACGTTGCGGATTGGCTCCACCAGTTATTGCTTGCACTTTGCAACCAATCAATTTAGCCAAAGGTTGGATCACATCACGTACCTGCATGGCCAGTTCCTGTGATGGTTCTAAAATAAGGACTTGAAGTCCATCATTTGGAACTAAAGTTTCGATCATTGGCATAGTAAATGCCAGAGTCTTACCTGAACCAGTTGGAGCCATGGCTACTAGATCATGGCCTTCCTTAAATGGTTGATAGACTGTTTCTTGAATCTTTGTTAAAGACTCAAATTGATTATCTTTAAAATAATCTTCATATAAACTTGGTATTTTCAATTTAGTATTCCTTATCTGCTTTGAATACAAGTCCAGCACTCATTCTGGCCTGTTCCAAAATACGGTTAACTTTTCGAGCATATCCGAATAGTTTATCATAAGCTGCTTGATCATTCTCATTAATTATTCTAGCGAACTCGACTGATTCTGAATCCATCGGATTGTCACTTTTGGTTGTTGGAATTTCTGTGATTTCTTTTTTAGCACCAGCTTCTGATACTTTAGTGATATCTCCACCATTATCTAGTAGCAAAGTCTTCTTACCGAAATAGATTTCTGTTGGTAAAAATGAATTCTTTGTTTTGCCGACAATAATATTCACATCAAAATCATTGTAGTTCAGTGTCAATGTACCACTGCCATCAATACCACTACTCAAGAACTCTGCTTGATAACGAACATCTTCTGGTTGTCCAAATAAGACCACGGCATCATAAACTGTATACACACCTAAATCATACAATGCTCCTCCTGAAAAGTTTGTAGAGAAGACGTTAGGTGTATTACCAGACAGGAAGTCATCAAACTTACTAGAATATTTCATATAAGAAATGGTTGCCCCAGTTAATTGGTCTCGATTGGTTTCAACGTATTCTTGAACCGTCTTAAAAATTGGCTCTTGAATATGTCTGGCAGCTTCAATTAAGAAAACACCCTTTTGATGTGCTAATTGATCCAAAATAGTGAATTCTCTAATATTAGAAGCACTTGGTTTTTCTACAATAACATTCTTACTATGCTCAATAGCCAATTTAGCCTGTGAGAAATGTAAACTGTTTGGTGATGCAATATAAACAGTATCAAAATCAGTACTTCCAAAAAATTGCTCTAAATCAGTACTAATATTAATATTTGATTTTGACAAATCGTCAACAAATAATTGTGCTTTAGCTTCAGTTCTTGAATAAACGTGTGTTAATTTGAAGCTCTTAGTTTCATCACTAGCATCAACAAATTGCTTGGTAATCCAGTTTGTTCCAATAATTCCTAAACTTATCATCAAATCACCTCTGAATATAATTCTACTGATTTCGCTCAATAATTGCCATAAAAAAACTTTTAACGATTAAGAAAAAGTTCCCCTATAATAGCCAAAATAAATCTATAAAGTTATAATTTGGGTAAATTTGGATTTACATATATCGCAGGTGTTGGAAATGAATAAATTATTTACTAACAAGTTTGAAAGATCCTTGGCAAAAATTACACTAAAACTCCAACAACTTCTATTCTATAAAATTGCACAAAAAACACTTTTCATGATTTTCCCATTCGTGTTGATAGGAAGTTTCCTCAAAATAATTCAAGCTGTCATTCTTAGTAAGGACGGTTTTATCGGTACATTACTACCAAGTTTTGAAGACAATTGGTTAGTAAGTTCAATTATTGGTGTCACTAACAATTTATCAAACTTAACTTTAGGATTTGTATCCGTTTTAGCTACTTTTGGAGCGGCGAAATACACCGCTAAACATTTCAAAAGAGATGATCAGTTAGCTGGTTTGACCAGTATGATAGCATTACTGATCATTTCTTATATTTATTCAAAGTCACAACCACTATCATTCCATAATAATTTACTAGGCATTCGTGGAACTTTATTTGCGATTCTATTAGGTATGTTTGTCGGTTGGATATTCAAACAGTCTAGTCCTGAAATCCCGCATAAACATCTGCCGAATTTTACTAGCAATATCTTACAGAGAACATTTATTTCGTTACGTTCTATCCTAATAGTCATTCTGATCGCGGCTTTATTTAGCGCCCTAGTAAACGTAGCTTATTATTCTCATTTACCTGATGAATTTATGGAATCTTTGGCAAACAACTATCAGAGTAATAATTCTGGAATAGAATTCCTCAAAATAAGTGGAATTGCACTTTATACAATTATCATGTCCTTTTTGGGATGGTCTGGACCCTATTCTCCACTGGACATTGAGAAAAGTGATCCCAATATTTTGGATAATCTTTATTATGCCTTAAATCACCACACAGCTTGGGGAGCTCCACATGATTTGACTAGTAATTCTCTATACCACGCTTTCGCTACTTTTGGAGGTGCTGGTTCAACGCTTGCCTTGATCATAGCTATCTTTTTAGTATCACGTGATCCTGACTTTCAAACCGTCGCTAAGTGGACCATGATTCCAAGCGTATTCAACATAAATAGTGGTATCATGACTGGAATTCCGGTCATGTTTAACATTGTCTTTTTGATTCCTTTTATTATGGCACCTTTGATCAGTATGTTGATCGCTGCCGTGGCAATATCTCTACATTTAATGCCGCCGTGTGTTTATCCAATACCTTCTGGAACACCAGGTCCCTTGATTGCTTTTATTGGTACTAACGGTAGTTGGCAGGCTTTAGTATTTACTTTGATCGACATTGCCGTTTCTGTATATATATATATTCCTTTTGTTAAAATAGCTGAAAAATTAAAGAAGATTGATAATCTTGCTATTGAAGAGGGTGATCTCGATGACTAATAAAAAGAATTTTAAATACTTAATCTTTTTAGCCTTGTTCTTAGTACTCTTGGGTGTTCCTTCCTATTTGTGGAATAGGAATAGTGTCAAAACTATGGCCGGCCGTTACAATTCACCAATGTCACCGATAATCATGATTCCGGGTAGCAGTGCTTCTGCAAATAGATTTGACGATTTAGTTAAAACCGTCAATTCAAAATACGGTGAACATCACAGTCTTCTGAAATTAACTGTTCATACCAACGATAAAATAACTTACTCTGGTACGATCAAAGCGGGTGATACCAGACCATTTATTGTCGTCGGTTTTCAAAATAATAGTGATGGATATGACAACATAAAAAAGCAGGCCCGCTGGTTCAGTATTGCTTTTGATCAATTAAAGCAGCGCTATCGTTTCAATAACTTTAACGCCTTTGGACATTCAAATGGTGGCCTTATCTGGACTTATTATTTGGAACACTATTTTGATAGCAATACATTCGATATAAATCAAATGCTAACGGTCGGTTCTCCATATAATTTTGAAGAAAAGAATAGTAATAACCGTACTCAAATGTTAAATGATTTTATTAAACGACGTGATAAATTACCAGATGATCTAACTTACTATTCTATCGCCGGTACAAAACTTTATACCGATGATGGAATTGTTCCACTAGGCAGTGTTGACTCAGGTAAATATATTTTCGAAGGTATTATTAAACATTATACCTTGATCACTTTGACTGGTGATAAAGCTCAACACTCTGATATGATAGCTAATTCACAGTTCATAATCCTCTTCCATCAATATATGATAGGAAATAATAAGAATAATTCACCACAGACACCAAGTAAGAATCCTCGTTAAATCTTGTATTACCCTGAAAACTTAAATACAATGTTTATATGGTATATATAGATTGGAATCTCAGCTTAGTTAATAACTTTGCAATTTTGTTTTTAATGTTACAGCTGACACATTATTTTTTAAAAGAATTTAAACCACTGTATATTTTGACTGATATTCTAGGTGCTTTAATTTTTGCCTATATCGGTCTATTTATTGACGATATTTTTATTCTACTATTCGTTGGTTTTATTCTAGCAATGCAACTGGCTTTAGCAAAAAATCATAAATTAGATTTAAAAGCTGCTATTTCTCTAGTAATGGCGGCTAATCTTCAATTAATTATCTCTAGTTTAGCTACATATATCGCTAGAATATTACTATTTATTTCTTCAGGCCAGTGGCGTCTGAGAACACTTGAAAAATATCAAAATATCTTCATCGGACTGACTGTTATTGTCACAGTAATGCTTGCTTTGGTGTTCATAATTGTCGTCAGTCAATTCAGAGACCGTATAACTCAAACCAGACTACAGATCGAACATTATCATTTGGGTAAACGTGTCTTCATGATCTCTCTAAGTGTTTTCATTTCACTGATCGTCATCATGACCATCAGCGACTTTCAGGAAGTTACTGCAACTATTCAGGCTGCATTGATCATTATTTTTACCATCCTTATTGGATTCACGTATTGGCAAGTAACCTTTTTTATTAAAACTTTTGCTCTGCAAACTGAAGCCAAAGAAAAAATCGAACGCAACGAACAATTGAACAATTATTTAACCTTGGTTCAAAAGCAATACACTGAGTTAAGAAAGTTTAAACACGATTTTCAAAATATTATGTTATCGCTAAATCAAGTATTAGAAGATAACGACTCAAAACAGTTGAAGTATTACTATAGTGCTCTATTGAGCGAAGAAAAGGATTTAAACAGCGTTCAAAATGGTAGGATCACACAGATTCAAGCTATCGATAATGATGCTATTCGAGGTCTATTGATCCAGAAATTTTTCAGTGCTAAGGCTCGAGATGTCAATATTAATTTTGAGTTGGATCAAAAGCATTACAAAATCAAACCAAATATTTCAATTGTTAGAGCCTTAGGAATTTTGTTAGACAATGCAATCGAGCATGTTCAAAACTCCGAGGACAAAACTGTTACTTGCGCCTTTTTAAAAACTGGAAAAACTCTTGAAATAACTGTTGATAATAAAATAAATGAAGATGTAAATCTCAATCAAATCTTTGACTGCGGATTTTCTACCAAAAAAAACCATACTGGATTTGGTCTAACAAACGTCAAAGAACTTGTTGACCATTCCGAAGATCTTTTCTTAGATTCAAAAATTATCCATAATCATCTGATGATGACCTTAATTGTGTTAGGAAGTGAATAAATGTTTCCTGTATTCTTATTAGAAGATAATGATATTCAACGTCAGCATTATAAGACATTTATCAATAACGGTATCATGATAAATGACGCTCCTATGGAGCTTAAAAAGGCTGTAGCAACCACTGAAGACTTATTTACTGATCCTCTACCCGAACAAGGGCTTTTCTTCTTAGACATGGAAATTAATAGCAATAAAATGGCCGGACTAGAAGCCGCAACCAAAATTAGACATCAAGTACCTTTAGCACAAATAGTTTTTATAACCACGCACGACGAACTTTCCATTGTTACTCTGGAAAGAAGAATTGCACCACTGGATTATATTCTAAAAGATAAAGGTTTCGATGATATAAAAGAAAGAATCAATAATGATATTCAATCGGTTCAACTAAATATTGAAAAATATACTCATTACTCACAAAATCTTTTTGGATATAAAATTGGTGAACGATATTTCTCTATAATTATGGATGATGTCATTATGTTGTTAACTGAAAAAAGTGCTCCCGGAAAAGTTACTCTTATCGCTAAAAATCAGCGTGCTGAATTTATTGGATCGTTGAATGCACTTGAAGAACAATACACTAACTTGTTTAGATGTGATCGCAGCTACTTGGTAAATTTAGAGAATATCAATAGTTTTGACTCCAGTAAAAAAGAATTATCATTCATTGATGGTTCAACTTGCAAAGTTTCATTTCGCAAAACCAAAGAATTAACTGAAAAAATAAAAAAACTGTAGGAAAATCGAGGATACTGACAAAGTATTCGGTTATTCAACATCATGATTCCTGTAAATAAAAATAACGGTCCAACCAGCAAAATTCACTGGTTGGATCGTTATTTTTTTCTATCTTTCTACTAATCATTTCGTGATTTTTTATCTTTTTAGTTGATTAGTGATAGAAATCTTATCAGAACTGGCTTGAGCCATTCTAAATTAGTCACTGACTAAATACTCCAAACGCAATATGGCCGTTGTGGCTTCCGCCATGCGAATATCTTCGTTCACGTTAATTTGCCATAGTGGGCCACATAGACTTAGGTGCTTAGAAATGGCGTATTGATGTAGTAGATCGATGCCATTGCGGATAGCGGTGTCATCGTTGTCTATGTCGATTGCCAAGTAATTGCCGGCAGGTCGGTCAATAGTGGTAAGATCAGTGTTAATCGGCGTTGTGGCTTCTTTAATCAAACGAAACGGCGCATTGATGAAATTAGCTGCATTCTCGTCAGGCAGATCGAGAACAAAACCTGAACATTTACCGTTAATACTTACCAACGGATCTAACTGCTTATAAAATTGGGCAAACGCCTGCGCAATTTGTTGTCTTGAGCAATCATGCAAAGTTGCTGATTGCCAAAAAGTCTGCCGTTGATGTTCATTAATATAAGGTTGGTCACGGTGAATTGGCGTTTCCATGTTGATGACAGCCATTCTAGTGCTAAGTGACTGCTTAACCGCAAGTAGGTCATGAATTTGATTGTCAACTCGATCTTGTAAATTCGTCAGCAGCGCATTCGGTGATTTTTTATCGCTATCAGAACTGATTTGCTTAATTTCATCCAGTGATAACCCGAGTTTGCGCAAGGTCAGAATGAAAGATAGTTCATACAACTGATCGTAATTGTAAAAACGATAGCCCTCTGGACTGACATATTCTGGCTTAAAAACGTTTTGTTTATCATACAAAATCAGCGTGCGACGAGTAGTTTGGGCGAGTTTAGCAAACGCACTAATCTTTAACATAAAAAGTCCTCCAAATAATTTGAACTTTATAGTTGACTGTAACGTAACGTCACAGTTTATCGTAGTGTACATCAGTTAAAGGAGGAATTCAATTATGAGTAGTAAGGAACAAGTAACGATCATTTATGTGCACCCTTGGGATGGTAGTTTTTCACACGCTGAATTGGAACAGGTCAAACAAACATTAGCAGCACGTCATCAAGATTATAACTTGATTGATTTGTACGCGGATGGATTTGATCCAGTCATGCGTGCCAACGATTTGTCAGTCTATGGTAAGGGTGACTTTAAAGATCCAATGGTTGGGAAGTATATCGAAACAATTCAGAAAACCAATAAAATTATTTTGATATTCCCAATTTGGTGGTTAAGTATGCCGGCCATGTTGAAAGGATTCTTTGACAAAGTTTTTCTGTCTAACCGAATCATCAACTTTGTCAATAAAAAGGCGGTGACACATACGTCAGTTGACAATGCCATGGTGTTATCGACTTCTGAACTTACCAATGATGAACTATTTAAGGAGTACGATGGTTCCGTAGAACGGATCGTCAACTTCCCATTGGAATCCATCGGTGCTAAAAAGGTGACGTGGCATAATATGGGCGACATTATTGTGGCCAAGCGCCCTTCACTGGATGGTTACCTCAAGCAACTTCCAAGTTATGTAAATGAATTCTTGGATAGCGAGCCAAATGCATAATATCAGTTAGATAAATGAAAATTAAAAATGTACAATAAAGCCCCGACTTGTCGGGGTTTTATTGTACAAAAATAGACATAAATCACTTCATAATACTTAAAGTGTCCAAGCCAAAATATACGATGAGTGCCAGGTCCATTATCGAATATTGAGAATGTTAGAACCTTAGACTGGTTATTAAAAATGATAACTGATTTAGGTGAACGATTTGAAATTATGGCAAAGATTCTTGCGATGAATTCAAAAAAGCACTACCAAGCAGCATAATCTGGCTACTTGGTAATGCTCAATAAAACTGAAGATACTAATATTTGATTCCACACGCCTTATGTATCAAGGTGCGTGGTCTATTTTTGTGCTTTCAGCCTTTAGAGCAATTCCTTAAAATAAGCTACTTTTTCAGCAGCCTCAGAAAATCCCCACAGGTTTTATTTTTTGCAATTTAAATATTTTATCTTTTTCTTTTTCGACCAACTAAACGATCCAAAGTGACATTATAAACGTCAGCAAAACGAATCATCATATAAATGTCAGGAGTTCTGACATTATGTTCATATTTAGAAATAGTTGTAATATCAACGTGCAACATTTTGGAAACTTCTCGTTCTGAAAGATTTTGTCTAACACGGTAGTTTCTTAAATTGTCGCCCAATTGTACACTCTCACCGTTCAAAACCATTTGTTTCATAATAATGCTCCTTATAAATATTGTTGGGAACATTATTTCATATATTTTACAAACATATTACAAAAATCTATAAACGTACCGTTATAGACTATAAACGTTATTTAAGATTTAGGCTTATGACACATTCAATGTGATTTGTCATTGGGAACATATCAACTGGATTTGCTTCACCAATATTGTAAGTATCTGAAAGTAAAGCTAGGTCACGAGCCAAAGTAGCAGGATTACAACTGATATAAACCATTTTTCTTGGCTTTAAATTCTTGATTGAATCAATCAATGAGTTTGCCAATCCTTTACGTGGTGGATCGACCATCAAAACATCCATCTTACGATTGTCTTTAGCCCAGTCATTTAAAACAGCTTCGGTTTTACCAACGATAAAATCAGCATTCTCGATTTTATTGATATCAGCATTTTGTTGAGCATCTTTTACAGCATCTTCAATAACTTCGATACCAGTAACATGCTTAACGTTTTCTGCTAGTGACAAACTGATTGTTCCGATACCTGAATAAGCATCAACGACTTTTTCGCTACCATTTAATTCAGCTTTGTCGATTGCCAATTGATATAAGTTTTGCGTTTGAACGGGATTTACTTGATAGAAAGAACGTGGTGAAATTCTATAAGTGTGACCCAACAGCTTATCATCGATATATGGACTACCTGCTAGCAAGATCATTTCATTACCCATGATTACATTAGTCTTCTTAGAATTGATGTTTAGATAAACTGACTTAACATCCTTATTCTTCATAATTTCAGCAGAAATTTCTTTGTAATGAGAAATATCGCGGACACGTGATACTAGAACAACCATCATTTCACCAGTGTAATATGCACGTCTGACCATAATTGTTCTAATTTGACCTTTGAAATTAACTTCATCAAATCCACGGACATTATACTTACGTAAAATATCACGAACACTGACGATTTCAGCATCAATTTCAGGATCTTGAATCAAATAATTTTCCATTGGTACAAGTTCATGCGAATGGCGACGATAAAAGCCTGTTGTTAGCTTACCGTCAACTTGTCTAACTGGAACCTGAGCCTTATTACGATAATGTAAAGGATTTTCCATACCCAAAGTTGGATTAACTTTAATATCTAATTTAGCTTTCTTAAAGTCAATTTCTACTTGTTTTTGCTTGAACTTCAATTGTTCTGAATACTCTAAATGACTTAGAGGAGCTATTCCTGTTCTAGTATAAACATTGTCGATCGTTTCAACACGATGTGGTGATTTTTTAATAATTTCAGTCGCTTTTGCGAAACCGTAGCTTTTGGCAACTTTTAAAATTGTGGCTTTAACTACTTCTCCAGGTAAAGCATTATCAACAAAGAGTGTAAAGTCATCAACTTTAGCGACACCTTTCCCTTCGTATGATAAATCCTCAATATTTAATTCTATTTGATCATTCTTTTTTATGTTTGGTTTTTCCATATTTTATCCTATTAATTCCATATTTTAGTTATATTCTATAACTCCAAAAAGTGCGACATTTGCTCAGCAAATATCGCACTCTCTTTGCGTTGTTTATTCTATCCTAAGTTCTTTTCTTCTTCAATGATCTTTTTACCGGCATCTTGCTCACTTATAGTAGTATCGATCGCCTTAGCTGGCATTGAGTCAACATTAGCATAGATATTTAAATGTTGATGAAGATTAACAAACTCCATCGGGGCATCCCCACCATATTCTCCATCCAAGTTGATCATAATTCGATTTTCATCATTAGCTTTAACAGTTAATTTCTTTGTCTTCGTATAAATAATTTTGGGATTATTGACATGACGTCCACCATTTAAAACAAGTGCGATCAGATGTACTAAATCTCTAAGATTTGTTTCTTTAACAATTATCAACGAGAAAGTTCCATCACCGATAACAGAATCGGGAGCAATTTGCTCCATTCCTCCAATTGAATTCGTCAAACCAATCAGGAACATAGTAGCTTTGCCATCAAAAACACCATCATCATACGTGATGTGCATATCAATTGGATTGATCCTAGGTAACATTTCTGCACCCTTGACCAAATATGCTAAGTAACCAAGAATTGATTTATAGGCTGAAGGAACTTCATAAGTTAGCTCCGTCATCGATCCGCCACCAGCAATATTAATGAAATAATTGCTTCCGGCCTTTCCAATATCGACAGGTATCTTTTGATTCTTTAGAATTATCTTAGCAGCCTCTACAACATCATCACGCGGTATCTTCAAAGCTCTGGCGTAATCATTAGTTGTACCAGCAGGAATAATGGCCAATTCTGGACGTCTATCTAATGGAGCAACTCCATTAACGACCTCATTAATAGTTCCATCTCCACCGGCAGCAACAATCAAATCAAAGTTTTCTTGTGCCACGCGTCTGGCCTCATCCAAGGCAGAATTTTTTTTCGGCGTAGTACGAAAAGCACTAGCTTCATAGCCGGCCTTTTCCAATACATTTAAAATTTCACCTACATTATTCCTCAACGTTTCATGCCCGGATGTAGGATTGTATATCAATCTAGCACGCATAATTAACCCTCACTAACGATTATTCAGCTCGGACATCAAGATTTTATTTACCACTTTAGGGTTAGCCTGACCATGAGTTTGTTTCATGATTTGACCAACTAAGTAGCCGACAGCACGGTCTTTACCATTCTTAAAGTCATCTATAGATTGTTGGTTATTATCTAAGATTTCAGTGATCATTGGTGTTAAGACAGCGGGATCAGACTCTTGAACAAGTCCTTTTTCTTTAACCCAGCCTTCTGGTTCTGTTCCATTACTAATTGTTTCTTTAAAGACTTTTTTAGCAATTTTAGATGAAATAGTTCCATCTGAAATCAATTTGATCATTGTAGATAAGTTTTCTGGTGTCAATTTAGTATCTAATAGACCAATTTTCTTATCATTCAAGTAAGCATTAACCTCACCCATCAACCAGTTAGAAATCAGTTTAGGATTTGCTCCAAATTTAACCGCTTCATCAAAGAAATCTGACATTTCTTTAGTATCAGTTAAAACGCCAGCATCATATTCAGGAATCTCTAATTCGTCGACATAACGCTTACGACGCTTGTCAGCTGGTTCAGGTAAATTTTCTTGAATTTCTTTGACCCAATCAGGAGAAACTTCGAACCCTGGTAAATCTGGTTCTGGGAAATAACGATAGTCATCAGCCCCAGATTTTACACGCATAAGCATGGTTTCGCCAGTTTTTTCATCAAAACGTCTTGTTTCTTGTCCGATGCTGCCACCATTTTTAATAATAGCTGACTGACGTTTTTCCTCATAAGCTAGACCTAATTTAACAAAGTTAAATGAGTTCAAGTTTTTTAGTTCAACCTTTGTTCCGAATTTGTCAGATCCAACTGGACGAATTGAAATATTTGTATCAACACGCATTGAACCTTCTTCCATCTTAACATCAGAAGCACCAGTAAATTGAACAATTTGACGAAGCTTTTCCAGATATTGATAAGCTTCCTCTGGAGAGTGCATATCAGCTTTTGAAACAATTTCGATCAACGGTGTACCTTGACGGTTCAAGTCGACATAAGAATAGCCATCATTTCCGTGGGTATTCTTACCGGCATCTTCTTCAACGTGAAGTTCTTCAATACCGATTTTTTTCTTTTTACCGTCTACTTCAATTTCGATCCAACCATTATTTGCCAAAGGTTTGTCATGTTGTGTTAATTGATAGGCTTTAGGATTATCTGGATAGAAGTAGTTCTTACGATCAAAGTGTGTATGATTTTCAACATCAGCGTTTAGGGCCAAAGCAACCATAACACCTAGTCTGTATCCTTCTTTATTAACAGTTGGTAATGTTCCAGGGAAACCAAAATCAATTACGTTGGTATTGACATTAGATTCTGCACCATAGGCAACTGGTGAAGGACTAAACATTTTTGATTTTGTCTTTAGTTCAACGTGAACTTCTAGACCGATAGTAGTTTCAAAATTCATTAGTCTTCCCCCTTTAAAGCAGTTGGTATTTTTTCATAAAATTTATTTTCTTCTTGTAATGCATAAGCAGCATTGAAAATAGCTTGTTCATTAAATGATTTTGCCATAATTTGAAGTCCAACTGGCATACCATTAGCTAATCCTGCGGGAACAGAAGCGGCTGGTAAACCAGCCAAGTTAGCGGGAATTGTCAAGATATCATTCATGTACATTGCCAATGGATCATCAATTTTAGCACCGATCTTAAAGGCGGCACTCGTTGTTGAAGGTCCCATGATCAAATCATATTTTTCTAGAACTTCATTCATTTCTTGAATGAAAATAGTTCTAACTTGAGCAGCCTTTTTAAAGTAAGCATCATATGCACCTGCTGAAAGGGCAAATGTTCCTAACATGATACGACGTTTAACTTCATCACCGAATCCTTCAGAACGTGAATTAACAAAGAGATCTTTGATATTCTTAACATCCTTAGCACGGAATCCATAACGAACGCCATCATATCTTTGTAAGTTAGATGAAGCTTCACTAGAAGCTAAAACATAATAAACTTCAACCGCATGTTTCAAAGTGGGAAGACTAACTTCTTCAACAGTTGCTCCCATTTTCTTATAAACATCAATTGCATTATTTACTTGTTGGATAACCGCAGGATCAGCACCTTCATGCCAGAATTCCTTAGGAATAGCGATTTTAACACCATTCATATCCTTATTAAGGTTGGCACGATAATCAGGAACTTCTTTTTCTGAACTAGTACTGTCATGGTAATCATGACCAGCCATAGTTGAAAGAACAGTTGCTGAATCCTCAACGCGTTTTGTCATAACACCAACTTGATCAAGACTTGATGCAAAGGCAATAACACCCCAGCGTGAAACACGTCCATAAGTTGGTTTAATACCAAAAATACCATTAAAGGCAGCGGGTTGACGAATTGAACCACCAGTATCTGTACCAAGAGCAGCAACCACTTCACCAGAAGCAACAGCGGCAGCTGAACCACCAGAAGAGCCACCAGGAACTGAATCTAGATTCCAAGGATTATGTGTATCACCAAAGAATGAAGTTTCAGTAGATGAACCCATGGCAAACTCATCCATATTTGTTTTACCAATATTGATGGCACCGGCATTTTCTAGTTTTTCTAGAACTGTGGCACTGTAAACTGGCATGAAATTGTACAAAATTTTACTTGCGGCAGTAGTCTTGATCCCATTACTGACAATATTATCTTTGATAGCAATAGGAATACCGGATAATGGTCCCTTAATGCCATCTTCATCAGTTTTTTGAGCCACTTTGGTTGCTTTATCATTAACAGTGATAAAAGCAGAAATATCCTTATCAGTGTCTTTGATCCCGGCTATTGTTTGTTCTGTTAATTCTTTTGAAGTTAGTTCTTTATTTGCTAATTTCTTGTGTAAAGAATCAATCGTTTCGTTTAAATAGTTCACTATTCATCTTCCCCCTTTGCGACAATTGTAGGAACTTTGATCAAGTTATCCTCAGATTCAGGAACATTTTCAAACATTTGCTCTCTAGTTTGAGTATGAATTCCTTTATCTTCACGGAATGTTGTACTTGTATCTCCCATATTGTATGTGGGTTCAATGTTAGTTGTATCTACACTGCCAAGATTGCCTTCCATGTTGACGATCTTTCCCAGTTGACTAACGAAACTGTCTACTTCATCATCTTTTAATTTCAAGTTAGCCAATTCAGCCACATGTAAAATTTCTTCTTTAGAAATCATGAAATATCTCCTTATTAATGAATAGGTTTTATTTAAACGAGTTGTGAAGAGATATTCAGGAACTAAGTACCTCTTCAGCCCTCTTTAATCTGCGTTATAAACGTGTGTATAGAACTTCCCATCAGTTCTAGTAACAACAGCTTGTTGTTCATCGACAGTCTGGATATTAATATCTAGATTGGCGCTAGATGGTAAATATTTAGTAGCACTATTTTGAACGAATTGGGTAAAACTAGTTATCTGAGCCAAGCCGTCGAATTGAGTATTAATAGTAATATCCATTGATTTAAGATTATTCCCATCATAATGAGCCTGAGCTGTTACACCTGACAAGTTAGGGAAGTAATTTTGAATATTGTCTTTAAAGTTTGAAAAGGCATCTGAATCACTACTATTGATTGCTGTTTCATTATTAACAGTTGGCAACATTTGATTTTTGTAATTCAATTCTTTCCAACTACCTAAAGTTCCACTCCTACTTACTGAATATTGGAAATAAGTTCCACCAACTAATGTATCTTCAGGTGCAACTGAATAAAGACCAACAACAATTGGAATATTGCCGACCTTATTCATTTTACGTAATCGTTTAACAACTTCTTTAGCAATTTTTTCACCCTGTTGCTTTTGTTCAGCACGGCTGATAGTGGTATTAAATGTGGCACCATATTGTTTCTTCTGATAGTAATCAACTTTATTAATTGCAATACCGATCGACATACCAGCCAATTTATATTTACCATCTTGTTTTTGAAGATAGTCCTCTTCAAGCATTTGTTGTAAATACATTGGATTACGTTTATTTTCACTCTTTGAGCCATTTGATGCTGGATTTAAGCCAGTTGCATTACTCTTAGATTTTCTTTCCAACCATTTGTTAACAACTGAAGATTTAAGAACTTGTCCTTCTTGGAAAGTATAAGAATTTGTTGAATATTCTTTTTTAGACAAACTCAATAGACCACTTTCAAAGCTGCGACTGTTGAAGGCATTGCTATTATCAGCGGCTGTCAATCCTGAAATTGGACTTGTTTTATACTTACCATTACTCATTAGCACATCGTATGAACCTGAATCAGATGCATTTGATGTTTGAACACTGCTATTACTGCTGTTACCACTTCCAGATGAAAGACTAGAATCCTGAAGATTCCCACAACCTGCTAAAAGAAGCGAACATAAAAATATCAGCGCTGTTGATTTTATGACTTTTTTCAAAACTTTTCTCCTAATTTGTTGCATCATCTAAATAACTAGATAACGTTGCTTCATCAATAATTTGCGTCCCTAATTGTTGTGCTTTAGTCAACTTGCTGCCGGCTTTTTCCCCTGCAACCAAGATGTCAGTTTTCTTAGTGACTGAACTAATAACTTTAGCACCGTAACCTTCTAGAATATCGGATAATTCTGAACGTTTATAATTATTTAATGTTCCGGTTATAACCACTATTTTATCAGTAAAATGAGCATTTGTTTCATTTGAATTAGAACTACCGGAAAAATTCATATTGACATCAACTGATTTTAGTTCATTTATCAAGTTTTTTACATCATCATTTGCAAAATAAGTCATAATACTATCAGCAATTATTTCGCCCATTGTATTAACTTCTAATATTTCATCCTTAGAAGCATTGATCAAATTATCCAAATTACCAAAGCTTTCAGCTAAAATTCGGCCTGCCTTAGCTCCAACATGACGAATTCCCAATCCAAAAATCAATCGCTCTACAGAATTATTTTTTGAATTATTGATAGCCGTTAATAAATTATTAATCGACTTTTCTTTAAAACCTTCTAATATGGCCAAATCATCATCCGTTAATTTATATAAGTCAGCGACGTCTTTGATTAAGTTTTTAGTATACAACTGTTCGATGATCTTTGGGCCAAGTCCATCGATATTCATCGCATTTCTTGAAGCAAAATGAGTTAATTGCTCTTTTACTTGAGCTGGACACTTAGGATTGATACAACGTAGCGCTACTTCATCTTCCAAATGGATCAGTTCTGAATCACAGTAAGGACAATGTGTTGGAATTTCCGCTGGTACTGAGCCACTAGGACGTTTACTTAAAACAACTTGCGAAACCTCTGGAATAATATCGCCTGCCTTGTGCAACAATACCGTATCTCCAACGCGAATATCCTTTTGCTTGATCATATCTTCATTATGTAGCGTAGCTCTGGAAACTGTTGTACCAGCCAATGAAACTGGATCCATTACAGCCGTTGGCGTTAAAACACCTGTCCGTCCAATCGTCCAAGTGATCTCACGAACAATTGATTCTGCCTGTTCAGGTGGAAATTTATATGCAATTTCCCAACGCGGTACTTTGACAGTGTTACCCAATCTTCTTTGAATTGCCAAATCATTGACCTTCAAAACAACTCCATCAATACCGTAGTCCAGATCATCACGAATCTGATCATACTTGTCTATATAATTTTTGACACCTTGTAATCCAGTAGTCACCTCGGAAGTTGGATTAACATGAAAACCCAATTCTTCCAATGTCTCTAAGGCCTGACTTTGAGTTTCAATATTAAGATCATCAAACGTTACGATCGTATAGATAAAAGTATCAAGTTTACGATCGGCAGTATTTTTAGGATCTAGTTGACGTAAACTTCCGGCTGCAGCATTTCTAGGATTAGCAAATACCTGTAGACCTTCTTTTTCTCGTCGTTCATTTAAATTTAAAAATTCTTTTTTTGACATATAGCATTCGCCACGAACTTCAAATGACAATGGTCTGCTCAATTTTTGTGGAATCGATTTGATAGTCTTCAAATTTTCTGTGACATTCTCACCTATAGTCCCATTCCCTCTAGTTGAACCTTGAATCAAGATACCATTTTCATAGACTAATGAAATAGCTAGGCCATCAATTTTTAATTCCACATTATAATCGACTTCATGACCAACATTTTTTTCAATTCGATCATTAAATTCACTTAGCTCATCTTCAGAAAAAACATCCCCCATTGAAAGCATCGGAATATCATGGGTGACCTTGTTAAAGTCATCATTAGTTACATCGCCGACTAATTGTGAAGGTGAATCCGGCGTAACTAAGTCAGGAAATTTCTGTTCGATTTCCAGTAGACGATTATAAAGTTGATCATAAATATTATCTTCGACCACTGGGGCGTCCTTCGTATAATACGCAACACGATACTCATTTAATTTTGTACGAATACCAACTAATTCTTCACTTGCTTGTGATTTGTCTAAGTCTGCCATCTTATCCTCCTACAAAATTAGCTTTCTTTTTTGATAGGTGCATATTCTGCTAACAAACGTTTAATTCCTTCATTATTAAATGCAATATCCAATTCAGCGGCTTCACCTTTTCCATTAACTTTAACGACGGTTCCTTCGCCCCATTTTTTGTGCATTACTTTGTCACCAATATTCCAGCTAACTTTTTCGGCGCCTTGAGCTCCGCTAGCCTTAGTTTTAGCTTCAACCTTGTAACTCCCATGTAGAGCAGATTCATGACGACGTTTACTGAATGGAAATTCTTTCTCTTTAGTACGCATTGGGATACTGCCAGCATTCTTATTGACTAATTCCAAATTATCTTCGTCGATCTCTTCAACAAATCGAGACACTTGATTACTTTGCAATCGTCCATAAAGCATACGGCTATATGCATTTGTCAGGTATAGAACTTTTTCAGCTCTAGTTATTCCTACATAGGCTAAACGACGTTCTTCTTCTAGTTCCTCTTGTTTCATCATGGCACGTGACAGTGGAAAAATTCCCTCTTCCATACCAACTAAAAAGACAACTGGAAATTCCAATCCTTTAGCGGCATGTAACGTCATCAAAGTAACTTCTTGTTGATCTTCTTCTAGATCATCCTGATCACTGACCAACGATAATTCCGTTAAGAATGATTCAAGTCTAGTTTCGTCAATTTCTGGATCTGGTTCATAAGTCTGGTCAAATTGAGTCGTAACCGTCAAAAGTTCTTGGATATTTTCAATTCTTGACTGTGATTCTAAATTATTCTGTTTCTTCAATTCATCAACATAATCTGATTGTTCTAACAACTGTTCCATCAAATCAGTCATCGAATTAGCCTGTGCCATCTTGGTTAAATCATTGATCATCTTATAGAATTCTTCAAAAGTTTTTCTAGGTTTAGCGGCTAATGGTGACAGTTCAATATTTTCACAGGCTTCTAATAATGACCAACCATGTTCGTCAGCATAATTCTGTAGTTTTTCGATTGTACCTGGTCCGATACCACGTTTAGGACTATTGATAACACGTTGAAAACTCATTGAGTCATCATGATTGGCAACTAATCTTAAATAGGCCATAACATCTTTGATTTCTTTTCGATCGTAGAATTTATGTCCACCAATAATTTTATAAGGTATATTAGCTGACAAAAGTTTCTCTTCAAAAGTACGTGATTGAGCATTTGTCCGGTAAAGAATCGCCATATCCCCATAATTGAAATTCTTTAGTAGAAGACTCTTCATCTGATCGATAACATAAAGAGCCTCATCAGTTTCATTTTGACCACGATAAAATTTAATCTTATCGCCTTGTTTATTATCAGTCCACAATTCCTTGGGCTTACGATTTTCATTGTGATTAATGACCTGATTGGCCGCACTCAAAATTGTTTTAGTTGAACGATAGTTTTGTTCCAGTTTAATAGTTGTAGCTTCAGGATAATCTTCTTCAAAGTTCATAATATTTTTCATGTTAGCGCCACGCCAACCATAAATACTCTGATCAGCATCACCAACAACACAAACATTACGATACTTAGCACCTAGTTGTTTAACCAATTTATACTGTGCTTCATTGGTATCCTGATATTCATCAACATGAATATATTGGAATTTTTCTTGATAATATTCCAAAACATCTGGACACTGTTCAAATAAAATATTTGTTTGCATGATCAAATCATCAAAATCTAACGCTTGGTTACGTTCCATCTCTTTGGTGTATGCGTCATAACAGTTAGCGACAATTTGCTCAAAGGGAGATTTAGTACTTTGTGCATAAACCTCCGGTGTTATCAAATCATTTTTTGCATTACTGATCGTTGCCAAAATGGCCCGTGGATCATAACGCTTAGGATCTAGGTTCATACGATTGAGGATTTGCTTCATCAAAGTACGTTGTTCTGATGGATCTGAAATAGTAAATGAACGGGATCTACCCATTTTATCGATATCACGTCTTAAAATGCGGACACACAATGAATGGAAAGTTGAGACCCATACATCATTTGCAGCTTCATCCAACAATTTACCAATACGTTCTTTCATCTCTTTAGCAGCCTTATTGGTAAAAGTAATCGCTAAAACATGCCACGGCATGACATTTTTTTCTTCGATAAGGTATGCCACACGATGTGTCAAAACACGTGTTTTACCACTACCAGCACCTGCCATGATCAATAGTGGGCCTTCAGTTGTTTTCACAGCCTCTTTTTGCTCAGTATTCAAACCTTTTAACATAGTTTCATCCAATTTTATAAACCCTCAAATCCTTAATATATCAACGTTTTACAGAAAAACATTCATTTTACATTGTAGCAAATTTTTCATAACAATAATACTAACACGGATTTTTTAGAATCAATAATAAAAGCGGACATCATTTGCCACAGCAAACAATACCCGCTTTTATCAACTTTAAACGCTATTCTAATCCAACACGTTTAAAAATATTATCAATATTTCTTAAATGCCAATGATAATCAAAGGCATCATCTAAATCTTGTTCTGTTAATCTATCAGTCACACGACTGTCATTTTCTAATAATGTTCGGAAATCCTTTTGTTCATCCCATACTTTGGCAGTCATAGGTTGAACAATATCGTAGGCCGCTTCACGACTAAGTCCTTTTTCAACTAATTTCAAAAGGACTCTTTGCGAATAAATCAATCCATGTGTAAGATTCATGTTTTCGATCATCTTATCTGGAAAGACTGTCAAATCATCAACTATTTTAGTAAATCTAACTAAGATGTAATCTAATAACTCAGTTGAATCAGGGATGATGATTCTTTCGGCCGAACTATGTGAGATATCACGTTCGTGCCACAAAGGAACATCTTCTAGTGCAGTAAAAGCATGCCCCTTGATGACTCTAGCAAGCCCCGTAACGTTTTCTGAACCAATGGGGTTACGTTTATGCGGCATAGCAGAAGAACCCTTTTGACCGGCTGCGAAGAACTCTTCTGCTTCTCTAACTTCGGTTCTTTGTAGATGACGAACTTCTAATGCGAAACGTTCGATCGAAGTTGCAATCAATGCCATTGTCTGAATATATTCAGCATGTAAATCACGAGGTAATACTTGAGTAGAAATTTCTTGTGGACGAATGCCTAATTTATTGCAGACAAATTCTTCAACTTCTGGTGGAACATTAGCAAAACTACCAACAGCTCCACTGATTTTACCAGCTTCAACGCCTTTTGCAGCATGCTCAAAACGTTCAATATCACGTTTGATCTCCGAATACCAGTTAGCTAAGACCAATCCAAACGTTGTTGGTTCAGCATGAACGCCATGAGTACGGCCAATCATAACTGTATCTTTATATTTAAGAGCCTTTTTGCCCACAACATCTAAAAAGTTATTCAAATCTTGACGAATAATATCGTTAGCTTGCTTCATCAAATATCCATAGGCAGTATCAACGACATCAGTTGAAGTCAATCCAAAGTGGACCCACTTCTTTTCATCGCCTAAATATTTAGAAACATCCCTTGTAAAGGCGACAACATCATGTTTAGTGATTTTCTCTAATTCTTGAATCTCAGTTACGTTAAATTTAGCATTCTCAGCAACTTTTTTTGCATCTTCAGCAGGAATCTCTCCTTGCTTACTCCAAGCTTCAACAGCGGCAACTTCTACCTCCAACCAAGCTTGATATTTATTCTGATCAGTCCAAATAGGTCGCATGGTCTTAGTTACATATCTATCAATCATAATTTACTCTACTCTCCAAATTTTAGTTGATAAAATATCTTCTCTTAGATCTTTTTCATCGTCCGAAACGACTGATATATATCCAACATCTCTAGCCGCATCATTTTTAGCCTTGAACCCTGTGTAATAATTGAATTTCCATTGGGCCTTTTCTTGCAGCAAGTCCAAACTTTGAGGGAGATTTCCCTCAATTATCTTCAACGTTGCAGTATTGATCAGCGGATAAATTTCCGGAATGGGCCAGTCACAAATAGCACGAATGTGGAGCTCAAATTGAGACACGCCAGTTGCTTCTTGATAAACATTAGCCGAGTAATTGATCCCCGGAAAAATACGTTTAACATATAACACACCACTATTTGAAATAATAAATCCGATTCCAAAAATACCAACGTATTCAATGTTTCTCGCTATGATCAACGCAACCCGTTGAATTTCAGCTTCTACTTCAGGATCATTCTTTTTGTACAAATAAGAACTCATCAAATGTGAACCATCATAAATCTCACGAATCATTGGAAAAGTATGGATCTTGCCATTTTTACTCTTACTGACCATGATCGAATATTCTTCTTTAGTATCGATCCAGGCCTCAAGAATATATGTCCCATTAGCTAATAGACTCTGAACATGTTCAACATCAGACTCGTTATAAAGCACGTGACGCCGTAAAACATTTTGATTTTTTTGGATCGGTTTAATCATACATGGAAACCCAATTTCTTCAACAGCTTTTTTTATATCATCGACTGTCACTATTGAAAAAAATGGTGGAACATTTATCTTCAAAGAATTGAGAAAAGTCCTTTCAATATAACGATCCTGTACGATTGCTAGCATATTTGAACCTTGTACAACATCGTATTCTTTTTCAAGACTTTCCAAAATGTCACTATCGAAGTTCTCATCCATATATAACAGAAGGTCACTTCTATGGCCCAACTCAGATAAATTCTCACGGTCCTCTAAATCGCCGACTAAATATGCATCAGATGCTTGAGTTGCAATATCATCCTCTTCAGTTGTCAAAAGAACAGTTCTAAAGCCCATACGTTTTGCCTCAAGCTCAAACAGATATGTTTCACTGCCACCGCCGATTATTCCCAGAGTTTTACCGGGCGCAATAAAAGTCATAAGTCCACCTTCCTAAATATTTACTCTTTTTCTTCTTCAAAAATTACTTGTCCATTATCAAAAGCCTTGATTCTAGCTAATGAATAAATAGGAATTCCTGCTTTATCAATCAACTGTCTTCCCTTTTGGAAAGATTTTTCAATGACGATACCGATACCAGCAAGGTTAGCCCCAGCAGCATCAATAATTGTATTTAACCCATTGACAGCTTGTCCATTAGCCAAAAAGTCATCAATGATCAATACCTTGTCATCACTTGATAAGTATTTCTTAGAAACACTTATATGATTTGAAGTTTTCTTAGTATATGAATAAACCTCAGATGTATATAAATCGTCATTTAAAGTAACTGACTTGTGTTTTCTAGCAAAAACAACTGGTACACCGAAGCTCAATCCAGTCATAACTGCTGGAGCGATTCCTGATGATTCAACTGTCAAAATTTTATTGATTCCTTGGTCCTTAAAATGTTCGTAAAATTCCTTGCCCATGCTTTGCATCAGCATTGGATCAACTTGATGGTTCAAGAAGCTATCAACCTTCAAAACATCCTTACCTAATACTCGACCATCTTTTTTAATTCTCTCTTCAAGTTCTTTCACAACACTATCTCCCACAATAATTATTAATTAGAGTCTATCATATTTTTCTTTTTCACTTTATGCCTTCGTCATATTTTTTTAGATTATATTTCTGAATAACACGAATGATTTTAGTCGTATAACCAGGATCGGTCGCATATCCGTCTGTTTGCAGGGCCACAGCAGCTTCAATGTAATCTTTAGAATGAAGCACCTGTTGGTATTGTTGAGAATTCCATGTCGTTCCGTTGACCAGCAATTCAGCATGATCTTTCATTGATTCACGATAATCCGAATAAACTCTAAATCGTCCATTGATCGTGATCCATTGACCATTGGTATATTCTTTAGTTTGCAAAACCTTGGTATTATTAGGATCCGTCCCTTTAACACCAAAATAGTTATTATAATCTTTGGCTAGGGTACTTCTGCCCCAATCACTTTCAAGAATAGCCTGAGCAATTGTAATACTTGGCAGGACTCCATATTCTTTACCTAAATATATTGCATATGGCGCCACCTTTTTGACAAAAGCATTATGTTCAGTTGCAACTTGCTCAGTTTGAGCCACTTGCCTATACTCTTGATAACGATGATAGCCAAAAATTCCTGCACCAATCAAAACAAGAGCCGTCAAAAAGATGATCAGCGTTTGATTATATTTAGCTTTCCCTCGTCTACGGCGAGTATTATTTTTTCTTTGTGGCAATCTCTTAAGTCCTTTTTTGTTATTGTTATCATTATAGCTGATAGATTTGAAAAAATTATGACAAAATGAAATATATCAAGGGAGTCTTATTTATGAATAATCAAACTGTCAAACAAGCTCTATCTAAAATTATCGATCCTGATATGAAAATTGATATTGTTAACTTAGGATTGATCTATGATATAAATTTAAATGACGATACTTGCACGATCACGATGACTATGCCCACACGAAGTTGCCAATATGGAGAAAGCATCGTTTCTAAAACAAAAAAAACCGTCGAAAATCTCGACGGCATAACAAATTGCATTATTGATTTAGTTTGGGATCCTATCTGGACAAAAGAAAGAATGAGCAAATTAGCTCGTCTGTCTTTGGGTATGTAGTCGATAATATAACACCCAGACCAATAGTGCCACCAGTTCTACCAACGCTCCAAATACAAAAATTGCCTTATACCCAAAGCCACTCGAAATAAGTGCTGCACAAATTGGCCCTATTACACTGCCCATGGACTGTGCAGATTGATTAAAACTAAAAATCCGCCCAAAAATAAAATTTGGTACCATTTGAACGGTCATGACCTGTAATGCTGGCAATAATGCAGCATCTGTAATACCTACTAGCAATCTAAAAATGGCCAGTTGCCAGATATTTTGAATCATACTAGTTATAAATAAACAAATAATTGCAAAGCCCATAAAAATAAGTAAACTTTTCGGAGCACCTATTTTATCTAGAATATTTCCCACCGAGCCCGCCATTAAAATAGTAGCTAATCCTGGCATAGATGCAACTACTCCAGTTGTGATACTTAAATTATATCCAGTGGGCAGTAATTCCTCAACTAGCAAGCCGATCATAGGTGTTACTGAAGCAATTGTCGCTTGAATCGCCAGAAAACTAGTTAATAAGGCAGCAAAAAAGCCCCAACCAATACGATTCATTTCTGGTATTAACGGTAAAAGATCAGTTTTCTTTATTGGTGTAAAATCCTCTTTGACCCAAATTAATGTGGTCAAAAAAACTATTGCCATACAAATACTTGTAACAAAGAAAATTTCTCGATAACCCATAAAGGCGGCTAAAAGCCCTCCGATAACAGGACCAAACAGTGTGCCGCTAATACTGCCAGTAACCAATTTACTCATTGTTTTACCGCGGATATATTTAGGAACACTAGTGGATATTAGTGCATTAGCATTATTAATATATCCCGAAAATATGCCTTGCAGACTTCTAAATAAAAGAACGAACCAGACATTTGGTGATAACCCTACTAAAAGTATCGTCAATGTCATAACACCCGAGGCTCGTAAGCACATCAGCTTACGGCCTTTTTGATCGGCCAATTTGCCCCATAAAGGTGCTGCCAGGGCTTTAAATAAATAAGTTAATGAAAACGCCAAGGCTCCGAACATATTGCTCTGAGAACGTGTGAAATTGCCTAAAGTATCAATATACAAAATCATAAACGGTAAAGTCATAGCATTACCCATATCAGTCAACAAACTGCCAAACCAAAGAATCCTAAAATTTCTTTCCCAATTTTCCATATAAAACCTCATATGAAAAATATTTTAAAATAATTTTGTATATTTAAGGTTTTGTTAATGTAAATTTTTAATTCAAGATAAAAAAAGCCAACTCCTGTGAGTTGGCTTTAAAACATTATTATAAGTTATTATGCCTTATTAACGTTTGATGCTTGTGGTCCGCGATCGCTATCTTCGATATCGAATGTAACGGCTTGGCCTTCTTCCAAAGTCTTGTAACCGTCGCCTTGGATTGCTGAGAAATGTACGAATACATCACTACCATCCTCGCGAGTAATAAAACCATAACCTTTTTCGGCGTTAAACCATTTAACTGTTCCGTGTTCCATCAGACTGTTCCTCCTGATAATTCATATATTTGTGCATTATTTCGTGGTACATCATGGAAGAAAGTCTTCAGAAACCAAAACCATTCGAACCATTAACCATTCAAAAATACAACATTTATTCTAACATGGAATTTAGCTCTTTACAATCATTAAAGAGCAAACTCCTAAAATAATTCGGATTTTTAAAATTCTACCTGATTATGATAAGGTATAGAATTTTGCGCACCCTTCTCTTGAACGGTGATCGACGAGGCTTTGTTAGCAAACCTCATCGCACCTTCCAGGTTATCAAGTTCTTTATGTAATTGCGATGCCAAGTATCCAATAAAAGTGTCACCAGCAGCAGTTGTGTCGACAGCTTTAACTTTAAAAGCATCAACAAAACCATAACTATGATCTTCTAGTGAATAGAACGAGCCCTTAGAACCGACAGTTATCAAAACGATTCCTACACCCATTTCATGCATTTTATCTGCAGCTTCCTTCATAGAAGCTTCATCAACCACTTTAACTCCGGTAATAGCCTCAGCTTCCGTTTCATTGGGAGTAATGATATCCGTCAACTTCAATAGTTCAACTGGGATATCTTTTTTGGCCGGTGCGGGGTTAAGAATAGTTAATACATTATTAGCCTTTGCAATTTTAAAAGATTCAATAATAGCGGGAACTGGTACTTCAAACTGAGCAATCAAACAATCTGCTTCACTAATAGCATCTGACGCATTATCAACATCTTGCGTCGTAATGGTTTGATTAGCACCACCATAGATCAAAATACTATTTTGACCATGCTCATCAAGCAGAATGTAAGCCTTACCAGTACCAGCATTCTTATCTATTGTAACATTATCTACGTTCAATCCGTCATTTTTAAACGTATTCATCATAAAATCTGCTGCATGGTCATTCCCAATCTTAGCGATAAATGATGTTTCTGATCCAGCACGTACGGCTGCAATGGCCTGATTTGCGCCCTTACCACCACCCGCAATTGAACGATCATGCATGGCCATAGTTTCACCAGGTAATGGTAGTCTTTCAATATTTAAAATTGTATCAATATTAATTGATCCTAATACAACTATTTTTTTCATTTAATTCCCTCTCAGTAGTTAGAATACAACTCCACTTTCCAAAATAATATTGGAATATGGTGTCTCCTCACCAGTACGGATGAAAGCTTTATTATTATTCAAATTTTGTTTCATCTGATTGTGAGCAATAAACTCGATTGGTGTATCACCAATGAGATTTTTTACTGCTTTAAGCTGTTCAGGATTTTGCAGCTTCATTTCTTCGGCTAAATATACCTTTTGGACCTGTAATTCGCTTAAAACATTTTCAAGAACTTGCATGAAACTTGGCAATCCTGCTTCAACCGCCAAATCTATCTTTTCAGTTCCTTCAGGAACCGGCATACCGGCATCCCCAATACTTAAAGTGTCAAAGTGGCCCATTTGGGCGATAACACGTGAAATATCAGAATTAATAACTCTTGTTTTTTTCATGAAATACTCACCTTTTCTGTAATCGTTTGCATAGATATTTTAACATCATAATTTTTGATAGTAAATAGATATCATCAAATTGGTACGCTCCAATTTGTCGAAATATTTATTGCTTGAATTAAGGATAAAAGCTATTCTTATTAGAGACATTAAAGATTAAGGATACATTTAAATGAAACGAACAACAAAATTAAGCTTCTATATTATTTTATTCATTGTTTTTGGTCTAATAGGATTTTGGATGCCACTTACTGGCGATGATCTAAATTGGGGTAGCTATTGGGGACACAATTATTTCCCTGAAGGACACTTTCTTACATACGATGGTCGTTATCTAGGTGACTTATTAGTCATCGTTATGACGAAGATAAAACCTGTTGCATTCGTAGCTTACGGACTATTCTCCACTTTAATCGTGTATATGGTCCAAAAGATTCACGATCAACTGTCTAAGCCTAAATTCATAGGTTTATTTACAGCCTCGATCATGGCCGTCTTCATGATCATCGCACCTAAATCTATTTTTAGACAAACACTAGGTTGGCATGCGGGATTCGCAAACTATGTTCCGTCTGTGATTTTCCCATTGTTACTACTGTATTTGTTCCTAAAAAACTACGATAAAAAAGATGTCCATTATTATAGAACAATTACCTTTTTAACATTTCTTGCCTCAATCGCAACACAAATGTTTGCTGAACATATGACACTCTTAAATTGCTTTATCAGTGTTATTATCTGGTTATTTTTCAGAAAGCATTTTTACGCTGACGCAAAGAGACTTTTCAACTACATACTCTTAGGTAATTTCATCGGTGCCATTTTGATGTTCATCAATGGTGCCTATATCAAAGTTTTAACTGGTACAGATAGTTATCGTCACGTCACCGGTTCAAATTCCGGCGACACAATCATCAGTTATATGAGGAATACTTATACTCCAAAATTTCTAGCTTTAATTATTGTTGCTGGTTTTATTTTTATTGCTGCTGTCGTCCTATATACCTACCGCCTGAAAGACTTAAAGCGTAAAATTGCTAACTACACCCTGCTTGTTTTTGCAGCTGTAGCAGTTGCTCCATTCTTAGTTGTTTCACCATTTGGTTCTAGGTGTATGTTTGCCAGTTTTGTCTTTTGTGCGGCAATCATTGCAATCAATTTAGATATAATAGGCGATCGTTTTGAGAAGATCTTGTTACCATTAATGACCATTATCTTTTTGATACTTGGTATCAGAATGGATTACTTGGCTCATGATTATGGAAACAGTTTTGGCACATCGATCGATTATACAAATTATCAGAATACTGTTAAGCGTAATACATATTACATGTTGCAATATCGTGATACTAATTATATTTGGCTACCAGCTCCAGTAGAAAATGATGCTGTTTACAATGCTTTATATGTTCGTCATCCTAAACGTAAATTTGTTGCCATAAACTATTGGGATTGGACTGATGCCATGCGTAAGGCTAAGGCCAAAACTAGTAATCGTGATGATTTGATGAAATCATTCGACAAACAAATCCAACATAAAGTCAAATTGATCAACGAAAAAAATAATAAATAAAAAAGCTATCCTTCATAGGATAGCTTTTTCTATGCAAAATTTATGATTAATTTTTTATCTAATGCTGAAGCGACCTTACTCAAAGTATCAATACTTGTATTTTCACAATTTTCGATTCTGGCAACGGTCGATTGTGGAACTTGGACTCGGGCTGCTAATTCAGATTGAGTTATCCCTGCTGCTCGTCTAGCCTCTATCACTAAAGTAGAAATATCCAGTTTAGCCTTTTCTATTTCAAATGCAATTTTGGCCTGAGGATCGTTAGCATGTTCAACTAACAACCTTTCAAAATTTTCCCTTTTCATAATCCATGTCCCCTTTAGTAACAAATAACCACATTTATATAAATGATTTTACCAAATAAACTAATACTATAATTTTACACTATTCATAGAAAACATTTAAATTGTTTTTTGAACTAGCATCCAATGTTTATAAAAATTATATGTATATTTCGTTTACTGACTTTATTATGAACCTAACATTATTAATAATCTTTTCAATTTAATTAAAATTTTGCATGAGAATATGAACTATTTTGTGAACTATTTTATGATATAATTCTATGTTAAAAAAATGAACTGGGGATCGTATCCTCAGTTCATTTTTTATTTATTAACATCAAATACATACTTACTTGAATAGAACGGAACTCTATAAGCACGATATGCATAAGCTTTTGAGGATGCATTCTTAATTGTTACATTGAAGACCTGATTGCCATCCGCGTCCACTTCAATGATATTACTTTCTTGACCACCACTCTTAAATCCAAAATCAACGAGTGTATTACCATTAGATTCACGTTCAGCATAACCGATAATACTTGTAAAGTTAGCCTTGCCTAGGCTCTTACCATAGGCCCAAGTCTGATCAATCGTCATTTTCTTAGTATCTATATGATACTCAACAGCCTGAGAATACTTACCTGAAGTCTTTTTATCACCATTAGTTACGTCAATATTGTTGTCATAAAGAATAATATCTTCGCTATCACCATCATGTTTTAGTAGATAAAGACCATGTTGTCCACCAGTTATAGTCGTTCCTTGTGTCGGTGTAAGGATCTTGTCACGATATTTCTTCGGCCAAGTTGCTTTGGCCTTACCACTATAAATCCAAATTATCTTATTAGTCTTATAATCAAGTTTAATTATCATGTCCTGATTACGTCCAGAAATCATAATACTATTATCAGATTTATCATAGTCGACGGCATTTTGATGGAACCAATCGACCTTCTTGTCAGATCCGGCCTTATATTCCTTATACATTGAACTTGGTAAAATTTTCTTCAAATCAATAACTTTAACAACTTTACCGGTTTTATGAGAAATTTGAACCATAACATCTTCTTTATATTTCGATCCATCATTTACTGTTGCTAACAAATCATGATTCGGTAGTTCTACTAAATCATGATGAATCACAGTCGTCTCATCTTTAGCATTGCCAGAATCATTTGACTCAGTTCCGGAACTGAAACTATATTCCTTATAGATTCGTCCTAAAACATCAGTTTCTATCAAGTCATTGTAAACAGATGTATCAGCTTTTTTCTTAGTCAGAATCAACATATGTCCGTTAGAAATTTGCTCGATGGTATGTTGTGAATAGTTAGTTGAATACCATCTAACTTCACCATCAGCATCAATCGCAAATGGTTCTTTAGTAGTTCTATTAATAATGGTTAGTTTATTGTCACCAATATCCATTTTAGTTTTATTGTTCTTAGAAACAGTTATTTTAGCACTCTTAATGTACTTGGGCAGTGAGCCCGTTTTAATATTTATTGTCTGGGTAGTCGTTGTTCCATCTTTATATTTAGCAGTCACAGTGACCGTATTATTATAGTTGGCGTATAGTCCCACAACTGGCACTTGATGTGTCTTGGAATATCCACCGTTTACAGTATTAGTTACGCTGGTATCATCACTTTTACCCTCAACTGTATAAGTGATCTTGGCAGCTTGATCAGTTTTAAAAATTACTAAAGCGGTCAATGGTGATGTCTTATACGGATTTAATTTAATATATGGATTATCAAGCGTATATGATGCATCCTTAACTTTTTCTTGATACTTTTTAGTTAAAGATTTCTGAGCATCCTCTCTAGCAGTGGTCAATTTAGAACCAATATTTTTCTTGATCTGTTCTGTAGATAAAATATCATTATCACCTGTACTACTCTTAGAACAAGCAACTAAAACTAATACAAAACAAGTCAATAATACGGCTATAATTGGCAGTTTCTTTTTCATTCTTACCCTCATTTCTCAATGTTTTTATTTCCCGATTTAATAAATATTATAAATTTATAATATTGGCATATCGTCAATATTCTATGAAGACTTTATGAATTTATGCTGGCTAAAAAAGTCCTTTGATGTAAACGGCTTAAAAAAAAGCCTCTAAATATACATATCTGCATATTTAGAGGACACTTAATTATTATTATATTCAAATTTAAAATTATCCTGATGATTCAAGTAATGAGATCAAAACTTGAAATTTAATTCACAGATCCATAATCAGATAGATCTGTATAACGGTTAGAATAAAGCTTTACAAATACTCAGTAAAGCTTTCTTGTGTAACATCTGTCATACATACAAACTCATCTGTCGACACTCTGACATAAGGAATAGACCCGGAATAAATAATTCGATCAGAAAGCCAATAAGTATCTGGTTTCAAAGCTACATCTGATACTTGCTTAAAATTATATGTATATACCGGTGTACTAGAATCCATATCATCTCGAATAATTTCTAGACGATTTTGATAAAGATAACTATCCTTGCTGCTCAAATATGCTCCGGTTGAAACTTCATAGTAATCTGTTCCATTGATATTTAAGGTACTTCCAACTTTCCAATCACTTCCATGTGCTAGTCCATATTTCAAAACATCCCCGGATGAATTATACAGAGTTGCTGATGTAGAACTCGTTACTTCGGCATCATAACCAGGTTGAGTCACAGATTCGGCTTTTGCCACGTTAGTCAGGGAAGAAAAGCTCAAAGTCAGCAAAACCGTCAGCATTAAAATCACAATAGTTTTTCTTTTCACTTTTCTCAAATCCTTCTTTCGATATCTAACTTAAATATCGAGTACATTTAATCATGATGTTTAAACAAATACAAAACAATTGCTCATTTTTTAATAATTTATTTTTGAATTTGCTGATATAACAGCCGTTTTAGACACAAAAAAAGACCAAATGACGATTTCGTCATTCAGCCTTAGTGATGCGGGTAAGAAGATTCGAACTTCCACGGAGAAAACTCTCCACAAGATCCTTAGTCTTGCGCGTCTGCCAGTTCCGCCATACCCGCATGCAATTAACATGTTACACAAAAAAAGAATAATTATCAAGATAACATTTGAATATCTTTGATAAATTTCAATTTCCCATGGCATTTTCCACAAACATAGCGTTTTGTATCTAATTTACGAACTCTCTGATACTTTAAATGACAACGAGTACACTCATATAAGTGAATCGTCTTATGTTTCCTTTTTCCAGTGGTCAAATTTGGAGCATAACGCAATCCACTAACTTGTTCGAGTAATAATTTAAATTCTTTATTACGATGTTGAGCCGGTAATCCTGCATTATATAAATGATAGTGACACAATTCATGCTTGATCACACCAATGAGCTCAGGCATCCCATAAATTTGATAAACACGTGGATTTATATCAATATGACGATCGTTCAAATGAAATCTTCCACCAGTAGTCTTCAAACGATTATTAAAATTAGCCCGATGAACAAAAGGTTTCCCAAAGTATTCTTGGGAAACCTTTTTGATTAGTTCTGTTAGTTCTTGATCCGTCATTACATTTCAGTCAACTTTTGAATTTGTTTAGAAAACTTGTCCATATCTTCATCTTGTTGCTTTTCAGCTTCATTAAACATTTGACGATCGACCTTTTTATCTTCACCAATACTTTCCGTCATCTTGGCGCAACCGTCGACATAATCTTTAAAAGCGGCAACTAATGAAATATGTGCTCCCATAAAACGCGCAGGGGCCTTACCCTTTTGTAATTTTGTTAAAAGATCTTGATATGTTTTAGTACCTTTATCAAAGTCTCTTCTGATTCTTGAATATTCAACATCATCAATTCTTTCAACAATGTCGCGGTCCAAATGTTTACGTAATGTTTCAAACTCTGGATTCAAAGTATCTTGTTGTTCATCAATTGTTTGAACTGTTTTATTGATCAAATTGCTATATAACATAGCTTTCTTTTGTGCTGCATTCATAGGTAATTCCTCTATTTTTCTTCAGTATACGTATCTCTTTCAATTGTAAAACGTGGTCGTTGTTTAACTTCACTAAATATCTTACCGACGTATTCGCCAATAACACTAATGCAAATCAACTGTACTCCACCTAGTGCCCAGATGGAAACCATCATGGACGACCAGCCAGAAACTACATGACCATTACTCTTTTGGACTAAGGTATAAATCAATAAGAAAATGCTGATAAATACAATAAAGAATCCTAATCCCATAATCATTTTGATTGGAACTATCGAAAATGAAGTTATTCCATCCATGGCAAATTTAAGCATCTTACGTAGAGGATATTTAGATTCACCCGCAAAGCGCTCTTTTCTGGCATAGTAAACCTTAGAGGTCTTTAATCCGATCAAAGGTACTATTCCACGTAAAAACAAATTAGTTTCATGATAACTTAATAGTATTTCACAGGCACGTTGACTCATCAAACGAAAATCAGCAGAATCAGGAATCAAGTTTACACCCAAAAATCCCATAAATTTATAGAATAATTCAGCTGTATTTCGTTTAAACGCCGTATCAGTATCACGATTATTACGGACACCATAAACTACCTCTGCTCCTTTGATATATTCATCAACCATTTTAGTAATTGCATGAACATCATCCTGCAGATCAGCATCAATCGTAACCACTGCGTCAGAATCCTTTGAGGCTGTCGTAACACCTGCCAACAATGCTCCCTGATGACCAAAATTACGACTTAATTTAACGCCTGTAACAAATTTATTATCAATTGTAAATTGATCGATCAATTTCCAAGTATTATCACGACTACCATCATCAACGTAGACTATTTTACTTGTGGAAGCAATCTTCTCATCATCAACAAGCTCTTGAAGAATTTGACTCAGCTCTTTAGTAGTTTCATGTAAAACTTCTTCTTCGTTATAACAAGGTACAACAATGCTTAACTTAAACACTTAGATTTCTTCCCCCACTTTGAATTTATCCAATTACAGATGCTGTACAAACCAACTCCAGAAACGATAGCCCAGATAGGTGTGAACTCAATTCGATATCTTCCTTGAACTTCAATCAACAATTGTACAGCAACGTATGCCATAAACGGCAATAATAACAGGAATATATTCTTATTATAACCAATTTTGAACATTCTCAAAGAACCAAACCATCCAAAGATCACCAATAAAACTGTTCCAAGATAACTGATTAAATTTACTGCACTGATAACTTTTTGTGAATGATTCTGTTGTAAATTAGCGAAATCAATTGCTGACGAACGGTTGGCCCACATAATCGCCAACTTATTCCAGAACAATGGGACCCATTTATTATTTTCATTTAAATACTTTATTTCTTCGTGAATAACTTTATATTCCTGCTTACTGACTTTCTTACGGCTTTGATTCATATCAATCGAATCAACAACATTTTGATCATAGATACCATTAGTATTGTAATCAAATCCCGTCACAAATTTCCACTCAGAATCACGATTCGAAATTCCGTATTCATTTAAACCACTAGCTTTTACTGCCATTCCAAAAGCACTAAAGATAGCTAGATAAACTACAAAGGTTGTGGCTAACTTTAAAATATTCTGAAAATTGATTTTCTTATCATAAAATTTATATACAAGTGCAAAAACAACTATTCCGGCAATTGCGACTGGGCCAATCGGCCTAATAATGTTTCCTAAAGCCAGTGTTAATCCGGCCAATAAATACTGCCAATATTTATCATGCATCAATAGGTAGAACGAGATCAGAAATAATAAAGTGCCAAGATATGAATTATTATTCTGTGGACTCATAGCAAACCAGTCCAGATCGATCATCAATAAAAATACTGATGAACGAGCAATTTTAACATTATCAAATACTTTTATTGCTAATTTATAAATAATCAATAAAGTTAAAGTTTGATAAACGACATTTAATACCTGTAATACCAATACATGTGCTCCAAATAGCTTAATAATTCCCATTACGTAAGTTAAATAGCCTGTTTGATAAGCCCATTTAGCAAAATAGTCATTATCAGTTTTATAGATAGCTCGTCCTTTCAAAGCATCCTGAGATTTTCCCCAAAAAGTTGCAAAATCGCTCAACTGTTCATTGGGAGTGAATTTCAGCCAGAAAAGTCCTACCAAAAAGAATACTGCCAGCATCGCCACTAACACTATTCGATTTGTTTTAGGATTATCTTTTAATTTCAGCAAGAGATAGCCCACCAAAATGACTAACACAATAGCACAAAGAAGAACCAGTACACTTAATACTGGTTCTTCTGCAATATGAAACGTACTATAAAATATACCCGCTTGAACGAGTACTATCGTCATTAATAGCGCTACACATATTAAAATAAATTTACTAATAAAATTTTGAAATTTGTCAAACATATTCCCTATATAATTCCCTCAATAAGTTTAGACGGTTGCTTGACTATGCATTTTCGCATAATCGGCCAACTTAGCTAGACAACCTTCAATATCCTCCATGCTTGCAGCATAGCTGAGTCTTAGGTATCCTTCACCGCCAGCTCCAAAGAAGCTACCAGGCAAAATAGCTAAGCACTCTTCATCAAGAATATCATTAGCTAATTGTACATCATCTTGATTAATATTTTCAGGGATTTTGGCAAATAAGTAGAAGGCTCCATCAGGTACCGGACAATTGAATCCAATCTTTTTGAGTCCTGCATAAAGCACATCTCTTCTTTCACGATACTTCTCGCGCATAGAAATTGGGTCATCGAATCCATTTGTATATGCTTCTAAAGCAGCTTGTTGAGAAATCGAGCTGATCGAAGTAGTAGCAAGTTCATGGATTTTATTGATTTCAGCAATGATATCTTTAGGTCCACAGACGATACCAAAACGCCAACCTGTCATAGCATGTGATTTAGACAAACCGTTTAACAGGATAGTCTGATCAGGCAATAGTTTTGGAAATGCAACATGCTTACCGTTATAAACTAATTCACTATAAATTTCATCGGATAAGACAAAGATGTCGTAATCCTTTAAAATATTAGCTAAGGCCCTCAATTCATCTTCAGTGTAACTAACACCAGTCGGATTACTTGGATAATTAAACATAAAGATCTTTATTTTCTTATGCTCATCCAAGACTCTTCTCAAAGCATCAGGCGTAACTTTAAAATTACTTTTTGATGTATCTAGATAGATTGGATTGGCTTTATTAAATTTTGCATCGGGACCATAGATAGTAAATGAAGGTGAAGGGATCAACACTTCATCACCAGGTTGTAAAATAGCATTGAAAGTTGAAAAAACACCCTCCGTAACGCCACCAGTTGTTATAATTTGGCTTTCAGGATCATAGTCTAGATCATATTTTTTATTTAAATAATTAGATATTGCTTTTAATACTTTGTGATTACCCTCAGGCACCGTATAGTGAGTTTGATTATCATTGATGGCCTTAATAGCGGCCTCTTTTATGTGCTTAGGTGTAGGAAAGTTCGGTTCACCAATCGTCATATTGATTACATGATCCATTGATTTAGCTCTTGCATTAAAGGCAAAAATAGCTTGTTGTTTCATGGCAACAACTTCTGGTTTCATTAATGTGATAGGATTTTTGTTCAAAATAGACACCTCTTCTACAATTTAAAATAATCATTTCACAAGTCCAGTTTATCATAAATGAATTTATTTTCATTCAAAAAAGGACACTCCAAATGGAATGTCCTACTATTTAAATATCAAAAACCGTGTATGGTTGACGGCGCTTATGCGCTGTTTTTTTATACCAATTTTCAATAATTTCTGCACTCTCATTGGAAATTCCTTTTCCTTCAAGATAATTGTCAATATCAGTATAAGAAACACCTAGCGCCTTCTCATCAGGTAGACTAGGGCGATCTTCTTCAAGATCAGCTGTTGGTGTCTTCTCATATAAGTTCTTGGGGGCTACTAATTTTTCTAGCAAAGCGCGGCCTTGACGCTTATCCAACCTAAATAACGGTGTTACGTCTGCAGCGCCATCACCAAATTTAGTATAAAAGCCAGTAATATTTTCAGCAGCGTGATCTGTTCCGACCACAACGCCGTTATTATCACCAGCAATCGCAAATTGAGCAATCATCCTAGTTCTAGCTTTAATATTACCCTTGTTAAAATCAGAGATACTCATACCATTAGCCTCAACAGCCTTTACCATTGCGTCAACACTATCTTTAATATTTACTCTAACAACTGTATCAGCTTTCATCCATTCAATGGCTTGCATGGCATCCGACTCGTCGGCCTGTTCACCATAAGGCAAACGAACTGCAATGAATTTATAATCAGTTTCTGTTTCTTGACGTAGTTCACTTACAGCTATTTCAGATAATCTTCCGGCCAATGTGGAATCCTGACCGCCGGAAATACCTAAAACTAATGTTTTCAGTCCCTTATTTTTAAGAAGATAATTTTTTAGAAAATCAACCGATCTACGGATCTCTTCATCAACATCAATGACAGGCTTAGTCTTCTCATATTCAATTATTTCTTTTTGCAATGGTCTCATTGCTTATTCACCTACTTTGATATTGTTTATATCGTTACGTACTTTTTCAATATATCTCATCTTGTGACTGTATAATTTAGAAGATAAATCAACTGGATAAATTTGTGGATTCAAAATACGCTTATACTCATCCCAAAGTGAATCTAAATTATCAGCACAATATTTACGAATCTCTTGTACAGCCGGAAGATCATAAACTAACTTACCATCTACATAAATATCTTGTAACAATGGTTTAGCTTGAAAATCTTCGACTGTCTTATTGATATACGTGTATTGTGAATTGAACATATAAATTGAATTATGTTCACGTGGATCTTCATCAAAGAGACTGATATAATCCCCTTCTGATTTATTATTTTCTTTATTATTAGTAATTCTCCAAACCTGTTTTTTACCAGGTGTAGAAATTTTGCTAGCATTATTAGATAATTTCAAAGTATCCATCATATTGCCAAGTTCATCTTCAATGCTGACCATCTTATAGACCGCACCTAAAGCTGGTTGATCAAACGCAGTAATGTTCTTAGTTCCGATACCCCAAACGTCAATTTTGGCATGTTGCATTTTAAGGTTTAAAATTGTTTTTTCATCCAAATCATTTGATGCATAAATTTTAGCATCAGTAAACCCGGCCTCATCCAATTCTTCACGAACACGTTTAGAGATATAGGCCATGTCACCAGAATCAATTCTGACACCTTGAAAATTGATTTTATCGCCAAATTCTTTTGCAACTTTAATGGCACTAGGAACGCCACTCTTTAAAGTATCAAATGTATCAACTAGAAATACACAATCACGATGTGTTTCAGCATAGGCTTTAAAAGCCTCATACTCATTACGATATGTTTGAACTAAGGCATGCGCATGTGTACCAGAAATTGGAATACCAAATAGCTTACCAGCCAATACATTGCTTGTAGCGTCGAATCCTCCGATATATGAAGCACGGCTACCCCAAAGGGCAGCATCAACTTCTTGGGCACGACGTGAACCAAATTCCAAGACAGGATCATCTTCACAGACAGTCTTGATCCTGGCAGATTTTGTGGCGATCAGAGTTTGAAAATTAATAATATTTAAAACCGCTGTTTCAATAAGCTGACATTGTGCCAATGGGCCTTCAACTTGGAAAATTGGCTCTTCATTGAAGACAATATCTCCTTCTTGAGAAGATCTGATCGTACAGCTGAAAGTAAAGTCTCTCAACCAAGATAGAAAGCCTTCGTCAAACTCCCCAAACTCACGTAAATATTCGATATCTGAGTCGTCAAATTTAAGGTTCTCTAGATAATCCACCACATGTTCTAGACCAGCGAAAATTGCAAATCCGTTGTCGAATGGCAAAGTTCTGAAATAACATTCAAAAACTGCATTACGATTATGAAGCCCCTTTTTCCAATAGGTATACATCATATTTAATTCATAATAATCAGTATGCAACGTTAAATGTTCGTCTTGATATTTAGTCATCGTTTCTCCTCATAGATGAAATTATGGTATTCATTTTACCACGATTTACTAATAAAGGTTAATATAACCTTTATTCACGGCATTAGCCAAGTTGTCAATTGAATAGTTATCTCTGACTAGCTGGTAGAGTGCTAACCCCTTTTGATTTAGGTTGTTTTCTTTCCAACTTAAATATGCATCATTTAAAGCTATCAATAACTGTTCTTCATTTTCTGAATCAACTAACCAACCAGTATCTTGATTGATCAATTTGTCGGTGGCACCAACATTTGTTGCAATAACTGGACGTCCATAGACTGCCGACTCTAAATAAACAGTTGGCAAACTCTCTGATTTAGATGTTAAAACTGATACATCGCAGCCTTCATAATAATCACCAGTGTTTTCTTTGAAACCAACGAACTCTACATTCTCTGAGATACCAAGATCATGTGTCATTTGACGTAATTTATCCATTAACGGTCCATCACCAACGAGTGTTAGATGATAATTAAATTTAACTTTGCTTAAAGCATTCAGCAACAATTCATGATTCTTAACTTCAACTAATCTAGCAATTTCCACCAAACTAAAAGTTGAATGTTTCTTTGGTAATGGTTGCTCATCGCGAAAATCGATTGCATTAAATACTTCCAAAGTCTTATCTGAATTTATACCTAATGATTCAAAATAAGACAACAAACTAGGATTCATATAGAACAATAAGTCAGCACGTTTCAGCGCATGGAGATTAAGATTAAGCATAACCTTACCCTTCAGCCCTGAAAAATCTATCCTAGGATCAGAATGAACAGTAATGACCCACTTTGCTTTGATCTTTTTGTAAATCAAAGACATAATAAAATTGGTTCTGGGGCCATGTGTATGGACGACATCAATATGATTATTTTCAATATAAGCAACTAGAGGTTTTAATATGGACAGATCAAATCTCTGTTTTTGGGGCATAACCGCAACGTTCAACCCATTTTCACGAGCCATTTTTGCTACAGGACCATCTTCAAAAGTTAATAGACTAGATTCAGTTTTTATCAACTTTTGACCCTTCATTAGATTAACAATATAGGTTCTTGCTCCACCGTCTTCGTTACCAGCATTTAAATGTAAAACCCTCATCAAGACACCTCTCAAATTAATTTCTCGTGTATAATGATAGCATGAAGTACACCCACTGAGAACTTTTTAACAAAGTAATACCGTAAAAAGGAGAACTACATGCGCAAAAATAGAATAGATATCCTCGGAACTAAGTTTGATAATTTTACCGAGAAACAATTTCATAAATATTTGATTGATGATTTAGATGTCAAAAGTAATCGTTTTATCGTAACGCCTAATCCAGAGATCGTTTTATCGGCTCGAGAAAATTCAAAATTTTCTAAAATCGTTAATGATGCTGATTATGTTATTCCAGATGGCATTGGTATCATTAAAGGAGCCAATTCACTTGGCACACCAATGCATGGCCGGATAACTGGTTTTGATACATTAATGTTTCTAATGAAAACTGCTAATAAACGCGGATCAAAAGTTTACCTCCTTGGTTCAAAACCAGATGTTATTGAAGCAAGTGTGAATCGTATCAAGAATGAATTTAAAGATATCGATCTAGTTGGCTATCATGATGGATATTTTAAAGATGAACAGACTATCGTTAATGATATCGTCGACAAGAAGCCAAATATCGTTTTTGTTGCTTTAGGATCTCCTAAACAAGAATATTTCATCAACAATTATAAAAAACTCAATCCGGCAATTTGGATTGGTGTTGGTGGAAGTTTTGACGTCTTCTCTGGTACAAAAAAACGTGCTCCAAAAGTTATTCAAAAAATTGGCATGGAATGGTTCTATCGTTTAGTTAAAGAACCTACTAGAATTAATCGAATGATGGCAATTCCTAAATACATGCATTTGATCAAAAAAGAACGTCAAAATAAAGATTAAAAAAGTCGCTAATCCAATAAAATGGATAGCGACTTTTTTAATCTTCAACATCGATCGTATAAGGATCTTCATTAGTTCTAATCAATAGTCGTGCATTAAACATTGCATACGCAAGGACCGAAACAAAGTAAATGCTTACAGATGGTGCTTCGATAACATGTCCAGTTAAAAGTGCCATACCATAACCTAAAATTACACTGGCTACTAACATAGACCATTTGAATGACCACATATACTTGAACTTTCTAAAGAAAGTGCCAATTAAGTAAATAAAACTATAGATCAATGGTGCTAGGTAGACGATAGCCCCTATATATCCAAATTGGAACAAGATATCAATGTAATCCATCTCAACCAATTTAGCATCTTTAACTTTCTTAAAGCTTGTAGCATAGCCCATTCCAAATAATTTTTGGGCAACGTTTGCTTTAGCAAAATTATGAGAAGCATTTTCAAAGTAAATTGTTCGTCCACTTAATAGATAAGAAACGGTTTTGTTTGTCTCAACATACTTTTTTTGATCTTTATCTAAGCCCTTCTTGGTCTTAGCCTGCTTCTTCTTATAATGGATCATTTCAGTATGTAGTTCAGCGGTTCTAGAAACCGCCATAGCTGGATACGAAATGGCTATACCACCAATAGTTAAAGCCAACAAGACTACTATTCCAGTAATAAGCTTTTTATCACGTGCTCTAAACCATTGTACAATAGCTACGATCAGTCCAAAACCGGTTCCAGCTACGATCGATAAGAATGAGCCTTTAGTTCCGATCAACAGAACTGAATAAATAGCTAAAACAATTGAGATCCAGTAATAAATTCTTGTTCCTGTATTTAATTTCTTTAGAGCATACCAAATCATAATTGGAAATGTTATAGAAACAATCGCACTCAACTCATTAGCAGCGAAAAACCAGCCACTTTCTCCAAGTTTATAGTATGAATATGAACTAAAACTCGTGTTTGTAAAATGAGCAATCAACATGATAGCACTGATAATATTGACAGCATAGAAAATCACTTTAGGAAAGAAACGATTGATAATTCTATCTTCTGCCAATTCTTCAAATGCATAAAGATAAGCCAACAACATTACTGGATAATAAAAACTCTTAGCGAGCGTAGTTATTTCAAGTGATGGTACAAATAATTCCTTAGACTTATAATTAACAGCTAAACTTATTATTGCCATTAAAATAAGCAACACAAAGTAGCCAATAATGAAGAATCCTTTTTTATTGTTTCGATTTAAAATCAGATAAACTAATATATAAAATGCTGTCAAAACCATGACGATCATTCGAACAAAAATACCGAAAGTTACGTCCATGTTCATTCTGAGCATTCCCCCAGTAAGTGCATCTAAAAGGGGCTGAAAAATAATATATAGCATCAAAAAGATACTATATTTCTTTACAAAGCTTTGCATAATTAACTCCCAGCTGAATATTTAAAAAACGTTATTTATATAGTACCCCAATTCCTTAACTAAAAAAACGATTGGTACTATCTTTCAAGATAAAATTCAAAACGATCCCCAGCATATTGTGAACGCACATATTCAAAGGGCGTTCCGTCATCAAGGGTCGTAATCTGCCTTAGTCTTAAAATTGCTGAACCGCGTTTAACATTCAATAAAGTAGCGATTTTCTCAGATGCAAGCATAGCAGATACCGTTTGACTAGCACTGCCTAATTTCAATCCTGCCTTATCTTCGAGTGCTTTATACAATGATGACGTTATATCATCTTTGCCCAAATTATCAACAATTTTGATTGGAATCGTTGTTACTTCAAAACAGATCGGTTGTTTATCAGCATAACGAATTCGTTCCATTCTAAGAACTTGTTCATCATCAGACAATTTTAATTTTTCAATTTCACTCATTGAAGGATCAGCCGTATGATAAGAAACCGTCTTACTAGATGGTTTTTTGCCTTGTCCTTCAGTGATTTCTGTAAAACTAGTTGTACCGGACATTTTTTCTTGAACTTTACTACTAGCTACATAGGTTCCCGAACCTACCTGTCTTTGCAATATTCCTTCGTCTACAAGCGTTTGAATTGCCTGACGCAATGTCATACGGCTGACACTAAAATCCTCAGCTAGCTGTCTTTCTGAAGGAATTCGTTCCCCTACAGTCCACTTGCCTAATTCAATTTCTTTTCTGATGCGATTATGTATTTGAATATACACTGGTACCTTCATGGTAAGAACTCCCCCTCAATGGATTTTCTTCATTATACAGTAAAATTGGTCTAGATTAAAAAAAGGACCGATAAAATCGGTCCTTTTAAGGATTGGGTTAGCTGGATTCGAACCAGCGCATGATGGAGTCAAAGTCCATTGCCTTACCGCTTGGCTATAACCCAATTAATGGAGGGGAGTGGATTCGAACCACCGAACCCGAAGGAGCGGATTTACAGTCCGCCGCGTTTAGCCAGACTTCGCTACCCCTCCATGTCATTACTCGACTTAATAATATTACCGAAAATTGGTCTGCTTTTCAAGTAGTGAAATGACTTTTTTAATAGAAATAGTCGTTGGAGTGATTCCAACTGTTACTGAACCAGTTCCATTACTCAAAATCGAGGCTTCAGACCATGGCTGAAGCCGGTCCCATTGCGGGTTGATCCCCGCACACCTGCTGGCGGCAAAAAAAAGCCGTTCCTACTATATAAGTAGACACGACTTCAAAATAATCAATAATTTTAGTTAACACCTTGCATCAATGGTTTGATCTTAGGCACTAACAATGCCAAAATAATTCCGGCAATTAATGTTACGACACCTGTGATACCAAAGAACATCATTTCGTTAGCAGGATCTCCAGGTACAAAGAACTTAACTAATTGTGCATTAGCAGCTTGTCCGGCTGAATCTGCTAAGAACCACATACCCATCATTTGAGATGCGAATGCTTTTGGTGCTAATTTTGTTGTAGCTGATAATCCAACTGGTGAAACTAACATTTCACCAATTTCAATGATTCCCCAACTTAATACTAACCAAAGTGGGTTAACTTTACCGTTTGAGCTTAGTCCCATCAAAGGAATGATAAGAACAAAGTATGAAACAGCTGTAAATACAAGTCCCATCCAGAACTTAGAAGGTGACGATGGTTGTCTCTTACCTAACTTCAACCATAGCCAAGCAAACAATGGTGAGTAAATAATGATAAAGAATGGGTTAAGCATCTGGAATTGTGGAGCTGAAAGATTTAATCCAGCAAAGTTCAAGTTTGTTTGTTCTGCGGCAAATAATGCTAAAACAACTGAACCTTGTTCTTCAATTGCCCAGAAAATAGCTGCGGCAATGAATAATGGGATATAGGCAATAACACGTGATCGCTCCACTTTCGTAACCTTCTTACTTGTAAGCATTACGATGAAGTAACCAACTGGTAATGCAATACCTAAAGCACTAAGGATATTGATAAAGTTATTGACTGTTAATGAATTTGTAAATGCCATAATAATAACTACGATAGCGATGGCAGCAATTACATAAAGAGCTCTTCTGATGAACTTAGTACGTTCAGATCCTGAAAGTGGATCTGGAGCTTGGAAGCTTTCTTTAGGTAGATACTTACGACCATCAAACCAATAAACGATAAGTCCAAAGAACATACCGATAGCAGCCAATGAGAATCCAGCGTGGAAACTGAAGTGGTGCCACATTGAGTTAACTGCTTGTGGTGCAATCAATGAACCAAGGTTAATACCCATAACGAAAATACTGAAACCAGCATCACGACGAGTATCTTCTTCGGTATATAATCCACCAACCATTTCGGATACGTTTGGCTTCAATAGACCGGTACCAATAGTAATAAGACCAATAGAAACAAATAGTCCTGTTTGACCAAGTGGTAGTGATAAGGCGATGTGACCAAACATGATCAAGACACCACCCCAGAATACAGTCTTTCTAGGTCCCATAAATCTATCACTTATAATTCCACCTACAACACTAGACATGTAGACAAGTGAACCATAGATTGACATAACAGATGCGGCTGTGACTTGATTCATACCAAGTCCACCCTTATCTATTGCATAGTACATATAGAACAGCAAGATAGCACGCATACCATAGTAACTGAATCTCTCCCAGAATTCAGTAAGGAATAGCGTTCTCAAGCCAAGAGGTTGTCCGAAGAAACCTCGATTCTTCTTTTCTTCCATTAAAATTCTCCTTACATTACAACAATGTTGTACTAAATATTAAACCCAACTTTGTTTAATGTCAAAAGTTTTTTAATATATTGTCTATCATTGCCTATATAACAGCAAAAAAAAATAAGAACCTTCTAACTTGCGGCTCTTATTTCGTTAATTATTATTTTTTATGTTTGAAAGCCATTGTAGCATTTACGGCATCTTTCCAGCCGGCATACAAATTATCACGAACTTCATTTTTCATTTTAGGCTCATATAAATCACCTGAGTGATAATTCTTTTTAATATCTTCAATATCTTTCCAAAAACCAGAACCTAGCCCGGCCAAAAAAGCTGCGCCAAGTGCCGTTGTTTCTAATTCCACGGCACGTTGCAAAGGAATCCCTAAAATATCGGCCTGAAATTGCATCAGATATTCATTTGCAGTCGCTGCTCCATCAACTTTTAAAATATCTATCGGGGTTTTGGAGTCAGAACTCATAGTATCAATAATATCTTTAGTCTGATAAGCGATTGCCTGCAAGGTTGCCTTAATAAAGTCATCCTTATTAGTTCCGCGAGTCAATCCAAAAATTGTTCCATGAGCTTTATCATCCCAATATGGTGCACCAAGTCCTGAAAAGGCAGGCACAACATAAACTTCATCGCGACTATTAGAACGCATGGCTGCCTGTTCAGTATCAGGGGTTTTTTTGATGATCCTGAGATCATCCCGTAACCACTGCAAGGCAGCGCCAGCAACAAAGACACTACCTTCCAAAGCATAATTTATTTTACCATTTATACCATAGGCAATTGTTGTTAGCAAGTTATTATCTGACAAGGCTGGAACATCACCAGTATTCATCACAACAAAGGCACCAGTTCCATAGGTGTTTTTGACCATACCTTTATCAAAAGCCATTTGCCCGATCAAAGAAGCTTGTTGGGAACCTGTCATCCCCGTAATAGGAATTTCTGAACCATAGAAATGATAACTCTTAGTTGTTCCAAACAGTTCCGCGTTAGACCTGACTTCTGGCAACATAGATCTTGGAATATTGAATAACTCTAGTAAATCATCATCCCACGTCAAATCATTGATATTGAACAGCATTGTTCGACTGGCATTAGCATAATCGGTCAAGAAACTCTCACCGTCAGTTAACTGCCAAAGCAGCCAAGTGTTGATCGTGCCAAATAGTAATTCCCCTTTTTCTGCACGTTCTTGAGCACCGTCGACATGGTCCAAGATCCACCGAACTTTAGTGGCTGAGAAATATGGACTAACGATCAGGCCGGTTTTTTGATGTATTTCATCTTTGTGACCTTCGTCAATCAATTTATTAGCCAGATTCGTTGTCTGTCTAGATTGCCATACAATAGCGTTGTGAATTGGTAAGCCAGTCTTCTTGTCCCAAACTACAGTTGTTTCACGTTGACTAGCAATACCAATTGACTTAATTTGTTTTGGCTTAATACCTGATTCAATCAAGGCAGTAGCAATGGTCGTCTGTACGGCATTCCAAATTTCAGAGGCGTCATGTTCAACCCAGCCGGGATTTGGTAAAATCTGTCGAATCGGATGGCGTGCTGCTGCAACTTTTCTGCCGCTATGATCAAAAATCATGGCCCTGGCCGTAGTTGTTCCCTCATCAATTGCTAAAATGTACTCTTCGTCCATCAAGATTCCCTCCAAATAACTTGGCTACATTGGCTTATGTTTAAATTTTCTCGTAGCGCTAACTGCTTCTTGCCAACCTTCATATAGATAATCAGCACGATTTTTTTTCATTTCTGGTTTAAATGTAGCACCAGTTGCATATTCTTTTTTGATTTCATCGATATCTTTCCAGTAACCCACGGCCAACCCTGCCAAAAAGGCTGCACCTAAGGCTGTTGTCTCCAAATCTTTAGCGCGTTGAACAGGTGTCTGTAAAATATCAGCTTGAAATTGCATTAAATATTTATTATTAGCAGCTCCACCGTCAACTTTCAATGTTGGAATGTCGATACCTGTATCTTTTTTCATTGTATCGATAACATCGCGCGATTGATAGGCCAATGATTGTAAGGTTGCCTTGATAAAATCTTCACGGCTGGTACCACGAGTTAATCCAAACACAGCACCACGAGCATTTGAATCCCAATATGGTGCACCAAGACCTGTAAATGCGGGTACAACGTAAACTTCATCATCGTCACTTGAAGACATAGCTGCATCTTCAGAATCTGGCGCAGAGTCGACTAATCTCATTGCATCACGTAACCATTGAATAGCAGACCCGGCTACGAAAATACTACCTTCAAGGGCATAGTAGACTTTTCCGTTAATTCCATATCCAATTGTGGTTAACAAATTATTATCTGAAATTTGTGGCTTTTCACCTGTATTCATAACAATAAAGGCACCTGTACCATAGGTATTTTTGACCATACCCGGTTCAAAGGCCATCTGACCAAATAAAGCAGCCTGTTGATCACCGACCATACCAGAAATTGGAACTTCGGACCCATAAAAGTGATAACCCTTTGTTGTAGCATAAACTTCAGAATTAGGACGGGCTTCTGGCAACATGGCCTTTGGAATATTCATAATTTTTAAGATCTCATCATCCCACTTTAATTCATGGATATTAAATAACATTGTCCGGCTGGCATTCGAATAGTCCGTTACATGGGCTTCCCCACCAGACAATTTCCATAATAACCAACTGTCAATCGTACCAAATAGCAATTCGCCTTTTTCAGCACGTTCCTGAGCACCATCCACATGATCCAAGATCCAACGTATCTTAGTAGCCGAAAAATAAGAGTCGATCAACAGACCCGTTTTTTCATGAATCATCTGATCGTAACCTTCGGCCTTTAGCCTGTCAGCAATGCTAGTTGTCTGACGACTTTGCCAAACAATTGCATTATAAATTGGTAGACCTGTTTTTTTGTCCCAAATAACTGTCGTTTCACGTTGATTAGTGATACCGATACCAGATATTTGATTAGGTTTGATACCTGATTCAATAAAAACATTGGCTATCGTGGACTGAACCGCGTTCCAAATTTCATTAGCATCATGTTCTACCCAGCCTGGTTCAGGAAAATGCTGCGTGAATTCACGTTGAGCATCGGCCACTTTGCCACCCTTTTTATCAAAAATGATAGCCCTCGTGCTAGTTGTTCCTTCATCTATCGCCATAATGTAATCTGTCATCAATCTACCTCGAATTATTATTGTAAGCGTTTCATAACAAAATATTATAACATTTTACTTAATTTACAAAATTATATGATTAATCGTTCATTTTTGGATCAATTTTTCGTTTAATAATCAAGAATAGTCCAAATAATATCATCGAAATTACCGTTATGATCCAGCCGATCTTCAAACCTGGTACTTCATACTTCAAAACTATCTTATGATGACCAGGTTTCAAATCAATTGCCGTTAAGTTTCCAATCACTTGATATGTCTTAACTTGTTTACCATTGTCAAAAGCTTTCCATCCATTATCAAATGGTATTGAAAACAACATTGGGGAAGACTTTTTGACATCAATATTTCCACGAACAGTATCATGATTCAAGCGTGATGTAATATTCAGTGAATTCTGTCTAATATTATTTTTTGATTTAGAAAATTCAGCTGCATCCAAAGTCTTAAAATATCCCGGATCTTCTTCCAATGGCTGTTTAGTCCGAATTCCCACTTTCACTTTTTCACCAGAATCGTAATTACCTAGGTCAATAACCGTAGCACTATTTATCAGAGTGTCCATTTTTAACCTTTTACCGTTTATATAAACTTTAGAATGAACATAATTTATTGGAGATGTATATAAGTATAGTTCTCCATTAGTCGTGGTTGTTAAATCGTATTCATAGAGATTCTTTTTACCAGATTTAATTTTGGTCCAATCATTTATTTTAGCGTTTTTAAAATATTGTGTGTTAGTTCCATTGATCGATTGCCAAAGTCGATTCTGATTATCCAAGGCACGATTTGACATCAATTGGAAATCATAAATATCAGAACTTACAAGAAATCCTAAACTAGGTGAATTATAATCGGTTTCTACTTCATACGAATGACTCCATTGACCAATGTCGTCATCTACACCAAACAAGGTATTCGTCAATTGTGTTCCACCAATATAACTGATCCGACGAACATTACGACTAAAATAGCCCAGTTTATTCATCGTGTCGAGTGTACTTTGGCTCAAAGTGGAACTGTACAAACTTAATCCATTGATATTAAATAAAATCGGATCGTTATAGTTATTATATTGCTCTGGAAAAGCTTTGTTCAAACCAGATTTAGAAACGATTATTCGATGACCGATCTCACTGTCTCGTTTAATACCTGTTAAAACATCTGCCTCTTGTTTGTACTGCTTTTGATAGATACTCTGACTACCAAACCCAGCTGTATCAATAACAGACGTAAAATTGGCTCCTACTTCAAAAGCAATTAAAACCATCAAAGCGATTCCAAAATATTTGTTTTTTCCATAGAGATAGATAAATATTGCCGAAATCATTATGCAAATTAACGTCAGAGTATAATAATAACCATTGTATTCATTATCAGGTTTGCCGAACCCCATCTGTTGAATTAGTTTAGGAATCATCCATTCAGTTAGATAACCAACAGAAATCAAAATTCCAGCTGTACAACTGGCATAAATTACTGTATTTACATCTTTAAATACTCCCGCTGAAAATGCTTTATGAGCAATAAGGATACAAATAAATGAGAAAATAAAACTATTTCTAAATGGAAATCCCGCAGGATTTTGAAACATGTGCCAAATAGTATTAAAAGTCGTCACGAACATACTCAATAGCAAGACGCCAATCAAGAAGAACGCATGCCCTTTGTCTTGCTTAGTAATACGTTTACTAAAGAAATAACCTAACAAAAGTATTAAAACTGTTGTGGTCATGAAAACAGAAGGACCATGATGCAATCGTTGTGCAAAGGTATTGCCACCGATTCCCAGTTGTGTAAAAGCCTCAAAGCCAAAACGGGCCGATGGTAAATAGTTAAATACATCAAAAGACGTTTTAGCCGTTTTCATCATTCCCGCAAAAGTCGGGATCAAAACAAAGGCCGCGCTCAACCCAGCTAATATAGAAGAAACTAGAAAATTACGAATAATAACGAAACGATTTCTTTTCTGGAAAAGATTACTTTCTAACGCTAAATAAATAAAGAAGCACACTGAGAAAATACAGAGCATATAACCTAAATAATAATTAAAAACAATTGCTAGAAACAATGAGAAGTAATAAAGAACAACTTTATTTTTATCAATTAATTTTAGCAATCCACAAGCTACCAATGGCAACATGATCAAAGCATCAAGCCACATTAAATCATAGAAATAGGATGCTACAAATCCACAAAAGGAATAAGCAACTGTGAAAAAATAATTAGAATAGCTATTATTTTTGAAATACTTTGCCAAAAAATAAGCCATCGTCAGACCCATGGTCGATATTTTTAACATAATAATGACATCGGCTGCAATCGGCACTTTGGCACTAGTAAATAAAACTAAAATCAAATTAAATGGTGATAAAAGATAATAACTGATTATTGGGAAAAAATTATCACCCAAAGATTGACTGAATAGATACAAGTGAATATTGCCAGTCACTAATTGTCGACGTAGCTCAGTTAGAAAAGCGATATATTGTGTTCCTAAATCACTAGTTAAAAAGTTGCCATCACCAAAAGGAACTAAACCAACATAATAAAATATTGCTGATATGAGAAAAAGGTTGATAAAAAAAGCCAGTAAATAATATAAAACATTGTGTTTGCGCATAAAAATTCTCCTAATGAATTCCCCCCTCAAATCATAGGGAATATATCAAGTAAAGGCAACTAAAAAAGGCTTGCTTACGCAAGCCACCAAACATAATTTTTTTCATATTTTCTACCTCTTTAGATTTTTTTAATTGAATAGTTTTTTATCGTTATGAGTTTTAATTATTTTGCCACAAACCGCTGCAACGGCCGACAAGCCGGTTAGTACTAAAATTGGATGTCTTTTCATGATCAACATCACCTCTTTCTCGATAGCCTCAATTGACTATATGTACATAATATCCCCAAGGTGTGAAAGAAAAATTTGGAAAGTTTGAAAAAAGTTTGAACATCGTTGAATGATTTTTAAATTCTGTCTGTTAAATTCACGTTTCAAATATTATCCATTTTATCCATTAAAAAAGGTCATATTCTGCATATTTGCAGAATATGACCTTAAAATTTTATTTAACGTATACACTACTAAGCCAAAAGGCACGAGGGTCGTGGGCCAGCAGTGAAATTTTCATTGGACGTCATAGATAGACTTACGGAATAGATATATTTTAAACTTCGCTTTCGGAAATCTCAAAATCGAAATATGAGACCAAGACTCTCTAGCCCCACAATGCCGACGACCCTCGTGCCTAGAGGCGGCAATTTAAATACTATTACTATTCGTTAATTTTACTATCAGCTTTTGCCACCGCAGCTCCGGCTAATGCACTTACATAATTAACAGGTTTATCAAAGTTTGGTTGGAATAGGAAATCAACCATAGATAACTCATCGATTGTAACTTCCTTTTGAATGGCTAATGAAAGCAAGTTAGCTGATTGAGAGACATCATACTTACTTGTCAAAGCTCCACCTAAAACAACACGTGTTTCAGGGTCCCAAACTAGATTCATCAAAACAGGAGTCGTTGTCAGCATGAACTCAGGGCGATAGTTATCCTCAAGAGTTACTGATTCTACTTTCTTGCCCAATGCCTCTGCATGAACTGCTGTTAAACCACTAGCAGCATATGTTCTACCGAATAATTCAACAGCTGAACTGGCTTGTGTTCCCATATACTTAGCAGTGTCTTTTGCAATGTTAGCACCTACTAAAATCCCTTGACGTACTGAGTTAGTAGCTAAAGGAATATATTGATTATCATTCGTTGGATTGTAATGAACAGAGGCAGCATCACCAGCTGAAAATACATCTGGCTTACTTGTATGCATATATTCATCAACGATCAAAGCACCATTTGGTAGTGTTTCAAATTCATCTTTGAACATATCAGTATTAGGACGGAAGCCAACACACATAACGGCGATATCTGCTTTATATTCGTTCTTATCAGTTTTAACGATCACACCATCAGCAGTATCTTCAAATGATTGAACTTTTTCGCTCAATCCTAAAGTTACATTATTATCTTTGTAGTCTTGTTCGGCTACAGCAGACATATTTGAATCCAAGTTCTTAGCCAAAACGTCAGGCAAAGCATCGATCAAGGTCGTCTCTTTGCCAAGAGTTGCATATCCTTCAGCAAGCTCAGCACCGATATAACCAGCACCAATAACGATTGCACTCTTGATATCACTAGCATTTTCTTTTAATTCATTGGCATTTGTCCAATTCTTACATAATTTAACTTTATCGGACTTGATTCCAGGAATATTAGGAATAATTGGAGCTGAACCAGTTGTAATAACTAGTTTGTCATAATCTTGTTCAAAAGTTTCACCAGATTCAAGATTCTTAACAGATAATTTCTTATTATCAAAGTTCACATTTGTCACATCATGTTTCATGTACATATGTGCACCCAATTTAGCTAAATCATCAGGGCTTGAGTAAAACATCTTATTAGGATCTGAAACACGATCACTGACCCACAGTGCAATTCCGCATGATAAGAAAGATAAATTATCATTACGCTCGAATACAGAAACTTCCCAATCTGGGTGATCCTTCAAAATGTTCATTGCTGAAAATGTTCCCGCGTGTGTACATCCAATAATACTTACTTTCATATTCCTCTACCATCCTTTGTGATAACATTAACTAATTGATTAATAAAATCTTACCTCAAAAGAAAGCGCTTTACAATAGAATTACTTAAAAAAGTAATATTTTTTATTCCACTTCAATATAAAATAGAGAACGCCGTTATACAGGCGTTCTCTAGCGTTAATAAAATAAATTTATTTTTAAAATTATTGAATTTAGAACAAGAATATCTGATCTGATTTTTTACATGGACTTACTTATACTATGACATAAAATCATCTATTTGTGATTTTAAAAACATATAAAATTTTTTATCAAAAATGACTACAATTGTTTAAACATCTGTTATATACTGTATTTGTGAAAGGGACAAGACAGTGAGTGTCAATGCAATTCCTTCCTTTTATCAAAGAAAAAGAATATCAATGATATCATCCTCAATATCATTAAATATTTCTCAATCACCATAAACAGAAAATTGCCCCCCTCAAACAATTTTCCGATTAAATAAAAGATTTTGTCAGTTCCCATTTCCCATTCCAAAGTTTATTAATAGAATGCTTTCATTCGTTAATAAAATCCCTCTCTATTTTGACACATGGAAACCTCACATACACTCACATACTTGGCCCCGACACTACTGGTAATACGCCGAATAAACCCATTATCCCAAGAAATGGGTTTATTTTTTTGTTCTAAAAAAGATCAGTCATTACTTGATAAAAATTCAAGTTATAACTGATCTCTTTTTTTATTCGTATAGTTTTGCTACTTGTTCTTGAACTTTTTCGTGAGCTAAAAACTCATCATATGTTGTATCCGCACGATCAACGATTCCTTTAGGACTAACTTCAATAATACGGTTAGCAATCGTTTGAATGAACTCATGATCATGTGAAGTGAAGATAATACTACCCTTGAAGCCTACTAATCCATCATTCAGAGCTGTAATAGATTCCAAATCCAAATGGTTAGTTGGATCATCTAGTAAGAGTACATTAGCATTGCTTAACATCATTTTAGATAGCATGGCGCGAACCTTTTCCCCACCAGACATAACGTCAACTTCACGATTAACATCATCTCCTGAGAAAAGCATTTTTCCTAAAAATCCACGCAAAAATGTATTGTCATTCTCTTCTTTAGAGGCAAATTGGCGCAACCAATCAATCACGGACATTTTATTCTCAGCAAAGTAATCATTAACATTTTTTGGCAGATAAGTCGTGCTTGCTGTTTGTCCCCAGATAATCTCACCCTCATCAGGTTTCATTTCTCCAGAAATGATCTGCATTAAAATTGTCGTTGTTAAATCATTACGACTAATGAAGGCAATTTTTTCATTTGGACGAAGAGTCAAATTAATATTGTCTAGAATTTTAACCCCTTCGATTGATTTAGAAATACCCTTTAATTGAACCAGATCCTTGCCAAGTTCACGTTCAGGATTGAATTTGATAAATGGATATTTACGAGATGAAGGCTGAATATCATCTAAAGTAATTTTTTCCAATTGTTTCTTACGTGAAGTAGCTTGTTTTGATTTAGACGCATTCGCACTAAACCTAGCTACGAATTCTTGTAATTGTTTGATCTGATCAGCCTTTTTTGCATTGGCATTAGCTTGTAATTGTGTAGCAAGTTCACTGGATTCCATCCAGAAATCGTAGTTACCAACAAACAGTGTTATCTTTCCACGATCAACATCACACATATTTGTACAAACTTGATTCAAAAAGTGTCTATCATGGGATACAACAATAACGGTATTTTCATAATCGGCCAAAAAGTTTTCTAGCCAAGAAATTGACTTAACGTCAAGACCATTAGTGGGTTCATCTAGAAGTAAGACATCGGGTTTTCCAAATAATGCTTGACCTAATAATACTTTAACCTTTTGGGGTTCGGTTAATTCGCTCATTGGTAATTGATGAAGTGATTCTTCAATACCTAGTGCTTGTAACATTTGGCTGGCTTCAGCTTCAGCTTCCCATCCACCCATTTCACCAAATTCAGTTTCCAGTTCAGCAGCACGAATACCGTCGGCATCACTAAAATCTGGTTTTAAATAGATAGCGTTCTTCTCAGTCATGATATCGTAAAGTTTTTGGTGACCTCGGATCACCGTATCCATCACTAAGTTGTCTTCAAAGGCAAAGTGATCCTGATTTAGACTAGACATACGCTCGTTAGGGCCCATCGAAACTGTACCAGTCGTTGGTTGAAGTTTTCCTTCAATTATTTTTAGAAATGTTGATTTACCAGCACCATTTGCACCAATGATCCCGTAACAATTTCCTGGTGTGAACTTAAGATTAACATCCTCGTATAACTTTCTATCTGAAAATTGCATACTGACATTATTGACGGTTAACATGAACAATACCACCCTTTTTCCGCATAAAAAAACAACGTGTCAATGAAACGGCGACGTTGGTTTCAGCTTATTTTTATTTGACATATTGGGGTAGCTTAACATAAATTCACTGGACAATCAATGTGATCAAAAATTGCTGATATAGATTCACCAGACATATCTATTTTATAAATAGTAATAGAAAATATCCTCAATTTCACATTATTTCATCGCAGAAATTTTTGATCATCTTTTTCCTTCTGGAATAAAGATAAAAAAATATCTCCAAAAGTAAGTAGTTAAAAACATATGCCAGTTGCAGGATTTGAACCTGTGACCGCCGGTTTACGATACCGATGCTCTACCAACTGAGCTAAACTGGCAAAATAAAAAGATTACACCTACTAGATGTAATCTTATCACCTAGGCAGATCCTAAGTTTTAATACTCCGGATGTCAGACTCGAACTGACGACACCCTGATTAACAGTCAGATGCTCTACCAACTGAGCTAATCCGGAATAATTCAATAATTGTTTTTCAACAACTATTAAATTTTATCAATCTGTCAAATAAAGGTCAATAACTATTTGGCATTTTCTTTAGTGATTTTAGTAACTCCACCCATATATGGTACTAAAACGTCAGGAATTGTAACTGAACCGTCCTCATTCTGGTAATTTTCCAAAATTGCGGCAACTGTTCTACCACAGGCTAGACCTGAGCCATTTAATGTATGAGCCAGTTTTGTCTTACCATTTTCATCACGGTAACGAATTTGTGCACGACGAGCCTGGAAGTCCAGACAGTTTGAACAACTTGAGACTTCACGATATTTATCTTGTGCAGGTAACCAAACTTCAAGATCATATGTCTTAGTTGAACTGAAACTAGCATCTCCACTTGATAACACAATAACGTGATATGGTAGATTTAGTTTTTGAAGGATATTTTCTGCATTAGCAGTCATCTTTTCCAATTCGTCAAAAGAGCTTTCTTGGTCAGTAACCTTAACCATTTCAACTTTGTTGAATTGGTGCATTCTGATCAATCCACGTGTATCACGACCAGCACTACCAGCCTCTGATCGGAAACTTGGTGACAAAGCAGTAACCTTTTCAGGCAATTCTTTACCATCAATGATTTTGCCAGCGAAGTAATTTGTTAAAGGAACTTCAGCCGTAGGGATCAAAGTTAGAGGGTTTTCGTCAACCATAACTGTATAGACATCTTCAGTAAACTTAGGAAATTGACTAGTACCAAACATGGCCTCATTGTTAACCAAGTATGGAGGAATAACTTCTGTATAGCCCTCCTCATGATGTTGATCAAGCATGAAGTTATAAACGGCACGTTCCAATCTTGCACCCATACCAATATAGTAAACAAAACGGCTACCAGAAACCTTAGCGGCTTGGTCAAAGTCAAGGATACCTAATTGTTCACCAATATCCCAATGATGCTTTGGTTTAAAGCCTTCTGTTGGGATAGTTCCCCATTTGCGGATCTCTTTGTTAGTGCTTTCATCTGGACCAACTGGAACAGAATCATCAGGGAAATTTGGCAAACGAACTAAAATATAGGTCATTTTGTCATTTACTTCTTCAAGTTTAGCATCAAGTGATTTAATATCAGCCCCAACCTGTTGCATATCAGCAATTTCTTGGTCGGCATTTTCTTTATTACGTTTCTTTTGGGCAATACTTTGAGAAACAGTATTACGTTTTTCTTTCAAAGTTTCTGTTTGAACTAATAAATCACGACGGTTCCTATCTAAATCTAACAACTCATCAATTTCCTCATTGGGAATACTACGAGCAGCTAATTTTTCTTTGGCCCAATCAGGGTTTTGTCTGATCAATTTAATATCTAACATAAATTTCCTCCTATTAAAAAATGGCCGAATCATCCCTATAAAGGGACGAATCGACCATTCGCGGTACCACCCAGTTTCAATGTTCTCACATTGCACTTTCAGATTTTATCGGATCAAACCGAACGGAATTACCCGTTACCAAGATACTGGAATAGAAATCTTAACGATTCGCACCGACCATCGTTTCTCTGAAAGATTCATGAGTAGGTATCCTATTAGTTTTAATATTTAAACATATCATAATTGAAAATAATTATATTTTCAACTCTTAGATTTTAAAAATGATGATTCTTCTTTGTTTCGGCAACATCAATATCATCTAATTTAACGAACTTAGTCTTATATCTAAGTTTGTAGTACAACCAACAGATGAAGAGAATGATCAGTCCACTATAACTGATCAATAAACGACCAATATTGAAGTTAACAAGTGATCTGATATCTTGACCAATAATGATAATGATCCCTAAAACAATAGCGAGGATTGGACCAAATGGGAACCACTTAGCTTTGTACTTCAAATCATCTAATTCATAGCCCTTGTTCAAATAAGCCCTTCTAAATCTGTAATGTGAAAAAGCAATCCCTAGCCAAGCAATGAATCCTGTTAAACCACTCGCAGCAACTAATAATTCGTAGAATGAATCCCCGTACAAACTTGTAAATAGAGCCGCACCACCAACAATGGCAGTCAACAATAGCGAAAATACTGGGACCCCATGGCCATTAGTTCTTTCAAAGGCCTTTGGAGCCATGCCTTGCTTACTCATTGACCAAAGCATACGACTGGCAGCGTATAACCCAGAATTTGCAGCTGAAATAACTGATGTCAAAATAACAGCGTTCATAACTCCAGCGGCTAGTGGAATACCAACACGTTTGAAGACGATAGTAAATGGACTAATAGCAATGTCTCCGGCCTCTGAACCTAACAAGTTAGGGCTTGTATAAGGTATCAAAGCTCCAATAACAGCAATTGATAAAATATAAAATAGCAAAATACGCCAGAAAACTTGTTTGATAGCCTTTGGAATACTCTTTTCAGGTGTAGCCGATTCACCGGCTGTTATGCCGATAAGTTCAGTACCCTGGAACGAAAATCCAGCAACAACGAAGACGCTCAGTACCGCGGGTATTCCACCAACGATCGGTGCCTTCTTGTATGTATAGTTTGATAAACCAACAGCTCCATCATGACCTAAGATACCCATGATAGTTAATGCACCAACAATCAAGAAAACAATAACAGCTGTAACTTTAATTGATGACAACCAATATTCAGTTTCACCAAATGAACCAACAGAAATTAAATTAATTACTAACAATACTACCAAGAATGTCAAACTGATCTTCCATGAAGACCAATTTGGGAACCAATACTTAATAACTAAAGAAATTGTCGAAAGATCAACCGCTAAAGTAATGGCCCAGTTGAACCAATAATTCCAGCCTAAGGCAAATCCCATAGCTGGATCAATAAATTTTGTCGCATATGTAGCGAACGAGCCAGAAACAGGCATGTATGTTGCCATCTCACCTAAACTAGTCATCAAGAAGTAAACCATGATACCAATAGCCACATAGGCTATCAATGCACCCCCAGGACCAGCTGTTGAAATGGATGAACCACTAGCGACAAACAGTCCAGTACCGATTGAACCTCCTAAAGCGATCATTGACAAATGACGAGTCTTTAGCGACCGGTTGACATCTGTATTTTCCATATAATTCGTTTCCCCTTTTTGGATTAAAAAAATCCTTATTACCAGAAGAAACTACTGACAATAAGGACTTTCGTATCCAAATGATCAATAGCTCAACGCAATTAACTTGCGACAGTCCGCTACTTATTCAGTAACGTCCCAACAAAACACACCATTAGGGGCGAGTTCGTTTCGGCATTTTCACCTTTTACACCTTTGTCAAAGTATCCTAAATTACTCGAAAAGTGTGACTAATTGAAAATGCTCCTCTATCTGATTACAAAACATTATAAATAAATGTTAACATAGTATCAAGTAGGTTATTAAATTCATCTGTTTTAACTTCATTTTTATTTGGGAGAATCGGATTATGCTGGAACAAGTATTTTTAGTGAGGCAAGAAGTCGAAAAGTATAACATGTTTACCGTAATCAAATCATTGCCTCCTCAAGAATTGAACTTAAGCAATATTGGTAATCGAATGGAATTTCATACCAAAAAACTTACAATATTTTTCAGGCTTTACTGAACGACTTACTAGAATTGGTTCCCGATCTTGACCCTAAGGTAACCAAGATTGAGTCAATCGATTTTGACAAACTCTCTGTGGATAAGTACCGCCTGCACTTGGTCAAAAATGCCATTGTCTTTCAGGCTTTTAACTATGGCCTAACAAGTCCTAACCCATCGTTAGAAGCTTTCAGCAATGACCACTTTACTAGCAAATCCACTTTGAATCGTAAAATGTCTAACTTTCGTATTTTTCTAAAAAACTTTGGTTTAAAAGTATCTAATTCAACTTTAGAGATCAAGGGTGACGAGAAAAATATCCGTTGGATGGCTTACTTTGTCTATTGGCAAGTCTACCACGGCTTGGAATGGCCATTTTCATTCGTACAAGAAGATAATATAAAAAAAGTCATCAGTGATGCCGATATTGATTTCGACAATCCCATCGCTGGTCTGCAACTAGAATATCTAATTGCCATCTCACAAATCAGGATCACCAAACGGTGTTATATCAAAGACATGGGTAAATTTGATGAAGTCTTTGAAGACAACGATATTGGTGAACCAATTTTGAAGCCTGAATCTTATACTTTGGTACCGATCAACGCTCTAAGTGAAGAGAATAAATTTGTTAATTTATTTAAAGAGATAGTCTTTGAAGCCGGTGAAACAGACAGTGATAAACCGATTAATCTAAACTTCAAAATAAATTCCAAATTCTACGCTCTTGTTTATCGTTTTGTTGACTTCCTCAAAGAACGTTATAACGATGATATGAGTGTCTATCATAATCAACGGATCTTAACTAACATTATGACTTTCGTCACTCGTGAGATTATCTTCTACTACATAATGTCTCCGGATTCCTTAGTACGATGGAGTCATTATGACGATCCACCTGAGGATACCAAAGAATATACATCGTTATACCAAGATATTTATGAGTTTTTCAGTAATGTTGATTCTGAAAAATATCCCGGTGTTTATAACGCTGCTGAAAATATAGCTAGAGATCTGTTCAAAGTATTACCTAGCTACATTTCCACCATCAAAGAGGGCGATATTATTCACGTTAAACTATTAGCTGATCCTGGCAATCCGATTGAAGCGGTTATATCAAGAAATATTCGTTCGTTAGACTTTGCGGAAATCGTTCCGATCACGACTTTTGAGAATGTCGATGTTTTGATCACAACTTTGGATATCTATCCTACAAAAGAAGAGTTACATAAATATCCTGAAAACTTGGTCGTTATGCCTTGGGATATTTCCTCAACTAGATCAGATTATATTTATCTTATGATTCGACTAAATAAAATTTATGTGGCTAAATTAAAGGCAAAAGTAGAAAAAATGAAGAAGAAACGTAAAAAAGCAAAATAAGAGTATCTGGTAAATTCCAGATACTCTTATTTTTTTAATTATCATCTTCTACGACTAACTCTGATTATAATTCTAAAAATTGCTAACCTGATTATGTCTATCAAATAACAGACGACCATAATTTCTAGCACTGCGACAAATCCCGACAAGTTAACATTTACTAAGTCATGCATTGATTTAAATTGGAAATTCTTCCACAGTGGTTTTAAAACGAGCACATTTTGCGTTATTAAATATACTGCAAATATGTGCCGAGCCACTTGATTAAAAATCACGTGGAAAACCGGTTTGAAATTAGTAAAAATCAAAAATAGGCCTAACGCCGCCAACATCGCGAACACGCCTGTATAAATATTGGTAAAACGATCTTTTGTCAAAATTATCTCAAAATACATAATTATGTAGATAACCAGTGTATTCACTGTGAATAACAACAGTCCTATCACATAATTCCAGCTACTTCTGTGGATAAATTTAGCAACAAAAACTCCAAATAAATATACGGCCAATAAAACACCTAATCCAACTGACTGTGTAGCAATGTCGTTATTAACAAGTGGAAAAATACCACAGATGATCGTCACAATTATCAACAAATAAATAAATTGTCGTTTAGTCAAATTTTGAACGGACTGATTGATAAATGGTACCAACAATATCAAAATCAGATAACCCGTTACAAACCAATACTGATTAAATGTCATCGGCATTAATGATTGCCACAGTTTAGGACTCTTAACGGGTGCTTGCCACTTTAGAGCCAATATTAAGAACAATATACTATAAAAATAGACTTTGCAATGAACCCCAGTAATTGGAGTTGATTATGAAATTTTACGTCTAATCACTTAAATGTGATTAGGCGTTTTTTGA
>NZ_RHOS01000029.1 GCF_003946205.1 Companilactobacillus keshanensis | reverse complement strand
ATTTTAGTTTCAACAGAATACTTTGGCATAATAAAAACCCCTTGCTTGGATTTCTCCAATGCAAGGGGTTCATTACAGTGTCGAACTTCTCGACACTGCCTTTTTGTTTATTCCATTGATTGATTCTCTTCGTCTCTTTGACTTTTAGCGGAACTCAATATTTTATTAAAGATCATTGGACAAATTATACAAGTAATAATGGCGGCCAAAGTTATGGCTCCGTTTTGAGCCTCGTTGATAATTTTCAAATTTTGGCCAACTTGTAAGATCGGTAATACTAAAGTAATAGTCGTTGACATCAGAATTGCTGCGGCAAATGAAAATTTATTACCAAATCTGTGTTTTAATATTAAGAAGATAATTGACTTTGCTAGAATAAAGGCTACAAAGAATATTGGTATCAATATCAAGGCCTGTTCGTCTTTTAACATAGTTCGTAAATTTAAATTTACACCTGTAACAATGAAAAATATTGGTACAAAAAAGCCATATGCCATCGAACTCAATTTTTCTTGAGTATCAGGTTTAGGATTCAATAATTTCATGACGACCCCGGCTAAGAATGCTCCCAATATACTTTCAGCACCGATTTGTTCCGCAACGGTAACTAATGTGAAGATCAAAAAGAATGCAAGTCGGATATCAAGTTGCGTTGTTGCCTTGTCAATATTGTCAAAAAAAACATAAACCCGTTTAAATCTTCTTAAAAGAAAAATTGCTACGATAAAAATTGTTGGCAACAGCAGGGCTGAAAAATAATTCTTTTGTTGAATTGCCGAATAGATGGTTAAAGCCACCAAAGGAATAAATTCTCCCATGGCAGAGATCAATAACAGTGTTTGACCGTATTCAATCTTTAGTAAACCAACTTCAGTTAATAGCGAAATAATTACTCCTAAAGCAATTGTACTGACTAAAATGGTCGCCAGAATAAAATTATCGAATATGCCAGTATAATAAAGGATCAAGCTTAATATAATTGACATAACTAGAACTGACATAAAGCTCCCAAAAGCCAACCCTAAGGGTGATTTTTCTCCATTATTACTATTTCCCTTTTCAAATATGGAAAAGTCTATTTCCATACCACCTAAAAAGATGAGCATAATGACACCAAGGTTTGCCAAATATGTCAGTGTATCACTTGGTTGAATCAAATCGAATCCAGTTTTACCTATTATTATCCCCATAATAATTTCAGCTACCGTGCCTGGAATTCTAGTTATACGAAACCTTGCCATAATCAAGGGGGTAGCCAAAGCGGCAAATAGTGTAATCAATACCGAAAATTTACTCATAAAATAACCTTCTTTTGTATAATTGGGAAATACAAGAATAAGGTTATTTTAAACCAATAATGGGAGATGAGTAAAAGAAATGTATAGTCCTGAACAAATTTTAGATCAAAGTATTGATAAAGGTACCAAAAAAGTTAAGAAATCAATTTTAGCAAAACTTTTACTAGGATTTATCGGTGGGGTAATGATAGCTATGGGTTTTTTGGCCGATATTAGAGTTTCCGCTTCTATACCAACCAATTTAGCTAGTATAGGTGCATTGATTGGTGCAGCAGTATTTCCAATCGGTTTAATTGTTATTTTGCTTGCTGGTGGAGAACTTGTTACGGGTAATATGATGGCAGTTAGTGCGGCCATGTATGATAGCAAAGTTTCTGTAGTGGACTATATTAAAAATTTATTAGTAATCACATTAGGTAATATTATTGGTGCAATTTGTATAGCATATTTTTTAGGACATTTTGTCGGTTTAACACATATTGGAGTTTTTAGGGATGCTGTAATTAATATGGCAACGTCTAAAGTTGCAAGTCCATTTTGGCAAAGTTTCGTTTCAGGCATTGGCTGTAATTGGTTTGTTGGGATCGCCGTTTGGTTATCATTTGGTGCTAAAGATGGTGCTGGTAAAATACTTGGGATCTGGTTTCCGATTATGATTTTTGTGGCTATTGGTTTACAACATAGTATTGCGAATGCTTTCTTGCTTCCAGCAGCTATCTTTGAAGGCGGCTTAACGTGGTTTGATTTCATTAAAAATATTGTTCCAGTTTATCTAGGTAATATAGTTGGGGGATCAATATTTGTTTCAGGATTATATTATTTAAGTTATCGAAGGTAAAAATTGTTTAATAATTATAAAAAGATTATTTTAATCCAATTCAGTTGTAAGTATGAAAAGTAAGATTTTTAAAAAAAAAAAAACGCATATTAGCCAAAATTTAAATTAGTTTGAAATTTTAGGTATCTCTTTATTGGAGATGCTTTTTTATTACATTAATGATTCAAATTACAAAAATCGGCTTTGTGATAATATAGATACAAATATCATCTTCTTATTAGATTTAATGAGATTGAAAATTATATATCAGTGGAGTGAGATAAATGGCCGAACCAATCGAGAAAATAGTTAACGAAACATTGAACTTGAATCAAATTGAAGATGGATATTACTATCAATCCTGTCATTTCAAATCTTATAGTGAGTCAATGAGTTTTACCGACATTATTTTTGATCATTGTGAATTTGAACAAACCGATTTTAGTCGTATAAGTTTCGGAAATGTTGAATGGCATCATAGTCAATTAGCTGGGGCAAAATTCGATAGATGTAATTGGTATACTTGTAAAATTTCCAGCATGCAATTATCAGGTGCGGATTTTAATAATGGTTATTTTAAAGATACGTATTTTAAAGATTGTAAAATGCCTTATGCCAATTTTACTGAGAGTAGATTTGAAAAAATTGCATTTACCGACTGTGATCTTACGGGTAGTTTTTTCCAAGCTTTGAAGGTAAAAAAAGATATTTCTTTTGCAGGTTCAATAATAGACGATGTTAATTTTGGTGAAACGAGGCTCAAAGATTTTGATTTAAAGGATGCTGAATTTAGTAACATAGTTATTAGTCCCGAATTGGCTAGGGGGTTAATTGTAAATCAATATCAGGCCGCAATTTTGATTGGATCATTTGGTATCAAGGTTGAATGATAATAATTTGTTATTCCAAGTGGTATACTAAATTACATTATTCAAAAGAGAGGGGTACATATATGGCAGATTCAAAACTATCACTTATGAGTAGACAGTTGGACGCTTTACTTTTTGAGGAAAATAATTTAGTAGCTAACCTAGCAAATGCAAGTGCCTTGATCAATGACACATATACTGATTTAAATTGGTCTGGTTTTTATTTATATAATGACAAAACTAATGAATTAGATCTTGGACCTTTTCAAGGTAAAGTTGCATGTATGCATATAAAAAATGGATCTGGAGTCGTGGGTACAGCATTTAAAGATCAAAAAGTTCATAGGGTCGCTAATGTACATGAATTCCCGGGCCATATTGCCTGCGATAGTGCTAGCAATTCTGAAATAGTTGTACCAATAACTAAAAATGGTAATAAAATTGGAGTATTAGATATTGATTCACCTTCATTTGATAGATTTTCTGAAGATAATGAGCAAGAGCTGATACAATTTGTTGAAGTGTTGACCGGTCATCTAAATTAAATATCGTCGTACCAGCAAAACTAACTTTTAGGTTGGTTTTTTTTTGTAATAAATTTACTTGCATAATGCACGTAATGGTGTTAATTTAATTACGTGCAAAATACACATAATATGTAAATCTTAAAACGAGGTATTAATAATATGAAAGCAGCAATTATTACAGAAAAAGGAATGAATCCAGTCTATGGAACATTTGAGGAACCAAAAAATGGTGTTGATAATGTGGTTGTTGATGTAACCGCATCGGCGTTAAGCAATTTAGCAAAGATGAGGGCTATGGGACAACATTATTCTGCCAGTCAGGTATATCCTAATGTTGCCGGTACAGATGGCGTAGGGATTTTGAATGGTAAAAGGGTATACTTTTTAGCTACTAATGCACCATATGGTACTTTGGCAGAAAAATCACTTGTTAATCGAAACTTAATTGTACCGTTACCAGATAGGATCGATGATGTAACTGCAGCGGCAATTGCCAACCCAGGAATGTCATCGTGGGCCGCTTTAGTTAATCGAGCACATTTTGAAAGTGGACAAACAGTTTTGATCAATGGTGCAACGGGTACGGCCGGTAGTTTAGCGGTAAAAATTGCATATCATTTGGGAGCAAAGAAAGTAATTGTGACGGGACGTAATTTGGAAAAACTGAACAAATTGGATGCCGATGCAGCAATTGTCTTTGATATGACGGAAACCGACGGAGCCAACAAATTTACTACAGAGTTATCAAAGGTTTGTCATGATGGCATTGATGTAGTGCTTGATTACCTATGGGGGGATAGTGCGCTGTCCATTATGATTGCTATTGCTAAATTTAGTAAAAGTAATGGAACTAAATTTATCAGTATTGGTGCTGCCTCTGGTCAATCAGAAATATCATTGCCTTCAGCAGTTCTGCGATCTTCCAAAATAGAAATATTAGGTAGTGGGGTTAAGAGTGTACCTATGGAACAACTTATGCTTGCTATCTCTAATGTTTTTGATTGGGCAGATCAAAATCATATTACACTGACTACGAATGAATTTGATCTTTCAGAGATAACTGATGCTTGGAATGCGCCACTAACGCCACGTGCAGTTATAAAGGTACAATAAAAATGGAAAAAGAATTAATTCAGGCTTTAGTAACAATTGTTTCGTTTTTTAATCGAACTGATCGTGACAAGGCTTTTATAAATGAGGCAGGAGTTAATTTAGAGGCAACATCATTTCAATTGTTTGTAGCCATTGGACGAATACAGCCATCAAATGTCAGTGATTTGGCAAATATTTTAGGGAAAAGTCATTCTAGTATCAGTCGTCAAATTGATAAATTGGAAAAAAGTGGATTGGTTGTAACAAAGAATGCGACAACTGATGCACGAATACGTTTGGCATATTTATCAGAATCTGGTGAGAAATTAAAAAAGGTTTTGGATAAAACTAGAATTAATAATATAACTAATGCGTTGGCCGATTGGTCAGACCAAGATAGGAAATCCTTGCTTGTTAATTTAGAGCACTTGGCTGATACTTTAAGCAGTTTTGAAAAAAAGTAGATATTTGGAGGTAGGGTAATATCGATAAAAAAAAATTACGACAACAACAAATTAAACGATTAAAAGATAATCAACAGCAAACAATCTCTGAAGGGGTTTTGTTATTAAATAAATTGAGTGAGACATCTATATGGAAGGATGCCAAAACAATTGCCACAACAATCAGTGGGCCCTTCGAGGTTCCCACAACCCCAATAATCAAGAAGGCTTTGTTAGAGGGGAAAAAAGTCTATTTACCTAAAACAATGCCACATCGACAAATGGCATTTTTACCTTTTACAGATATGAATGATTTGGTTAGAAGTGACTTTGGCATACTTGAACCGGCGTATAAAGAAAAATTAGTTAACCAAGTACCTGATTTAGTTATTGTTCCTGGTTTGGCTTTTGCCGTTGATTCTAATTATCGAGTAGGATTTGGCGGGGGGTACTATGATCGCTTTTTGGCCGAATATTCTGGCAAAACGGTGGCACTAGTTCCCTCAGAAATGCATTTCGACAGTGCAAAATGGGATATTCAAAATTATGATATTAAAATTCAGAAATTAATTTCCGTGGATTAAATTAACGGCAGCTCTTTTCCATAATAGATTTCTTATTGAATGATTCAGAATGAGATGATAATCTTGGATAGTATAATAAATTGGAAATTTTAAATGGATTAAGAGGAATAATAATGAATAAAAAAATAGTTACAGCTTTCATAGTTGGAGCTAGTTTTGCCGGTGGGTTGTTGTTTGATACTAATTTAGTACAGGCTGATTCAGAATTTAGTGGGATCGTTAATACTACAAAGATCACTTCGCTTTATAATGATGATGGTAAATTAGTGACCAATCGTGCCTTGGCCGCTAATACTCCATGGTTAACTGATAAGAAAATTCAAATTGGTGACAAAGGTGACTTTTATCGAGTATCTACTCATGAATTTGTTAAAGCAGGAGATGTCCAATTACAACATGGACAATCTGAAAATGGAATTGTCAGAGCGGGATCTAATGGTGCATTAGTATATAATTACAGTAATGGGGATTATAAATCTACTGATAGAAAACTCTCCGCTAATAGTGCATGGCAATATAACCATACTGAGGTCATTGGTAGTAAAACTTGGTATCAAGTTAGTTCTGATGGCTGGATCAATAGTGATGATGCCTCAACTTCCACAGTAATAACCAATACGGGTGTGGCTAAGATCAGCTATGCTTCAGATAGTGGAATTGATTTGTGGCAAGGTTATGGCACCAATAAAGTGGCCACAGGTCAAAAATTATATAACGGTTCAGAATGGCGCTTTGATTCAAAAGTTATTGATGCAAATGGTGATGCTTGGTATCAAATAGGAAATAATCAGTGGATCGAAGGTACATACTTACAAATTACCAATGAGACATTTGATCAATCCGCAGCTGAGATTTGGGACCCTAATTTTGCCGCCGTAAAGGTCAATAGTGATACGACAATTTACAATAATAACGACTATAATTCAGGTAAAAAATCTAGTGCTTCCGCCGGTGATACTTTGCAAGTAGACTCAACATTGCAAAATGGCAACGTTACTTGGTATGAAGTAAGTAATGGCGGTTGGATTCCATCCTCTGCTGCAACGCAGATTACGACTTATCGTTCCCCAATTATCCTAAATGGTAAAACTAAGGATCAGGCCATCAATGATGTAATTGCTGCGGCTAAACAAGAATTAGGTAAACCATATGTTTGGAATGCAAAAGGTCCAGATAGTTTTGACTGTTCGGGATTAATGCAATACGTTTTCCGTCAAGCAACTGGTCAAAATATCGGTTCATGGACTGTACCACAAGAGACATCTGGTACTAAGGTTTCATTAAGTGACTTACAACCTGGTGATCTTGTCTTTTGGGGACCAGCGGGAGTTACTTACCATGTCGGATTGTATTTAGGTAATAATCAATATTTGAATGCTTTGAAACCGGGGACTAACGTTAAAATAGATACTATTTCATCTAGTTTTGAACCTTCATTTGGTGTAAGAGTTATTAAATAATAGAGCCGTTTCTCATTTTGATTTCAAGTGAGAAACAGCTCTATTTGTCATTAACCCTGATAGATAAATTCGTTAAAGTAAGAGTGATAAATGAGGATTATGGTAATAGAGGCCTTTGGGAAAGCCGGACGTTTGATTATGGACCAATCCATTAATGATGGTTATCAGGTTATAGCCATGTCAAAACATAGACATTTTGGTATAAAAGAAGCCAAGAATGTTTTGACAAAAGATATGCTTGAACTAAATAAGAATGATATAAAAAATCTGGATGCGATTGTTGATGCAACCGAAGCCTGAATACCTAAAACTGAGAAAGTTCATTATGAAGGTGTTCTTCATATGATGTATTTGTTGAAGAATACAAGCATACATTATTTAAAAGTTGGTGGATCAAATATTAATCCAGATCACACCAAAACACTCTAAGAGCTACCATTGTATTATTCAGATTATATGCAAGATTTATGTGATGCTCACGCTGAAGAATTAAAAATACTTCGAATGAGTAATGACGTTAATTGGACTTATGTGACGCCAACTTATAATTTTGATCCATATGGTCAAAAAAAACGGTAATTATCAAATTGAAGGAGATGAGTTTGAACCAGCCAAGTCCTTGAATCCTAATGATGGAAAACATGATTATATAAGTTATTGGGATTTTGCGAAAGCAGTTGTTGATATCGTCGAAAGTAACAAATATTCTCGACAACAAATTACTTTAGTGAGTGGCGATAATCCTACTGAAAGATATTAGACTATATACAAAAATAACACAGAGCAAATATTAAAATTTGCTCTGTGTTATTTTTTGCTTTTAATATACTGGACGGTCCAAACCTTGTGTATCAGAATCGGCCATACCTAAACTGTCATTGGCACCGTAATTTGAATCTTTTACGATATGCAATACAACATCAGCAACACTTTGACGTGAACCTGAAACACCATTGTATTGTTCATCCTTAGTTGTTACGACATACTTAATTTCATCACGATCATTTAACCAAGGCAGTCGAAGTGTTGTGTATTTCAAACCTGAATCTGACAATAACTTGTCAGATTCGATGGCGGCCTGTTCACTGCTTGATACTTGTGCTTGATTCCAACGGCCAAATTCACCGGGGACTTCATTGTAGATACCAAGAACATTTGTGAAGATAACACGATCAACGTTGTTTTTCTTCATAGCATTGATAATATTTTTGGTCATTTTGTTATCGTCATCATGGTCAACTACCGCAACGAAGACCATATCTTGTCCGACAACTGCTTTGTTGACTGATTCAGCATTTTCAAGATCTGTTTCAATTACCTTAACTCGAGAGTTTCCGGCTAAGTTGGATAGGCGACTGCTATTACGTAATCCTAATGTTAAATCGACATCTTTAAATTCATTTTCGTTCAAAATCCTATCTTCGACAATACGAGCAATTTGTCCGTTAGCAGCTAAAATTAATAATTTCATGTTATTTACCCTCTATTATATTATTTCCTGTTAATTCCTAAACTGTCATGTGAACCAAGTTTTGAATCGTGTGATAGTTTAACTACTAAGTCGGCGATACTCTTTAATGAAACATCATGTCCACCAAAAGGTTCACCTTTATGTGTGATTTCGTAATTTGTGTCGTTGCTATTGTCGAACCAACCGGGACGAATTATTGTGTAATTCAAATCAGACGTTTCAATAATGTCAGCGGCATTACGATATGTTTGTAACATTGGATTAGACGAAAGATTTCCATCTGAACCGACTGATGTAGGGATCTCATTGTAGATGCCCATTGAAGTGATGAATATCAGACGCTTAACTTCTGAATTATCCATTGCTTTAACGATACTATCTGCCATTTTGGCTAGATTACCGCTTAATGCAGCGAAGACCACATCTTGTTCTTTTAGTGCTTCACTGAGAATAGACGAATCAGTCACATCTCCTTGGATAACTTTTTCACGGTCATCATTGGCATTCAATCGTTGTGTGTGCCGTGACATCAATGTTAAGTTGTCGTTAGTGTTATCTAAAAAATAATTACGCGTTGTTTGTCCAACAGAACCTGTGGCTCCAATAATTAATACGTTTGTCATTATTGTTACTTCCTTTTGTTTTAATTTATGAGGTTATCATAAACCTTGATGTCCACTTTAAGGCAATGCCTTTTTTAAAAAAAGTTACTGAAAGTCATAGTTAGTTTAAAAATAAAAACCTTAAAGGTAAGGTTTTAGTAATAATTCTAGTTGCATGTCACAAAAGCTATTAATATTAGTGACAGGTTGGACAGTCTCAGGCGATATACACCAACTGAAAATAATCCCATAGACTTCAGTGATCAATAATAATGATAATTCTTCGATAGGAGTATTTAACTTTAATTTACCATTATCGATCAATCGCTGAAGTAATCGTTTGAGCAGTTCATTATCATATTGCCACTTTTCTTGATTTTGGGAGGCGGTAACGAATCTAACCCATTGTCGTGCCATATTGACTTGTGAATTGACGATTGTCTGCAAGAAGTTACTCAAGTAATTACGAATACTTTCAGCGGGATCTTGTTGTGAAAATTTTGTAATTTGATCCGACAAGTCTGACATATGGCGCTTATTCAATTCGAAGATAATATCTTCTTTTTTATTAAAGTAATTATAGAACGTGCCTTTGGCAACGCCGCTAGCTCTCGTTATATCGGATACGGACATTTTTTCGTATCCCTTTTGTTGTAATAAGCTTTCTGCAGTTTCAATAATATTTTCTCTAGTTACTGCAGTAGCAATTTCTCTTTTTGTCATTTTCATCACCACGAGAAGTACTATAAATCATTTATTTATGGTAGTCAATGACTTGCGGTCATATTTATAGTGAAAAGTTGACCGATGGTCATTGACTTTAAACACGAACGGTAATATAGTATCAGGCGTTGATTAAATGACCGTCGGTCATAAATAGAATGGAGAAATATAAAATGCAAAAACAAAAATTTGGAATGGTTCTTCCAATTGTATTGTTGAGTTATTTCATGATTGTTCTGGATAACTCGATTATCTTTACTAGTACAGCTAAGATTGCAGAAAATTTATCATTGAATACTCAATCGTTAGCTTGGATCACTAATGCATATGCATTAACCTTCGGAGGCTTCTTATTGTTCTCTGGTAAAGCTGGAGATATTATTGGACGTAAAAAATTTTTTCAGATTGGATTGATAATTTTTAGTATCAGTTCTTTGTTAGTAGGGATTTCAGTTAATGACACGATGATTATTGCTATGCGTGCCATTCAAGGTATCGGCTCATCAATTCTTGCTCCAAGTACGTTGGCATTACTGATGGATAGTTACCAAGAGAATATGCGTACTAAGGCAATTGCCTATTATGGAGCAACTGGCGGACTAGGAGCTAGTTTTGGATTGGTTATCGGTGGTTTGATTACAACATATTCATCATGGAGAGTTGGTTTCTTCATTAATGTTCCAATCGGTTTGATCATGCTATTGTTGTCGGTCAAATATTTAAAAACATCTACGACATATAATCAAAGGCTGGATTTCTTGGGTACTGTCTTTTCAATACTCGGTGTATCAGCCTTGGTATATAGTATTGACGGTAGCTCTTATAGATTGACAGCACTGATTGTAGCAATCGTTTCGTTGGTATTATTTATAGTTCAAGAGCATAGAACTAATGCTCCAATCATGCCATTGTTATTGTTCAAAGATTCAGAGAGAAGCTTTGCTTATCTGACGAGGTTCTTTTTCATTGGTGTGGGAATGGCGTATTTCTTCTTAACACCTTTGGCAATGCAAAGAGTTTATGGATATACACCAGTGCAAGCCGCCTTTGGATTTTTGCCTGAAACAGTTCCACAGTTTATAGCAGCCGGTTTTGTCACAAGAAATGTAAAAATGAAGAATTCAACAATTCTATCTAGTGGGATTGTTTTGATGTTCGTTGGTTCATTATTGGCCGCCATAATTAAAATTCAGACAGGTTATTGGCTGGCAATAGCCTTACCAATGGTGATTATAGGTATTGGACAAGGTATGGCACTGGGAACATTGACAGTTGCTGGTGTCGCACATACAACTCCTGAATTAAGTGGTTCAGCATCTGGTGTTGTGAACGCGGTCCATCAAATCGGTGGGTCAGTTGGATTATCAGTGGTTGTTGCCTTGACAGCTCAATATACCAATCCGACCATTTCATATAATATGTCGATGGTGTGGATTACCGTGTTATCAATTATTGCAATGCTGTTTTCTATTGGGGTTGTAAGATCGGATAGATAAATTAGAGTTAAATATTAGATTCTTTTCAAATAAACTAGTAGTATGTTAATGATATGAAACTTTTAACAATTAAAGAGGTAATCTAGTTTGACAGAATCAACATTTTGGTCAAAAATTTCAACTCAAGCCAAATCAGAACATCGTCCTTTTTTTACTATGGCACCGATGGAGGCTGTAAGTAATACAGTCTTTCGCCAAGTTATTACTCAGGCATGTGCACCAGACACATTTTTTAGTGAATTTGTCTATGCTAAAGCTATAACTGATCCCGATACTAAATTTCCGATCCATGGCCGACTTTATATGGATTCGAGAGAAAAGACTCGTCCTGTGGTTCAACTTTGGGGTAATGAAACAGCTGATTTTGAAACAGCCGCAGTGGCTTTGAGGAATCAAGGGTTTGAAGCTATTGATATCAATATGGGATGCCCGGATAGTACAGTTATCAAGAATCATGGTGGCAGTGATTTGATCCGTAACCATCAATGGGCTCAGGATGTTATTGCCGCAGCTAAGACTTCAGGACTAGCTGTCAGTGCCAAGACTCGTCTTGGCTATAGCAAAGTCGATGAGTTCAGGGATTGGATACCTTTTTTGTTGCAGCAAGATGTTGACCTTTTGACAATTCATTTACGAAGTAAGATGGAAATGAGTAAGGTTCCAGCTCATCTGGAAGTCATTGATGACATACTCAAAGTGCGGGATAAGATTGCTCCTAAAACTTTGATTCAAGTCAATGGAGATATTGCCGATTATCAAGCTGGTATGAAACTGTATCAGGAACACCCCGGATTAGATGGTATTATGATTGGACGTGGTGTATTTGCCAATCCATTTGCGTTTGAAAAAAACCCAAAATCTCATTCTCTAAATGAACTATTGAGTTTGCTGCAAATGCAATTGAATTTATTTGATGATTTTTCAACACACTATGATATTCCACGTTTTCCATCACTCAAGCGATTCTTTAAGATATATGCCCGACCAGAATTAGGTGCAACTGAATTGAGAAATGCGATGATGGATGCCAAATCAACCGATGAAGTTCGTAAGATTTTGGATGATAAGGATAAATACTTATGAAGATAACAGGTAATGAGGATCTTAGAGTTCAGAAAACAATTAATGGTATTTATTCTTCATTCGAAAGTCTGATATGTGAGAAGGATTACGAAAAAATAACCGTCAAAGAATTAGCGGAACGAGCACAAATTAATAAAAAGACTTTTTATCGTTACTATCCGACTTTAGATGATTTGTTAGCGGAAATGCAAGCACGTTATTCACAGGATTATCTGGCAGTTGTCGGTAACTTTATATATCCACGGGATTTGGCAAAAAGTGTTCGTAGTTTTATTGAATATTCTGCAAGTCAGAGTGAAGCGTACGAGAAAATCACTTGTAGCGGAACCTATGTTGGTATTCGTCAACAGATGATTGATCAAGTTATGAAGCATACTTGGAGTAATTCACCGGAGTTTAATAAGTTATCGTCTTTGCAACAACATATTTTAATGACGTTTATTCAAAATACTGGTTTGGAAGTGTATAAGCAGTGGGTAGCATCTGGTAAAGAAGCTCCAATTGAGGAAGTTGTTCAATCTGCAGTTACGTTAATTAGCAGTGTTGATAACTTTTTGAAGTTGTCAAAGTAATAAAATTAAGCTAGACCATCAAGTTTTTTTCGACTTTGAAGTGCAATAAAAAAGTTAGACATTTTTATAAGTTTTAAGAAATCATGGATTGTCTCCTGTATTCTACAGGAGAC
>NZ_RHOS01000028.1 GCF_003946205.1 Companilactobacillus keshanensis | reverse complement strand
TAATTCATCTGTTGAATAATGCTCAATATCCTTAGGACTATGTGTATAATTTGTTTTCATTGAAAATGACATTTGAATCCTCCCTCGTTTCTTATAAAGAAATTAAATATCTCATCTGTAAACCACATCTATAATATATCTCATTGCCAATATTATTTCAACCGTTTTCATAGATTAGTTCAAATATCCTTCATGAGGTGTTACTCCAAAACTATTAGCTAAATCCTTGAGTCCCTCATTGGTGATTGTTTGTTCGATCTTACAACCTTGCATTTGAATAATTGTCAAAATTTTAGCAGTTTTTCAATCGTTTCAATTTTTCCTGATGTCCCATCAAATGTGTAGGAAATTCGCTAGTTGGTGTTGTGCCATCGTTATATCCCCATATTAAATCAACACTTTTACCATCCTTGGCAATTCTAACTAAGCCAAGATCTCTTTCTGGGAAATCAATAATATTCTTAAATATATCTACCTGTAGCTGTAACTAATAAATACATTCCTGCTAAATTCTTACCATCAAATGCAATCGGAACCTACTGGTACATTGTTACGATCACAGAATTCATCCCAAACAGCACCGAATGGATATGATTTTAGTTCTTCTGTCATAGCGAGTCGATCCGTGAAGTCTCCAGTATTTTCGTCTTCTTTCAATTGTTCGATCGGTGCAATCATTCCCATCAAAAGTGCTTTTTGTGTCGCACGTGCGCCAATTACCCAAGCGGCAATACGGTCGATCGTTGCGTCAAAGAAATCTAATCCAATATTAGTTTTTGAAAGTTGATTATCACGAACTAACGAACGCATCATGCATATCAAGGCATCATCCATAATAACTATCCCAGCGCACTGGCCGTGAAACATGTAACATTAGTCCCTTACCAAATGGCAAAAATGCTGAGAACTTGTCATAAATATCTTCTGTTGGATGGAAATGTCCAGCATCGATCGTCCAAAGCTTATTACGTGTCAAAGCATAATTATCATAAAATTCGTGTGAACCTACTGTGTATGATTCAACTCCTGTGCCGAAAAGTTTTCCTTCAAAAGCTTCAATAGTATATTTTTCATCAATTGGTTCTTTGATAATTTCGTCTAATGACTGAATCAACCTCATTCTTGGAGACAATTTATCAATTGGATTGTCCTTATACCCATCTGGAATCCAGAAGTTATTAACTGATTGTTGGCCTAATTCTTTATCAAAATATTCTGCAATTTTTCTTGATCTCTTTCCATGTTCGATCCAAAAATCACGGGTATCTTTATCAATAATAGCTAAGGTAAATTCGTTTTTTAACATTGGATGTGAGAAGAAAGTTCCATTCATATCCAAGCCAACTTTTTGTTGTTTTGCCAATCGACCCAATAACTGAAATCTTCTGGTTCAAGTTCATCAAGATCCTTTTTCTTATCCGTTACAGCATAGATAGCATGTAATTGTACTTTGTGTGATCCAGGAATAATTGACAAAGCTTTTGAAAGATCTCCACTTAATTCATCTGGTGTTGTTGCGGCACCTGGAAAATTGCCACTTACGTCAATACCACCTGTAAGTTCTTGATTAGGGAATAAAAATCCGTGGATATCATCCCCCTGCCAACAATGAATGGATAATGGAACAGTTGCCAACTTAGCAATAGCTTCCTCAGTATCGACCCCAATTGCGGCATATCTATCTTTAGCCATTTCTGCGAATCCATATCGATCTTGATACTCATGCTTAATTCTCTGGACGATCCACATGCCCATAATATTTTTTAAAAAACGATAAGTGCCGTAGGCACCCCACTCATTAGTGTAATTTTCTTCAAAGGCCATCGGACCATTTTCAGGAACACTTAATTCTCTACCTATTAGAGACCATGTACCAGAACTCAAGAATGCCCAATCATCTTCACCTGAGGCTGGTGTACCAACTACTGCAGAGACTGTATCGTGAGTTGCAACTGTAATAACTTGGCAATTTAGAATATCATGATTATTGGAAATTGAACTCTTAATCGTTCTTAATTCAGTCCCAGTATCCACCAATGACGGAAACATATCACAAGTTACATTTACCTCAGATAGTAATTCTGAATCAAACAAACCTTCACGCAAGTTGAGCATCTGAGTTGTCGAAGCATTAATAACCTCAGTGACGGCTTTGCCTGTTAACCGATATCCAATATAATCAGGTATCATAACGATGGACTTTGCTTGTTTTAACTGAGACTTATCTTCTTCAAACAATTGATAGAGTGTATTAAAATCTAAAAATTGAATTCCCATCTTCTTATAAATATATTCCTTAGAATACTTTCGAGTGAGCTTGGTTACCGAATTCTTAGTTCGACTGTCATGGTAACTAATGGGATAATCGAGCTTATCACCATTTTGATCAATCAAAACATAATCAACGGCCCAAGTGTCAATCCCTAAATAAGTATCATTAATACCATATTCTTTTTTTGCTTTTTCAAGTCCAATAATAATTTCATTAATTAAATGATCTATTTGCCATCTATCGTGACCATTTTCAAGCTTAAATCCATTGTCAAATCTGTTTAGTTCTTCTATCCGTATCTTATTCCCAGATAGCTGACCTAGCATCAATCGACCACTGGAGGCACCGATATCAACTGCAATATAGTGTCCATATCGCCTTTACACCTTCTTTGTATTCGTTTACAATATCATTAAACAGCTTTCATCAAATCGGAACAATGGTAAATAATAATAGGAAATGTATTTAATATACATATTGATGTTAAATGACTATTTTCAGATAACTTAGGAGGTTACTTTCAATGAACGGAAAATTAGATAATTTTCTTTTTCATGAAACTAGTATCGAAAAGACTCAACGTAAAACGCACAATTTTGTTGCGGACTTCCCTGATGCTGCTTTGATCAATCATGATCAACAAATGAAGTTCAATAATTCATTTTTCTTCAAAAACAAATCGATTTTTATTAACAAACATAATCGTTATGCTGACTACCCACTGCACTCTCACGAGTTCTTGGAGATCAATTATATTTATTCCGGCCACTGTACACAGTGCGTGAATGGAAAACAGATCACCCTAAACAAAGGCGATCTGTTAATTTTAGATATTAATAGTAAGCATTCAATCAAGGCACTGGGTAAACACGATATTTTGATCAACATTCTTTTTCAAAACAAAGAAATCAATCTAAATTGGTTGGATTCTTTAAAATCCAATCAAAGTGTTCTCTTTAACTTCTTATTGAACGCCTCGATGAGTAAACAAAATCAGAGTCAGTATTTGCTCTTTAAAAACGATGCTTCAACTACTATCAAACCAGAAGTTCAGGAAATATTATCTGAATATTTCTTCCCGCACGAATTTTCGGGAACGGTTATCAGTTCATACTTGGATATTCTTTTGACTAAGCTGTTGCGACAATACAGTCCAGAAATGATCAAAGATAATCAAGTATCACAGGATTCTACCTTGAAACAGATTTTTAGTGAAATCGAAAAGAATTCTAAAACTCTAACACTAAATAGTCTGGCTGAAATGATGAGCTACAATAAAAACTATCTAAGTAATCTGATCAAAAGTGAAACTGGTTTCACTTTTACAAAATTACTTAATAAACAAAAAATTCTTAAGGCCCATTTGGCGGTAGTTTCTACAGGTAAATCGATTCAGGATATTATTGATGAAGTAGGATATTCTAACCGTAACTACTTCTATAAAATATATTTTGAAAATTATGACGAGTTGCCAAGCGAAACTCGTAAAAAAATAAGATCAATAGAATAAAAAAAAGCTCTGAGAAAATTTTCTCAGAACTTTTTTAATACTTACTTGATTATCCCATCAAATCGAAGCTTAACTTCATCTTTGGTGAACCTAATTCAATCATATCACCCAACAATTTAATTGATCTGTCATATGATTCTTTAGCCAATTCTTCATTAGCTTTAGTCAATAATGCTGGAATATCTTTTGATGATGCAGCTTCTTCATCAGTCTTCAATTGAATATTTCTGAATTTAGCAACTGCTTCTAATTCAAAGGTATTACGTGAGTCTTGATATAGGTCATAATCGTAATCACCAATCAAGGCCATTGCATGACTTAACCAGTATACATACTTAGGATCAAATGAAACTGTTGTATCACGGTATGTTGCAGGTGTATCTTCTATGTTTGTGTAGAATGGTACGATTGCGCCAAATGTATTTACACCGAATACTAACCATTGTACAGCTGCAATTTCTTTAGGAACATCATTTCTGATTTGAAGAATATGAAGACTGTGGTTACGGTTCATACCGATTGGACGGAACATCTTCTTTTCTTCTTCTGTTCCCATCTTGCCGTATGGGTCATATGGTGTGTTCTCATAGTGAGAACTCAAAGCAAACTTAACATCCTCAATTGAGAGTTTCTTGTTTGCGTGGCAAATGAATGGAAGATCTTGATCTCTAGGATCTTGCTCTACATCTGGAGTGAAGAGTTTTTGAATATACCATGCACGAGGATTGTTATATTCTGAATCTCTAACTGTTGCACTACCAAAGATATGGCGCAAGTTATATTTACCAGTATCTGGATTCATATGATTCTTTTCGATCAATTCTTTTAATCCAGTTGAGCATAGTGTGTCATTTGAATCAAAATCAAAGTCATCAATATTCATTCTATTAGGTGCTACTACGTATGCATCATCTGGAATTCTTACAGCAGCCCAATTGTGTCCACCAATTGTTTCTAACCACCAAATTTCATCTTTATCAGCAAATGAAATTCCATTTGGTTCGTATGTTCCATATTTTTCTAGCAATGCTCCAAGATGTTCAACACCTTCTTTAGCACTGTGGATGAATGGCAATGTGATAACTTCTAAGTCCTCTTCGCCAAGTCCTTCCATATTATATGGATCTATTCCCAAAATTCTTGAGTTAGTTGTGATTGTTTCTGTTGCTGACATAGAAACGTTATCACTATTGATACCTGATGAACCCCATTGGCCTTCTACAAGATTTGATCTTGGTGTTAAAGTAACTTTCAATGGATTGTCTGGCAATTCTACTTCAAGGCCTGTAATAACTGACTTGTAAACTTTTGGTTGTTCTTCTGGCTTAACAACGATAAATCTTTGAGGTTCGATTGAACCGTGAGCATCGTTATCTCTACAGATCATTGTTGATCCATCAATTGTTGCATCCTTACCTACTAGCATTGCTGTACATGAACCACGAAATACTTTTTTCATAACTAATTCACTCCTCAAATAAATTATTAAATGATACTTTTCTAAAAAGTAATAAACAAATAATTATTCTTCCCGATGAACCTTTATAAAATACGTAGTATCCTAAAGCTCGATCAAATCATGAGGGATATCGATCATATTGATATATCCATCATCTGTTAGAACAACTTGATCTTCGATTCTTACACCACCCCAGTTAGGGATATAAATACCTGGTTCAATTGTTACAACTGTATCTGCTTCCAAAACATCATCATACTCTTCAGCAAGATATGGAGTTTCATGAACAAATAGTCCAATTGAGTGTCCGATCTTGTTATAAGTCAAAGGAGTATACTCTGTTCCTTTAAGCGGTTTGATTGATTCTGGATAAACATCTTTACAGTTGACGCCGGCCTTCATAATATCTTCAGCGGCTTCAAGACTTTGTCTTACATAATCGTAAACTTCTTTTTGTTTTGGAGTTGCTTTACCAACAACAACAGTTCTTGTCATATCTGACATGTAGCCGTTATATTGACAACCAAAGTCCATCAAGACAAAGTCGCCATATTCAACAGCTTTCTTTGAAGGAATTCCGTGAAGCAATGAAGTAGTTGCTCCAGAAATCAAGATATTACCATAAGGTTGTGTATCTGCACCTTCTTCAACCATATAAAGTGATAACTTAGCTGCAAGTTCCTTTTCAGTAGCCCCAACTTTGATATCCTTTAAAATACGTCTGAATGCACGGCAAGCAATATCACAAGCAATTGTTAAATATTCGATTTCTTTAGGTGATTTAACAACACGCATTCTGTCAATAACGTTACCGGCTTGGATCAAGTTAGCATCTAATTTTGTCTTGAAGTCATGATACATGTCATAAGTCATGTAATCATCTTCAAAAGCTACTGTCTTGATTCCTTCAGCTTTAACAACATCGGCAACTGAATCACCGACTGTTCTTCCTGGTAGACGCCAGTTAATAATGTCATAATCTGGAATTTCAATTTCTGCTTGTTCTGTGTATCTAGGATCTGTAAAGAAGAATTGCTTATTCTTTGTAAGTAGCATGTATGAATCATCACCAGTCCAGCCACTTGCAAATCTAATATTTACACGTTTTGCAATATAAAACGCATCAATATTCTCATCTTCCATATACTTGCGAATCTTTGATTCATTCATCATAATTCACTTTCCCTCGTTTCTTTAAGCTAGTAAATTTAATTAATCCTTTTCAAGTTTATCCAATTTCTTACTTGATATCCAAAGAACTAATCCCAATCCAATAATAATAACAGCTAGAATTCCGTAACCTGTTTGGAACTTGCCAGGGTTACTTGTCTTCAATAGTGCATAAACATTAGGATATAGTAATGTAGCGAAGAATACGGCAATAGGCCAGAATCCAAGCAATAGACCCATTAATTTAGAAGGAGCCATCTTAGTAATAAATGAGTTACCCAATGGTGAGAATACCATTTCACCAACAGACATAAGAATACCAACAAGAACGATCCATAGTAAGTTTGTGTGTCCTTTACCGATCATATCAGCAAAAATCATAGCAACATATGAGATACCGATGAAGATCATACCTAGTGATGTCTTCTTGAACATACTCATATCACCTTGTGGACGTGCTGCAAGTTTTGTCCAAAGTTTACCTAAAATAGGTCCTAAAACAATACATGTTAAAGCATTAACAGAATCAAAGTATGACGTTGGGACATTGAAACTACCAACCATCCAGTTAGCACGATTCAAGAATCCCGCACCATCACCATGGCCGAAGTAGTAGTAAACTGGCATGTAAGCTAAGTACCAAACCATCCAGAATACGATTGAGAAAATTGTAACCAAGATAATAGCGACAACACGTTTCTTATCTCCGGCTGAAAGTGGAGCATTTTCTTCTTTCTTCTTATCTTCTGCTTCTTTAAATTGACGTTGGTCAACCTTAAATGGTTTCTTACCAGCATCACCAAGTGATTTTTGGTTAAGTAAGAACACAATTGCGTCTAAGAAGATGAATAGTGAACATACCAAGAAAACATTGTTGAATCCGATAATAGGAATAAGTAGAACGATAAATGTAGTACCAGTAAATGATCCAATATTAACGAATGTATATTGAACTGAGAAAGCTTCGTTCAATTCTTCTTCGTCATCAAATAATAATCCTGTGATACCTGAAAGATTACCTTTAAACATACCTGTACCAACTGAAACTAGAACGATCATGGCCCAAACTAATCCAATTGAAGTAGCCCTCCAAGTGAATAAGTATCCAACAGCCATCAAAATCATACCTGTTGGTACCAGAATTCTTGGACTGATCCAATAATCGGCTAAATACCCACCAATAACAGGTGCAATATAAGTCATAGCAACGAATACGGCCGCCATTGAAGCGGCCTTAACGTCGGTTAGTCCAAGTCCACCTTTACCTACAGTAGTGGCAATCCAAATTGCCAACATATATTTAACTGTATAAAAGGCAACACGTTCAAATGTGAAACCTAATGAACATATATAAAAACCAAATGGTCTTTTTTTCTTAATAGGCGCTGCGTCCATATTATTTCCCTCTCTCTTTTACAAAATAACTAGTCGTGGTTATCCAACCAGTCTGTTAGAATCTTTGCATATTTTTCATGTTCTTCAACGAATGGCATGTGACGACTGTGTTGGAATAATTCCCATCTTGAATTAGGAATTCCGTCATACATTGTTTTGGCAATGAATGGTGTACATAAGTCGTTGGTCCCACTTGTGATAAGCGTTGGAACAGTAATATCTTTCATTTGATCAAGATAGTTGTAGTCGTGAAGTGTTCCTTCTGGTGAGTACTCATTTGGTCCCCAACCCACAACATAGCTTTCTGTTCCAGCTACCTTCTTACGGCGTAATGGTTCTGGAGAATCAGCTGTTGGTGTTGCTGCGGCGTGCATTTCCATGAAGCGGTCATTTGCTGCTACATATTTAGGCTCGTCGTAATTTCCAGTTGCTTCTGCTTGAGCAATTGCATCCTGATCTTCTTGTGACATATGGCCGATCATTCTGTGCTGCTCTGATGCCCACAATTTTGCTGAAGGTAATGTACCTGATAAAATAAGACTCTTGATGCCCTTTGGCTTGTAGTCACACATGTAGATGAAAGTTAACATTCCACCCCATGATTGACCTAATAGATGAATTTCATCCAAACCAAGATATTTTCTAAGTTCAATCAATTCTTCAGCCCATGTTTGTTTTGTCCAAAGTGATGGGTTTGAAGGAACTGCTGACTTACCACAGCCTAGTTGGTCATACATGATCAACTGACGGCCATTTACAGCAATATCATCTAATAATTCAAAATAGTTGTGAGTTGATCCTGGTCCTCCATGAAGTAAAACCAAAGGTGCCTTGTCTTTACTCTTTTCTCCGACAATACGGTAGTAAGTCTTGTAGCCTTTGTACGGCATATAGCCTTCTTCAACTTTCATGAATCTTGAACCTCCTCTTTTTATTGAATAATTTCTAAGTCGTCTGGATACTTGTTCAAGTTTTCGTATCCATCTTCAGTAACAATTACCAAGTCCTCAATACGAACTCCAACTTCACCAGGAATATAAACACCAGGTTCAATTGAGAAGACGTTTCCTACTTCACAGACGTTATGGTTAGCTGTTGAAACATCACCAGTTTCATGATCTTCGATACCAATAAAGTGTCCAAGACGATGTGTGAAGTATTCTCCATAACCTTTTTCTGTAATGTAATCTCTAGCAGCTGCATCAAGTGTAGCAAGTTCAACACCTGGTTTGATAAGTGCCATTGCACGTCTCTTACCTTCTAGAACTGTTTCATATACGTCGCGTGACTTGTCCGAAACTTCTTTGTAGAAGAATGTACGTGTCATATCTGAACAATATGAATCTCTGACACAACCAATATCAACAACAATACTATCGCCTGGTTTTAATCTTGAGTCGTCTGGTTCTTGATGGTGTGGGTCTGCTCCGTTTGCACCATAAGCAATGATAGGATCAAATGAATAGCCTGAGTCGCCTAATTCCTTGTATTTTTGTCCAAGTCTTTCAGTAACTTCAATTTCTGTTAAATCTTTTGAAAGCTCATGTTTAACAAAATCAGTAGCTAATTCATCATCAGCCTGTGCTTTACGCATAAGGTCTTTTTCTTCGTCATCTTTGATAGCACGTGCATCATCAATAATTTCAGAACCGTTGCCTAATTTTACGTTTGGTACAAGTTCCATTAAGTGTAGCAAGAAGTGTGATGGCCAATTTTTATCAATTCCGAATGATCCATTGGCGTCGCAGTAATCAAGTACTTTCTTAACACCATCATCAATATCATCGATGAAGACTTTTTCAATTCCAATATCTTCTGTGATTGGGAATAACTTGTTTACAACAAGTGTATTCTTGCCATCAGCTCTGATTACTAGAACAAGTAGTCTTTCGCCTGGGTGAATCCAAAGTCCAGTAAGATAGAAGATTGCAGTAGGATCTGAGATCAATAATTGATCATATCCTTCTTCCTTCATTTTGTTGGTAATGTTCTGAACACGACTGTCTTTCATTTCTTAGTGCCCCCTTTATTATTTTAAGCATTATCAAACTCATAATTGTTAATATTTTCACAAATAATTTCAAAAAAAAGTAAACCCATTGTTGGGTCTGGTAACGCTTTCGTAGTTTCAGTGTACTACATTCCCTTAAATATTCAAAGTTAATTTATGAAATCTTTTATTTAATTTCTAAATTATATTTCTTTCAAAAACTGTCTATTAATTATATTACACAAGTATATTCTCAGCGTACACACGATGAATCCCAGTTACATGGGCATTCTTTCAAAATTGGTAAATACCAGTCAAAAATTCAAAATCACTAAATTAAAAAAAACTTAAGTAAAAAATACATGCTTTGTCATCTATTTTTAGATAATCAAAATAAAAAAGCTATCATTCAAAATAAGACTCTAAATGATAACTTTTTTATGTGAATTTATCACAATAGGAACATGCTATTTGAATATATCTTTAGCATAATTTGATTTCATAAACGTATCCAGCATACCTTGATCCAACTCATCGAACATCTTTAATCCACACGGCTGGTTGGCCTCGGCAATGTCGATCACATCTTTTATATCAACTTCTCCCGTTCCAGGGATAACAGTTTTGATCAAACGTTTAGCATTCGGAGTCCATGAAAAATCTTTGACGTGAACAGCTACTATCTGATCATTAAACCGCATAAAAGCATCTTTAATAATTGACGTTAAGTTATCATTTTTATCTAACATTAGATTTGCTGGGTCAAGAATTATCTTCAATGCAGGATCGTAATCAAAAATTTTTAATAGTTCTTCAGTCTTATCCAATGAGTATAAAGGATGATTTACGCCCGGTTCCAATGCTAACTTTACGCCACACTTTTGTGCGACTGGTAGTAATTGTTTAACAGTCTCAATCAGTTCCTCAAAATGTTTTTCTTCAAAATTAATCTTTGTGAATGAAAACTCAGGGTCTACACTGCCTGTTTACGTTGCAACTATATTGGTTCCAAAAAATCTAGCGTTCTGGAGATATTTTTTCATTTTTTCAATCTGCTTTTGACGCTCTGACAAATTTGGATGAATTAGGTTAACATAGCAGCTTAAAATACCAATTTCGATTTTTTTTGACAAGTTCCTTCTTATTGTATTACCTAATCCGGGATTAATAAGATTTCCACCATCGCTTGTCTTAGGAAAAGATAGCGGCAAAGCGAACTGTAACGTATGAATCTTCATAGATTGAATTTTATCAGACCACTTATCTAAATCATCTTTTATCAAAATATTATGGCCTCTGACACCGTAATTATAATTGATCATACTTTCTCTCCTCCACCAAAAAAAGGTCGGGATACCCTCAACCAATTCTTTAATTAATATTGATATTTTCCATAGCCTTTGACATTCTTTCAAAATCAAAATCTTTAAACACGCTGAATTGATCAGCTTCCAAGCCATTTCATTCATCAGATAAATAGTATGCAGCTAGAAATCTTTCAAGGATCATTTTACTTGCTGTAACATCGTCTTTTTCGTCTGGACAATAGGAATTAACTACCGCATAAGCAAAACTTTTCTGGATCCATTTTCATTTTATCTTTTGTAAGCTTGAACTTGAATGATGCAATGTAACCCATCAATAGAAAAGCCAACGTACCAACAGCTAACATAATAACCAATGTATGAACAACACCAACGATACATGCACTCCAGATAACGATAGGTACATTTGATGCAATAACGGTTGTGAATCCTAGAGCAAACACAACAAAATACGTATAAACTTGTGAAAAAATATCTTGAGAAATATAACAACCTAAGTACATCAAGATATGTGTTCTAAAGGCTTTGATCTTAAATGTTGATAGTAGATCAATATAAATTTGTTCAAATTTTTTACCAATTGATAATTTATCTTCGTCAGGATTATCAACTTCGTCGTTAACGATTTCAGCCAATGGACGTTCCCATGTGAAAAAGTATAAGAATATCAAAATAATAATAAAGGCCGCAGTAAACATCATAGCTGCATATAAGAATGATTTAGGATTATCTTTACCAAGTACAGAAATCAATCTTCATGGTACGAAGGCTGAAAAGAAGGCAGAAATCTGTCCACAGAATAAACGAGCTCCTGAGAAAGTGGTTCTTTGTTTGAAGTCACTTGTCATTTCTGTAGCAAGTGTTTCATACGGCACTAGAACCATTGTATAAATGATATCAAAACCAACATATATAACTAAGTAATACCAAAAATTCATTCCACTGATCCACATTAGGATATAAGCTAACATGAACGGAATTCCGATCATAATAAAGAACTTACGTCTACCAAATCTCTTACCTATCTTTGTTTTATAAAAATTATCTGAGATCATACCCATAAGTGGACTCGTGATCGCATCTACGAATCTTGAAATGGCGAAAATAAATGATCTCCTAATAGCTTTTAAGCCACAAAATGTTGCGTAAAAGAATAACAACCAAGCTCCAGTTAGGCTGTTGAACCAGTACCTAACCAGTTCGTCATACCATATCCACCAACATAGCGATTATGAACAGCCTTTAATGAACCGTATGCAAATCCAGCAGTTGCTGAACCTTCAACATAAGAAGTTGGATCGTCAATCAAAGTTGTCCACATGCCGTCTTTAGTTTGATATTTCTTCAATGCATCAAATTGATATTGAAGACTTGTAATCAAGAATTGACGGATTGCATCATTTTTCTTGAGGTCTAGTAATTCAATGAATTCAGGAATAACGATTGTTACCCAAGAATTTCCTCGACCCCAGAATGCCCCAGCAAAATTATCTCGACGTTTGAAACTCCAACCGTGATACCAAAGACCAGTTTTTCTGTCCTGTAGGAATTGAATATGTAGAAGAAACTGTTTTTTAGCTTCTTCAACGTAATCATCGTTGTGGAATAATTTGCCTAACTTGGCTAATGTAAGGACGCTCATCATCAAAGTATCGTCCCACATCTCATCCTCATTTAAATCGCCAAACGTAACATGTTGGAATCCACCACGTTCAGTTCTTGGAAGGTCGTAATATAACCATTTGCCCCAAGATTCCAAATATGGAAGATATTTTTTATTACTAGTCTCTTCATATAAGTAAGCTAGAGTTAACATTTGAACCATAGTATTGATATTTTTTTCAACCGGCACTTCTTCAAAACAATCATCAAACCATTTAACGATCCGATCGAGTACCTCAGGCTTTCTTGTTATACGGTAATATTTCATCATTCCATATAATCCAATTCCTGAGGTCCATTCCCAGTAATTGAAACTCTTGTTATCAATAATTGAGCCATCAGCTACCTTAATAGAGAATTCTCCAGTTGGATCACTTAAGTGCACTAGATTGTCTATTAAGAGGTCAATTTTATTTTCGATATCATTCTTTGTATAATCTTCTAACATTCTTCCCGCACCTTATCTCGTTTAACTGTTTGTAATTTCATAATCATTTCTGCAATCGCTTACAAATACATTTAATAACTTTTTCACATTAGTAACAATATCACAGGTAAAGGTAGTAGTATCATATTTACAGTTGAAAGGTAAAATCAACTTTATGTAAGCGTTTTAATGTAGTATTTTAATACTTTCAATTTTAATGTTAGCGATTTATTTATTAGAATTGTAAAAAATAGGTCAATACCATTCTATTTTTAAGAAACAAATTTCACATACGTATTTTGTAAATATTCGTGCTATATCAGGAACTGATCTCCACATCAAAAAAATCAGTGTTCACCATTGATCTATTTTATCTATCTATTAATATCTTTTTTTTGAAGTTTGAAAGCGGTTCTAATACTAATAAATAGGTAATACTCAAAATGTTAAGAAATGACAATCTTGATTTACTTCTGCAAACATAACCCACCATTTTCTAGTTTTCATTTATCATATTTCACTCTCTTTGCTTTTTATCAAAACACAGTATTGCATTTACATATCAATAGTGAAATAATTATCAATTGTAGAGAGCAATAAAGATTAAAAAGTCGAGGAGATATTCAAATATGAAAATTAAAGCAGCTGTAGTTGATAAAGTTAATGATCCATTCGTTATTAAAGATGACGTTGAACTAGCTGAC
>NZ_RHOS01000027.1 GCF_003946205.1 Companilactobacillus keshanensis | reverse complement strand
CGAACACAGAAGTTAAGCTTCTTAACGCCGAAAGTAGTTGGTGGGAAACTACCCGCAAGGATAGGTAGTTGCCACGCAATTCTAAAAGGAAGGACAAATGTCCTTCCTTTTTTTTGTGCTTTTTTAAGATCTTTTTATATTCTTTGTTTATAATTATTATATAATGATTAAAAAAGACTATACATATTGAACATAAGGCGTAAAATATCTTATTAGATATGTTATATTTAATATTCTTTTAATACTATTAAATGTGTGTGTTAGAAATGCTGTTTTAACAGTCATGCTGCCTAACAAAAAATTAAAACTCATCTGAGTATTAATCCTTTTAGTAGGTATCATGAAGGTAATACTAATAAAAAAATAGTGTGTTTTTTACTATAATATAATAACAACTACGGGGGTGAACATTTTGGATAGTTTTACTGACTTATTTTTATCAAAATCCGAAATTGAAAAAATTCAATTATTTAATAAGATCAGACTTATAAGAACCAGTCAACTGGCAAGTGCCGATCTGATCGGAACATACCGAAATAGACATGTAGTGGTGAAGGATATAAATCTTCGTAAGGCCGCTTATCAAATGAACAAGAGTTATGGAAGTGTTTATAACACGTTTTTAGGCATACAGGAAGACTTTAAAGAAATTCTTGGTAAAGATGAGTATGAAGTAGAAGAAATGTTTGCTGTGACTCGTGATGCCTATCATTCTTATTTGACTACTAATTCTGATGGCTATAAGTTTATGGACTCAATTGTTAAGGGTACAGAGACTTCGTTTAAACATTTTTATACTAGTATGAATAGTAGTAAGGCAACTGTTTTACGTCATTTGAAGCCGGTAAGAAGTTATCTAAAGCGTTTTGGTGTTCGTATTGCATACGAACCTATGCGTTTTGTTGGTGACGAAGAGGCTATTCGTTTGTCGATTGCTGCCCTATATTGGAATGCAACTCGTGGATATATCTGGCCTTTTGAGGACTTTACTCAAGAGACTGCTTTTAAAGTTGTCGATATTGCATTAGATAAATATCGTATGAAGACAATTAATCATATTACTAAATTATTCTATGCATATGTGGTTATGGCTCATTTGTATAGAATTATTGATGGTAACCATATGCAAAATATGGATGCTTTGAATGTGATTAACTATCCATTCCCTAATATTTTTGAAGGTGCCAGTCCTATGCTTGAAGGGGATACTGGTAATGAGAGAGTTCGTGAGTTAAAACGTGCAATTAAAGAGGATGTTAGTTACGAGGAACAAATGTTCCAATCAGCTGACTTCTACATTCTTTTGATGTGTGTTCCTACTACATTTGAAGTCTCAAGTGAGTATCTACAAACCGTTTCTAAGCAATTAGTAAGGTATAATCCTTTATTTGCTAATTTTATTGATGATTTCCTAGATTTAATTCCAATTGATGTTGAACAAACTGTTTCGGAATTAGCTTTATCACATAAAGAATTTTTACGTTATAAGTATAATTTAACTACTTGTATCATTGGCGTTTTGGCTCTTGACCACAAGTATATTGAAATCCTGAACTTGTTCTCTGGTTTTGGTGATGCAGTAAGTAAAATTCGAGATGAAAACCTTGAAAGTAAAGTAGAATCAACGGTTCAACACTTAATGCTGCGTGATAAATATAATTCTTTGAAAGGTAAATCAAAACTTATTTCAGAAGCACTCTACTCGATTGCTTACAGATTCTTCTCTCTATATAACAAGAATCTAAAAGTTAAAATTTATCTTGAACTTGAGTCTTTCTTCTTAGTTTACTCAGATCTTTCAGTAACACTTCAATCTTTACCATATGCTAAGATTGTTAGTGACTCTAAGGATGCGGACATTATTGTTACTGCTAATAGTGCCGATCTTCCTGAAGATCAGATGAAAAAAGATGCCTGTGTTTATCGTTGGATGTACAACGGTGTTGATGGTCAAATGGGTGGATTACTCAATTTGATTTATAAAATTTGGACAGAAGAGAAGGTTGAACAGAACCCAGATCTTTAAGTTGTTGCTGTTGCAACTTGGCAAATAATATATTATGATGGTGAATGTGCGATGAGTCGAGAGCCGCCGAATTTGGACGGCACTTGTGGTAGGATATCATGCACCACTCACCGTATTGTGAGCGATATCTTCAGTAGTCGTGTGAACCGACATGCTGATTGCTCGTATAGAGTACTACCGTTAGCCATGGTGAAAACCATGGCTTTTTTTATGAAGAATTTTAGAAGAGGTGAGAGATATGAGGTCACAAAGGAAATGGTTATTGATTTTGAATATGACTTTTAACATGGTGATGGGATTTATATTGCCGGTTAATACGATCTTTATTAATAAGAATCTGCATGAGCCACTTACTACTGCTGGTTTTGCATTGATGGTATATTCTGTTTTGATGATGGTCGGTAATGCGCTGGGCGGAGTTATGTTTGATAGATTTTCTAAGCGTTGGACGTTATATATAGGATATTTTATTTCCGTATTCTCGTTGGTTGTCATGTCTTTTCACCATATATGGCCATCATACGTTGTATACTTAATTCTTTTAGGATTCGGTATGGAATATCTTATACTGCCATCAATGCCTATACAGCTTTAGCAGCGGAGCAGATGGTCGGGGATAGTCGAATTATTTTCAATAATATGTATTTGGCTGCAAATTTGGGTATAGCGATTGGATCTACTGCTGTTGGATTTATCTTTAATGCTAGTATTTTTTTGACCTTCTTTATTCCAGTACTTATTTTTATTCTATGTATAATTATTTTGGCATTTAAAGCTAATATTTTTGAAGAGCAAAGTGAACATAAAGTGAAACCTGGACATTCTGTCAGTGATGATGTTGAAGATCCACGTATTAAAATTGGTTTCCGTAGATTTAGATTAAATATTATTATTCTCTGTGTAGCTATCTTGATTGTTTGGATCGGATACTCACAATGGGATAGTAATATGTCCGTTTATATGCTTAATAAGGGCTTCACCACTCGTGAGTATGGTTTAACATTTACAATTAATGCGGGTTCATTGTTGATCATTCAACCATTAATGAATCGTGTGATTTCAAAGATATTTAAATATCTAAAGACACAATTACTCATAGGAATTTCGATCATGGGATTATCATTCTTGGTTTTACCAACTGCTAAAACCTATATGGCATTTGTCATTAGTATGTTGATTGTTACCGTGGGTGAATCAATGGTCTTTCCAACTATTCCAGCTTTATTAAGCAAATTTTCAACTAATAAGAATCGTGGAACGTTTCAAAGTTTCTATAGTATGTTTGGTTCTTTAGGTAGAGCTCTAGGACCTTATGTCGGTAGTTTAGTTGTTACTTGGTTGACGTTTGGTCATATGTTCTACGCAATTACTATAATGATGCTGTTAGTTGCTGCGACGATGACAGGTATTAAAGAATTAGAATAGGAGTAACTATGATACTAATTATTTTCGTATTAATATTGTTGTTATTGATTTTTTTGATCTTGAATGTTTTCTTTTCATATATTCAAAAAAGAGGATCAAGTGCATTGGGTTCTAATCCTCCTGATATAAAAAGGGATCCGGGATTAGATGATAAAACAGCTGATTTCATAAAAGTAGAAAAATCAGAATGGAAAATTAATTCAAAATTTAATCAGAATGAACTTTATGCTTGGTTTACCGAGGCAAAAAAAACCACTAATACGACTGTGATTTTAGTTCATGGTTTTGCGGTCGATCATAGCTCGTTAAATATTCATGCTCAATTATTTTATAATTTAGGTTATAATATTTTGCAGATCGACAATCAGGCGGCCGGCAAAAGTTCAGGAAAGTATATGGGCTACGGTTATATCGAAAGTCTTGATTTGATCGATTGGATAGATGAATTAAAAGACAGACGTCCTAATGAGGAAATTATTTTGTTTGGTGCATCTATGGGGGCTGCCACGGTTATGCTGACGAGTCCCAAGGTGTCCGGTAAGGTCAAAGCAATTATTGAGGATTCCGGATATACTAGTACCAAGGACATTTTGTCTTATCACGCACAAAATATGTATCATATTAAAGGTCGTTTGCTGATCGACGGAATATCGTTGATTTCTAAACTACGAGCTGGTTTTTTTTATAAACAGTCCGATTGCATGAGAGCATTGGAGCATAATAAAATTCCAATGCTATTTATGCACGGGCAAAAAGATTTTACGGTTCCGTTCTCAATGGAAGAAAAGTTATACACTTGTGGACAATTTTATAAAGAAATATATGTCAGTCAGGGTGTGCATATTCGTAGCTACTATATCGATTCAGTTAATTATCAAAAAGCTGTGGAAAAGTTTTTACAGCATGATCAATAGGAGAATATTATGAAAATAAACGTTAAAGATTTTATGGAAAAAGTTCAAGAAGGTGAATTCAAGCAAAATCATTATGAAATAAGTAAAGATGATCTTTTGCAAGCTGATACTTGGGTCGTTGAACAAGCTAAGGATCAATTAGAGAAAGATGAATTGTCACAAGTTATGATCCATGTGGCAGATGCTGAATTTGATATAGATTTTTACTTGGAAACAGGGATTATTAATTTGCCATTTGATGATGCTAAAAAGGTTACTCATTTCTTCGATGATGATGCTGAAGCAGAAACTAAAATCTATCTCTCGACAAGATGCGATTATTTGAATGCCTCAAAATTTCATATTGATTTAATTTCAGAAAATAAGCTAGAAAATGATGAAATCAAAAAAACTTTAGATATAATGAAAGAGAACTATCAAACTAGTTTAGAAAACTTCAATAAAAAGGATGAATCAGAAATCGAGGAAAAGTAATGAATTCAATGTTACTGATATTATTAATGGGATTATTTGCCGGATGTCTAGGAGCAATTCTAGGTATCGGTGGAGGGATGATCATTACGCCGATTTTAACTATTATGATGGGTTTAGATATCAAATATGCAATTGGTGCTAGTATTATTTCTGTTATTGCAACGAGTTCGGGTTCAACTATCGCTTATTTAAAAGACGATATGCTGAATCTTCGTGTAGCGATGTTTTTGGAAATAGCGACGACCGTCGGAGCAATCATGGGTGCTCTCTTGGTAGGACTATTCTCAAGTTCGTTTTTGTATGTACTGTTTGGATTCTTCTTACTTTATTCAACCTATAATATGGTTCGTAAGTTGATGGATAAAAAAGGTGAGAATGTCTACATGGGTCATGATCCGATCGTAGATAAACTTAATTTAGCAAATACTTACTATGATAAATCGGAACAAAAACAAGTTGATTATTCGATGAAAAATGTTCCAGGTGGTTTTATTATGATGTGGGCTGCTGGTTTAGCCAGTGGATTATTGGGTATCGGTAGTGGTGCTTTCAAAGTTATCGCTATGGATACAATTATGAAAATGCCATTAAAACCTTCTAGTGCCACTAGTAACTTAATGATGGGGGTAACTGCTGCTGCGAGTGCTACAGTTTACTTCTTTAATGGTTCTATCAGACCTGATATTGCAGGACCCTTGGCAATAGGTGTTTTGATTGGTGCGACAGTCGGTGCCAGGATTATGCAAGTACTCAAACCAAAAATTATTCGAATGATCTTTATCCCAATTATTTTGTATATGGGTGTTCAAATGGTTCTTAAGGGATTTGGGGTGAACTTCTAATGCATGAAGAAATGAGAAAAGTTGAATTAATTATCGGTAAGATACTACGGATCGGGGTTGTCACTTCGGCAATCGTGATCGTTATTGGTATCATGCTTTATTTCCTAAATGGCAGTGGTTATTCAGAGGGTTTTCCAACCAGATTCAGTACCATTATAAATGGTATTGTTGCTGGTAAATCTTATGCAATCATTATGCTGGGAATATTTTTATTGATCCTAACGCCAGTACTTCGAGTTGTAGTTTCGATATATGCGTTTTACAAAGAAAAAGATACGATGTACGTGGTAATTACGACAGTTGTTCTCGTAATTTTGATCATCGCCATGTTACTCGGATATAGAAGTTAAAAAAAGTTTGCCATTTTACATGTGGTAAGCTTTTTTGAGTACAATGAAATGAATATGAGAGGGATGATTATGTGTTAGCCATTATGATTGGATTGATTATTGGGATAGGACTTCCCATTCAAACCAGTATTAATTCTAGATTGAAAATTGCTTTAGGTTCACCTTTTTTAGCATCGTTAACGTCGTTTACGATTGGAACAATATTGCTGGCAATAATAACGTTAATAGCCGATCATAGTTTATTCTTCCCTCTAAGACTCTTCTCAGAAGAACCGATTTGGTTGTGGATCGGTGGCATTTTTGGGGTTACATATTTAACAGCTAATATTCTTTTATTTCCGAAATTAGGTAGTGTTCAAACAGTTATCATGCCAGTTTTAGGACAAATAATAATGGGACTTATCGTGGATAATTTCGGTTTATTCTATTCCTTAAAGGATCCTCTGACTTTAATCAGGATCTTGGGAGCGATTTTAGTTTTACTTGGAGTAATAGGAGCTGTTTCGATTAACGAATTGATCAATAAAAGACATCACAAAATGGATAGTGAGAGTTCTGGACTATTTATTTGGAGATTATTTGGCATTATTGCAGGGATGTTAAGTGCGGCTCAGGCGGCCATTAACGGACATCTGGGAGGTGTGCTGCATTCCACCGTCAAAGCTGCATTCTTTTCTTTTTTGATCGGAACACTCTGTATTTTGGTTATTGTTATAATTACTCGTCCCAAACTACAGATGATAAAATCTGAAAAAAGGAATCCCTGGTGGATGTGGATCGGTGGGATTATTGGTGCTTTATATATTTTGGGTAACGTTTACTTAGTTCCAATTGTCGGGACAGGATTGTCGGTTGTTATTATTCTGTTGGGTTTGATGATAGGTAGTTTACTGATCGATCAATTTGGAATTTTAGAATCAAAGAAAAATCCAATTACTGTAGCACAAATTATTAGTTTGCTAGTTATGGTCTGTGGAGTCGTGATAATCAGATTGTTTTAAAGCCAAAAAGATAGCATCAATAAAGAAAGTGCCATACAATTGTTAGTCGTGATAATAAAATTATGGTATTTATTTTGCCTAAATATAGTATTAAATCAAAAACAAAATTCAGGAGATGAGTTTGTGACCAATTCAGAATACTGGAACAATGTTATAAAAAAAGCTAAATCTGAAGATCGTCCATTTTTTAGTTTAGCACCGATGGAGGCTGTGACTGGATCAGTTTTTCGTCGAGTAATCGCTAAGGCATCTGCCCCGGATGTCTTTTATACGGAATTTACCAATGCGCTAAGTATTACACATCCGATTGCCAAGAAGACAACCAAGGGACGTCTATACATCGATCCAGCGGAGAATCCTAAACCTATCGTCCAACTCTGGGGTAATAATAAAGATGACTTTGCCAGAGCTGTTGAAGAAGTAAAAAAAGATGGATATGAAGCAATTGACCTAAATATGGGTTGTCCAGATATTGCAGTTATCAAAAATCATAGCGGAAGTGATTTAATCCGTCACTTTGATACAGCGCAAAGAGTCATTGATGGTGCTCGTGAAACTGATCTTCCCGTGACTATTAAAACAAGAATCGGTTACAGTGAAATTGATGAATATAAAGAATGGATCCCATTTTTATTGAAGCAGAAAGCTCCAGTTTTAACAGTACACTTGCGTACCCGTGAAGAGATGAGTAAAGTTCCAGCTCATTATGAGTTAATAGATGATATCGCCCGTATGCGTGATGAAATATCTCCGGATACTTTATTACAAATAAATGGTGATATTGCTGATTATCAAGCAGGGATGAAGATAGCAAAAGAACATCCTGGAATTGATGGAATTATGATTGGGCGAGGGATTTTCACTAATCCATTTGCTTTTGAAAAAATTCCGCATGAGCATTCAGGTGAAGAGTTATTGAGTTTATTGAAGTATCAGCTAGACTTGTATGATGAATTTGTTGCTAAAGGTATTCCGGGACATTTTGCCCCTTTACAACGATTCTTTAAAGTTTATGTTCGAGGGATGAAACATGCTGCAGAAATCCGCAATGATTTGATGTCTACTAAAACGACTGATGACGCCAGAGCGGTTATTACTAAAATTGAATCTGGTGGTTATGTATAGTTTATTTGAAAGATATCTGGCAAAATCAATCACTAAAATTCAATCAAAATAAAAAGGAGACAGCGTATACACGTTGTCTCCTTTTTGAACGATCATTATTTTTTTAATTTGTTAATTAATGAATTGCCATCTTTTAGACCAATGTCATAGTCGGAATCCTTCATAGCTTCAACTTTACCCATAAGATAGCCATTACCAACTTGTGAGAAGAAGTCATGGTTGCTGGTACCAGTTGAGATACCGTTCATAACGATAGGATTGACATCCTCAGCATTACCATCTGGAAAGAGCGGACTTTGTCCAAGATTCATCAAAGCTTTATTAGCGTTATATCTTAAGAAGACCATAACTTCATCAACCCAGCCGACTTCCTCATAAAGTGACTTAGTATATTGTTCTTCATTATCATAAAGTTGATATAAGAAGTCATACATCCAGTCACGCATTTTATCTTGCTCATCAGAATCTAGGTCGTTAAATCCTAATTGGAATTTGTAACCAATGTAAGTACCGTGGACTGATTCATCACGAATAATCAATTTAATTATTTCAGCCACGTTGGCTAATTTATTATTACCTAAGTAATAAAGTGGTGTATAAAAACCAGAATAGAATAAGAAACTCTCTAGGAAAACGCTGGCAACTTTTTTCTCTAAAGATGTACCATTTTGGTAAACATCATTAATGAACTTGGCCTTCTTTTGAAGATGCTCATTGTGATCAGTCCACTCAAAAATTTCTTCGATTTCTTCGGCACTGTTCAAAGTACTAAAAATTGATGAATAACTTTTAGCATGGACTGATTCCATGAATTGAATGTTATTAAAAACGGCCGTTTCTGCTTGAGTACGAACATTTTTGAGCATAGCTTGGATACCATCTTGAGATTGTAGAGTATCAAGTAGAGTCAGACCACCAAAAACGTGTCCGACAACCGTCTGTTCGGGCTTACTTAGAGTGCGCCAATCGTCTAAATCATTGGATAAAGGTATACGTGTATCTAGCCAGAACTGAGAAGTCAACTTTTCCCACGTAGCTTTATCCACGACATCCTCAATCTTATTCCAATTCATGGCCTTATAATACGTATCAACCATTTAAAAATTCCTCCTAAATTGAGCAGCTTTCACATTCATTGCTACCGATTTCATCATTGTTCTCTGTAAATGTTCTGACGTAATATAGTGATTTGATACCCTTATAGTAGGCATAATTACGTAAAATACTTAGATCACGCGTTGTTTGTTTAGAATCCGTCTTCCATTCGTAGATTCCTTCTGGAATTTCTGAACGCATGAAAAGTGTCAAACTCATACCTTGATCGACATGTTCTTGGGCTGAAGCATAAATGTCAATAACCTTACGCATATCAGTATCATAGGCTGATTTATAAAATTTAATTGTTTCATTATCTAGTAATGGGGCTGGGAAATAGAGTTTCCCATTCTTTTTCTCTTGTCTTTCTTCAACTAAACGAGTGACAGGTTGTAAGCTGGCACTTGTGTTGTTAATGTAAGAAATTGATCCGTTAGGGGCAACTGCCAAACGATAGGCATTGTATAAACCGGATTCCATCACGTTATCTTTTAGTTTAGTCCATTCAGCTGGTCCAGGAATATCAATTCCTGCAAATAGTTTTTTCACAAGTTCGGATTTTGGCGCAAAATTAGTGTTTGTGTACTTGTCAAAGTATGATCCATTTGCGTAATCTGATTTATCAAAGTTATAAAATGTTTCCTTACGTTCTTTAGCAATCTCGTTGCTTTCAACTAAAGTCCAGTAATTTAATAGCATAAAGTAAACACCAATAAATTCAATTGATTCATCTGAGCCATATTCAATATGTTGGCTGGCTAAATAAGTATGCAGCCCCATAGCACCTAAACCGATTGAATGATTAAGCTTGTTACCATTGGCAACTGAAGGTACTGCTTGAATATTTGAAACATCACTGACATATGTTAAGGCACGAGTCATGGCACGGATCGACTTACCAAAATCAGGTGTTTTCATCATATTGTAGATATTTGTTGAAGCCAAATTACAGCTGACATCAGTACCCATTTTGACGTATTCTTGAGCATCATTGATCTCTGAGGGAGTCTGTACTTGCTGGATCTCAGTACAAAGATTACTCATAATGACTTTACCGTCGATCGGATTGTCGCGATTAACAGTATCGATATTTAGAACATATGGATAACCAGATTCTTGTTGCAACTTACTGATTTCATCTTCTAGTTCACGAGCATTGATCTTGTATTTCTTGATACGAGGATCAGCGACCATATTGTCATACTCTTTAGTGATATCAATATATGAGAAAGGCTTATTGTAAACTCGTTCAACTGAATATGGGCTGAATAAATACATGTCTTCATCATTTCTGACCAATTCGTAATATTTATCAGGTACGATAACACCTAAAGAGAGCGTTTTAACACGGATCTTTTCGTCAGCATTTTCCTTTTTAGCAGAAAGAAAGTCAATAATATCAGGATGGAAAACGTTCAAGTAAACCGCACCGGCACCTTGTCTTTGACCAAGTTGATTACTATAACTGAAACTGTCTTCTAGTAATTTCATAACTGGTAGGACACCAGATGACGAATTGACAACACCTTTGATGGGTGAACCTGATTCACGCAAGTTAGAGAGAGTAATACCAACACCACCACCGATTCGTGACAACTGAAGGGCACTGTTGATCGTGCGACCGATACTGTTCATATCATCGGTAACTTGTAATAGGAAACAAGATACATATTCTCCACGGCGTTTTCTACCAGCATTTAAAAATGAAGGTGTAGCAGGTTGGTAACGTTGTTCGATCATTTCGATAGCTAAGGTTTGAGCTAAAACTTGGTCACCATGAGCATATAAAAGGGCATTAAAAAGAATTCTCATTTCATAGTTCTCTAAATATAGATCACCATCATCAGTTTTTAGAATATATTGGTTAAAAAGTTTGTAGGCTGCCATAAATGATTTGAATTGGAAATGTTTATCGAGTAGTTCTTGATAAAGTTTTTCAATGAAATCAAATGGATATTGACTGATTACTTCTTTTTCGATGAAATTATTATCGATCAAATAGTCGATATGTTCCTTGAAGGAAGCAAACTTTTTAGTATTAGGCTCAACATTTTCATTGAAGAAAGCTTTGATAGCTTCACGGTCTTTATTTAAAGGGATCTTACCATCTACGGGAATGTTGATCTCATTATTTAATTTAAAGTAAGTTACTTTAGTTACATCTAGATTATTTAGTCCCAAGGTCAGTCACTACTTTCTTAAAATTTTCTACGTCTTTATTGGTACCATTAAATTCAAACTCGAAAACAACTGGGACATCTAGTCCAGTAGCTATATCTCTTGCAGTATGGTTATACAAAGTATTAAAGTTTCGATTACCACCGCCAGCAACAGCGATACAATTAGTTTTGTTAGTCTTATATTGAAGAAAATCGACCACTGAATCCATCATATCATCATCGTAAGCAGGGACAATAAGTACAAATTGCCGACCCATTTCGTGGAATGGATCGGCATCGTTTATTTCATATCCTGTTAGACCAAGTTTATTTACAAAGTGTCTTGTTTGGCCGGTAATTGAGTAGAAGGCGATGTCGACCATTAGCCTACAAGTTCCTTTAAACTGTCTGGACGAAAGCCCACGATAGGGTCATTATTATCTTGCATAACGATCGGCACACTCTTGAAGCCTTGTTGTTTTAAGAAGTCCAAATATTTTGGGTCTTGGTTGATATTTCTTTCTTCAAAGTTAACGTTATGTTCACTGAGAAATCTCTTTGTCATCTTGCATTGCATGCAATTGTTTTTGCTATATACGATTATGTTGTTCATGTTCTGATACCTCTTTTTGATGTTAATGTCATGCTCTAGTATAAAACATTTGTTCTACTTAGCACAACATATTGTTACTGAAATTTCAATAATATACTATATGATGTATGACAGAGTTAAGCGGTGATATTGCTTTTAGATAAGCTCTGGTTTTTATATAATTATTCTAAATCGTGGTAAAATTACCGTAATGACTATTATAGGTTTATTAGTTAAAATTGAAAGTACTTCAGACAATTAATTTTAGTTGGGAGAAAATTATGAGTTCTTGGAATTTAATAGGGATTATTGCATGGATTATTGTCATTGCCTTGCTAGTTTGGGTCGTCTTCAATATAAGAAATCGACATCTAAAACTTTTGGTAGTGAAAAAAGAAAAAATTACTTGGAAAACAGTTTTGACCGACTTAATTGAAATTGTTATTGTTATTGCAGCAGTCGTAGGGATGCTTTATGCTTGCCTATTTTCAAATGCTGATTTGAGTAGTAAGAAAGATATTTCAATGTCTTATAGATATGAACCAATGATCATTCAAACAACAGATGATGGTCAAGGTTATTATGTCAAAATCAGTAAGGGTAACTCACATGGAAATAATGATGTTTATCAATACTGGGTAAACAATTCTACTTATAATGTTTCCAGTCGAGATGCTACGATTTCTGACGCTACGTTGCCATTTAATGTTTCTGGGGTGCGTATCAGTTGGCCTGTAAAGAAATTTAAGGAGATGGATGATAAGTATCAATCTGCTTATGTAATAACGGCTCAAGCTAAATATAATAAGAATTTTATCAATGGACTAGGTCTAAAGGCTGGTCGTTTGGCAACTGAATATCGAGTATTAAGAGTGCCTGCGCGTTCATTTATTACTGTTAGTCACAAATAAAAAAGAGGGAGTATCGTCAAACGATACTCCCTCTGCTGCTTACTTGATTTTTTTCATTTTCTTGATGCTTACAACGATTTTATTATTTAGTTCCGTTTTATTGGAATTATCTTTAGGATCATTTTCAGTAATTTCCATCAAAGCAGAATGTTCGTAAATCTTTTCGACTTTTCCCTTGAATGGATGATCCATGTCCTCATCTACTTTACATTCGTAAATGTCGCCGACTTTCAAATCTTCTATTTTCATGTACGAGATCTCCTAAATTTTTACTTAACAGCATAGTATATTAATATAGTAGAATAGAAAATTCAAATTAAAAGCTAGGATAACGCAATGAATAAGAAAATTATCGTCATAACTGGAGCTAGTGGTACAGGAAAAACTACTATTAGTCACTATTTAAAAGAAAAATATCAAATACCTAATGTAATTACCCATACTACTAGGATTCCGCGTGCCGGTGAAAGAAATGGCATTGATTATTACTTTGAAACAGACAAAAGCTTTTCAGAAAACCATTATTTGGAACGAGTCGAATATAGTGGGCATAAATATGGTTCTTCAGAAGAAGGGCTAGAGTCAATGTGGAAAAAGGTTGACGTTGCTAGCATAGTAGTCGATACGGCCGGAGCAATTGCTTATAAGAAGAAATATGGCAAGCAGGCAATTGTGATCTTTTTGGAATTGGATCTACCTAACTTAGCTAAACGATTAAAAAAACGTGGAGATACTCCGGATCGAATCGTTCAACGTATCAATAGTGAAGAGTTCAATCGTGACCTTAAAATACCGCGAGAATTACAAGGTAAATCTTACGAAATCGTCAATAAAGACATGAATGTTACTGAAATGAGCGTCGATAAGCTAATGCAAGCCCTAAATATCTAGTAAATGTCATATTCTAAAAGAGCCTCTAATCACTGTCATACCAGTGGTTAGAGGCTCTTTGTATTATTAAAGTAATAAAGTGTAACATTCTTATACAATTACTGTAACAATTCTGAAATATTCGGAGAGTATTATAGTCATCGTTGAGTGATAAGGAAACATTAATTAAGAAAATTTAAACATTTAAAAAACAAACAAAAAAAACAAACCATTCGGGGGATTTCAATTTTGAATACTAAAATTAAAAAGAGTCTAATTTCATTTACAGCCGCTGCTTCATTAGCAGTTACAGGTTTAGGTATGACAGGTCTAACAACACACGCTGCTACACAAATCATTACAGACAACGTACCTTCAGTGGTTACTGCTAACAAGACTGCTATGCTTTACAAGACACCTTCTAAAGATGGTGATACAACAGGACGTGCTATTGCTGCTAATACTCCTTGGGCTGTAGGCCAAGAAGCTATGGATGACCAAGGTAACATCTGGTACTTCATCGGTACTGATGCATGGGTACAAGCATCTGACGTTACAACAAACACTGCACAAACAGACAAAGACACAAATACTGATGCAACAACTGACGATTCATCTACACAAGCTGCTACAACAGAATCAAGTGCTGAATCAGTTGTAAGTACTGCAAAACAATATATTGGTACACCTTATGTATGGGGTGGTAAGACACCAAGTGGTTTCGACTGCTCAGGTTTCACATCATACGTATATCAAGAAGCATTAGGTAAGAGCATTGGTTCATACACTGTTGCCCAAGAGGGTGCCGGTACACAAGAATCAGTATCACAAGCTTCAGCCGGAGATCTATTATTCTGGGGTAGCAAAGGTTCAACATACCATGTAGGTATCTACCTTGGTAACAATCAATACATCGCTGCTCCAAAGCCTGGCGACTCAGTTAAGATTGCCACAGTATCAAGTTACTTCATGCCTTCATTTGCTGTTAAAGTAAACTAGGATAAGTAATATAACAATAAATTCAAAATTAAAATCTAAGACTGCCATTCTGAAGTGCAATAAAAAAGTTAGACATTTTTATAAGTTTTAAGAAATCATGGATTGTCTCCTGTATTCTACAGGAGAC
>NZ_RHOS01000026.1 GCF_003946205.1 Companilactobacillus keshanensis | reverse complement strand
CGACTCAATTATCTTATCAATTGGACAAGTTAATGTCAACAACTTTTTAAAATAATTTTTTGAAGGTAAAGATGAATGAAACTCATCAATACGTTGTCGCCGTTGCTCTGTCGCAACAACAGGTAATATATTACCAATTAGAATTGCGTCTTGCAACCCCTTTTTGAAAAAAAGTTAAAATAATTGATACATATTTAACATTACTTCTATATTTTACTACTGTGGGTCAAAAAAAGTCCAACAAAAAAACGCCTATAAACTGAATAATTTACAGACGTTTCATATTTTACTTGTCATCACTGAGTTCTGGCGCATCAGTAGTATAAAGATCAGTTAATGACTTATCATCATTCTGAGCCAATACACTCGTGCCCTTCTTCTGTGATGCTTTTAATTTCTTAAGGGCTGTACTCTTCTTATAAGAGTAGTCTTTCTTATCTACCTTAGTAAATCCAGGTACAGTATGGAATCTCAAAAGATCTCCATTAACGACACGATCTGATAGTGAGAGTTCCGTAGTTACCTTATTAGACAACGTGGACTTCTGCTCACTTGTAATCTTCTTATCGACTTTACCTGTCTTCGTATTATAGTAGTTACTTCCCACTTTGGTTACAGTTGGTGTAACAAAATCACCATTTCTAAAGGCTACAGTTTGTGGATGATCCTTAGACAGTAAATCACTACCGAATTGGATCATATTCTTATCGCTGACACCTAAAAGATTTAAGAGTGTAGGCAAGACATCAATTTCGCCACCATAAGTATGGTTAATACCACCTTTTAGTCCATCCATATGAATCATAAATGGAACACGTTGGTATTGTGCATTATCAAAATCGTTAAATCCTTTGATTCCTGTAAGTTTAGCCATGGCCTTCTTATGATTATCGGAGATACCGTAGTGATCACCATAGAGTACGACCATACTTGTCTTATCCAGACCAGATTCTTTGAGCCAGTTCATGAATTCACCAATTGACTCATCTAAATATTTAGCTGTCTGGACATATCCGTCAACAGTACTATCTCCCGTATCAGTCTTTGAGATAGATTGATTCTTCTTATCCAAAGTATATGGATAATGGTTGGTTACTGTAATCAATTTGGCATAGAAGGGTTGTGGCAATTGCTCGATATACTTGGAGGAATCCTTCAAGAAAATCTTATCTTTCATACCATATCCAATATCGTAACCCTTCTTAACATTAAAGTACTCCGAACTAAAGAAGTAATCGTATCCCCAAGATTTATAGGTGTTATCACGATTCCAGAAGCTTGGAACATCCCCATGGAATGAGGCCGTGGTATATCCTTGCTGATCTAAAATGGCCGGAGCAGCTTGAAAAGTATTAGTTGTACCATCTGTTACCATAGCCGATCCCTCTGGCAAACCAAACAACGAGTTTTCAAGCATTAACTCAGCATCGGCGGTCTTACCTTGACCAACTTGGTTAAAGAAATTGTCGAAACTCAGAGTGTCGTCTTCATGATAGAGCTTATTCAGGTTGGGAGTTACTTCTTCCCCATCCCATTTAAAGTCGATCATAAACTGTTGTAAACTTTCCAAATGAATAATGAAAACATTCTTTCCTTTAGCCACACCTGAGTATTCAACATTAGGCGTCACGTAGTTATTCTTCATATACTTCTCGATTGAATCCAGATCGGAACTCTTTGCCTGTGCTTTAACGGCATTCGTCCTAGTGGTCTTGACCACATCATAAATATTAAATACATTCAACCCTAAATACTTAACAATATAGTTATTATCAAATGTTCTAGTTAATAGTTGTGGACGATCACTACCAGCCAATGTCAGGTTTGCACCAAACAATAGAACTGCCAATGAACTGACTAGAACTGGTATTTTCCAATTCAAGCGTTTTACGTCCATTCTGATTACATGGAATGCCAACAATAAAATCAATATCAAAACATCTAAGAAGACTAGGAAATCAGTTGGTTCTACTATTCCCATAATACTTTTCCCTAGATTATTAGATACTGACCCTGATCCTTTGATCAATACCATCGTTAAGAAATCAGAAAATTCTCGATAGTAAAGAACATTTGAGAATAACCAAATAGTATCCAAAAAATCAATGATAAGTAAGAAGATGTATGACTTCCTACCTTTCATGTATAACGCTATACCGAACAGTAACAACATGATCGGTATTGGATTTATTATCATCAAAAACGTTTGAATCGGACCTTTAACCCCTAGGTTAAATTTAGTCGTATATGCGTAGATCGTTTTTAATGTAAATAAAAGTACGGCAAAGATTACAAATCCCAACCTAGTATTTAAGAACTTAGAAATACTTTTAACAATACGCTTCATTATTTTCGCTCCATAGATTTACTTACAACCTGATGTTTACTAATTTTTGGTTTCCTTGAAACAGCAATAATCCCCAAAAACATCCCCAAATAGTATGTAATAAATCTCCATAAAAACATACCCAGTATCAAAGCCGATGTTGATGGTACGAAGCCAGCAAATAGTGTTTTAAAACTAAATTCTGCTCCCCCAGAACCACCAGGAATCGGGAAGATAGATACGATCATTACAATCATAATATGCATTACTAAAACATCAACTATGTTTACATGATCGCAATTTAAGGCCAACAAGACAAAATAGACTACAAAATAGTACAAGAACAGTTGTATTACAGTAAGAAGAGCGGCTTTGATAACTTTGGCCTTCTCTTTTTTTAAAACTAAACTTTCTTTGTAAAAACTATCAATACTTTTTATAGCTGACTGTAAAATTTTATCACGTTTTTCATCTTTTAAAAAAAATAATATTGGTTTCAAGACTACTTGAACCATTTTTTTCGTAAAATCATAGTAATACATGATCATTAATAAGAAAGAAATAGTTACAAGATGTATCACCATTCCAAAAACTATTAATGTTGCCAATCCTGAAAAATGCTGGGCAACACTTCGAAAGCTAACCAACATAGCGATAATGAAGTTAATTAAAACCATCGTCTGATAGATAATAAATTTCATCAATAAAACCGAGCTAGCCCTACCACCATCAATCTTTGACTGCATCAATCCTACCAACTGTGCTGGCTGTCCACCTGATGAAAAAGGCGTAATGGCATTGAATAGAGCTTGAATAAGTGGGATACGATACATTTCCCACCAACCAAATTTGCGATCTTCTTTTTTCTTCAATAAAGTATGTAAAACCATTGCCTCGACACCATACGAAAGCATAATGGAGACAAAAGCAATTAATAACCAAAAGTAATTCAAACTTCGGATAGTTGTAATCAAAGATTCAAAATCAATATTTCTAGCTTCCCACCAGAATATTCCTAATCCTAAACCCAACATTACAAAAATCGCAAAAATGTTTTTTCTACTCATTATTTATCCTGTTTAGCAATTTTATACTGATCCGTATAAAACTCATACCATATTTTACTCAAATGATCTTCAGAGTAATAATCAGTTGCTAATCTCGATTTCTTTTTAAAATTATCCAAGATTGAATGATCTTTTGCAACTTTTCTAATAAAGTCATTCATCTCGCCACGATCCTTAGCTGGTTGATAATAACCATCAATAATAGCTTGATATAATTCCAAATCGCGTAGTAGTACCGGTGCTCCACAGCTGAAAGCTTCTAATACAGACATTGGGAACAGCTCGTCATACGATGGCAATAAGAATAAATCACAAGCATTATAATAGTTAACTAAATCATTCCGGTCAACAATTCCCGTAAATTTCATATTCTTAGGTGCTTTTTCGATCATATCCTTATAGCGATCATACCCGTCGGTAATTTTTCCAAATGAAAAACCACCAGCCCAGATAAATTCAATGTCAGGATTATCTTGCGCTAATTTATAGAAATCATCAATTCCCTTACGTTCCTGAACCTGACCATCCCCAAAGACGATCAATTTATCTTCCGAGATTCCAATTTTTTTACGAAAATTGGCCTTCTCTTCGGCTGTTTTCTCATAAAAGTTTTTGGTCGAAACAAAATTAGGAATATATTTGATTTTCCTTCTATCCAGTCCATGCGCAACTAATTTATCAATAAAAGTTGGATTAACCACAACGATTTGATCCATTCTCTTATAAAAGCTGATCACATATTTATAGAAAATATTTCTGAACAATTTAGGTAATTTGATACTACCCTCAAGTGTTTCTGGCAAAAAATGGACATAACCAATTCGACGGCCTCTTTTTTTTGAGAACGTCGACAAGTAAAATTGTGGGTCGATAGTATGGTAATGACTTAAATCACTTTTTCCATAGTTGTTGATTTTGATATCGAAATCTTTACTGAAACGTTCTTTCAGTAAATTGATCAATTCAATATAAGCACTACCAACTCCTTGGCCGGCTACTTTATCGGCTGATGAAAACATAGTGATTTTAATCATTAGAATACTCCTCTGGATTGATTGATGAATCTGATAATTCTTCTCTTACAAAATAATCTTCTGCTTTATGATAGAAATCTATAATTGAATTTCCAAAGCTATCTGAAGAAATATTATAAAGGATCTTTTGACGTGCTTCACGATCATCAAATGAATTTGGATGATCCAAATAAGCAATGATACGTGGAACAAGTTGGCTATCTTGATTAAAGGTTACTCCGACTGAAGGATCTGACAATAGTTGATCTGTATATGGGGCACTTCTGACCACGATTTTAACTCCTGAAGCTATCGCCTCAATATAAGTCAGTCCTTGTGATTCTGTATCACTAGATGAAACGAATAGATCTGCCATGTGATAATAAGGAGAAATGCTATCATGATCTACTTCTCCCGTAAAAATCACATTATCACTGATGCCTAAATCCTCTGACATTTGAACTAATTCGTCAAAATCAGGACCATTACCAACTATTACTAGCATAATGTCAGGATCGTATTTCAATAATTCCGGCATGCTGTGCAACATATGGTCAATTTTTTTCTCTAAAGCAATTCTACTTAACATTAAAATAACTGGTGTATCTGAAGAAATACCTAATTTCTCTCGAAGATGAATCGTATTTACTGGTTTTGTATATTCAGATAAATCTACACCAGTAGGAATAATTGAAATTGGTGATTTGATCTTATAACGATCTAGGGTACTTTTAACCTGCTTACTTGGGGCAACAACTCCAGATGCATTTTTTAAGAACATTCTAGACATTTGTTTAACATGATATGGCTTCAGCAAATGTCCATTTAAAACGTAATGCAAATAATCCTCATACATAGTGTGATAAGTATGTACAAAAGGTATTTTTAACTGTTTTGCGACAAACTTACCGATCATTCCCAATGAAAACTCAGTCTGTGTATGAATAATATCCAATTTCAATTCCTTGGCCAATTCGACCGCATGGAACATTCCTCGAATAGCAATTCGACGATCAGTAAATGATATAAAAGGAACACTGCCTAAACGAAAGATATTAGGTTCGATCGTGTCCTTTGAAACATTGGGATCTGTTGTTGTAAAAATATAAACCGAATTCCCTTTACGCTCCAAGTCATTTTTTAAAGTCTGAATTGATGTAGCAACTCCACTAACTTGAGGGAAATATGTATCGGTAAAAATTCCGATATTCATAAAAAAGCATCTCCTCGCAATCTTTATAATGATGATTATAACAAAAAAAAGAAGGAGTCTCCTCCCTCTGCAATGTCTTAATTAAATAATCTACTAAAATTATGGTTCTTCATCAAGAGATAAAACACTATTGCTCCGATGACAACAACTACAAATTCACCGATAGCAACTGATCCGACATTAACCCAGAATGGTAATTTCAGGATGAAATATAGCTCTGCGCCAACAATGAACCCATTGACCACAGCACAGATTATCGGAACAGTCCATAACATGTTATCACGATTTGGAACTCTTGTAATCAAGTAACAGGCTAAAGCGGTTGCCAAAGTGCCAAATATCATATCGTAGATTCCTAACGAACCACTGAAAACATTTGAAATGAAACATCCTAAAATCAATGACCAACTGTATTTAGGATTATAAAACGGTAATAACATCAAAATTTCTGATACTCTAAATTGAATCTGTCCATAAGCAAATGCTGATAGACCTGGAGCTACTGTCAAAGCAACATACAATGCTGCAATAATAGCAATTCTTGTAATATCTCTTATATCTAATTCTCTCAAAACAAAATCCCCCACTGTTTTTATAGGACAGGTCACCAGTAAACTGTCTTATTAAGACTAACGTAATTTTCATGATTCAGCAATTTTTGTGTAAAAAAGATCCCATCGAATAAATTCGATGGGATATATTATAGTAGTTATTTTTCTACTACACCACGACTAACAAGTTCATTATCGATTTGTGCTAAAACCTTTTTAAGATCATCAGGATTTTCAACAAAGTCAAATTTGTCTCCATCGATCTTCATTTTAGGACTGTAATCATAATTGTCGTACCAACCATCATAACGACCTAATAATTCATGATAGTATTCAACCAGACTTGGATCCTGTTCTGGTTGTTCGTAGTCACGTCCACGTTTTTCGATACGTTTGATCATAGTATCGTATGAAATATCAATATGTACCAATAAGTCTGGTGCCTTCTTAGCAGCAGCATATGGTAATTCTTGCATCATGTTATCAAGAAGTTCATCATAAACTTTTACTTCTTGCGGAGTGGCACGTCCCATATCAGCATTCATATGAAAGAATAATGAATCTTCATAGATAGAACGGTCCAATACATTGTTGTCATCTGACATAGCTTGTTTAATTGATTCAAAACGCTTATTTAAAAAATAAATTTGCAACAAGAATGCATATTTTTTAGGATCAGCGTAGAAAAGTGGCAAAACCGGGTTGTCATCTACCTGTTCATAAAATGCTTCTGTTCCTAAATGCTTTGACAAGATAGTAGCCAAAGAACTCTTACCGGCCCCAATTGTGCCGCTCAATACGATCATCATTATTCTCCTCCAAATATCTAAAAAAAATCAACATTCACTATAATAACACTTCAAAACTATATATTGTATATAAATATTATGTTCAATCGATATATGGTACTTTTTCACAATACAGATTCCACCAAATCAGCAATTAATGATTATAAAAAAATGTATTTCACAAACTTTATTAATATAAAATTATATATTAAATGTTATTCATCAACTTGTGTTTACTAAACGATTAATTTTATAATGGTGATTGTATTGTAAATACAAAAGGGGGAAAAATAATGGGGAAAAAATTACGTGCCTACTTGGCATTAGTTGTAGCCAGCTTTAGTATATTAATACTCGTTCTTACATTTAATACAACAAAAGTTGCTGCTGCTAATTATAGTACTGGTGACCTCTTATCAAATGTAGAAATAACTGATGGTAAGGATTCACATGCTTCAGGTAGCAATGTAGGTATGACTTTTGATTGGGACGCAACCGGTAAAAATCTTCAAAATGGAGACATTTGGACAATTGAATTACCAGGAACCCTGAAAGTCAGAGACCCTAGTACCAACTTTCCATTGCTTGATAATGCAGGCAAGGAGATAGGTAAAGTTACTTTAAATAGCGACAATACTATTACCGTAGAGTTCACTAATATTGAGGGAAAAGATGATTATTCAGGTTCCATAAACATTCAAACCGGTCTTGGGGTCGGTAAAGATGCACAACCTGGTGATAATAACGTCAACTTTCCAACCATTAATGGTGATAAAGACCTGAACTTGAACGTTTCAGTCTCGCAAAATAATATCTCTAAAAAAGGTAGCATGGGATATGATGCGGATGGCAATCCAATTATAAACTGGACGATTTTAGTTAATAGGAATGAATTAGATCTTAAAACTTTAAATGTCCACGATACGATTACGGATAAGAATCTTCAATACATCCCTGGATCAGTCAATGTATATACAGCTCACTGGACTAGTCCCGGATACTATAAAAAGGATAACCTATTAAGCACACCTAGTGATTATACAATTACTGAAAAAGGTGATGGATTCGATTTAAGTATCCTTAATCCTGGTAGCCAATTCTATGCAGTTACTTTACAAACTAAGATAACTGATCCAGCTTTAGCAACAAACGGAACCATATTTAGAAATAAAGCAACAATGGATTGGACAACCGATGGTAGTGGTGGCCCTGGTAGTGAAGTTGCTAACGGTAGTGTAACCGCCGATGGCAACAATTCCGGTAATGGTGATGGTAGTCTTAAAGGAAGCGTTATTTTAGAAAAATATAACGCCCAAAATGAAAGTGCTCTTTTGGAAAATGCGGTCTATAACTTATATAATTCAAAAGACGAGATAGTTAAATCTAATCTTTCTACTGACCAATATGGTCAAATAAATGTTACAGGCTTATCTGCTGGTGACTACTATTTCAAAGAAGTTACTCCTCCAGCTGGTTTCCAACAAAATAATAATGAAATTCATTTCTCGATCACAGGTCAAACGACTAAACCAATAAAGGTAACAGCCAAAGATGAACCTGATGGTGTTGAGTTAGGTTCCCTATCAATTGAAAAACTTGATGCTAATACTCATGATTATTTACAAGGTGCCGAATTTGATATCATTGATTCAAATGGTAAAATTGTAGCACATGTAACATCAGACGAAAATGGTGCTGCTTATGTATACAACCTACCAGTTGGTCATTATACAATTCACGAAACTAAGGCCCCCGCTGGTCATATCGTTGGTGAAGATATTGAAATTGATATTACAGCCGACAACTTAACTCCAGCAATCATTTCAATAGAAAATGAACTGGAATCCGGTGGTGATGGTAATTCAACTGTTACCCTTCAAAAATTTAATTCTGAAAACGGTACAGTTGGCATTCCCGGCGCCGAATATACTTTATTCGACATTAATGGAAATGCTTTAACAACTGTCGCTACAGATGAAGATGGTTTCTTGAAAGTTGACAATGTCTTACCCGGAACTTATTACTTCCTTGAAACAAAGGCTCCAGAGGGATTCGGTTTGAATACCGATAAAATCTGGTTCACAGTCGATAGTGAGGGTGATAATGTGGGAACTCTAGTTACATTAGACGATCCAACCGGTTCTGATAAAGATGGTAATGACGGTAACGAAGGAAATACAGATGGTGGTGGAATCATAGTTGATCCTGGTAATCCTGACACGGATAACAATGGTAATGTAGATGTCGATGAGGGTGAAAACCCAATTAAACCAACACCTCCTTATGAAGGTACTGATGATAGTAACGATTCAGCAACATACTTACCACAAACAGGTACCGAAAAAGGTGCTTTAATAAGCGTTATCGGTCTATTTCTTCTTACAGGTGTTATTTACTTTAAACGTCGTAAAGCTTAATAAACAATAAAAAAGAGCTGGAAAATTCTCCAGCTCTTTTTGTTTACCCTTGTGTAGGATTATGGTGATCAGCATCTGAAGTATCAGGAAATTCATTCAATTTCTTCATATCATCAGTACTAATTTCAAAATCCAATTTAGCATTATCTATTATGTGCTCTACATGTGTAGCCTTTGGCAATGGTAATGCACCATTTTGAATAACAAAACGCAATGCCAATTGTGGAACACTTACTTGATATTTTTCAGCAATTTGATTAATTTGTTCATTATGGATTAAACCACCCGTAGCCAATGGTGAATAAGCTTCAATTAAAATATTATTTTCTTTAGCAAATGTTGATATCTTGGGTTCAGTGAAACCAACATAATATTGAATTTGATCAATCATTGGTTGAACCTTAGCGACTTTCTTAATATTCTCTAAATCATGAACTGTAAAGTTAGATACACCGATAGCACGAACACGTTTAGAAGCATAGATTTCTTCCATTGCTTTCCAAATATCACGATTTTCTTTATCACAATTTTTACCAATTTCAGTCCATGGCCATGGAGCATGAATAATATAAAGATCAAGATAATCTATATCCAAATTCTTCATAGTGGTATTAAAATCATCCATAGTCCCCTTGTAAGTCTTAGTTTGACCAGGTAGCTTAGATGTAATAAAGATATCCTTGCGACTGATACCTGAATCTCTGATTGCCTTGCCAACACTTTCCTCGTTGCCGTATGCCAAAGCAGTATCAATATGACGATACCCATTATCTAAAGCACTAGTTACAGAATCATAGGCTATTTTCCCATCTGGAATTTGCCATGTACCAAATCCAACTTTTGGTATTTTAACACCATTTGATAACGTATAATACTCAGTTAAGATACTCATCAATGCACTCCCTTTTACCGATATATCTTAATATTACATTTTTTATGTTTTATCGTAAAACATTTAGTATTCTTAAACAAAAAGGAGAATTTTTATGAGAAAAATCAAATTTTACGGTGCCATGAGTTTGGATGGATATTTAGCCGATCAAAATAATAGTTTAGACTGGTTATTCAAATATGAAGACACTGATATCATGGAAAAAAGCTATCAACCGTTTATTAAAGATATTGACACCACCATTATGGGACGACAAACCTATGATGATCTGATGAATATCACTGATAAATTCCCTTACCCAGACACAACTAACTACGTATTGACTCATCGAAAAATCAACTCCGAAAACGTAATTTCTAAAAGTATACCTGTGGAAAAACTCATCAGAGAATTAAAACAAGAAACTGGAAGAGATATTTGGATCATTGGCGGTGGAAAAGTCATATCAAACTTAATTAAACACCATCTGATTGACAGTCTGCAATTACAAATAACTCCTGATATTCTTGGCAATGGAATCAGATTATTTCAACATATGGATAATACCAGTGAATTCAAATTGACTGCTAGCCAGCAATACGATCAATTTATTGATTTGACCCTATGAACTAAAAGGCCCCACCACCTGATCCACCACCGAATCCACCTGAGCTACCTCCAGAAAAGCCACCAGAACTCCCGCCAATACTGGAATTAGAAGTATCGGATGAACTAAACGAATTAGTAATAGATGACGTGAAGTCCATGTTCCCTGACAATCCGGCAACTCCCCAGTAATAGTAAGCAAATCCGGGATCAGTTTGCACCTCTTCTCTAAAATGCATCTTTAATGCCTTAACGACCTTTTCTGATACTCCAAAGGCAACCGCATATGGCAAAATTTGTTCCCATAAAATCAAGTCCCCAACTTCAGCTAAATTGATATCCTCAATATCCTTTAACATTTGTTCGAATCCACGTAATTCATTAGCCAAAATTTCACCTTTTTCTGTATAAACAGAAATATTTCTTTTAGCATATACATATGATCCCCAAGCAACAATTAAGGCTATTAACATAACCAAAGCCACCAATGGCAACCCTTGGACATAATTTATGATACCAACTATTCCCATAATGAACGATAGAATGGTCGTAGCCACAGCGGCAACAAGAAATGTTTTCAACTTACTCATATTGTTAAAATCAAAATAAGCTTTACGCCCCTTAGCAGCACGTCTAGTCCAGGATTCATATTTTCCAAATAGCTTACTACTAGAACTATCATTGATCTGTTTGATTGTTACACTTTTTCCATTACCAATACTATTGATCAAATATTGAAACATTCTATCCTTGGGCATCTTTATAGCCTTAATTTCAAAAGTATTATCCTTTTTGGTTATTTCTAAATTATGATTATTAACTTCAACTAGAAGATCTCCAGTTAAGCCGCTGCTACTAGCGGTTTCTTTTTTTTCTAAAATAATTTGAGCCATACTTGGACTGACCTCTGGAATTTCAAACCAGTGATTCAAAGGAGTCGGCATAGCGTGCTTTTGAATTGGATCTTTTTTTAAGGATCGATATATAAATGCATAAATTAGGACCACGATAAATATAAAAATTGCTAATACAATATAGAAAATACGTTTAGGCATTTTTCGCTGTTCATTGGCATTCTCAGCTAATTTCTTTTCTTGCTTCAAAATACTTGACTTAGCATCTTTATTAACTATGTTAGTATTGCTTGCAGTTACTGATGTTGGAAAGATAATGTGACTCTCAACAAACTGATTAGCATTAACATAATCAACAGACAAAGTAACCGTCCCACTCTGCTTATCGACATCAGTATAACCATTCAGTGGACCATGTGACCAAGCCTGTAATTGACTAATATTCTGTTCAGGAAGCTGAATTGAAATTTTAACATTATTCAAAGGCTCGTCCCATCCAGAACCAATCACCTTCCAATTTAATGCTGCAGTATCTTTATAATTTGTTATTACACCAAATAGTTTGTAACGATATATGAATGTAGCTGAACTATCAGAAATATTATGATAAACCTTTATTTTCATTTTATCTGAGTTCTTATTCACATTAAATGTATTATCCATTTCAGAGTTAGACTCCGATAAAGAATTAGTACCCTCTTTATCTTTTATTGAAACGCTGGGATCTTTTACACCCTTTATTCCCTTTAGATCTTGATTAAAATAAACCCCATGAAAATCCCCGTCAAATTTATAAGTTATTTTTTGAGTAACTTCAGCGTTACCATCCTTATGTACTTTGACATTAACTAGATACTTATTAATATCATAATTTCCATCAGCCTTGACACCAGTTTCAGTCTGGATCAATCCTAACAAAAAGAACAACATCATAACTAAAATTGCTGTAATTTTTTTCATTTTTTCTCCTATAACATATCAATACCTTTTATTATAGCGTAGAAAAAAGCCTCCTTGATAGACAAAGAGGCCATTTAAAAATATATTAATTTTTCCAAATTTCTTTAGCACGATTGAATGCCGACCAAGCTTTAGGCCATCCAGCATAAAATGAAAGATGTGTAATTTCAGCAACAATTTCTTCCTTGGTAATACCATTATTTTTACCAATGTTTAAATGTGCATCCAATTGTTCCATGTTACCAGCGGAAATAATACTTGCGATAGTAATCATTGATCTGTCATGAGCAGATAATTGATTTTCCTTACTCCATACCTCTCCGAATAATACATCATCATTTAACTTAGCAAATTGAGGTGCAAATTCACCCAATTGTTCTTGTCCAGCAGTTTGTTTCTTCATATTCCTACCTCCATAAGTGACTCCATAGAACATTAAAACACTTGAAGTTTACTTTAAGTCAATAAGAAACTAAAAAAAACCTAAATGCTAAATTATTAGCATCTAGGTTTAAAAATGTTTTCTATATTAATACCGGTGATCGGGGTCGAACCGATACTCCTTATACAGGAACGGGATTTTGAATCCCGCGCGTCTGCCAATTCCGCCACACCGGCAAGGTATTAATTCTATCTATATAGGCATAGCCCAAAGGCGGTAACCGGATTTGAACCGGTGATGAAGGTTTTGCAGACCTCTGCCTTACCACTTGGCTATACCGCCATACATATTTTCAAAACAATTGGGTTAGCTGGATTCGAACCAGCGCATGATGGAGTCAAAGTCCATTGCCTTACCGCTTGGCTATAACCCAATAAAAAAAGGGCGGTATGTGGGAATCGAACCCACGCGTGTCGGTACCACAAACCGATGTGTTAACCACTTCACCAATACCGCCATAATAAAAAGGTAGAAACAGGGATAGTAGGAATTGAACCCACACTGACGGTTTTGGAGACCGTAGTTCTACCTTTAAACTATATCCCTAACTATGGAGGGGAGTGGATTCGAACCACCGAACCCGAAGGAGCGGATTTACAGTCCGCCGCGTTTAGCCAGACTTCGCTACCCCTCCAAAATGGCGCGGGACGGAATCGAACCGCCGACACATGGAGCTTCAATCCATTGCTCTACCAACTGAGCTACCGAGCCATTTAACGGTCCCTGCGGGAATCGAACCCGCGATCTCCTGCGTGACAGGCAGGCGTCCTAACCAACTAGACCAAGGAACCAAATTAATTCTTAAAGCTAATTGCGGGAGCAGGGTTTGAACCTACGACCTTCGGGTTATGAGCCCGACGAGCTACCAGACTGCTCCATCCCGCGATAATAAAAATAAATAAAACTAATTTAAAGGAGGATGTGGGATTCGAACCCACGCGCGGTTTGACCCGCCTGACGGTTTTCAAGACCGTTCCCTTAAGCCGGACTTGGGTAATCCTCCATGCTTAAAAATGTAAAACTATATAAATATTTGATGAGTTAACATCAATGACCCGTACGGGATTTGAACCCATGTTACCGCCGTGAAAGGGCGGTGTCTTAACCACTTGACCAACGGGTCATAAAAACGGAGAAGGAGGGATTTGAACCCTCGCGCCGCGTAAACGACCTACACCCTTAGCAGGGGCGCCTCTTCAGCCACTTGAGTACTTCTCCAAATAGTGGGCCTAAATGGACTCGAACCATCGACCTCACGCTTATCAGGCGTGCGCTCTAAACCAGCTGAGCTATAGGCCCATTACAAGTGGCAAAGCGGGTGACGAGAATCGAACTCGCGACAACAGCTTGGAAGGCTGTGGTTTTACCACTAAACTACACCCGCAAAATACAAAATAAACTGTAATGTATAAACACTACGACGGTCCCTGCGGGAATCGAACCCGCGATCTCCTGCGTGACAGGCAGGCGTCCTAACCAACTAGACCAAGGAACCAAATTATCTTTAAAGCTAATTGCGGGAGCAGGATTTGAACCTACGACCTTCGGGTTATGAGCCCGACGAGCTACCAGACTGCTCCATCCCGCGATAATTTTAATAAAAGAAATCTAAGCGTTTATTCCATTCAATGGACCTTGTAGGATTCGAACCTACGACCGAACGGTTATGAGCCGTTTGCTCTGACCAGCTGAGCTAAAGGTCCGGAATAAATAGCGGCGGAGGGGATCGAACCCCCGACCTCCCGGGTATGAACCGGACGCTCTAGCCAGCTGAGCTACACCGCCAAAAATAACAATCAACGATTGCGATTGCAATCGGGAAGACAGGATTCGAACCTGCGACCCCCTGGTCCCAAACCAGGTGCTCTACCAAGCTGAGCCACTTCCCGAGTTAAAACAATGCACCCAGTAGGAGTCGAACCTACAACCTTCTGATTCGTAGTCAGACACTCTATCCAATTGCGCTATGGGTGCATATTCATTATAGTGCCGAGGACCGGAATCGAACCGGTACGGTAATTACTTACCGCAGGATTTTAAGTCCTGTGCGTCTGCCAGTTCCGCCACCCCGGCGTTACTATAATGAAAGCGGAAGACGGGATTCGAACCCGCGACCCCCACCATGGCAAGGTGATGTTCTACCACTGAACTACTTCCGCATTAATGCCGACTAGAGGATTCGAACCTCCGACCCCCTGTTTACAAGACAGATGCTCTGCCAACTGAGCTAAGTCGGCATAAAATGAATTATGCTTATTCAATTTTAATAAAAATCTCTCAATATTGCAACAACAATATTGTAATACGGGTGAAAGGACTTGAACCTTCATGTCCACTGGACACTAGAACCTAAATCTAGCGCGTCTGCCAATTCCGCCACACCCGCATGGGTAATTATATATATTTGTTGCAAATGAGTCGTGACAGGTTCGAACTGTCGACCCTCTGATTAAAAGTCAGATGCTCTACCAACTGAGCTAACGACTCATGGATGGAGGATACAGGGATCGAACCTGTGACCTCCTGCTTGTAAGGCAGATGCTCTCCCAGCTGAGCTAATCCTCCATCAATGGAACAGCGTGGCAACTACCTATCCTTGCGGGTAGTTTCCCACCAACTACTTTCGGCGTTAAGAAGCTTAACTTCTGTGTTCG
>NZ_RHOS01000025.1 GCF_003946205.1 Companilactobacillus keshanensis | reverse complement strand
TCAAAAAACGCCTAATCACATTTAAGTGATTAGACGTAAAATTTCATAATCAACTCCAATTACTGGGGTTCATTGCAGTTAGCCTTTTTTCTTTATTCTATCCGATTCCACCATCTGCTTTTACAGGTGTGAAGAAGTGATCAATAATATTTGAAACACGTGCTAAGTCAACATTACCACCAGATACCATGGCAACAGTTTTCTTGCCTTTTAGCCATCTATCATCGATCTTATGTGATTCCAATGCGGCGACAGGTAATGCACCTGCTCCTTCGGCAACTACCTTAGTTCTTTGAAGTAGATCTTTCATTGCTGTAGCGATCTCTTCTTCGTTGACAAGAACAATTTCATCAACTAGTTCACTGACGATTGGAAATGTAATGTCACCTGGAGTAGTAACATCAGTTCCATCGGCTAATGTGAAATCATCGTGATGTGAAGTGATATGCCCTGCTTTATATGATGAATACATGCCATGTACGTTTTCAGATTGTACACCGACAATATGGATCGAAGGATTAAATGACTTCAAAGCAACAGCCATACCAGAGATCAATCCACCGCCGCCAACAGGAATAATAACAGTATCAACATCCCAAAGATCATCAAGTATCTCTAATCCTATAGTTCCTTGACCAGCAATAACATACTTGTCATTAAATGGATCAACGATCGTTTTGCCTTCTTTTTCGGCTCTTTCGTACATCCATTCATGTGCGTCATCAAACGTTGCACCGTGAATATCAACTTCAGCACCATATCCACGTGTGGCATCACGTTTCATTTGTGGAGCTTCGTCAGGCATAACAACAGTTGTATCGATTCCCATTAAATGTCCAGTCAAAGCAACACCTTGAGCGTGGTTACCGGCTGATGCAGCAATAACTCCACGAGCCTTTTCTTCATCAGTTAAATGATTAATTTTGTTATTAGCTCCTCTAAACTTAAAAGACCCAGTTAATTGCATATTTTCAAGTTTTAGAAAAATATCACCGCCAACAATATTTCTGCTTAGAAACATTGATTGAACTAGCGGAGTTTTACGAGCATACTTGCCGACAATTGCCTTTGCTTCTTGAATGTCTCTAATACTTACTGCGTTATCAATATCTATCCCTTTGAGCATTTCACTCACCTCATTATTCTACTGAATCAGATAACTCTGAATATGGTAAATCTAATGAATCTGCTAAACCTTTATTTGTAACTTTTCCTTCGTAAATATTTACACCTGAAGCTAATGCTTCATCAGTCTTTATTGCTTGGTCAATACCCTTATCGGCAATTTCTAGTAAGTAGTTAATATTACCAGCTGCTAAAGCCATAGTTGCCGTACGTGGTACAGCACCTGGTTGATTAGGAACAGCATAGTGAACAATTCCATCTTTAACAAAGATTGGATCGTCGATCGTTGTTGGTTTGTCGATTGTTTCAACAGTTCCACCCTGATCAATAGCAACGTCAACAACTACACTACCTGGTTTCATTGATTTGATCATATATTCTTTAACCAACTTAGGTGGTTTTGAGCCTGGAATAAGAATTGTTGAAATAAATACATCAGCATCTTGAATTTCTTTAGCCAAGTTTTCTTCGTTTGATTTAACAACACGAAGGTCTTGTCCTTTAAATTCTGATTCCAAGTCCTTGATACGATCATCATTCAATTCAATGATAACGACTGAGCATCCCATACCTAGAGCTAATTGAGCGGCATTTGTAGCAGCATTACCACCACCAAATATAACTACACGTCCAGGATGAATACCTGGTACATTGATACCTGGTAATAAAGTACCTTGACCCTGATGTTGTGCTTCAAGATAATAAGCGCCCATAATTACTGAACGACGTCCGGCAATTGCGCTCATTGGTGCTAATAATTCAAGTTTGCCATCTTTAACGATTGTCTCTCCACCGATAGCAGTAGTTCCGGCTTTGATCATTGCTTCTACAGTTGGTTTTGAAGATGCTAAATGTTGGAAGCCCCAAATAACTTGGCCTTTTTTGAAGTATTTATACTCTTCTGCATCTGGCTCTTTAACCTTGATGATCAAATCAGCGTTCCAACCATCTTTATGACTTACTAATTTACCACCAGCTTCAACGTATTCGTCGTTAGTAAAACCGGCCCCAATACCAGCATCATTTTCAACTAATACTTCATTTCCGGCATCAACCATTTTACGGACATTCTCAGGAGTTGCGGCTACACGGCCCTCTCCTTCTTTTTGTTCCTTGATAACAGCTATTTGCATCTTTATGCCTCCTATGTGAAATTATTAACAACTAAATCTTATCGTTAAAACAGTGATATAACAACTACATTCAGTGTTTTCTTACATTTACATTAGTAAAATATTGTGAAACATTTATCTACCAGTCGATTGCCTGTGGTAACAAATTTTCGCATTTTTTTATTTTCATATTCTAGTTTCATAGATTCCTATAATTTGTACTAGATTGACTATACAACCATATTGCTGTGACTAAACACCATCAAAATGGACTTTCGATTATCTGTTCATTCTCAAAATACAATCATATTCTTATAATGATATGATAAGTACATTCATACACTTGTATACTCTAATAAAACATATTTAGATAACAAAAAAGACCCATTCGGGTCTTTTTTTATAGATTCTTATTAGTTATAGCTTTATCCACAATGACAGTTTTTCCATCCAAATATCCAGAAAAACTAATTTCATCACCATTTTGAATAAACATATTACGTGGATAATTTTTGATCGAAGCATAGAAGACATTTTTATTATCATTCAACAAGAATGCAACCTCTCCATTATTAACCTTAACCACTCGATTGACAGTCCCAGTGAAATTCTGTTTCTTACCAGAATGTGAAGAACTGGCTGTGTCAGTATTGGAATTAAATAAATTACGATACTTTTGCAGAGCGGACTTGGCATCAGTTCCGACTGCAACTGTATCTTGAGTTCCATTCCCATTGGCTAAAAGATAAACGTAAGACATGAAGGCTCCATTGTCATCGATCATTGAAACTACCCAAGTAGGCTTACCATCAATTCTATAAAGTAGCGGCATATTAGCCTTCCATTGTGTTTGTTTCATGCGGTTTTCGGCCAAACTATCGGCTCGATTTGGTGTCATGGCATCAGCTTCTTCACGGTAATAATATGTTTTACCCGTCTTAGCATTGACGTACATGTAACCTAACACTGAAGTTTGTTTACTGTTATTACTCGTCATTGAGGTGAAGTAATAAATATCTTTCTTATAGGCTATCGGCGTAAAAACATCATCACGTCCCTCGGTTCCTACACCTTCGACTGACTTCATAACTCCAAGTCTTGAACCACCGAATCCATGTGCATTCCACCAACCATTTCTTTCAGCGGCAAATGAATAGATCTTGTCACTCGCAATATTAGGATCAAAGGTAACATCGATCCATTTAGGCTCATCACCTTGCTTATAAACCTGTACCTTGCCTGTAACTGAATCCAAGACAGCTACATAAACTTTACGATAATTTTTTCGTGTTGATAGTCCATACTGTTTATACAAAGTTTGAACATAATATGGATGACCAGATTCGTTGATTTCAAGTTGCGGTGCACTTCCAGAAAGAACTAAGCCTCGACCGGTGATCGATGCATATATTTTACGTGATGCATCGTGACCAAAATAAGCTGACGGAGTATATCTCATACTTTTCTTAACAAATTTAGGTTTAGAATTTTTTGACGTCGCGTCAACAATAAAATATCCAGGAACTTTCTTGTAATGATTATATCTGAAAAATGATCCGTCAAAATCCAATGGAGCAATGTAAACTAGTTTTCCATGATAAAACTGTACTCGTGCATGATTCAATGAATAAACATTAGAATCTGGCACATTAGATAACGAGTTTTGCATTTGATTACGGACCGTTTTGTATGAATTAACAACCGGAACTTCTTTACTCTTTGAATTGATCAAAGGCATTGGTGCATTTTTAGTGGTTGTATTTTCGGTTACATCAGTTATTTTTGCGACCGACTTAGTAGTAGCATAACCTGACACAATGATCACTAAAATCACAATTCCTAAAGCAACCAGTGAACCAACCATAGTTAATAGAAAATTCCCCTCTATCTTCTTGAGCTCGCGTTTAGATATTGCTAAAGCGGAGCCATGCAATCCTGATGCTATGGCTAAAACTACAAGATTAGCTTGTAAGATCATCTTCCAAGTTTGATCCGGACCAGTAAAATACACAATAAATAGTCCTATGAAAAAGATGGCCAATTGAATAAAAATATGTGTTTGAATCCCCAGCTTATGCGGATTTCTTAATAGTGCTATTACAAATGGAACAAAAGAAAAGGCTGTAAATTCAAGTGTGAGTAGTAGAAAAAGTCCTAACATTAGTTGTTAACCCCATATTCTTTATAATAACTCTCAAATAATTCTGAAATTTTTTTCTTATCGTTACCTGTTGCCTGTTGAACATTTATTATGAAGTCTCCACCAAAACCCTTATTTAATTTTCGTATTACTTTATTGGCAGAATTTTTATTCTTTAAATTGATAAAGATCATTGAAATATCTAGATAGTCATCGAATTTATAATCTTTTATATTGTCCCAACTGATCCATTTATGTCCCGCAAATAATGAAGAACAATCATATACTCCCTTTGGACCGATTTTCATAATACAAGGAGAAAAAATTTTGAATATAAGAAAAGGCCAAACAGATCCAAAAAATACAATTGCAAACCACCAAACGATAGATAACTCAGGTTCTTCCTGAAGTAAAAGTACACTGCCTCCTACTAAAAATATTTCCCCAAAAGTCGCTAAAAATATAAAGGCTCTTCGTGAACCAATTATTTTATACGTTTTATTCATTTTAAATCCCCCATGATAATTTCAATATGATATAAGTATAGCAAAAAAGAAGCCAGATCCTTGAAAATCCAGCTTCTTTATCTTTTAATTAAATTTTATCTAAACATTGTCTTAGTTGCTCTGGCCATAACTTTAGGGTCTTTTTCATAATGATGCATCTTTGTCATTTCTGATAATGGGATGCCTAAGAATGTATAAACGGCCCTTTGAGCGGCACGGAATGAATATTGTTCTGTAAATACCATGTCAAATGGCATTTCACAGAATTGACTAATAAATGCCAAGTTCTTACTATGCTTTGGCACAACGTCAGGTCTGTCACCGACTGCTCTTTGATTAAATAATGCACTGGCATATGGTAAGTGAACTGGGATCACGTTAACAATACTGTCCATAACTTCTTGTTTATGGTTTCTAATATTATCTTTCGATGGATCGACAGCTGCTAGATGACCTAAGAATTCTTCAAGCATTTCCTCACCAGTCATCTCAATAATTGGCTTTTGTACATAATCGCCATTTCTTCTTGGATACATGAAATAACCCCAGAAAACTGATTCATTAGGCTTTTGAGCCTTAAAATGTGGTTGATGATGCACAACAATCGACATCAATGGTGTACTTTCGATCCAAGTGTTCAAGGCATTACCTGGTTCTTGTTCAGTAATACGACAAATCTCATTTAATAAATAATGGTTGTTTGTTGTAACAGTAAAACTCATCCACTCACTTTGTGTACGATCATTGAAAAATTTATCAGGATTACCTAGTGAATAGAATTTTTCAGCAGCCTTCTTCCACAGAGCAGCACTAGGTGCATATTCCATATTTTCTTTAACCGGTGTATTGAAATCACCCATTGAAGAACTATCGGTAACTGAACCGTTTGTATCAAATACTAGATCATTCTCATCAACCGTAATTTCACCAGCTTCATTATCGTTGTCCACTTGCTCATATTTAATACCGGTAACAACAATGTCGTCTTGTAATGGGGTATCCTTGAATTCGAGATCAACAACTTTACGATTGTCGATGAATGTTACTCCTCTGTCCTCAAGATACTTGCGCATTGGTAAAATAATACTTTCATATTGATTGTAGGGTGTTCTAGTAACACCTTCCAAAGTGTTGATACGACTAAATTCAAGAATCATTCGATTCATATAACGACGTAATTCCATAACGGAACTAGAACGTTTAAAAGCAAATGTTGTTTGCCACATTGACCAAAAGTTAGTCGTAAAGAAATGTGGACTGCTAGCAAAGTATTCAGCAATGCTGACGTTATTTAACTTTTCCTCATCTTTTTCAGGTGAAAGCATTAATTTTGAAAGCAAGAAACGATCTTTGTTGTTAAATTGCATATGTCTATAATCATTCTTGTCGCCATGTATCCTTGGTCCATTGTGGTCAATCAAACGTCCAACATCATGTGTTGGATGCGCATGATCAAAGTTTAGAATATCATCAGTTACGGTTTGTCCAGGGTTATCCAGTGAGGGAACTGATCTTAAAAGATCCCAAAGATTTTCATATGTTTCTTCATTGAGCATACGTCCACCTTTAGCTAGAAAACCTTTATTATTCGAAAGTGCTTGATTACTATACTCATTCTCATAGGCCTCAACGGTGTCACCATCATTAGCACCATGTTTTTCAAGACCCATCATGGTAATTTGTTCACCTTTAAACCCACCATCGCGGATCAAATAAATTCCAGCAGCAAGATTACCAATTCCGGTACCGATCATATAAGCTTTTCGTGTCATAATATTGCCCTCCATTCTAATACTCAACTTAAATATATTCCATTTATAGAGCTAATGTAAAGGTTTACACTCACTAAATTTTAAAACATAAAAGTCCTAAAATTTAATTCGGAAATTTGATAAAAAAAGAGACACTTGCGTGTGCAAGGCCCCCCTAATTTAATTATTTTGTTAATCTAACAACATCCCGAACGATCATCAATTCTTCGTCAGTTGGAATTGCTAAGACAGTAACACTTGAATCGTCTGTACTGATCTTACGCAAACCTTTTCCATTTTCGTTAGCATCTTTATCGATTTTAATACCCATGTATGCAAACTTTTCTGAGATAATTTGACGGATCCATGGATTAGCAAAGCCCATTCCGGCTGTGAAAATGATTACATCTGTACCACCAAGTAAGGCTATGTATGAACCAACATACTTAACGATACGGTTTACAAAGATATCGATTGCTAATTTTGAACGTTTATTTTCATCTTTAGTGGCAATTAAATCACGCATATCTGGTGAAACGCCTGAAATACCAAGTAGTCCAGATTTTTCATTTAATATATTGATCATGTCTTGTGGATCATTGATCTTTAACTTTTGCATCAAGTAAGCCATTAATGATGGGTCAATATCACCTGAACGAGTACTCATTGTGATACCAGCTAGAGGTGTGAATCCCATTGATGTATCAACAGATTTACCACCGTCAATAGCATCGATCGAAGCACCACTACCCAAGTGAAGTGAGATCATCTTCAAATCTTTTAATGGTTTGTTCAAGAAATCAGCCGCGGCACCTGAAACATATCTATGGCTTGTACCATGTGCACCAAATTTACGTACACCATATTTTTCATAGTATTCGTAAGGAACACTGTATAGATAATTTACTGGATCCATTGATTGATGGAATGAAGTATCAAATACAGCTACTTGAGGAACATCTGGTAAAATCTTTTCAAATGCTTCCATACCAGCGGCTTGACCAGGATTATGTAATGGTGCAAATTCAGCCAATTTTTTGATTTGTTCGATAACCTCTGGAGTTACTAATGTAGAATCCTTAAAAACAGAACCACCAGCAACAACACGGTGACCAACACCAGTGATCTCACTGTAATCAGAAATGATATTCATTTCAATAAGTTTCTTTAACATCTTGTTAACAGCAGTTATATGATCAGGAATATCGCCAGTTTCACTGAACTTTTCGCCATTGTACTTTACTTCAAAGACAGAGTCTGACAAACCTAAACGGTCAACCATACCTTTAGCAACAACAGTTTCTTCTGGTAAATCATACAGCTTCCACTTCAGGGTTGAACTTCCTGAGTTCACTGCAATTATTTTGGACATATCTTTTCACCTAACCTTTAAAAGTTTTTTTGGCCCAATCCTGAACTTGATTTTTAAAGCCTTCAAATAGCTTCGGATCATTTGTATTCGGAATAGTACCCATTAAAACCTTAGCAGATTGTTGAGCTTTTGTACCATGTTTTTGTAAGATTACTACAGCTTTTTGTGCTTCCTTTGAAGCAAACAAATTACCTGGTAAGTCTAGAACAGCCTGCAGATAGACGTTTGAGACCATCCATTGTGATAATTTTTTAGCTTGATCAGTTTGGAAAATTTGTGAAGGAACGATAAATATTCCGATACCGTTTTCATTCAAATTGTTCATTGTCTGTTCAATTAGTAGATGATGAGCGTATGAATGCCCCTCATCGGCTCTAGTTTCAAATTTGGAGGCGTTTTCATCTATTGGGTAATATCCGACTGGAAGATCGGCAATCGCCATGTCAACGTCTGTAAACTCCCATTCAGCAATTGCATCTTGATGATATGCTGATAAGTTCAAATTCATGACCTCGGTAAATGCCTTAGCCAATCCTAAAGAAATATCGTCATTGTCTATTCCGGCCAAATTGATTTTGAAATCACCAGCCATTTTTAATTGATTTACAAATTCAATTAATAAATTACCTGTTCCGATCGTAGGATCAACCAAATTGAAATCTGTTTTATTCTGAGCACTCAAAATTTCATAAGCAATCAAACTAGTAATCAATCCAATACTATCTGGAGTTACCAATTTATTAACTTCAGTTTTATCTAATTTTTGCGAACTGATGATATTAACGGTTATAGCCTGTTTGAGTTCGGCCTTAGATATATCAATTTCTTTTAGTTCATCATAAATCACCTTTAACTTGTCCACAGTATCTTGATCTGGGGCACCATTCTCTACGTAAACCTCACCATTAGCTAAATCAGTTAGTGCTTCGGCCAATGCGTCAGTATAGCTTGTCTTTAGCGACTTTTGTAACAAAGTAACAGCTTGACTTAATTTATCGTAATAAGTTTGCATTTTTATCTCCAGTTCTTTTAAAAATAACATTAATATTCTAATGTTGTAGCAACATTTATTCAACCATGTTATATTCCGAGAACCTTATTGTATATGTTTTATCAATTTTTTGCACAATCTTTTGTTTATAAAAGTTATCAAGTCGCCGATAATTATGAATTTGATTTTTAAAATAGGCATTACTAAAACCGATCGTCAGAATAGAAACACCCAGAACTAATAGTGTTGTCAGCAAAACCGAAGCCGGCCTATTTCTAGTTAAAATTTTGATGATCATTAGTTAAATACATCTCCGAAATTCGATTTTTCTTATCTATCATCTTGATTATTATCAAATCTTTTTTAATTTTAAAGGTACATTTTTTTAAATTCATCACTAATGGAATGTGTCCACCTTGTTCTGTTCTAGTTCTTAACATATCGTGATAGAATTCCAAAACATGAGCCGATTTAGAACCATTTTTGTTTTCGAAGTTCAATTTATTCGGTGTATACTCTTTTATTTTTTCACCTTGAAAATTTTCTTGAATATATTCGTTAGTCATATGCCAGCGGACCTGTTCGGCATTCAAATTATCAGGGACATTTTTGATGACTTTCAAAGTTTGTTGCAAAATTCCTAATACTAAAACAGTAACTAACAAAGCTAACAAAGTTTCCGCTAATACCATGCCATGACGCTTACCATCCAACTTGAAATACCTCACCATTTGACTGGATTTTCAGAGAGTTTTCATTTCTATCATAGAAATACTTTTGATTTTTCACAGTCTGTTCAGATACAGTTTGCTTACTATTAAGATTTATCAACATCAATTTATGAGCACTGATCCGTTGTTCCCATAAATTTATTTGTTTGTATTCTTCCCCCAGACAAATCGTCAAAGTAGTTGCAACTAACAACATAATGAAGAGAGAAACGACTGATTCTGCAAGAACAAATCCATCACGTTTTATCAATTATCTCACCCCAATTCATCTGAACTACATAGACATAATTTATATTGGTCAAATCAGAATGGAATTTGATTGTTTGAGGTTTTATTAGTCCATTTCGTCTAATCTGAATAGTCGACTTACTTTGAAGAAAGTTTACAGTATCGGGAAATTTAACTCGAACTTTATACGAATCATCATCATTCGTCTTAAACAAAGCAGAGTGACTACTTTTTGAGATAGTAATATTGTAATAGCGTTGTGTTAGAAATGCTTCATTTAAAGTGTTTTTAAAGACATTTTTGAACTGCTGCATAGATTGTTTTTCATCAACTCTCGCCTGATAATTCCTTACTCCTAAACTGGTAGCAAAAACTATTGAACAAAAAATTGCTAAAGCTATGACTGACTCAACTAATGTAAAACCAAATCTATGGATTCTTAATAACTTGTCCTTTTTCATTGATCTTATATCCTTTAGCTTTATCTGCCTGTTTTTCCGAAAGATCCAACTCTTTCAAATCATGGATCTTCGTATCTGCCATATCGACTTGTGTCTGCAAAGTACTTCTAAATGCTTCATCGGTTTTATTTTCTGCATTTGTTTTTTGACCACCAAGATTCGGCACGATCAATAACAACAATAGTGAAATTATGAACAGTACAATAACCATTTCAATCAGTGTAAAGGCTTCTCTGGTTTTCTTCTTTAGTTTATTCATTAGGACATCCCTTTCATCATTCCATAAACTGGTAGTAAGACCATCAAATAGGTCACAATTATTATTAGTGCAATGATTCCAAACATGATTGGCTGAACTAGATTCAAAATTTTCTGTAAAGATTTTTGCGTTTCTTCAAACTTCAATTCAGACATGAGTATCAGGTCCTGTGCTAATTCTTTTTTACCACCACCCAATTTCATAATGGATTTTAGTTCATTGGGTAAAAAGTTTTCATTATCTATCAAGTTATTTAATGAACTACCTTTTTGCAGATCACGCTGTACTTTTCTGGATAACATTTCTTGTATTGATCCTTCAGAAAAGCTAGCATTGATTGAACAAATTTCTTTTAAATTCAAACCACTAGAAACTTGTAATCCTAACCCCTGCAAAATAATAAATTGATAGAAATTCAGATAGACTTTCCCAACTATCGGTAATTTGATCAATTGCTTTGCACATTGATATTCGGATATTCGTTTCAAATAACCGCAATAAACCACTATTCCTATGACAAAAAATATTACTGTTCCAAAAAAGGTTTTCAAAAACAAATCAATGTACTTAGTTTCTGTACTCATACCTAACTGCGGCACAATATACACTTTCATCCCCAATAACATGACGAATAGAAATCCTAAAATGAAACAAGGATAGGCCATTAACTCTTTTAATTTGCTCTTCTGCTTAGCTTTGGTTTTTAAAAGTAATCCACTCTGAATTAAAATTTTCTGCAAACTTCCATTAGTTTGAGCAATTATCAGCTGATTATAAATTGCCATCGGCAAATTTAAATGTCGTAATGAATAAGAAATCATCTCTCCATTTTGTAGATCCTTATATATATAAGAAAAAACCTTTTGCTTAGCTCGTAATAAACTCAAACAATTAATTGACTGTTTTAGAGAGAATCCATTATTGATCAATTTTCCTAAAAGTAATAAATATTCTGCTTGCTGTTGATCACTAATTCTTTTATCCGTATAGATATTCTTGATATACTTCTGCACTAATATATCCACTCTGATAAGCATGTTTGATTTGTCGACTCCAAGTATCATCAATTTTGTGTTCCTTTAAAAATAAACGGATTTCTGATTCATTCAATGTGTCGTTAAATAATTGAATTCCATTTACTGTCGGGACCAGCCTTTGATAGGAAATTAAATTAATGGCATTCAATATCTCATCTGGATCTACTCCAAATTGTTTCAATCGTTGAATAACTGAGAACTTGGATTTTCCATGAATCGTAGTCATGACCGTATATCCGCAAAGAGCTGCTTGAATAGCCTGTTCAGCGGTTACAGCATCACGAATTTCACCAATTATCAAAACTTCTGGTCGATGTCGCAAACTGGTTTTGATCAACTCTTCATAGGTTAATTCCGCCTGCTCATTGACTTGCAACTGTAAAAAGTCATCTTCGACTATCTCGACTGGATCTTCAATACTCATAATTTTTTTATCAACACTCAATTGTTTACAAAGTGCATACATCAACGACGTTTTCCCAGAGCCCATCGGACCAGAAAAAATCATCATTCCTTTTCGCTTAGCAATTGGAAATAGTTGCTCGATCAAATTTTCATTCAACTGATAATTAAAATTTTGTGGATAAATCAGTCTTACTACTAATGATTCTCGATCCAAAAAGTCACCCACAGATGAAATTCTGATATGAATTTTTTGTTGATGATACGAAAAGCCAAATGAACCTTTTTGCGAACGACGACGTTCCGAAACATCTAACCCACCGTTAAATTTTAAATAATTCATTACCATCAAAGTTTCATCGATCGTCAGTTCTGTTATTCTCGATTCATATGAATTACTACGAGTTTCGATCCTATAAAGATTTTTATATGGAAAAAAGTAAATATCTGTGGCCTTGTTGTCACAAGCTTCAGTTAATAAATCATGAACCATATTCTCTGCTGTCATTTCTAACCTCCTTTCTAAAAATTACGCAAAAAAAGACCATAGACAAAATTGTCTATGGTCGAAAATTTATTTATTATTCGTCGTCATCATCTTCAGCAGCCGTATAAACTTCTGAAACATCATCGTCATCTTCAAGTTGATCGATCATGTGTTCAAATTGTTCTTGCTTGTCTTCTGGTACTGGTGTTGTGTTTTGAGGGATCATTGTTAATTCTGAATTAGCAATTTGGTAGCCCTTTTCAATCAAACCATCACGTACACCTGCAAACTCTTTGGCATCCGTATAGATTTCAAAAGCATCATCTGATGTTTGTAAATCATCAGCACCGAGATCCATGATGTCTAATAAGACTTCATCTTCATCTTGAGTATTCTTTGTACGGTCCAAAACAAGATATCCTTTACGGTCAAACATATAAGCAACTGAACCACTTGAACCTAAGCTACCTCCGTTACGAGTAAACGCAACACGTACTGAAGAAGCTGTTCTGTTCTTATTATCTGTCAATGCTTCAACCAAAACTGCAACTCCACCTGGAGCGTAGCCTTCATATGTTACTTCGTCGTAGTGTTCTTCACTACCACCTTCGGCTTTATCTAAGGCACGTTTAATGTTGTCCTTAGGCATGTTAGCTGCACGAGCTTTATCTACTATTAAACGAAGAGCAGCATTACTGTCTGGATCGGCACCACCCGCTTTTGCCGCCATGAATAATTCACGTGATAATTTTTGGAAAATCTTTCCACGCTTAGAATCTTGGGCATTTTTTCTACCCTGGATGTTATGCCATTTTGAATGTCCTGACATTTCTGCTTCCTTCTTCCACTTTTATTGTAAACCAGATAATATAATATCAAAATATCCCTTTCATTTCAATATTAACCGACAATTACAAAGTGAAATTAGTGATTATTTTTGCGATGTTTAATGTCAATTCCCATTAATGATAACAATCCTAGTAAAATACCACTAATGGTGGCCATCAAGCTATTTTTATTTCCAGTTTGAGGAAATTTTCCCTTAGTCACTCCAGAATTCACTTGAGAACTTTTATTAGCAGAAACCGTGCCTGTTACAAGTAAATTCTTTGTTAATGAACCCTTCGAACCGAGATATTTGACTGTATTTTTCCCACTATATTCACTATCCCCATTAATGATTGGCGTCTGTCGTGAAGTTTGAGTTGTTGAATTATTTGATGTTGATATTTCCGAAGTTGTAGGTCCTTTTGAATTTCCAGGTTGTTCCGGATTCGTTGGTGTTTCGGGGCCTTCTGGATTTCCAGGTTGCTCTGGATTCGTTGGTGTTTCGGGGCCTTCTGGATTTCCAGGTTGCTCTGGATTCGTTGGTGTTTCGGGGCCTTCTGGATTTCCAGGTTGCTCTGGATTCGTTGGTGTTTCGGGGCCTTCTGGATTTCCAGGTTGCTCTGGATTCGTTGGTGTTTCGGGGCCTTCTGGATTTCCAGGTTGCTCTGGATTCGTTGGTGTTTCGGGGCCTTCTGGATTTCCAGGTTGCTCTGGATTCGTTGGTGTTTCGGGGCCTTCTGTACCGTTCCCACTGCCTTGATTTCCAGAATCTCCGGGTTCCGTTGGTCCTGTACTACCTCCGGAATTATTATCTTCTGTTCCGCCAGTAACGTGTAGAACAACCTCTTTAGTCATACCATCAGCCGTACTTAAAGTTATATTATAATCACCATTTTTGGTTAAATTAGCACCATTTAAATTCAAGGAAATATCTCCAAGTGGAATCGGACCATTCAGATCATAAGCAATGGCCTTAAAATCGGCTAAGGTTGGAGCCGGATCACCAACTTTCATTGTGTAATCTTCTCCATCAATACCTGTGATCGTAAATGTACCTGGAACAACCGTGATATCATAATTTGGATTAGCATCTTCGGCTGGTGTAACGGTCATTTCATAGGTCCCAACCGTCTCACCTGGAACACGGGAGACAGTATATTTTGCATCTGTTACTCCGTTAGAAACTTGTCCTGTTAAAGTAGGGTCAGATTCTCCAGAAGTTTTAGCAGCATTTTCAGCAGTAATTGTTATTGGAAGTTTTTCGATCACATAACTAGAATTATTAGTACCTAATTCCCAATTATATAAATCACCGCCTTGTAATGTATTAATGGCAGCAAGACCTTGAGCAGTCAATTGAACTTGATAAGTTCCAGCATCGATTGCTTGTGTAGTAAATTCTACGTCACCAGGTTTAGTTGTATAAGTATCACCATTTGACAGTGCCACTTGATAACTACCTGTCTCGGCTGGGGTACTTCCGCTGTATGTACTTGAATTACTGCCACTTATAGCATATGTACCTGAATTCTTTTCAACACTGACATTGACTACTGTACTGTACTCACCATAACTGTAAGTAACTTGGTAAGTTCCAAGAGTACTTGTATCGACCGACGAAACAGTTTTTCCAGCAGGATCTTTAATTGAAACCGTCATGCTTGATAATGGGACTACCGCGCCATCTTCAAGTGTACATCCCACAAAGTTATCTTCTGGTGACCAATTTGAATCGACAATAATAACAGAATTAATTGCCTTAATAACTGGATTGTTTAAAACAACATTATATTGTCCATTATATTCAGGCCCAATACTCCAATTGAATGCAAAATTCTCTGTTCCATTAGGTATATCAAACATGCCGTTAGAGTATGTAACACCATTAGTCAATCCAAAAATACCTAGATATTGTTCACCATATCCATCTGCATTGATATTAAAGAAATTCGAAATTTTGTCGTGAGTTGGATCGGTAAAAATAGTATCGACTTGATAACCTCCAATGCCTGATCCAAATGAGCCTGTAATACTTACGTTAGGTGCAGAAATATTAACGATTCGATTATATTTGAATGCTTCGTTACCCAAAGAAAGATTGCTACCCGAATAGCTTAATCCTGTCAATTGATTACTCAAAAATGCCTGATCACCTACTGAAGTTACACTAGCTGGAACACTCAAATCTCCTGAAACCTTATCAAACTCAAAGGCTCCAGTACCAATCGTTTGAAGATCAACCGAATTAGTAAGATTCAGAGTTGACAAATTATTATCATAAATAAAGGCCTGATAGCCGATAGAATTCAAGGCTTTATCAAAGACGACGCTTTGAAGTTCAGTATTAGATGCAAATGCCTGGTCTGAAATAGTCTGTAAACTATTTGGTAATGTCAAAGTTAATAAAGCTGGATTATATGCAAAGGCCGTCTTACCGATTGAAGTAACAGAATTTGGCAAAATAAGAGAAATTATTGGATCGGATACAAAAGCATCATCACCGATTGTTTGTAAAGTAGTATTCTTAGAAAAATCAACCGTGGCCAATTTACTATTATATGCAAAGGCAGATGTTCCTATATTCTCCAAACCATCATTAAAAATAACATTTGTTAGGCTCTCATTGCTGTAAAAGGCTTCTTTACCAATAGTTGTTAAACCATCATTTAGCGTTACTGTTGTTAAATTATTATTAAATTGAAAGGCATTATCGCCGATTGCGGTTACTTTATAATTCACACCGTTAAGATTAATTGTTGGAGGCAAATTAATCGAAGTAATTGTTGAACTACCAGTAGCTAATCCTGTTACCGTAGCAGTCCCTGAACTAGCATCAGTCGACCAAGTGAAATTATCCGAGGGTGTGTATTCAGAAGCACTAGTAGCTGGTGCTGTCGTTGTAGGCGTATTCGTTGTTACTGGAGCTGTCGCCGGAGTTGTTGCTGGAGTTGTTACTGGGGTTGTCGCTGGAGTTGTTACTGGGGTCGTTGGAGTTGTTACTGGGGTCGTTGCTGGAGTTGTAGTTACTGCGACCGGAGTCGTTGATGCAGGAGAGGACGAAGTAGAAGCACTGTCAGTCCCATCCCCACTACTATTTCCAGTAGTAGATGTACTTGAACTTGATAATGTAGAAGTACCTGTCGTATCTCCTGTTGAAGATGGCGTCGTAGTCGTAGGAGTTATAGTAGCTGGCGTTTCCGTGACGGTTGCTATATCGGTTTTAGTCGACAAAGTCTTTGTTGGAGTAGCCGAAGTAGCAGTTGCTGTTGGAGCAGGTGTTGTGCTTGTCGTAGAGGCAAGTGTAGCTGAATCTGTTGGAGTAGTTTCAGTACTTGTACTTGTTTCAGCAGCCTGAGTTAGTACCTGATGGGTCAATGAAGTACCAACGCCCATAGTAATTGCGGCACTTGCAGCAATTACTATTTCTTTTCCATCTTTAATTAATACATTTTTTTTCATTTTCATCATGAACATCCCACACTTCTGTTTAAACAAATTTTGATTATATTATATAAAGTTTTAAGTTCAAGACAAAGAAAAAGACCTCATAAGAGATCTTTTTTGGTAGAAATAATTCATGGCTGAATAGCCGGAGTTGCTTTTCAGCTTTTTATAAAAAAATAAATAAAGAATAGATAATAGTAAACCTATTTAATAGGATTTTATCTAAACAGGAATTTTTTTAAGTTTATTAACTATATAAACAAAAAGTAATATAAGCAAGCTTGCTAGTAAAGCCCCCATACTATCCAACATAACATCATCCACAGACGGTGTCCTACCACCAGTCAGCCCTTGATGAAATTCATCAAAAGCAGCTAAACCTGTTGAGACTGTCCAAGGAATAAAAAAGCTCAAAATTTTATGAGTCTGAAAATAATTGTATAACGCTAAGCTAAGAAATAACCCCAGAATAAAATATGTTCCAAAATGTGCTCCTTTACGAATAAAAAATTCTACAAAGCGAAAATAACCGTCATTTTGAATCGATTGAATCTTACCACCATAATTAAATCTTATCCCACTCAAAAAATGATAAAAAGGTTTATTATTTGATCCCAAATGTTGTTCCAAAAAAGGGACCGACGTCTGCTGTTTGTAAGTCATTGATGAACTATAGAATAATACCAATTCAACAGCAATAACTGCTAGCCAATACCATTTCTCATGTTTCTTAATTCTATTAATCACTATTTTTCTCCAATTTTACTTCAGCATTTAATTTTCTAGCATTCTCAAAATAGCCCATACGATCAAGAAAAATTAATTATCCAATGACAAATAACTACTTAGTCAAATTAATTCAACTAAAAAAGCCTCCAAATTGAAGTGCAATAAAAAAGTTAGACATTTTTATAAGTTTTAAGAAATCATGGATTGTCTCCTGTATTCTACAGGAGAC
>NZ_RHOS01000024.1 GCF_003946205.1 Companilactobacillus keshanensis | reverse complement strand
CAAAAAACGCCTAATCACATTTAAGTGATTAGACGTAAAATTTCATAATCAACTCCAATTACTGGGGTTCATTGCAATTCGGAAATTTCCGAATCCTTTTTAAATTCAATTATTTACTTGTTTTTGATGATGAACCTGAAACATATCCTGAAAGGATATCTTTAAGATCACTATCCTTGATTGAAACATCAGCCTTCTTCAAGACTTTAGAAATAACCTTTTGCATAACGGTTGAATCTTGCATCCATTCTGCATAGATCTTAGATTTCAATAGAGCTTTGTGATCAGCTAATTTACCCTTAGCAGGTTTCTTAACTAACTTGATTACTGAGTAACCATAACTTGTCTTAACTGGTTCTGATGTAACGTCGCCAACCTTGTCAAGTTTGTATGCGGCTGTCTTGAAGTCTGAATCGATTGTTGTGCTGTCTTTATCAAATGCTGCCATCTTACCACCATTGTTCTTTGTGGCAGAATCAGTTGAGTATTCTTTAGCTAAGTCAGCGAACTTCTCACCGTTATTAAGTTTATCAATAACTTCTTGAGCAGTAGCCTTCTTTTTAACTAAGATTTGAGCAACTGTGATTTTTGGTTGATATGATTTCCATTCGCTTTGAAGTTTCTTGTTAGAAATCTTCTTGTTATCTTTCAAAGCAACTTTTGTAAGAAGGTTAGTACGGATATTCTTCTTAAATTGTTTTGCTGTCATACCGTTTTGTTGAAGAATTGAACTGAATGAAGAACCATATTGTGACTTGTACTTGTTATACTCTTTAGTAACTTTCTTGTCACTAACTTGTTTTCCATATTGTTCTTCAAGAGCTTTAGATATGATCATTGTTTGAAGTGTTTGCTTACCAGAAGAAGAACTCTTCATTTCATCGTAATATTCTTGTTGAGTAATTCTTCCGCCCTTCATAGAAGCAACGGTCTTGTTACCGGAACATCCAGCAACAACGGTTATCATTAGAAGACCAGCAATTGCTAGAATCCACTTAGTAAATCGTTTATTCATCCTTTACACATCCTTATTTAATATGTCTACAATTGAAGAGAATACCATAAAATAGCAGTTTAAGTAGGATAAATCAGGAAAAAATCATAAAAACTTCACAAATTATCTATTTATGCTATTCATATCTTCAAGATTACCTTGTAATTCAGAAATTGTCGACTGTAAACTCTCAATATCGGGTTGTATGTTGTTAGTGTAGTCTGTGAAGTCCCTTTGAAGATCCTTAACGACACTAGGGACAACCTTGGCACTATCGGAAAGTTCCGTAATTGAGCCTTTGATTGCTGAAACTTTAATTAAAATTTTATTAGCATCATCGGTTAACGTACCTTTTTGAAAGTAGTTTAATGCTACACCAGAGATGGTACCAATTATAAAGCCAGTAGTAAATTTCATACACTAACCCTCCAAATTCTTCTTGATAGCATCAGCCCGTTCTTGCATCTGTTCGTCAGAGGCAACGCCAGTGTTATCTGCCCATTTCATTGAAAATCCGTCTTTATCAGAATATCTAGGAACTAAGTGAATATGTGAGTGCATAACACTTTGGTAGGCTATCTCACCATTATTTAGGCAGATATTCATACCGATAATATCAGGATTTGATTCCTTAATAGCACGAGCAATCATAGGCACTTTCTTGAAGACACGTTGTGCAAGATCCTCATCGTATTCAAAGATATTCTTAACGTGTTTTTTAGGTACTATCAAAGTATGACCAGGGGTAACTTGAGAGATGTCAAAGAATGCCTTGATATCGTCATCCTCATATATAGTAGTATTTGGAATTTCATTGTTAATTATTTTACAAAAGATACAATCATCCATAAAAAATCTCCTCTAAAAAAAGTTTATTTATACTAATGCTATCATAATTGATTGAAACTGTTTACACAATTTTCTATAACTTGATGAGACATCATTGCTTTTAGTGAGATAAGTGTTCTGTAGCATAGTTTGCTTCATCAGATGTAAATTGATCCCCATCTTTTGAAGTAAGTTGTTCATAGATCTCTCTTTTGGACATGGACATTTTGCGATATGTTTCAGCGGTTGCCAAAGCATTAGTATTCCAATTAGCTTTGACATGGTCAATGGCATATTGGGCCACAGAAGTAGAAAGTCCGTCACCGGCTTTTGCGGTTAATTGATCGTAAATCCCAATTTTAGACATATTCATATCTTTAGCATAGATTTTGGCACGTTTGAGTGCGTCTTTATCATCAGCAGTAGGATTTGAATCATCTGTAGTTGATTCAGAATTATTGAAATTTTCTTTGTCATCATAATTGGTACCGTAATTATTATTAGTGAAATTAACTTCATGAAGTTCACTTTCAAGTAGGCCTTTAACCTTTGCAGTGATGGTGAAGGTGGTATACATAAGATCTTTACTTGTTTTTCCGTTGTCGTTCAATTGAATTGACCATTTTTTATTATTTCTAATTTTGATATTCTTAACTACTTTGTAGTCATTTTGATTATCTTCAATTTTAACAGTCGAACCTTTAGGAGCAGTACCAGAAACTTTTGTGGATTTGGTTTGTTTATCAACATACAGGTCACCAAATTCATCTTGTCCTTTAACGGTTAACTTCGTATGTGCACTACTAGGAATGTAACCAACTTTTATTTGCTTGATTTCAGACTTACCATTTTTATTCTTAGCACGAAGCTTGTAAGTTGTGCCTGGTTCAAGATTCTTTAAGGTAAAGCGTCCACTATTATCAGAATTGACTTTTTTGTTACCAGTAAATCCGTCGTAATTTTTTGCAATTACTTGAGTATTTCTTGAAGTTTTACCGCTGACTTTACCAGTTGTATTTTTACCAGTTATTTTAACGTGGTCAGTGTCAACAGAAATAGTCGGTTGAGAATGGAAACTGGCGATCCATAAAATCATCAGAATAACCACAACTACTGCAAGTACTGCAGTTAAAATCAATATGTTACGATTTTTTGTTTTTATTTTTTGAATATCAGTTTCGGAAAGATTGTCTTTCGATATTTCTGGAACTTTTTTTGATTGTTTTTTGATTGACTTTTCGATGGTAAATTTTGGTTGCTCTTTGCCACAGTATGGACAAAAAACAACATAGCTTTCTATTTCTTTTCCACAATTAATACAAAATCTTTTTTTATCTGGATCCATAATTTTTCCCCCAAGTTTAGTTATGTTCCAAAATTAAAGAGCACCAACGAATCCACTAATAAATCCGATCACAAATAGAATTCCAAATAATACTGCCGATGGAATCCAAAGCCACATTCCGGCCACCTTATGGTTATATTTCTTTTGGATAACTATTCCTAAGGCTAAGACAATAAGTAAACCTAAATCAAGTTTAGGAACAAGTGAAATAACAAATATGATCCAACCAATAATATCTAAAATAAACCATGTTTTTGAATCATCTTTTTGAATATCATTACTTTCAACAGATGCGGTTACTTTTGCTTCTGAATCTTCCCTTTGTGGATCTTGGTCTGCTCCACAATATGGGCAAAATCTAATTTCCCCTGTAAGTTCTTTCCCACACTTATAGCAAAATCGTTTGCTATCATTTTCCATAATAAATCTCCCTTATAATTGATCTTTCATGTATAACAATTTAAAGATTAACATTGGGTAAAAAACTGAACAACAAATTATTTTATATAATCACAAAAACAAAAGGAATTCGGGAAATTTGGTTAATAACTTTCAATAATTTAAATTGATTAGCGCTTGGGTTATAATATTAATAAGAATAAGCACAGTTCAAAGTCCGTTTGGCTTAGAATTGTGCTTTTGTAATTAAAACAGGTATAGGTGGTTAATCTATGACTCTAGAACTTAAAGAACTTACTGGTGGCTACGGCCAAGTATCAGTATTAAAAAAAGAGACCTTTACAGTTGAGGACGGGCAGGTCGTTGGACTTATCGGTCTAAATGGTGCTGGTAAATCTACGACTATTAAACATATTATTGGTTTACTTACTCCACGTGGCGGACAGATCTTAATTGACGGATTAAGTCTGCAGGATAATGTTGAAGAATATCGTAAAAAAATTGCATATGTGCCAGAGATGCCAATTCTTTATTCAGAACTAACATTGAAGGAACATATTAATTTGACAATCATGGCTTATGGCCTTGATCATGATAAAACATGGGATAAGGCACATGAACTTTTAAAAACATTTCGTTTAGATAATAAGTTAGATTGGTTTCCACAGAATTTTTCAAAAGGTATGAAACAAAAAGTCATGATCGTCTGTGCTTTTATGACAGATGCACGTCTGTTTATCATTGACGAACCGTTTACCGGATTAGATCCATTAGCTGTTAATGATCTTTTGAATATTGTCGAAGAAAAGAAACAGAAAGGTTGTTCAGTATTGATGTCTACTCATGTTTTAGCAACCGTTCAAGATCATGCTGACAAATTCATTCTACTAAATCATGGACAGGTTAGAGCGGATGGAACACTTGATGAGTTAAAGGAGAAGTTTGACATGCAAAATGGTAATTTAGATGACATCTATATTAAAATGTCAAACGAAGATCACTAATGACAGATTTATGGAAAGAACGATTAAGAAGACATCAACTTAATCAATTTAAATATTTGAGATTGATCTTTAATGATAACTTTGTATTAGCATTTATTGTTTTGATAGGTGCCTTAGGATTTTGGTATTCTAATTTTCTAGATACGATCAATCAAGTTACTATATTCGGAAAACCCGTTGTAATTATTCTATTCTGGTTCATTGCACAATCAGGTAGTGTGGCTACGTTGTTAGAAGAGCCTGATAGTACTTTCCTGTTGGTCAAAGAAAAAGATTTCTATGATTACTTCAAGGCTGCTAGAAATTACAGCAGTATGTTGCCAGTAGTGGCAGTGGCCTTGGTCGGATTCTTAATGTCGCCATTTGCTTTTAAAGCAGCCGGATTGTCAGTTCTTTCTATTATTATGCTGACATTAGGGGTGGTCGTTTATAAATTTGCAATGTTGAATTTTGAAGTTTTTGGCATCTATGGTAAAAAAAATCTCAAGGGACTTTCTATTAAAAGCTGGGTAAATTTAGCTTTAATAGTTTTGTTGATTTTGTCAGCATATTTAAACAGCTTTATCTTGATTGTTGTTGCGGCAATTTTATTAGGATATGTAGTTTCAAGAAGTCAGTCGATCTGTGAATCAGGACAGCTTCAATGGCAGAGTGCCATTGATAAAGAGAATCAGAGAATGTTTAGAATTAAGCGCTTTTATAACTTATTTACAGATGTTCCCGGAGTTAATAGTAAGATCAGACGTCGTAAATGGTTGGATTTCTTGTTCAAAGGTATTAAAGAAGAACAAGGCAATACTTATCTATATCTATTTGCTCGTGGGTTCGTCAGAAATAATGAATATATTGGTTTATTTATGAGGTTAACGATCATTCAAGCGATTATGTTATGCTTGATCGATAACTTTTATATCTCCTTAATAGTAGAAATGTTATTTATTTACTTAGTCGGATTCCAGCTAAAGCCTTACTTTAAAGAAACGATGCAGAATTTGATGCAAAGGATCTATCCTGTTAAACAATCGGATAAGATCAAAGATTTTACAAAATTAAGTATGTTCGTCTTGTTTATTCAATGGTTGGTCAGCGTATTTGCTATCTTATATAAGTTTGGTTTCAGCTTAAATGGCTTGATGATTGTCGCAGCAGGACTTGCTGTATTAATTTTTGTGGGATATTTCTATATTCCTAAACAACTTAAAAAAATATTTTAATAGTGGAGTGTATTTAGATTTATGAGACTAAGAAATAAACCTTGGGCTAAAGAAATGATCAATGATAATTTGGATCTGATTTCAATTCAGCCAGAAAATATGCAAGGTAAATGGCAAGCTAGATTTGAAAAGAAACAACCTTTATTTCTTGAATTAGGTTCAGGTAAGGGAGCATTTATCACAGAACTAGCTAGGCAGAATCCTCAGAACAACTACATTGCAATGGAAGTTCAAGAGGGTGCCATTGCTCTTATTTTGAAGAAACAAGTTGAAAATAAATTACCTAATTTACAATTATTGCTTGCTAATGGATCAGAGCTATCTGATTTGTTTGCTGAAGGTGAGATAAAAGGTTTATATCTAAACTTTTCTGATCCATGGCCCAAGACGCGTCATGTTAAGAGAAGATTGACGTATAAGTCATTCTTGAAACAATACAAGTATGTTCTTGAAGATGAAGGTAATATTGAATTCAAAACTGACAATCAAGGCCTATTCGAGTATTCATTAGTAAGTATGAATAACTTTGGTATGAAATTTGAAGAGTTATCTTTAGACCTGCATAATGACGAAAGCTTAAATGAAAGTAATATTCAAACTGAATATGAAGAAAAGTTCTCAAAAAAAGGCTTCAGGATAAATTACCTGAAAGCCTCATTCTAGAAATTATATATAGGTACGAATTATTGCACCTTTTTAATGTTTAATAATTCACCGGATACTGCATCAGCAATAAAATGGTATTGAGCAACATCGAATTCATCCATGGTTGTTACGCCACCAACGATTCCCCATGAGGATTGTCCGTTAACATCGACACGTTGGTAGAATGGTTCAACCCATGAACCAATTACTTTGCTGTCTTCGCCAAGAACTGATTTAACTTTATCAATAATTTTTGCACTATCTAAATGATGTTTTACTAGAACAGTAGTAGCAGCACTAGCTACAAGCACAGCACCACAAGCAATTAAAGAACCGAAACCTTTTTTACTCATTTGAATCACTCCTTGATGTTTTATTAACCATATATTAACACTATTATATATTAATCTACTAGCCAAGGACATTTAATTGACCGAATTAAAAATAAAAAGTATCTTAATTACAAGAGGTGAACGATATGAAAGAATTTGAGGATTATGGAACAAAAGATTGGCATGAAGTAACTAAAGAAGGTAAGTACGTTTTATTCTTCCACGCTGACTGGTGCCCAGACTGTAAGTTTATTGAGCCTAAGCTTCCTGAACTTGAATCTGAATATTCAGATTTCACATGGATAAGTTTTAATCGCGATAATAACATGGATATTGCTAGAGAATTAGATATTATGGGAATTCCTAGCTTTCTAGTTATTGAAAATGGTCAAGAAATTGGTAGACTAGTAAATAAAGATCGTAAAACTAAAGAAGAAGTTGAGACCTTTATTAATTCAGTAGTAAATAAATAATAATTGAGTGAGGGAATAATGTTATTAAGCTTTTATAACCCAGATGTCCTAGGTGACATTTTGATCGTGGAACTTGCAGATGATGCTGGGATCACACAATCAAGCACAAATAAGAATGATGTTGTAAGAATTTTTAATGATGAAACTGATGAAGCCATCGGTTTCAATTTTTTTGGTCTAGGTGAAAAGCTTAATTTGACTGAAAAGGGTCAGGTATTTTTAAATACTGATCAAGTTGCGATTCTAAATGATGCAATCACAAAATCTGGTTTCAATGATGAATTAGTCGTTGATAATAGTCCAAAATTTGTGATCGGTCATGTTGAAGAAATGAAAGAACATCCTGATTCAGATCATTTACATATCACTCAGACTAATGTTGGACTCGAGAAGCCTGTACAGATCGTCTGTGGTGCATCTAATATAGATCAAGGCCAATTAGTGGTAGTTGCTTTACCGGGTGCTGTTATGCCAACTGGTACAGAAATATGGCCCGGACAATTACGTGGTGTAGATAGTTACGGAATGATATGTTCCGCTAAAGAATTGGGTATTCCAAATGCTCCACAAAAACGAGGTATTTTAGTATTAGATTCAGGTAATGCTGGAGAAGCATTCGATTTTGATAAAGCAGCAAAAATGTTCGATTAGGAGTTATTTTATGGAAAAAACAGTTTATCATTTCGTTGGTATTAAAGGTACAGGAATGAGTGCTTTAGCACTTATTTTGAAAGATTTAGGATATACAATTCAAGGGTCTGATATTGATAAATATACATTTACTCAAAGAGGACTTGAACAAGCAGGCATCAAGATCCTACCTTTTGATGAAAATAATATTCATGAAGGCTTGACGATCGTTAAGGGTAACGCGTTTGATGATGATCAAGTTGAAATCAAGAAGGCTAATGATATGCATCTACCAGTTGTTACATATCCACAAATGGTTGGTAAATTGGTATCAGAATATACATCTATTGGGATTGCCGGATCACATGGTAAAACAAGTACAACTGGTTTATTGGCACATACTTTAAGTGGAATTGCCAAGACATCTTACTTGATCGGGGACGGTTCTGGTAAAGGTGTCAAGGGTGCTAAGTTTTTTGTCTTTGAAGCCGATGAATATCGTCGTCACTTCTTAGATTATTCACCAGATTACTTGATCATTACCAATATTGATTTTGACCATCCTGATTACTTCTTTGGCGGTATCAATGATGTTGTTGATGCCTTTGAGTCAGAAGCCCGTAAGACTAAAAAGGGAATTTTTATCTGGGGTGAGGATAAGCACGCTAAGTCTATCAAGACCGATGTTCCAGTCTATTACTATGGACTAAATGAATCAGATGATATTCGTGCAACCAATATCAATCGTACCGTTAAGGGTTCATCATTTGATGTTTCTATTAAGGGCGAAAATATTGGTAATTTTGAAATCCCATTATATGGTGAGCATAATGTTCTCAATTCATTAGCTGTTATTGGTGTTGGTCATATGGAAGAACTTGACCATGCTTTGATCAACAAGGAATTACAGACATTCAGTGGTGTTAAGAGACGTTTCAGTGAAAAGAAAGTTGCTGATATGGTTATCATTGATGACTACGCTCACCATCCACAAGAAATCAAAGCAACAATTGATGCTGCTAGACAAAAGTATCCTGATCGCGAAGTGGTCGCTGTTTTCCAACCACATACTTATACAAGAACATTGGCATTAATGGATGATTTTGCTAAATCATTAGATCTTGCTGATGATGTTTACTTAACTAATATCTTTGGTTCAATCCGTGAAAAACATGGAGATATTACAAGTAAGGATCTTGGCGACAAGATTCATAAGGGTGGAAAAGTCCTTGAACTTGAAGATATGTCTCCATTATTGGATTATCATAATGCTGTTCTTATCTTCATGGGTGCCGGGGATGTTCAAAAATATGAAACTGCTTATGAACAAGTTTTGAGTAACTTAAATCCTAATCAACAATAAAATAAAAAAAAGTCGTATCGAATAATTTTCGATACGACTTTTTTTAATCCCGAATAATATTATTTATATCGGAAAATGTGATGACATGGGCCTTACTCCTTGTATATAATGTTATTGTTATAAGGAATTTTATAGGAATAGGGTGAAAGTTGATGACAGAGGCAATCCGCGAAGCAGACCTTAGAACAATTGAAAATAACTTAAGTATTTTGGCCAACAGTATTGGAAGTGTTGACGCTAACGTACAGCAAGTTGATAGTGAAGTTTCTTCAATGCAAGATGAAATATCAGCATTAAGACATGATTTTAACAATTATGTTGAACAACAGATGCTGAGTAATAATCTTAGTGTAGCACATACTAAGATTGTTCAAATTGAACAAAAGATTGAAAAGGAATACGGACATTATGATGAAATAAGAAGAACTACAGTCGGTATTTTACAAGCGGATGATTTGGAAATTGTTCGAAAAGAAGTAATTACTTCTGCCAGTGAAAACATGATGATATCTGCTCCCGGTTATTGGTTAGCACCTTGTCTTGTCGCGCTGTCCGCATGGATAAATAATGACCATGAATTAGCTGATAAAGCTTTGCGTGAAGCTTTAAAACGCGACAGGGAGAAAACATCGTTACTGTTTGCGTTAATTTGTCGAAGGGCTGATCGTAAAAATGCCAGTTTAAAATGGACTTCTTATTATCTACAAAGCCAAGATGAAACTAAATTGGATAGAAATTCAATTATTATAATTGATGCCTTTGCAAACGGATTATTAGGTGTTGATGCAGAAGGTACCGTATCTAATACGCTTGAACAGTGGCTAAGTAATTTGGAAAATCGTCCTAACTTTAAGCAGCAACAGGAACAACAATGGGGAGAAGCACTCGCGCTCTATAAGCCAGATAAGTTGGAAAATCCTTATCCGATGCTACAACAATATTCATCCAATTGGACTGATTTAGAAGATACTTTAAAAGGAGCTTATTTACATAGAAAAATTTTAGAATATTTTAAAGAAATTTTTGATAAATTAGATTCAACCGAAAATATAAAAAAACAATTAGATAAAATTTTAATGTCATTAGTAACTGGATTTGACAACGAGGAATTGGAATATAAGCGAGAAGAACGACTTAATGAACTTATTATCAAATATGAAGGTAATAAGATAAGAGCCAAACAAGATATGGATGTAGAGAAGAGATCTTATGTTAAGAAGAAAGATTTTTCTCAATTGTTAACTGATGCAGCCTTAATGAACGGAGGCAGCGGTGGTAGTTCTTCAACTCAAAAATTTGCAATTGCTTTATCAAAGGATTGGATCAAGGATGCATATGGTGATTTAGTCGTTAAAAATCGTTCCAGAGTTCCAGAAGTAATAAATTATCAAATTAATGGATTCTCTGATTCAACTGAAAACGGTGAGAATGAAAACGAAAGTATAGATAAGTATCAATCAAGTATTGAGACGAAAAAACAAAACCAATTGAATGCAGCTAAAGTAACTAAAAATGGACTATATGCTGGAGTGGCACTTGCTGCTATTGGGACTATTCTTGCGTTAACAGGACACTCAATAATTGGAGTTATTTTATTATTTGCAGGTGGATTTTGGGCAATACGTTCTTGGAAAAAAGTTAGTTCTGTTGAACAAAGAAAGCAAGAAATTGTTAAACAGTTTGAAAAACAAAAAGTGGATGGTTCCAATATTATTAGACAGATAATGGCTGAAACGGTCGATATTAGGGATGAATTTAATGATGTGGATTCAGAATATGATAAAGTTATTGATTTCTTAGATCAACTGACACCACAACAGTATGTAAATAATCTTAATAGTAAAACTCGTCACATAAATTTAAAAGGTGAGGCTTAGTTATGGATGAAAAAAAAGATTCTGTCTTCCCATCAATTAATGATGTAGAGCAAGCTCCTAACGTAGAGAGAAATCTTAAGGAACATAAGGATGCATTTGCTAAGGGACTACCTGACTGGGACTTGGTTCCAGAAAACATTGTAGTAAGGAGACATTAATAATGGCAAACATCTCGACATATCGTGAATGGGTAGATTTATTAAAAAAATTTGATACTCATAAAAATGATGAACAAGTTTTGGAAACAGCAAAGAATGGTACATTGGTTTGGCAAAATGGTGTCGCGGATAGATTTATGAAACGTCTTAGCAAGTCAATTAATGAACGAATGAGTGGTTCAGTTAAGGATTTTGAAAAGCAGCTTGGGAATCAAGGAATACCAGAGGCTAATTTTGTTAAGGCAGTCCATCGATTAAAAAAAGAATTTGAAACGATGAGATTATTAATTAATATTGATGCTATTCCAACTGAACCCAAAAGAAAATTAGTAGAAATACTTTTTAATAGCCGAAAGGATCTACAAAAGAATTTGGAAGAATCAGCCAAAAAAGATACAAGTGGTAAGATGTCTAGCTTAGTTAGGAATAACAGAATAGACAACTAGAGGGGGAACATTTTTTGAGTGGAATAAAAGAAGCAAAAGATCTGTTAACTAGATATTCTATTGCTAGAATACCGTTTATTGCATTAAATACGATAGAAAGATCTAGGGCCTTAGATTTATTAAAGTCTATTTCAGAAGAGTTAAACCTAGGATTTTTAGTACATACTTTGTCAAAAGGTACATATAATATTGAGACTGATCAAGTAGTTAATGAAGACAAGTCTGTCTATGGAGCCATGGACTATGTGGGTGAAGAAATGAAACATCGTCAGAATCTAACACTGATTTTGACAGAAGTTCCCGATATATCCTCCGGTAATGATAGTGCTAAGCAAATTCTTGATTTGGTAACTCTAGCTAATGAGTCCGGTGGCATGGTTATTACTTTAACTAATAGTACAGTTTGGAGTCAGTTGCAGCGATTGGGTATGGTTCTCGAACTGGATCTTCCTGATGAAAATGAAATGTACGATATTATCTCTGAATATATAGATGATTATCGTAATGAAATTCCAATCGAATGGGATGACGAGGACGTTAGAGAAGCTGCCACATCATTAGTTGGTGTTACTAAGATCGAAACTGAGAATGTTATAGCGTCCTTGATCGCAAAAAAATCGATCAAAAAGGATGATATTGATGAAATCAGAAAATCTAAAGATAGATTGTTTACCAATATTTCGGGGTTAGAAAAAATAACAGTAGATGATAGTGTAAAAGAAGTTGGTGGTTTATCTGGATTGCAAAAATGGTTGGCATCTAAGAAAAAATTATTAACTCCTTCAAAACATGCTGAACTTAGAGAACGAGGGCTTCGACCACCAAGAGGAATATTGTTAGTTGGTGTTCCTGGTTGTGGTAAATCCTTATCAGCAAAATCTATTGCTGCTAATTGGAAATTACCACTGTATCGACTGGATTTTGCTACAGTTCAAGGAAGTTATGTCGGTCAAACTGAACAGCAATTAAAAGATGCACTCAATACCGCTGATCAAGTTTCTCCTTGTGTACTTTGGATAGATGAGATAGAAAAGGGTCTTTCAGGCGCAAGTTCCAGTAACGACGGCGGAGTATCTACAAGAATGGTCGGACAATTCTTGTTCTGGTTACAAGAAAGTAAGAAGCAAGTTTTTGTTGTAGCAACTGCTAATGATGTTAGTAAGCTACCTTCAGAACTGTTACGACGAGGACGATTCGATGAATTATTCTTTGTAGATCTTCCAACGGCTGAAGAGAGAAGAGATATTATCTCAATTTATATGAATAAGTATCTTAAAAAGGAATTCAGTGGTCCATTATCAGATAAAGTTGTTGAAATGTCTAACGGCTTTACTGGTGCAGATTTAGAATCAGCAGTTCGTGACTTGGCCTATACGACATTATCTGAAGAAGTCGATTTATCAGAAAAGTTGATCACAGATACTTTTCAAAATGTTGTTCCTTTGTCACAGACAAGCCCTGAAAAAATCGATGGCATTAGAGAATGGGGTAAGAGTCGTGCCGTTCCCGCTTCTGGGCGCCCAATAGGATCTGAAAGTAATGATTTAAATAATAAGGTTTCAAAGACTAGGAAGGTGCTTTTGTAATGCCAAGAAAGTTACTAAACATGGGCTCTAAAAATGCCTCTAGTCTCAATTTATCTGAGCATAAGAAAATAAATGCCAAAACAGTGACCAAAGAGGGCAGAATAGCTAATATATTGAGAAAGAAACGTTCGAAGGAATATATGGAGGCACTTAGGAAACTTGATATAGGAAATGGAAGATTGAGTCAATTAGAATTAGATAGGTTAATCTCCACCATTAGAAGTGAATTTCCAGAGGTTGATCTTAGTGGTATATTGGAAGGATATGTTTCAAAATGCTATCTGGGAGGCACTTATGAGGTTCATACGTTGAACTATATTCTCAGTATAGTTACACATTATCATTCTGGAGAAGTTCTTCCAGGTGGAATGGAACGTGCTAGATCTTTAGCCAAAAAAGGGATGTATGACTATATTGAAGTTTACAGTGATTGTTGCAGAGCTGTAAGTTCAAATGGAAATGTCTCAGTGATTGAAGTATAAAAAATAGACTATGAATTCTCATTAAAATCAGAATTCATAGTCTATTTTATTTTATAAACGGTCAATTATAATTTTTAAAAACCTTCAAAAAATCGTTTAAGAAATTATCTGCTTCCCTACCAGGAAATTTGGTACTTATTAACCCGTATGAAACAGTTATATTCGTTTCTAGTGGAATTGTTACCAAATTCGGATGAATATTTTTCCATGGAGTCAGCGAGATCAATGGAATGTTTTCGTCAACCGCTCTATTAAAGGTATTAATGTCGTAGCGACCATCAGTTTCAATCAATCTAATGCTTGGAGTTTCATTTAGCATTTCCGAGCGCAACTGATCATTTTTTTCACTGACACCTATTGGCACCGTGAGTACTTTCTGATTGCATAAATCCTTAAATCTAATGTTTTCGAGTTGTGCTAAAGGATTGTCACTTCTAATTGCTATACCAAAATGATATACACCTAGTTCTATTGCTCTAAATGATTGTTTTAGGGTTGCATTATCGAAAGTTCCAACAATTAGGTCACTACTACGACCTAAAAGAGCATATTCTCGATTACTAGAATTTAGGTCTTCCTGTAATTGAACCAATCGTAATTGGTATTGGGACAAATTTGGAGCTAATTTACGCCATAATGTCATAAATGGATCAGCAGGATGAAGAATTGATGTACCAATTGAAATAACATGTTTATTATCAGATCGTACTTTTCGTGTTTCTTCTATAGCTGTATTGAGTAGATCTAATAGTTGATATACATAGGGAAGAAACTTTCGACCTTGTGGCGTAAGTGTTACCCCGGTTGCTGTTCGAAAAAATAATTTTAAGTTGAGTTCGGCTTCTAGGCGATTGATCTGTTTCATGACCGCTGTTCCCGAAATAAAGCTTTGCTCGGCAGCTTTTGTAAAACTACCAAATTTGTTAACTCTAATAAACGTTTGAAGTTGATTAATATCCATATGTGTTCTGCCTCCATGGATTAAGCATAAACTTTTGGATAATACTAGGTCAACTATGAGATCCTTCAATAATTTCCTAATCATCATATAATAGTGAATGTAATCAAGATAATAAAGCAAAAGCGAAAGAGATAGGATGAACAAAAAGTTCTTATATAGATTAGGGATCTTATTGTTACTTGTAATATTATCAGAGTGTTGTTTAACCGAGAATTAACAACCGGCAAAACAAGATCGATAGAAAAGTCTTCAAAAGTAGAGAGGATTTTAACTGATGTGAAGGAATTTACTATCTACTCTGCAAAGAAAGCATAGTTTTAATGATTTTTATTAAGTTAAGGGGAAAAAATGAAAAGAATTATTTTATTAGGCGCAACAAGCAATATTTCAAAATTTTTAATTCCAGAACTATTAAATCAATCGGATGTTCAATTGACTTTGTTTGCTCGTCATGCGACTAGCAGATTACAAGCGTATGCAACCAAGGCCAATGTCCAGTTGGTTGATGGTAATTGGAATGATCCGAATGATTTGAAGACAGTATTAATCAATAAAGACATTGTTTATTTGGCCACAGGCCATTTTATGACTGCTAACAAAAATGTTGTGCATGCAATGAAAGAAAAAGGTATTGAAAGGTTAATAGTAGCAGGGGGTCTTGGTATATATGATGAGGTCACGGGTGAATTTGGACGATGGAATGCCCAAATGATGGGTGATTACACAGAAATTAAACGTGCCGCCAAGATAATCGATGATAGCGGATTGAACTATACCTTTTTACGAATGGCATGGTTATATAATGATCCACAACATACTGAATATACAATAATTCCACAAGGCGAGGAATTTAAGGATACACAAGTAACTCGACAAGCGGTAGCAAGGCTGATTGCTAATATCATGCAACATCCAAATTTGTATCAACAAGCCAGTATTGGTGTCGCAGAACCCAATACAGCATGGTCAAAGCCATCTTTTTATTAGGAGATCAATTTATGAAAGTTACAGTTATTTTAGATAAGAATGGATATTTGCCAGCAGCGTATACTAGTTTGGCTAATGAAGGACATGATGGTCAACCAGTTATTTCATTTCCAATCGAACTGAAAGATATTCCCAAAGAAGCCGTATCGCTCGCTATTACACTTATTGATTATGATGCAGTGCCATTGACTGGTTTTCCGTTTATTCATTGGATAGCAACTAATATTCCTGCAATGACCAAAATCCCAGCCGATTTTAGTAGAAACTTTACTGGACCACAAGGACAGAATTCTTGGGTGTCTCGTTTTTATGGTCTAGAAGATGACTATTTTACCAATCATTACGCTGGTCCGAATCCGCCAGATAAGCCACATAAATATACGTTGACAGTATTTGCACTATCCCAAAATTTACAATTAGATAATGGATTCTTCTACAATAATCTACACGAAAAATTAACTAGTAATGTATTGTCAAAAAGCGAAATACAAATTTTTGCAAAATAAGTATAGAAAGAATGGAATAAAATAATGAACAAAAATGAAAATGACGTAAAAAACGGTTTATTCAATATTGGTGAACTAAATTTAGCTTTTAAAGATTACTTTGTGGGTGAGAGTTACCACAATTCGTTAGTTAAAGACCCAGACGTTAATGTAACAGTTAGTAATGTCAGCTTTGAACCCGGATCGCGTAACAATTGGCATATACATCATAATGGTTATCAAATTTTATTAGTTACGGGTGGAGAAGGCTGGTATCAAGAAGCTGGAAAAGAAGCAAAGCGATTACATCCCGGTGATATAGTCGTAACACATGACGGGATCAAACACTGGCATGGTGCAACAAAAGATAGCTGGTTCAGTCACATAGCAATAACTGCTGGGACACCGGAATGGCTAGAACCAGTAAGCGACTTAGAATATCAAAAACTAAATTAGGGAGAAATAATTTGAAAAAAATAACGCTTACCCTCAATGAAACGGTCTTTAATGCTAATTTTGAGGACAATCAAACTGCTAATACAATAATTGATAAAATGCCACTTGGCTTGGATATGATGAATTTGTATTCTCGGGAATTGACATATCGTTTTAAGGAGTCACTCCCGCAAATGAGGCCCAAACGAGAGGCTATGCTGTCGGAGATATTGCATACTGGACACCTAGACACAGTTTCGTTATTTTCTATAAACAAACTGGAGAGGTGATTAGTGAGTTACAAAAAATTGGTCATATAAATGATGAAAGTAAACTTTTGAAACTTCACATGGGTAGTTCAGTTGAATTAAAGTTGGAAAACCTTGATTAAGGAGATTATTTAAAACATGTTCAATTTCAAAGATAAGGTTGTCATTGTTACAGGTGCACGTACAGGAATTGGATTAAGTGTTGCCACTTTATTTGCTGAGGCGGGCGCTCACGTTGTACTAGCTGGACATCATGAGCCAGATGCCGAAGCAAAGAAACTAACCAAACAAGGATACTCAGCAATATCTTTTCAATGTGATGTTTCACAACCGAAAGATGTTCACGATATGGTTAATTTCACAATTAACCAGTTTGGGCACTTGGATTATGCGTATAATAACGCTGGAATCCAAAGCCCGGTAACTGATACAGCTGATTTATCGATAGAAGAATATGACAACATAATGGATACAAATCTAAAGGGTACTTTCTTATGCATGAAATATGAGTTAGATCAGATGCGAACTCAAAATAAACCAGCGGCTATTGTAAATTGCTCATCTATGGGTGGTTTAGTTGGTATTGCAAATCGAGCCGCTTACCATGCATCAAAACACGGTGTTCTTGGATTAACTAAAAGTAGTGCCTTAGAGTACGCGAATAGAAACGTTAGAATCAATGCTGTCTGTCCAGGAGTTATTGATACGCCAATGGTCGAAAGAATGGATAGCTCTGAGAAAGAAGAGATGTCCGATTTAATTAAAGAGATTCCAATGGGAAGATTAGCTCAACCTGAAGAAGTTGCAAAAGTTGTTTTGTTTTTATGTAGTGATGCTTCAAGCTACATGATTGGACAGGCTATCTCAGTTGATGGTGGTTATACAGTACATTAAAAAAGGGGGTAAGCAGTATAGTGAAAAATATTTTGATTTTAGGTGCTAACGGTCGAGTTGCCAAAATTGTGGAACAAAGATTGCTTGACGAAAGTGATGCTCAATTAACATTAGTTTTACGCAAGTCAAATCGATTGAAGATTATAAACAACGATCGAGAAAAAGTTGTTGAAGGAGATGTGACTGATTCTAAGTTGTTAACCTCAGTAATGGCTAAGCAAGATGTTGTATATGCAAATTTAGCGGGCGACATGAAGCTACTTGCGGAAGTCATTGTTAAATCCATGGATACTAATCAGTTGAAACAACTCATTTGGATCACTGGATCTGGATTGTATCACGAGACACCGGATCCATTTGGTTCATGGGTTGAAAATACAGTTGGGCATGCTGCCAAAGAAGATACTCGCAAGGCGGCTAAGATAATTGAAGAGTCTGATTTGCAATATACGATTATTCGCGCAGCCGTTATGATTGATGATAATGATATTGATTACGAGCTAACGCAAAAAGGTGAATTATTTAAAGGAACGTTGGTATCCCGCTCTAGTATTGCTGATTTGATCTTGAATATTATAGATAAACCAAGCCTATATATAAGAAAAAGTTTGGGTATTTCCAAACCAGGAACTGATGGGGACTTACCGCAAATAATATCAAGATATGGATCAAAAAATAATTAGGACAATATTATCATTGTCATACAGAAAAGCCTCCTTCAACATTCTTGAATAAATCAAGAAGTTGAAGGAGGCTTTTTAGATGTAAAGTTCGATTGCTCTTTTTTTGTCTGTTGATTTGAGATAAGTCAATTTTCTTACAAGTTGGCATTGAAGAAGTCATTCAACTTATCAAATGGAATCAATTCAGTTCTATCGTACAAGTCTACATGTCCTGCATTGGGAACTTTATATAACTCCTTAGGTTCTGTAGCGGCTGCATAAGCATCTTCACTAAACCCTAGTGAAATTGCATTTTCTCCAGCGATAAATAGTAATGGACGAGGCGAAACGGTGTCCAGATCTTGTAATGAGTAAAAATTCAATAATTTGATGAAACTTGTCTTAGTAGGCTTAGTCGTTGTTGCGGCGGCTCCTCTTTGAGTTCTGTAAAAATCATAAAATTCTTTCGAGAAAGCATCTGAATTCTCATCGATTGTTTCGGGAGTTCCGCTAGTATATTCGGTAGTCTTTCCCGAATTTTCCAAAGTTCTTTCTTTAGACGTGTCGTCGACCATAGCAGATTTACCCATGGCATCGCGCATTCCTCGTGCAACGGCACCCATATCAGTCAAACTAATAGTGGCAATTGCTTTAAGCCTTGAATCGACTTTGGCTTCATTTAAAGAAAAACTTCCGGATGCACAAATTCCAATGACTCCAATTTTGTCATTATCGACAAATTCCAATGATTCAAAGTAATCAGCAACGGCAGAAAAACTTTCAGAATAAATTTCTGGTGCCATGGCATTTCTGGGTGATCCGTCACTTTCTCCCCAAAACATTTGATCAAATGATAATGCTATGAATCCTAATTCTGCCATCTTTGTAGCATATAAGTTAGCGGCTTGTTCCTTAACAGCACCATTAGGTGTCCCGACAATTAATGCTGGATGAGTGCGAGACTTATCTAAATTTTTCGGCGTGAATAAATTTCCAACAATCTTCATACCATAAACATTTTTGAAAGAAACGGGTTTCATGTTGACTTGATCGGAAGTGTACCAATTGTCGGCACTATGAGACTGATCACCTGTAGGTAAATCGGCGTTTCTAGAATCCACGTTTTTAACACCTTCAAAGTAAACAGGTTGATTTTTTTCTACATCCATAATTTGAGCTCCTCTTTTAAAAACTTTGTTAGGAAATAACATATCCTCACATTTTCTATCATAATGTTAAAACCAAATAGTATCTAACACAAATACTTATAATAGATATGAATGTATGCATAACAGTTATAGTTAATATATAACTATTAATTATGAATGAGTATTTGAAATTGGTATTGGATTCAGCGTGTTCACGGTAATAAAGTAATCACAGCAATTCCAATAAAGGAGGAGATGTGAAAAATGAAAATAGTTGATCGAGCAATAGAAAACAAATACATCAAAGGTGACAGTTCTGAATTTCCTGAAATAAAACAAATCGTCGAGGAAAATTCAGAACTATTAATAAAACTGAATTATAACTACCAAGATAAACAACAAAGGCTCGAGTTATTGAGTCAAATTACACACCAGACAGTTTCAAGTACCAATGAAATCAATACACCTTTCCATACTGATTTCGGTCCACATATATTTTTGGGTGAAAATGACTTCATCAACAAAGATTGTATGTTTGTTGATCTTGGTGGTATTTATTTAGGAAATAATGTTTTGATAGGACCTCGTTGTACTATTATTTCAATTAACCATGATGAAGAACCGGAACATCGCACAAATTTATTACCTAAAGCCGTACATATTCATGATGGTGCTTGGTTAGGAGCTGGGGTTATGGTTTTACCTGGAGTTACTATCGGGAAAAATGCGATTGTTGGAGCTGGCTCAGTAGTTACTAAGAATGTTCCGGAGAATATGGTTGCAGTTGGCAATCCAGCTAAAGTTATTCGGAAAATACAAAATAATTAGTATAACAAATTGTAATGATTATTCATGAATTACAAGCATTAGACATATATGGATTTTGACACTAAGATACGAGATATAAATTTATTTTGAAAGAGGAATGAAATATGACTGTAGAAAATAAGGTAGTAGTAATTACTGGTGCATCTAGTGGTATTGGCGCAGCAACGGCCAAGAAATTAGCAAAAAATGGAGCCAAAGTCGTTTTGGGTGCTAGACGTGAAGAGAAGTTAAAAGAAATCGTAGAAGAAATCGGTGAAAACGCAAGTTATCAAGTAACAGATGTTACAAATCGTGATGATGTAGCAAAGTTGATCAATGTTGCTAAAGAAGAATACGGACGTGTCGATGTTTTGTACAATAACGCCGGAATCATGCCACAAGGAAACTTAGCAGATCGTGACTACGATAAGTGGCAAACAATGCTAAACATCAATATCATGGGTGTACTAAATGGTATTGGTGAAGTTCTACCAATTATGCAAAGACAAAAGGACGGATTAATTATTAGTACAGATTCTGTTGCTGGACATGTGGTTTATCCGGCATCAGCTGTATATAACGGAACCAAATATGCAGTAAGAGCAATTATGGAAGGACTTCGTCAAGAAGAAAAGGATCACGGCATCCGCTCAACAATTGTTTCTCCAGGAGCAGTTAAAACTGAATTAGTTAACTCGATTGGCAATGAAGCAGTTGTTAATGGATTAAAGCCTATTTTTGATGCCCCTGAAGATAGCGGTATGACACTGTCTGCCGATGATATTGCAAACGCAGTTCTATATGCGATCAATCAACCAGAACATGTAGCAATAAGTGAAATTCTCATTCGTCCATCTAGACAACAAGTGTAATTATGAGAAAAAATAGATTACTTTTAGCAACGATAGCAGTGTCATTTATTTTTATCATCGGATGGAAAATCAGTGCTAATGAACAGATTGTTTTTGCTAAAGATACTTTAGTAGATGTTAAAATTGGCGAGGAAAATTATTCAGCCAAACTTAATAGTAGTCCAGCCTCAAGGGCATTAATAAAGAAATTACCAATGAAATTCGATTTCCGACATTCTCCGGGATTAGAAGAAAAAATCTCAGATCTAAATTTTAGTCTGAATACAAAGGGAATGCCAAAAGGTGCTAAGGCAAGGCCAGGAGATATTGGATATTGGTCTCCAGACCACCGATTAGTACTTTATTGGGGTAATGTTAGTTATTATTCAGGAATACACTTGATGGGAAAATTTTCGTCAAAAAAAGCCCAGTCAGCAATTAGACATATGCATGATGGGGATGTTGTTTCTGTTAAGACTCACCACTAACAGGGGTTTGAAAAAAATCTTTCAAAGAGATCATTAGAACACACCAAAAAGACTAGTTTCTTAATAGGAAACTAGTCTTTTTTTAGTTTCATAATAATAAATTTTTCGATGATTGAATGATGTGGCTCAAGTCGATGTCTTTAGTGGTCTTTTACCATTTAACTCAAAATATCGGTCCGGTTACTTGGTCGTAGCCTGTAGACCGTGTATAAATATATCCAGACCATAATTGAAAGCTTCATCCGGATTAGCTAAGTCAATAGGTGAAGGAAACTGCTCCGCAAACTCGGGGGGCATCTGTCTCTGGGAGTCCCGGGCAAAGTACTGCTCGTCAGCCACGTAAGACAGAACAAAGTTATTTCCCATATTTCCTGCAACCGTCAAATGCCGCTTATCCACTCCCAGGTCCTGCATCAATTTCATGCCCAACACAATTAATTTGGTTCGGTTAGGCGTAAAGGGATAAGTATCCTCAAAAATCCTAGGAGAGTCATTTACCCGCTTCAACTCTTCTCGCAAAATGTGAGCCAACTGGTAAAAGTCACAGTTTTCGACCTTGGCCAGACGTTGGCTGATTCGACTAGAAATTAACTCAGCGATACCTTCCATCAATTCATCTTTATTTTTAAAATGGAAATAAAGTGAAGCGGCCTTAACATCCAACGCCTTTGCCAAGGTTCGCATGGAAAGCGCCTCTAAACCATCTTCATTCAATAGCGAGATTGCAGCCAATTGAATCGTCTGCCGATCAAGTTTCATATCGTCATCTCCAATCTAACATCGTTAGTTAATATTATTAGTATACCACGATTTTTTGTTAAAAGGCTTGACAAACAGCCTAACGGTGTTAGAATTTGATTATTAATCTAACGACGTTAGGTTGACTAATTAATTATAAATTGGAGGTTTCACAAATGATTATTATTGTTACAGTTTCAATTATCATGGTTGGTATTTTCTTCACGGCAGTGACGTTAAAAGGTATGGATGCCACGTTCAAACAATCTCGTAAAAATAAAAAGTAATCTTTTTACCATTAATCTAACGGTGTTAAGTTTGTTCATTTCAGGGGGTAATTTTATGCAATTTTTAGAAATTAACAATATTCACAAATCGTATCACTTAGCGGACGGCGCTGAGCTACCAGTTCTTAAGGGCATCAACGCTACATTCGGTCCTGGAGAATTTGTCTCCATTGTCGGCGAATCAGGTGGTGGAAAGTCAACGCTAATGAACATCATAGCTGGGTTAGATAGCGAATACTCTGGTGACGTTTCAATTAACGGTCGCTCACTAAAGCAGATGAATGAACGCGAGCTCGATCAGTATCGACGTGAAAATATCGGATTTATTTTCCAGTCTTTCAATCTAATCAGCCATCTCACCATTCTGGAAAATGTCTTAGTAGGTCTGGAAATGACCAATCTCACGCACGCTGACCAAGTTAAAAAAGCCAAACATTTATTAACTGAAGTTGGCTTGGAAAAACGAGAAAACGTTTATCCTAATCAACTTTCTGGTGGTCAAAAGCAACGGGTTGCGATTGCCCGGGCGTTGGCAACCGACCCACAGATTATTATTGCAGATGAACCAACTGGCGCTTTGGACGAGCAGAACACCCAGGAAATTTTAAAATTGCTGGATAGGATTGCTGCTCAAGGTAAGCTGGTAATTGCCGTTACCCACTCGCAGGCAGTTGCCAAACATGGTACCCGAATTGTCCATTTAGACCATGGTATCCTTGACCATGATGAAACGCTGAAGAAACCCTATAATGATATTTCTCAGCAATCTACATTGGGAAGCCATCACTTGCGGTTCCGGGCAATTATCCAAATGGCCCTGAAGCATATGCAGCGGAACTTTGGCACAAATTTGTTGATTACGTTGGGTGGCGCTGTCGGTATCTTCAGCGTCGTGCTCATGTTGGCGCTCGGCCGGGGGATCGGTGGATACATTAGCCATGAGATCAGTGGAAACCTGAACCCGACTACCAGCGAGGTGACGCATAAGGTTAAGGACGGAAACACAGCGGCCGTCGAAATGACTGCCAAAGATATTTCCAAACTGAAGGGCCTAACTCAGGTCACTCATGTGGAGAAGGGCTTCTTCATGCCAAGTGTCCAGGTTCAGTACCATGGCCGTAACGTGACGACTTCTTACTCCCAGACTTACAATCGGACATTCTTACGCAAGAACCTTATTAAAGGGAAGAATCCGACGGATAACAACTCGATTGTCCTTAGCCGAGACATCGCTAAGAAGTATAATAAACAGCACTATCAGAATTTACTTGGCAAAACAGTAACGGTTTACGTCAATGCTACTGATGAACATCAACGTCCTGTTCTGTTAAAGAAAGAGGTCAACGTGGTGGGCCTCACCAAGTCCAGTAACACGGCCGTTCTCAGTTGGGAAACAGTAGCCAATATGGCGAAAGATCAGAATGTGAAGCTCAAACCAACATTTCTCGCAGTCACCGTTCGTCAACTCAAAGATGTGAAACCATTTGAAGCTCAGGCAAAGAAATTGAACTATAAGCTGACAGGAGTCGGATCATACATTAACACAATAAACCAGTATGTTTCCTTAGCTTCATACGTGCTTGCGGGGATTGCAGCAATCTCGCTGATTGTTTCAGCCATTATGATTATTGTTGTTCTCTACATTAGTGTCGGCACGCGAACAAAAGAAATTGGGATTCTACGGGCATTAGGCGTCCGCAAAGCGGATATTCGTGCGCTCTTCGTCTCCGAAGCTATGATTCTGGGACTCCTGTATAGTGTGCTCGGTCTTATTTTTGCAGAGTTATTGGGACTCGTAATCAACACTGCCGCTAAAGGTTTTGTTCATTACAGCATTATTCAGTTAGCCCCGAGCTTCATGCTCTTCGCTATTTTGGTCGGCGTACTCATCAGTCTGGTAGCCGCTTGGGCACCAGCACGGAAAGCCGCTAAGTTGGATCCAATTGAGGCCTTGTCGTATGAATAGTATAGACTTCATTAGGCTTTGATGTGGATATTGCAAAATAGGCATCCCCATTATCTGGGGATGCCTATTTTTTTGTTTTATATCAGATTTATTTTTCTAGAAAGGAATTTTCCTGAAATCGTTGCATCATTGTCTAGTTTTCCTCATAGACGACAGTAAGTCGCTTTCTTTGAGACCACGATTCAATTGCTGTCAGTCATTATTAAAGAACATCTTTAAGCCAACATTACGATTTAGCTGTGTCTGGGTCGAACTGCATTCCACCGCTAAATGGTGCTGCATCGATCGCTGACATTTCCTCATCAGTTAATTTGAAGTCAAAATCATCTAAGTTTGCTGCCATATGTGCTGGACTCACTGATTTAGTCAATGGAATAATCTGTTTTTGAATCAACCAACGCAAGATAACTTGTCCTGGTTCCTTACCATACTTCGATGCAATCTGATTGACTGTTGCTTCCGTGAGGACATTACTTCCTGGTCCACCAAAGGGACTCCAAGCCTCAACAAGAATATCATTTTCTTGAGCAAAGTTGGCCGTGGCAGTTTGAGCAAAACCGGGGTGGTACTCAATTTGATCTATCATTGGTTTAATTTCAGTATCTTCAATCAGTGCTTGAAGATGATGATCTAAGAAGTTGGAGACCCCAATTGCCTTAATTTTACCAGCTTTATATAGATCCTCTAATGCACGCCAAGTATCTGCATTTAATTCGCGCCAGTCATCGTGCCATTTTGCATTGGCAGGCCAGTGGATCAAGTAAATGTCCACATAGTCTAAACCTAAACGTTCCAAAGAATCGTTAAAAGCTTTAGTAGTTCCTTCATAACCACGATGAGTAAACCAGGCCTTCGTGCCGATCAAGACATCTGACCGTTGCAAGCCATTTTCTTCGATTCCTTCACGAATACCTTGCCCAACACTAGTTTCGTTACCATAGGCCTCAGCTGTGTCGATCAAACGGTATCCACTCTTAATTGCATCCTTAACTGCCTTTACCGTATCCAGCCCATCAGGAATGATTGTTCCAAAACCAACGACTGGAATTTTGTATCCGTTATTTAATGTGTAAGTTGATGTCTTATCCATTTTAATCACCTAATCCTTTTCTATTTTAATTGAGAATTGTTGAAACATTTTGAAAATTATTCTTTTTATAGCTATTTCTCGCGATTATGGCCATATTGCTTTCCTTCGTTCAATTGAAGACGTAAATAATCAATCGCAGCGACCTGATCTTCACACTGATGAATATCAGCTAATTTTTCATTGCGTTTAAGAGTCAAGAGCCTTATCTGTTGTGTCGTTGTCTGTTGACTGTATTCATTCAGTTGTAAATAAGTTGTCACTTCATCTGAATTAAATCCTATCGTGTAAAGTTCAGCAATAGTTTGGAGATAGACGAGATCAGTGTCGGTATATTCATACTCATTTGAACTTGTGTCATCATTTTTTATCCAGATATCATAATCGCTTAAAATTTGATCTGACAACTTATATCTTGCTTGTACTGCACGCCGATCCAATTTATAAACCTCGCTGACATTTGAATTTTTGAAAAATTTCAGAATACTTATTGCTTTAAAATAGCCACTCGACCAAACACGTGGTTATTTTCCAAATAGTCCTGCGCATTTGCTATCCCATCGCGGGTTAACGGAAAAGTCTTTTGAATGGGCACATGCAGTTTATCTGATGCAATCAAGTCCAAAATTTTTGCTAGAGTTCCAGTACCCTGAGCACTCAAGAACTGCGCCTGTACTTGTGGATACTGTGTCGTTAAATCGGTCGACAGGTGTTCTACCAAAGTAACCAATCGTCCACCAGGTTTCACAACATCAAAGCTGTGACGTAGAACCTCACCACCAACGGTATCAATGACCAAATCCAAGTTTGCTACTTGGTTCCGAAAATCAGTGTTATAGTCTATAACTTTATCAGCTCCCAGAGCTTCCAATCTTGATGCGTCTTTAAGGTTAGCCGTAGTATAAACCGTGGCGCCAGCCTGTTTAGCTAATTGAATTGCTAAAGTTCCAACTCCGCCAGCTCCACCATGAATCAGTACTGATTGGCCTGCTTGTAAATGACCGTTGTCAAACAAAGCGAGGTAGGCAGGTACGCCCACCATAGTGACAGTTCCTTGGTCTAAAGCAACACCATGAGGCAGACGCGCTATTGTTTTTGCATCTAAAATTGCCATATCCGAGTAGGCTCCCAGTTTGGTATTACCCACGATACCCAAAACAATTTCGCCAATCTGATAATCGGTCACTTCTGTACCTGTTGCAACGATTCGACCCACAGCATCTGTACCCAGCACTGCCGGGAATTGGATTGGCATGCGTTCTCGGAAATTACCGCGTCGCATCCCAATATCAAATGGGCTCACGGACGTACCTAGGACTTCAATCAACACTTCACTGGCTTTTAAATCTGGTACTTGTACCAACTTCTCCTCTAAAACTGAACTGTCTCCATAGTCATTCATAACGACTGCATTAGTTTGCATTTTCATGACCTCCATTACGTTTCCTAAGTTGATGACTGTAGTGTATCGTCTTTTATCTGATATGTTAAATGCCTATTTTATTTGATTAGTTATTCATATTTTGCATTTCTTATATAAAAAAAACTGTAGGCTAGAAGCCTACGGCACTGCAACTATTTTTTGAGACATTAAAATAAAAGCACTTCTTTTATTGGGCTATTAAGTTCCGGTATTCTACCGGCGACTGATAGCCCAGTTTTTCGAATATTCGTTCTTCATTCCAAAATTTGATGTATTCTTCT
>NZ_RHOS01000023.1 GCF_003946205.1 Companilactobacillus keshanensis | reverse complement strand
GTATAGAAATTTGTCCATCAAAGTATTCATTTACTAGTTTGACTTTGAATTCTGAAGAGTATTTGGTCATAAAAAAAAGTTCCCCCAAAGTTGTTAGATTATGTCTAACAATTTTAGGGCACTTCACTTGATGGTCTTTTTTTACACTCTTTTTTAATAAGCGTGGCATATGTCACCTTTCTGAAAACATTGCCCATTGTTGCAGCATACCAATCATTGCATAATGAATCTCGTGGTCAGGAAGTTATGACTAGGAGGCAATTTATGCAAGTTAAAAATAATGAAATAGAACAAGTTAAGTCAGTTTGTCGGCAACAGATACAAGGTATGTTATCAAAGAATATTGGATTGTTAAGTATGATAATTAGTCATGATGCTGATTTTGTTCATATCACTGGTAAGCATCAATCAAAGGATGATTGGTTGGATCAAATAAAAAGTGGGCGAATGGAATACTTTAGTGCAAAAGAAGAATTACTAGAGGTTACATTAAGCAATAAAACAGCACATGTAGTTATGCGTAATTTACTAGAAGCCAGAATCTATGGCTTTCGTAATACTTGGCCGATTGAGGCACAAACAGAATTGGTCAAGATTAATGACGTATGGCGAATAGTTCGTTCAAAAGCGGATATGTATTAGGAGGATAAGAAATGTCTAAAAGAAATTTGGTCATTGCTACAGTGGCATTATTGATTGCAAATTTTATGGGTGGATTGGATTCCACAATCGTTAATACAGCACTTCCAGCGATAATTAGTGATTTGAATGGTATTCGCCTGGTAGGATGGATTAGTTCAGCGTTCTTATTGGGAACTGCTGTTACAACAGTTCTCTGGGGACGTGTTGGTGAGATTTTTGGAAACAAGCGTGTTTTTCAATTTTCAGTGGCGTTGTTCATTTTAAGCTCGATGCTAGGCGGTTTATCAACCAACATGGTTATATTAATAATTGCTCGTGCGTTGATGGGAATAGGTGCAGGTGGTATGGTTTCTATTCCATTTATTATTTATGCAGATATTTATCCTAATCCAGCACAACGTGCCAGAGCATTAGGCTGGGTTACAGCATTTTATACCCTATCGACGGTCGCTGGTCCACTGATCGGTGGTTGGTTAGTCGATGCTTTATCTTGGCATTGGGTATTCTTTATTAACTTGCCAATTGGAATCATTTCGATGTTATTACTGCAATTTACTTATAAAGAGGATAAAGATAAAAGTGTTGAGAATAGTTTTGATTATCTTGGAGCTGGATTATTATCAGCCGCTTTAATAGTGTTGTTATTTGCAAGTGATGCTTTGGCAATCAGTATGGTACGTTCATTGTCATTATTGATAATTGGAATGGTTATTCTTGGATTTTTCTTGTTTATTGAGAAAAGAAGTAATCATGCTTTGATTCCATTGGAACTATTGAAGAATCCTAGAGTGCAAGTTCAAAATGTAATGATGTTTTTGATAAATGGTTTCATGATTGGGTATAGCGTCTATGCTCCCATGTGGGCACAAGGTTTGTTGGGTAAGAGTGCCACAATGGGTGGTTTAACACAAATTGCTAGTTCAATTCTACTGTTGGTTGGGACACGCTTAACTGCCAAATTGATGATTAAGATTCCATACAAACGAATCGTTTTGATGGGAACAATTAGTATAGTTATTTCAGCACTATCAATGACCTTGGCAACCAAAGCAGCACCGTATTGGTGGTTGATTGTCAGCGGTGCTTTTGAAGGATTTGGTATGGGGTTGTCATTCACACCAATGCAAGTTTCGTTACAGGATGGTGTTCGCAAAGAATTGGTCAGTGTTTCAACAACTTTTGGATTACTATTCAGAACCTTGGGACAAACATTTATGGCATCAGTTTTTGGTGCAGTCTTGAGTTTGAATACGGCTAGTCATGTTGCTCGATCTGATGGCAAAATTACTACTGATATGATTAACAAATTATCCGATGCCAATACCGCTGAACAATTACCACAAAATTTAATTCCAGATATGCGAACGATTTTATTTAATGGTTTACATACAATAATGTTGATTGGATTGGCTCTGGTAATTGTAAGTTTCATCTTTAATTTAGTTCGTAAAGAACCCGTGAAACAGCCACGTTAAAATAATAAGTAACGGCTTTTTAAAAAGAGTGGCATAACCACCCATTTATAAAAATGTGCCCATTGGCAACTAGTTGTTGATGGTAGACAATAGCATTGTTAATTAAACAGAAAGAAGCAAATATAATGACACAAACATATTTGACATTAAATGATGGTAATAAAATTCCCCAATTTGGATTGGGTGTATATCAAATTAACGGGGATGCCGAAACGGAAAAGACAGTAGCGGCTGCCTTAAAACTTGGTTATCGCCATATTGATACTGCACATGCTTATCAGAATGAGCGTGGTGTTGGGGCAGCGGTTAAAAAAAGTGGATTGAAAAGAAATGATGTCTGGCTTACAAGCAAGCTATGGCCCAGTGACTATGGATTTGACAAGACGCCAGTTGCAATTGATAAGATGCTTGAGAGATTGGATACTGGGTATATTGATTTGTTGCTATTACATCAACAGTTTGGTGATTATGTAGGTGCATGGAAGGCAATGGAACAAGCGGTACATGATGGGAAAATTCGTTCAATTGGTTTTAGTAATTTTGATGGTGAACGCCTGGACAACTTACTAGACAATGTCACAATTAAACCAGCAATCGCACAAGTTGAATTGCACCCTTACTATCAACAGAATGAATTGAAATCACGATTAGCTCAATATGATACTAAACTTGAGTCATGGTATCCATTAGGTCATGGAGATTCCAATTTGATCAATGAACCGATATTTACTGAGTTAGCCAAAAAATATAATAAATCTAACGTACAAGTGATTTTGCGTTGGCATATTCAAAGCGGGAATATTGTATTTCCCAAAACAACTAATCCACAGCATATGCAAGATAATTTTGATATTTTTGATTTTGAATTGAGTGCCTCTGAAATGGAAAGAATAAATAATTTGGATAATGGCAAGAAGTATTTCAATGTTCCAGTCGAAGAGGCTGAAAAGCAATTTGGTGACTGGATTCCAGAAGACTAATACGAATGAGGAGAAATGATATTATGGATATACAAGAAATTAGTGATCGTTTAGAATTAAAATAGTTGGTAGATTTGTTTTCAAATTATGCAGATACTAAAGATAACGTTAAACAAGTTAAATTATTTACTGGAAATGGTGTTGTGAATATTATTAATGATGATAAAGTCACTTTTACGTTGAATGGCCGTGATGAAATTCTTAAGGCATTCTCAGGTTCAATGGAGGAATATAAATCAGTCTTTCATATGAGCGGTCAACAAACAGTTGAGTTTGTTGATGCAACTCATGCTAATGGAATAGCATATAACTTTGTTGTATTGGTTAAGGATGAGAATGGTAAGTCCGTCACTAGTCAAGAGGGAGTTAGGTACGAAGATAAGTATGAGAAAGTTAATGGTCATTGGTTAATTGCCGAACGTAATTCACATTTTAATTGGCATTTAGTTAATTAATTAAGATTTGTAAAAGTCGGACAAATGTTCGACTATTTTTAATAGATATTTTTTATTATTTCAAATATTAGTTTGACGGGTGCTTTAAAGTATCTATGTCACAAAAAAGTACATACTATATAATTAAAGTAATTCGGATTATATTAATGATATGAATGCAATAATAAGGAAATCGTTTGATTACTAATAGGAGGTATTTTTATGGATCTTCATTTAAAGAATAGAACGGCTTTGGTTACTGGCTCAACTAAGGGTATTGGTGAAGCAATTGCAATTGAATTGGCTCGTGAAGGAACCAATGTAATTATTAATGGAAGGAAACAGTCAGAAGTTGATATGGTTGTAGCGGAAATTAAACGTGATTTTCCCGAGACGATACCATTAGGAGTAGCCGCAGATTTGGCAAATGAGTCTGATCGACAAAATTTATTTGATAAAGTACCGAAAACCGATATTCTCGTTAATAATATGGGGATTTTTCAACCCATGAATTATTACGATATTAATGACGAAACTTGGGAAAAGTTCTTTCATGTCAATGTTTTGGCAGGTAATGCACTATCCAAATTTTATTTACCCAAAATGCTTGATCAAGACTTTGGTCGTATCATTTTTATCGCAAGTGAAGAGGCCATAATGCCATCTGGAGAAATGCCTCAATATAGTATGACCAAGTCGATGAATCTATCGTTGGCTAAGAGCTTGTCCAAGCTGACGGTTGCCAGTCATGTAACAGTTAATACCATAATGCCAGGCTCGACTTTAACTGAGGGTGTCCAAAACATGCTCAATGATATGTATCAAGACAGTGATTTGCCTAAAGATATGTGGGAAAAAGACTTCATGAAAAATCATCGTTCTCGTTCACAGATTCAACGTTTGATTCGTCCAGTTGAAATTGGTCGTTTCACAGCATTCGTAGCTAGTCCTGATTCATCATCTTTTTCAGGAGAGGCTTTACGAGTCGATGGAGGTTTAGTTCCAACTATTTTTTAAATGGAAATATTAAAAGAACAGGTAATTGGAATTAAATCCGATTACCTGTTCTTTTATTTAGTATTGATATTATTGGACTAAACCACTTTATTGAAACTAAACATTTTTTAAAAGTCAAAGTAAATTATTTACTTCACATTCTTTACACTATCATCAATTTGTAATGCCAAGTCGATTGATACTAAATTCAAGATCCTTGGCAAGATGATCTTGGACTAATTTTTCGGCTTTCTCTCCATTACCATTTTCAATTTCTTGGCAGATTTCTTCATGTTCATCGATTAGATGTGGACGATGTTGAAGAGTAACAGTCTTTCTCATTAGATAGATGATCGACTGCATCTTATTGATTATTTTTACTATTTCAGGATTATGTGTTTCTTCTACTATAGTCTGATGAAATAGATAATTGGCCTTTAATTTGTCATTGTCGTCGCCATTACGAGCCGTCTTTATGTATTCTTTTAATTTATTTAGTGATTCTGTGGAAATAAAATCAGCACTATATTTAGCTGCGAACCCTTCTAATATGGATCGTACCTGAAAAATGTGTCTGATATCCGTTTCAGAAGGAATGTATACATATTTATTCTTAACTAGTCCTTCTTCTTCTAATCGGATAATAGCTTCTCTGATTGGTGTTCGACTTATGTTTAATTTATCGGCTAACATGGTCTCAGTTAATTTGGTATTGGCTGGGATCTTGCCATTTAAAATTTGATCACGTAGTGTTTCGTAAGCCTGAATGTTATTAGGGGCTTCTTTTTTTTGCATATTTAAGACCTCAAGTTTCTGAATTAGATTAAGTATACATTAATATTGTTGATTCGGATAAAATAATCTATGCATTTGTTAAAATGTACACAAAGATATTAATAATGAATACGAATTAGATAATATTGTATACATTTTTCATTTTCCCTTGTATACTGATTTTGAAAATGAAAGCGCTTTAATTTAGAACAAGGAGAAATTGTTATGAAGAAAATCGGATTTATTGGTTTAGGCATTATGGGTAACCCTATGGCAAAGAATCTAATAAACGCGGGGTTTGATGTATCAGTTTTTGATTTAAATGAAAGTTCAGTTAATAAACTTGTTGAGGCCGGAGCTAAGGCAAGTGATCTAATAAGTATGGCAAAAGAGGCCGATGTAATAATCACAATGCTACCAGCTGGTAAGCATGTTCATGATGTTTTAGAAAAGGAAGATGGTATTTTTAACAATGGTCATGCAGGTCAGATAGTTATTGATATGAGTTCAATTGGACCTACTGATGCTAAAAATATTGCTGAAAATGCCAAAAAATTTGGAATTGAAACTTTAGATGCACCAGTTAGTGGAGGAGAACCAAAGGCTATTGATGGAACTCTTTCAATTATGGTTGGTGGTGATCAGAGTACTTTTGATAAAGCAACTGATGTGTTAAAGGGTATGGGAGACGATGTCGTATTGGTTGGAGGACATGGTAGTGGCGTTACTGCAAAATTAGCTAATCAAATTATTGTTAACTTAAATATTGCCGCAGTCTCCGAAGCTTTAGTTTTAGCGGCAAAGGCTGATATAGATATTGAAAAAATGTATCACGCAATTAGAGGTGGATTAGCTGGTAGTACAGTTATGGACGCTAAAATTCCTTTGATTTTGGATAGAAATTTTAAACCTGGTGGAACAATTGCCATAAATATGAAGGATCTAACTAATGTGTTGCAAACTGCTCATGATTTGGATGTTCCTTTACCAATGTCTAGCCAATTATTGGAGATATTCCATTCTCTTAAGGCCGATGGAAAAGTAATGAATGATCATGGTGGAATTGTTCAATATTATGAAAAAATCGCCAATGTTGAAGTGAAACGAGGTAAAAAATAATGACGAGTATCCTAGCAGAAGCAGTTTTTAATAAGCTACCTAATAAACCAGATGAAAAAGAAGTTGATGATTTATTAACAAATGAATTAAAACAGTTAAATACTAAGATTATTGTTCTGGATGATGATCCGACTGGTGTTCAAACAGTTCATGACGTATCTGTCTACACAAATTGGACAAAAGAGAGCATTCGTCAAGGATTTAAAGAAAATAACAGTATATTCTTTATACTGACCAATTCTCGAGGTTTCAGTGCCAAGAAAACATCCGAGATACACCAAGAAATTGCTCAAAATATTAGTGATATTTCCAAAGAATTGAATCAAAAATTTTTAATAATAAGTCGTAGTGATTCAACTTTACGAGGACATTATCCGCTAGAAACAGAAGTTTTGAAAAATACCGTGGAATCAGAGACCGATATTAAATATGATGGTGAAGTTATTTTACCTTTTTTCAAAGAAGGCGGACGTTTCACAATTGATAATGTTCATTACGTTCAAATGGATGATGTTCTAGTACCAGCAGGCGAAACGGAATTTGCTAAAGATAGAACCTTTGGTTATACAGAGTCGGATTTAACAAAATGGGTCGAAGAAAAGACTCACGGAGATTATTTAGCAGAGAATGTTACGGGAATTTCTTTAGAAGATTTAAGATCATTAAATATTGATAAAATTACAAATCAATTAATGGAAGTAAAAGATTTTAATAAGGTAGTCGTAAACGCTATTGATTACATTGATGTCAAAGTTTTTGTCATAGCGTTAGTTCGTGCTTTAAACTTTGGGAAACAATTTATGTATCGTAGTGCCGCTGCATTGACGAAAATTCTTGGTGGTGTCTCTGATAAGGCATTGCTTGTAAAAGAACAGTTAGTGGATCCTGATTGTAATAATGGCGGTCTGATCATGATTGGTTCACATGTAAAAAAATCAACTGAGCAATTAAATGAACTAATGAAATTATCGAATGTTAAATTTATTGAATTCAATGTTAATACTGTTTTAGAAGATGAGGGCCTCGAAAAAGAGGAACAACGAGTATCTTCTGAAGTAAATGAATATCTTAAACAAGGTAGAAATGTCGCTGTATTTACATCTAGAAAACGTCTTGATCTAGGTGAGAATAAAAAAGAAGAGGAACTTGCATCATCGGTCTCCATTTCTAAAGCTATTACTAAAGTAGTTACAGACTTGGATCTTCAGCCCAAATTTATTATTGCTAAGGGAGGTATCACATCTAGTGATATAGGAACAAATGGATTAGAAGTTAGACATGCAATCGTAGCAGGTCAAATCAAACCAGGAATTCCTGTATGGTATACGGATTCCGAGTCTAAATTCTCTAATTTACCATATATTATTTTTCCAGGAAACGTTGGCGCTAAGGAAACACTTAAAGAAGTCGTCGAAATGTTGGATTAACAAATCAAGCAATAGAAGGAGATCACGATGCCATTCATATCTATTACAATTGGTGTAATCTTGCTCTTAGTTCTTATGATGTTTTTGAAAGTAAATGCTTTTGTTGCCTTGATCTTATCTTCTTTGATCGTTGGTCTATTAGAAGGGATGACTCCCTTAGCCGTTATGACGTCGATTCAAAATGGTTTAGGTTCTTCAGCCGGAAGTCTAATGCTGGTTATTATTTTTGGGGCCGCCATTGGTAAATTATTAACGGATACTGGGGCGGCACAAAGAATCGCTACTACCATGGTCAAGGTATTTGGAAAGAAACATGTTCAGTTTGCTTCAGTCGTTACAGCAATTGTTGTTGGTATCGCAATGTTTTTTGAAACGGGTGTAGTTGTATTGATACCACTTGTTTTTTCAATTGCAATAGTTGCTGAGGTTCCCATTTTGTATATTGGATTACCTGTTATTGCTGCTTTGATCACTATGCATGGATTTGTTCCACCACATCCGGGACCGACGGCAGTTGCAGAAATATTTGGAGCTAATATAGGTAAAATGATGATTTATGGCATTATTATTGCTATCCCATCCATCATTATTGCTGGTCCTTTATACACTAGATTGTTTAGTAAAGAATTTTTAGAAGTTGAAGCCCCTAAAGGTTTAGCGACTGATAGAGAATTTACAGAAGAAGAAATGCCAAGTTTTTCATTAAGTATTCTTACCGCTATTTTACCTATTATATTCATTTTCTTTAAAACAATCGTTGAAGTTGCAGCTCCGAACTCAAGTATTAAGGGTTTCACAGATTTTATCGGTAATGCGGGAACGGCCCTAATGCTTACTTTTCTCATTTCGGTGTTTACTCTAGGAACTAGAAATGGCAAAAAGATTAAAGATGTCATGGAAACCTTTGCTGAATCAGTTTCAGGAATAGCAATGATTTTATTAATTATTGCCGGAGGTGGAGCTTTTAAACAGGTTTTAGTTGATAGTCATATTGATAAGTACATTGCTGGATTAATGATGCATTCAACCATTTCACCGTTGATCTTAACTTGGTTGATAGCAGCAATTTTACGTGTGTCGCTAGGTTCGGCCACGGTTGCAGGAATGACTGCGGCAGGAATAGTTGCACCTATTGCGCAAAAAGCTGGATTAAGTCCTGAACTATTGGCTTTGGCAGCAGGAGCAGGAAGCGTTGGATTTTCTCATGTAAATGATGCCGGATTTTGGATTGTTAAAGAATATTTCAATATGTCGATGGTTAAAACGTTTAAGACATGGACGGCCTTAACATCTATTATTGCTGTAATTGGTTTAGTAGGAGTTTTACTATTTCATCTAGTAGTTTAAAAAAATATTTTGGAAAATAACCCTATTTGTATATTGTTCTTGGGAAAATATATTAAAATAGTAATAAGAGCAGTTATACAAGTGGGGTTCAATATAATGATCACAATTAGAGATATAGCTAAGAAAGCTGGAGTATCAGCTTCTACAGCGTCAAGGGCATTAAATAATAATTCACGTATCAGTGAAACTACGATTAAAAAAGTTAAAAAAATTGCTGATGAAATGGGATACTTACCAGATTATAATGCTAAAAACCTAACTAACGGTGAGGCTAATGCTGTAGGTGTTGTATTTCCAGTTGGTAGTGAGACTGCCAGTAATCCATTCTTTATTAATATTCTTTCAGGAATCAATTCAGAGCTAGTCAAACGGCAATATTCTTTATCGGTAGCAATTGACAATACAGAGTCAGGGTTATTAGATAATGTTCGTTCAATGGTTCTTCAAGGTAAAATAAAACGTTTCATTCTGCTTTATTCAAAGCTAAATGATGCTGTTAGTGCATTTCTAAGGAAGAGTAAATTGCGTTTTGTTGTAATTGGTCAGCCAACTTCAAAAGATGATTTTTATGTTGATAATAATAACGTGGAAGCCGGAATCACAGCTACCGAATTTCTGTTAAAAAATTTACATGTTAAAAATCCATTATTTGTTGAATCAACAAGCAATTGGACATATGAACAGCAGAGATATCAAGGATTCAAGAAAGTTAGTAATGAAAGTTTAGTCGATTTTGATAAAATACAAGTTTCTTCAAAAAATATTGAAAAAATTGAAGAATTTATTTTTGATAATCCGCAGATTGATGGAATAGTATCAACTGATGATTTCAGAGGATTAAGGTTTCTGAACCATTTTAAAAAAATATATCCCAAAAAGAATCTTTCAATTGTAGGTTTTAATAAGTCATTTCCGATTGCTTTAATTCAAAGTGATTTTCATTCGATTGATGTTTTTCCAGAACAAATGGGTATCAAAACTGTTATTTTACTTTTTAGTGATCGTGAAAATCCAGAAATAAACTTAAAAAGGCATTTAATTGTCTCACATCAAGTTAGTACTTATAACGGTGTTTAGAAAAGAAGTCGCAAATTTGAGCGGCTTTTTTATTTTTTATTTGTGCAAACGGTTGCGCAAATAATGAAAGCGTTTTATAATGAAAGCGTAATCAAAAATGATTAGTTAGAAAGAGGGATATAACAATGGCAGATAATAAAAAGCCAAAGGAAGGTTCAGGCCTTCCTAAACTGCCAGCAAGTACCATTTGGATGTTGAGTTTTGGATTCTTGGGCGTACAAATGGCATTTACTTTGCAGAGTTCACAAATGAGTCGTATTTTTCAAACAATTGGAGCTGATCCAAATAATTTAGGATGGTTCTTCATTTTACCTCCATTGGCTGGATTAATTGTACAACCGATTGTTGGTTATTATTCAGATAGGACTTGGGCACCAAAATTGGGCGGGAGACGTCTACCTTATTTGATTTTAGGTACGATCGTTGCCGCAATCGTTATGTTTTTATTACCAAATTCTGGATCAATGGGATTTGGCTATGCATCATTTACTGCTTTATTATTTGGTGCTATTACGGTAGCTTTTCTAGATTTATCATCAAATGTTGCTATGCAACCATTTAAAATGATGGTTGGAGATATGGTTAACGATGATCAAAAGAGTTATGCATACGGAATTCAAAGTTTTCTATCAAATACTGGTGCCGTTATTGCTGCTATTTTTCCATTCGTACTAACTGCCTTTGGTCTTGCCAATACAGCTAAAAAAGGTGTTGTACCACAATCAGTTATTTGGTCCTTTTATCTGGGCGCTGCAATTCTAATTATTTCAACGCTTTTCACAATGGGACGTGTTAAAGAATACGATCCACAAACATACGCAAGATATCACGGTATTTCTGAAGATGCTAACAAGAAGGGCGGAAACTGGTTAGATCTTCTTAAAAAAGCTCCTAAAATTTTTTGGACTGTTACTTTAGTTCAATTCTTCTGCTGGATGGCTTTCCAATATCTATGGACATATTCAGCTGGTGCAATTTCTGTCAATGTTTGGCATACAGCTAATGCTAGTTCCGCTGGTTATCAGGCAGCTGGTAATTGGTATGGTGTTTTAGCCGCTGTGCAATCGATTGCAGCCGTTATTTGGTCGTATGTATTAGCAAAAATTCCTAATAGCAAACATAAGCTTGGATATAGTTTGAGTCTTTTATTAGGTGCAATTGGTTTTGTTTCAGTATTCATGATTCATAGTCAGTATGCTTTAATAGTTTCTTATGTTTTAGTTGGAATGTCATGGGCAGCAATGAATACCTATCCATTAACAATGATCACTAACGCTTTATCAGGTGAACATATGGGAACATATTTGGGATTGTTCAACGGATCGATCTGTTTACCACAAATTGTTGCCTCATTAGCCAGTTTTGGATTATTCCCATTATTTGGTAATTCACAACCTCACATGTTCTTGTTAGGTGGAATTATTATGGCAGTCGCTGCATTAACCGTTGGATTTATTAAAGAAACATACAAAGCATAAAGGAGAAATTAATTTCATGAAGAGAATATTTGAAGTACAACCATGGGATATTGTCACACATAAATTTGATCCCAAAGATAAACGTTTACAAGAATCTATGACTAGTCTAGGTAATGGCTATATGGGTATGAGAGGATTCTTTGAAGAAGATTATTCCGCAGATACATTACAAGGACTTTATCTAGGTGGTGTTTGGTTCCCTGATAAAACTCGTGTAGGTTGGTGGAAGAATGGATATCCAAAATATTTTGGTAAAGTTATCAATGCTGTTAACTTTATAAAGATGAATTTTTTAATTGACGGTGAAAAACTAGATTTAGCAAAAGATGATTTCAGTGATTTTCAAATTGATTTGAATATGAAGGATTCATTATTAACAAGATCATTTATCGTCAATAAATCAGGTAACAAAATTAAATTTATTTTTGAGCGTTTTTTAAGTGTTGATCAAAAGGAATTGTCCGTTCAAAAAGTAACCTTCGAAAATTTATCCAATCAATCAGTTGAAATAAAAGCTATTTCAGCAATTGATGCAAATGTTAAAAATGAAGATGCTAATTATGATGAACGCTTTTGGGATGTTTTAGATATAACTGATAATAGTATAGTTGCTAAAACAAAACCTAATAATTTTGGTACACCACAATTTACATCCGCCATGCAGATGAGTCATATTACAAGTCTTACTGAAGTTGATCAAAATAAGACTGAAAGTGAAGTAAGTAAGACATTTTATAGTAAATTAACTTCTGGAGAGCAAGCATCTATTGAAAAACGTGTTATAGTCACGACTTCCAGAGATTATGATTCTATTTCGGAATTAACGGCCTCCATGCATAAATTGACCAATGAAGTTTCTAAAAAATCATATGATGAACTATTTTCAGCTCATCGTGATATTTGGGCTCAACGTTGGAATAAATCAGACATTCAAATTAAAGGTGATACAGAGGCCCAGCAAGGTATGCGTTTCAATTTGTTTGGATTGTTCAGTACTTATTATGGAGACGACGCTAGATTAAACTTCGGTCCAAAAGGATTTACGGGTGAAAAATACGGTGGAGCAACTTATTGGGATACTGAAGCATTTTGTATTCCGGTTTACCTAGGTATCACTGATCCTAAGGTCACTAGAAATTTGTTAATGTACCGTTATAAGCAACTTGATGGAGCCTATGTGAATGCTAAAGAACAGGGTCTAGATGGTGCACTATTTCCAATGGTTACGTTTAATGGTATTGAGTGCCACAATGAGTGGGAGATTACTTTTGAAGAAATTCATCGTAATGGAGATATCGCTTTTGCCATCTATAATTACACACGTTATACCGGCGATAAGTCATATGTTCTTAACGAGGGTAGTAAAGTTCTAACTGAGATTTCTCGTTTCTGGGCCGATCGTGTTCACTTTAGTCAGCGTAATAATCAATATATGATTCATGGTGTTACGGGCCCTGATGAATATGAAAATAATGTTGATAATAACTGGTATACAAATTATTTGGCACGTTGGACGTTGGAATATACCTTAAAGGTTCTTGACGAAGTTTCACCTGAACAAGCAATCAAACTAAATATTTCTGAAGATGAAAAGAAGCATTGGCAAGATATTGTAAATAGAATGTACCTTCCATATGATGAGAAGCTTGGAATATTTGAACAACATGATGGATTTTTAGATAAAGATCTTAAACCCGTAAGTGAACTGCCAAGTGATCAATTACCATTGAATCAAAATTGGTCATGGGATAAGATCCTTCGTTCACCATATATTAAACAGGGTGATGTTATTCAAGGCATTTGGGACTTTATGGATGATTTTACGGAGGAAGAAAAGAAGAGAAACTTTGATTTTTATGAACCTCTAACAGTTCATGAATCTAGTCTTTCTGCGGCCATTTACTCAGTACTTGCTGCCGATTTACATTACGAAGATAAAGCGGTTGCATTATATGAAAGAACCGCTAGACTGGACTTAGATAACTATAATAATGATACCGATGACGGTTTACATATCACTTCAATGACGGGTGGTTGGATCTCAATTGTACATGGATTCGCCGGGATGCGAGTTCATGATGATGGAACATTGAGTTATAAACCATTCCTACCAAAGAAGTGGGATAGTTATTCATTTAGACAAGTATTTAGAGGACGTGTAATTGAAATAACAGTTGATAAATCTGGTTCACATTTCAAACTAGTTTCTGGTGAGCCATTATCAATTAAAGTTAATGACGAGTTAGTCGAATTAAATTAAGGAGTTGTGAGGGAACGCCGTTTTGCTTAGTGTGCAAAAAACGTTCCGTCACGCTTTTTTTATAAAGGAGTGTTTCAAATGGTAAAATTTGAACAAATTAAAGGATTCGTTTTTGATTTAGATGGAGTTATTGCTGATACATCAGTCTATCATGCTAAAGCATGGCGCCAATTGGCAGAAAAATTGGGCGTTACTTGGACAGATGAATTAGCCGATGGACTAAAAGGGATCAGTCGTATGGATTCACTTGATCTGATTTTAAAAACTGGTGGAATTGAAAATAAATATACTGAAGCTGAAAAAGAAGCTTTTGCTGCTGAAAAAAATACTAATTATTTAAATCTTTTGAAGGATATGGATGCTACAGCTATTCTTCCAGGCATTGCTGACTTCTTAAAAGATCTCGAAGAACACGATTACCAATTATCATTAGCCTCAGCTTCTAAAAATTCACCATTGGTTTTGGAACAACTAGGACTAGCAATGTACTTTAAGAATAAAATTGATCCAACAACTTTAAAACATGGTAAACCAGATCCTGAAATCTTTGCCCGTGGAGCTGAAGTTCTAAACCTGAAACCAGAAGAATGTGTTGGTATCGAGGATGCTAAAGCTGGTGTTCAATCTATTAATGGTGCCGGTGAATTGTCAGTTGGAATTGGTGATAAAAATATTTTAAGTGAAGCCGATATTAATTTTGCTGATACCAGTGAATTAACCTTAGAAAACATTAAAAAGGCTTTGGATTAAATATAATGGAAGTAACTAAGAAGAAATTTGGCGAATATAAAAGTGAGCCAGTTTACTTATATACTATTGAGAATGATCAAAAAACTAGGGTAAGCGTCCTATCTTATGCAGCTACTTGGCAAAATTTTGAAGTTAATGAGAACGGAATAAATCACTCATTGATAACTCACTTCAATAATTTGGATGACTACATTAAAACTCCTTATCAAGTTGGGAAAACGGTTGGTAGAGTTGCGGGTCGGATTGGAAATGCCAGTTTCAAATTAGACAATGAAATTTATGAATTACCTCCTAATGATGGGGATAATTTAATTCATGGAGGAAACAATGGCTTTCAAAATGCCAATTTTTCTAGTGAAATTGTTGGTGACAAAGTGGTTTTGTTTCATAAATTCTTAAGTTCTGATGATAAGTTTCCTGGAGATTTAGAATTAAAAGTTACTTATAGTTTGAGTCCGGAAAATGAAGTGAAAATTTCATATTCTGCTACGAGCACTGCTAAAACACTTTTTAATCCAACCTGTCATGTTTATTTTAACGTGACTGATAATGAAGATGTATTTGGACAAGAAGTCCAAATAAATTCTGATGCGATTTTAAAAGTCGATGCAAATAAAGTGCCTACTGGTAAAATTCTGCCAGTTACAAATGGATATAATTTCAAAAAATTCAAAACAATTGCTAAGGCTTTGGATGATTTGAAATCTGAAAATGGTAAACTAGAATTTGACGATACATATGTTACTGATGGAAATTCAGTAGCAACTATAAAATCAAATAAGCGAACAGTTGATTTTTCTTCAGATAGAAATGGCTTGGTTATTTTTACGGCCAATCCTACCGATCCCCAAAAGGCTGATAATAGGGAGTATAATTCAGTAGCAATGGAAATGCAGACCCTTCCTGATGCAATCAATCATGAGAAATTTGGTAATATAATTTTGCCAAAAAATAAGTCTGTAACTTATACAAATAGTTATAAGTATCGTCAAATCAATTAAAGGAAAAAATTTGATGAAACTTGTAATAACGGATTTAGATAGTACTTTCTTAGATAAAGATAAAAATTATAATGTTGAGCATTACAATAAAATAAAACAAGAATTAAAAGTGCGTGGCATTAATTTTGCAGCATGTACGGGTAAGCAGGCTGAAAAGGTTGAAGAAATTATGGGAACAGATCTTTGGATAGTTGGAGATGGCGGAGCACGTATTAAACATAATGGTAAATTCTATTATAAAAATCTAATTCCAAACAAATTAGGTCAGGAATTCATTGTAGCTTTACAGAATTTGAACATCGATTTCAATATCGTTGCTTCCACTGAAGACCGTAGTTATATTCCAACTGGTCGTAGCGTTGCTGAAATCAACCGTATTAAGAAAAGTTATCATTTAGTAACTGAAATTTCTGACTTCAAGAAAATTACTCAAGATTTTACTAAAATTTCTGTATACGATGCCAATGCCCATACATTTGATTATTGTCATCGTTTAGATGATTTTAAAGATCGATTGTTTATTGTTGCTCCAGAACCAAATTGGATCGATATTTCTAATTTGGGTGCACACAAGGGGAGTGGAATTGAGAAACTTCAGGAAATCCTTGGTTGTACTAAAGAAGATACGATTTGTTTTGGCGATGGTTATAACGATTTAGAGATGTTCAATCAGTCAGGTGTCAAGTTTGCTATGGGAAATGCTTTCGATGATGTGAAAGATAAGGCTGACTTTGTTATTAAAACTAATAATCAAGATGGTGTTTTGCGTGCACTTGACAAACTGTTAATGATTTAAAAAAATGGAGTTCAATTTATTAATTGAACTCCATTTTTTATATACTATTTAATTAATCCGTTGATTTCATCAATTTCGTCAGTTGAGAATTTAAGATTGTCTAAAGCTTTTAGGTTCTCATCTAAATGAGCATTATTAGTAGTACCAATAATGACGCTGGCAACGACAGGATCTTTTAATAACCAAGCAAGTGACATTTGACTTAGTGTTTGATCGCGATTCTTCGCAATATCATTTAATTTATTCAATTTGGCTACTAAAGCATCAGGTCCATCAGCTAACAGTTCAGAGTTTGTATGATGTATCTTGAATTTATCTGTAATTCCTCCAAGATAGCGATCCGATAGTAATCCTTCACAAAGTGGACCATAGGCAATTACCCCAGCACCATTATCTTTTAATAATTGATCCAAGCCACTAGTTTCAACATGATTGTTCAATAGATTCATACTCATTTGATCCAAGACGAATGGAGTGCCAAGTTTTTTGAACATAGCAATAGCTTGCTTTAATTCGGGTACTTCATAGTTTGAAACACCAACATACAGAGCCTTACCAGAACGAACTATGTCGTCTAAAGCTCTAACGGTTTCTTCAATAGGCGTTCTATCATCATATCTATGGGCATAATAAATATCTATATAATCTAAGTTCAATCTTTGTAATGAGTCATTAATTCCTTGAAGTAATGATTTTCTAGAAGTACCAATACCATAAGGACCATCATGAATTTCGTAACCGACTTTTGTTGAAATGACTAGTTCATCACGATATGATTTTAGGTCATTTTTTAAAATCTGACCCAGTAGTTCTTCTGAAGTACCAAAGCCGGTATTACCGTCACCATAATGATTGGCATTATCAAAATGGAATACACCCTCGTCGAAGGCGTGTAAAATAAGATCTCGTCTTTCACTTAGTGGATCAGCACTACCAAAATTACGCCATAATCCTAAAGATATTGGTGGCAGCATCAAGCCAGTTTCACCGGCATGACGTACCGAACCATTTTTATAACGATTTTCTGAAGCAACATACATATTATCTTCCTCCTCAGTATTCATATTATTAATAGTATGCCATTGCAAACGGTTACTCAAGGATGAAGGCCATTAGTTCCTTATTTTGAGTCGATGAGATGATAGTATGTAAAATGTCCAGCTGATAACCAGAATAGAATGGTAAATGACCATCCGAACGGGCCATGTGGTTGATTGTGAGTAATAATGGGTCCAAGTGAAGACCATCCATAATTTGATCCAATAAATATAAATAGGCCAATCCATAAAATCCATAGTAGTATTAAAATCAATCTTAATATTTTGCGCATTTTTAATCCTTTTTAGATATATATTTAAAAACTAATTATTTTCCTTGGTATGTGGCATTAGCCAAACCATTACATTAATAATAAGACCTATAAATGGGAATGGAGGGAAAAACTAAGTAACTATTAGTGTAACTAAGTTAACTCCAAAAGAGACATTTTCTTGACGATTTAGATTTTGCATGTTATTAATATGATTTTTTAAAGTTACTTGTCTGCGTAAAAATGCAGTTGCTAAATTAAATAATAAAACATTGATCACATACAGAATCGCCGAAGTGCGTGCAAAAATATCGGCACCTAACCAGGCAGTCGTGGCTGGTAAAAGTGAAGCAATGAAAAGCCACATAAATTTATCCAAATAATTTGATTATTAATGACTTTGGCCTGGGAAAAGAGAAAATGATGATTAACCCACATTGTTGCTATGAAGATAAAGGTCATTATATAAGCAGCAAACCGGGGTATTATATCAATTAATGCCTGGATAGAATGATTATTTTCAGGCAATTTAAGCTCCAAAACAAGGATAGTTAAAATAATTGCAATTACTGCATCAGTAAAGGCCTCAAATCTTTCTTTTTTTAACATTTAATTCAGGCTTCTTTCTCTTGTATTATCAAAGTTATTTTAATCTATAAAATTATACTACTAGTGATCTTAGTATCATGTCCATAGTCTATAAGTAAATTAGTTGAAGAGATCAGATCAAATTAAAAAAGCTTAAATTAATGGACATTTGACCATCAATTTAAGCTTTTTTCAGTATGGCATTATTTCTACTCGAAATACTTGGTAGCAATTTTTTTGTAAATATTAATATATTGTAAATAATCATCTTCAAAGACGAATTCATTGACTTGGTGAGCACTTTCATTTCCAGGGCCAGCAACAATTACTTCCAATTCAGGATTTGCTCTAACGAATTGAGAAGCATCAGTACCACCGGGGGCACCTACGGCCAATGCGCCTTGTTCAAATACTTCTTGATAACTTTGATGGGCCATCTTTAAGAAGTTAGAGTCCATATCAGTTTTGACAGGCCAGTTACTGCTTTTTTCTTCGAATTCCAGTGACATTCTAGGAGATTCGTTCAATTTGTTAATAATATTTTTTAAATCATTTGCTAATTTATCGTTATTATATTCTGGAATGGTTCTGATTTTGACGTTCATTTCAGCGTAATCAGGAATCGTGTTTTCTTGATCACCAGCCTTCATAATGGTAACGGCAGGAACTATTTTGCCAAGAATTTCATCATCATCTGATAGACCGTTAAAATATTCACTTTGCTTATTATAAAAAGCGATTAGGTTATCTAATGCATTGATTCCTGCTTCGGGCATAGAACTATGAGCTGCCTTTCCATGTGAGATTACTTTATAGTCTATTGATCCTTTATGAGCACAAAATAAGGCATGACGTCCGTATGATGAAGGATTGGATCTTGGAATTTTGATTAGACCGCTATGAATTAATTTATCCATTATTAGTTTGGATGATGCATTACTTGGTTCGCCAACTATTAAAGCATTAAGATCATCGGCAAATCCCTTTTGTGATAGTTGTTTTGCCCCGATTTCTCCCAATTCTTCACCAACAGTAGCAATGAATTTAATATTTCCTTTAAAATTAATATCTTCATTTAACTCTATCATAGCAATGGCCAGTCCTGCCAAACCGGATTTCATATCTGATGTTCCACGTCCAAAAATTTTTCCGTCTATATGTTTTGGATTAAATGGACCGTAATGCCATTCTTTATCATTTACCGGTGCCACGACATCCTCATGACCAGTAAATCCGAGCGTCTTATTGGCTCCATTATTGATAGAGGCAATAAGATTAAAACGATGTTCATCATTTTTAACTAGTTCTACTTCTATTTGATGTTTGTTGAAAAGCTCTTTTAAATATTCAGCCACTAGTTCTTCGTTTCCATTAACAGTTTCTAGTTTTATAAGGTCATCTAAGATAGATAATTTCTCTGATTTTTCCATTATGAATCCTCCCGGAATAAAGTATCATGTATAATAGTAAGTATCGAACAACTATATTTTAGTATTAATTAAATAAAAAGGTAATAAAAGGTGAATAAAAATTGAATTTATTGATGAAAATTGATCGTTGGTTAGGAACAATTCTACTAATTGTTGCTGTTTTAGGTTATTTCTTCCATTGGTTTACAAGCCAATTGTTATTAAGCGCGCTTGCGGCAGGTGCTTTATTAGTTATAATTTCATTTACGTCAGATAAAGGCCATGCTTCAAAAAATGGGGAAAATAAAAAAGACTAGAAATCGATAAAGATTTCTAGTTTTTAAATTCAATGTTAATTAACCTTCTTACGTCCCTCGGGAGTATATCGGTTAGCCTTGTATCGTCTGTATAGGTAGTAGATTCCAAATACAACGGCAGCCATGATTAACAATGGAATACCAATGTAGAAGAAAATAGCTATTGCAACGACGGCAATTAAAAACCATTTAAAGAATCTCAAAAATAAATCGAACATTTAGTTCTCCTTTTTATAAGTTTACAAATATATAATCATTTATATTCTTTAGTAAGTCAAGTAAAACGATTTAAGAAAAAATGGTTGACTATTTATGAATACCCTAGTATAGTAACAACTATCGCTACCTCTTAGAGATATAACTTTGTAAGAAGGAGGTGTGAATAATATGAAGTATAGAATTCTATTAAATACTAATGATCAATTATTCACAGCAATTGATGTTAAAAATAGCAATCACTTTGGCAACGGTACAACCATTGAAAAAGCTATTACTGATTTAAAAACTAAAGTTGCTTAACCAAGGACTATAAGAGAGTCCAAAAGGTCACTATCAGAAAATAATCTGATAGTGACCTTTTTTAGTTTAATGACAATGAATACTTAGTCATATTCTTATCATTTTGGACTAGAAAATAGAATTTACTATTTTTATTTAACTTGCTTTTGTAGAAAGAAACCTTGGCAATCATATTTTGACCAGATGAATATTTGTTCATATCAAATACGTGATTGTATTGGTCAGTTAAATTTTCATTAATATTATGTTCACTGAAGTCATACATATTGGCAATCCACATACTTTCGAAGAAATTGTCACTTTTTTTCATGCCATAAAATCCTGGTCCAGTTTTTTTAATATCCAACGTAACATTAATATGTTTTTTATCAATGGATGTATTTAAAATTTTAAATTCTACATTATTAGTTTTTATTTTTTCATTTCTTGAAATAGTTACTTCATTAGTATCGTTGTAACCAGCGTTAATCTTTTGATATTGCAATGCCAGAAAGAAAAAGGAGAGAGCCGTAAAAATGAATAGACAGATTATTTTTACTTGCTTATGATATTTTTGCATTTATAACCCCATTTCTAACGATAAAGGGTTTAGTAGAAATCTGATTAATAAAGTTTGAATCGTGAGATGTTATTAAGAAAGTAGTTTGACTAGTATTAAAGTCTTTTATTATATTTATCAATGAAGCAACACTTTCTTCGTCTAAGGCGTTGGTCGGTTCGTCCAATACAATTAACTTATTGTTGCCTAGTAAAGCCTGAGCAATTCCCACTTTTTGCTTCATACCTAAAGAGAAGTGTTTAACCTTTTGGTGAATATGTCCATCTAATCCTAGTGATATTAGTAGTTTTATAATATCATCATCACTTATTTTATCCTGTAATTGAGCCAATAATTTTAAATTTTGAAATGCGGTAAGTTGTTCAATTAGACTAGGTTTTTCAATCAGCATTCCTGCACTGATCGGATATTTATTTTTAACATTAACTTGCTGATCATTAATTGAAATATTACCATTCGTTTTGATTAATCCTAGAATTGCTTTTAAGATAAGAGTTTTGCCAGAACCATTGATTCCTTCAAAAGTTGCAATCTCACCTTTGTTGATTTGAAAAGTTACATTTTTGATTAGTAATTGTCCCTTTATTTGTTTACTTACTGATTCTAGCTTTATAAAACTCATTTAAGTCTCCCTTTAAAAATCTTTTTTCAAAATTGTTTTGTTAAGTGAAAATATTAATAGGATAATTAGTACCAAAATAATCATAAATCTTATCAGTATACCTAATAAACTTTTTGGTGTTGTGAAATAATAAAGAAGAGAGTCTATATTAACTTTTAGTAGGTAGTATTCAAAAAAATTTATTGCCATTGCTATTATTAATGCCAATATTTTGCTATTTGTTATCATTAGAATATTTAATTCAATCAAAGACAGAAGAATTATGACAAAAAAAGCATACAAATATAAAATCAATATTTGGAATTTTGTGAAGATAATGAAAAATCCAAAACCAGTTAATGTAATAGTGGCCAATGAAGCTATCGCCCAAGGAACCCAAACAATCAATTGTATCAAAGTAATTCGGATTATTATTGATGTGGTAATACCAATCCTCGTTTTGGTAAGCAATAGATCATTTGATCTATAACCATTGGTATTTAAACTAACTATTAGAGAAATGAAAATTAGACCAAAGCATAATATAAAAGAATTAAATATTTTGGATAATAAGGTCGATAAGTCTTCTGAGCTTTTTAAAATTTCTAAATCTTGAAAGGGAGAAACTCCAACAATAATGGCAATTATAGAGAATAAAATGACTGAGTTCCTATAAGAAATCAGAGTGATCTGCTGTTTTAGAATTTTACCAAACAATTTTTTTGTTCCTTCCTATTGTTAATAGCAAGATGCTTATAACCGAGATAAGAATGGTTATCCCAATGACGATCTTGATATCTGTCGCACTAGGAGATGTCTCTCTTAAAAAGTCGGCTGGAACATAACTAGCCAAATTTGGTAGTTTAAAAAACATATTTAATAGTAATATAATAATTTGAAAAACAGTACTGGATAGAAGGGCCAAAAATTTTTCCTTGATCCATAGGGAAAGAGCACAAGTCATAACAGCAAAAATACCTCCCCAAATGGAGGTTAAAAGTATGGATAAAATACCGTGAACAAATGGATGTTGATAAAATAAACCAACAAAAAGAGTATTCTCTTGAATTATCAATAGGTTTTCGTTAATGAGAAAATCGGGTTTTATGTTAGGTAAAAAGAGAAAATAGCTAAGAAAATTTGTTATTAGAGTGATAAAAATCGTAAGAAAACCACCCGAGAATGCTGTCAAACCATATCCAAGTACGATTTTGTTCAAATTGACCTTATTTTTAAGATGCAATAATAGACCTGAATCTAAATCCTCCTTCAAAATATTGGCTGAAGGAATACTTGCCATTAAGGGTATCAACATAAAAAAAACAATTGGTACGAAGTTAAAGGGATCAATTGATAGCCATTTTATATAAGGCGATTCTAAGAAAATATTACCGTATTTGATAATTGGTATAAGTGATTGTAATATTTGAATTGCTGATAATAGTGAACCGATAGCAAGTGAAATTATAATAGATCGTTTAATGATTCGAAATTTTAAATAATTTATCATCAGGAATATTTTCTCCATAATTTTTAAATTTAATTTGTAATTCAAATACTAAATATCTTTAACAAAATGTATCATATGGCTAAATCAATTCATAATTTAAATGATAATAAAGTCAGATAGTACAACCGTATAATTACATATGTTCATTCGTTATGTAACTACAGCTTTTCAATAATGTAAGCACTTCAAAATATTGTTAAAACAGGTTTTTCATTGAAAAGTTATGGTGTACACTTGGTATGTTAGTTCTCAATTAACTATTTAGAACTACAAATTTGATTCATAATATGAAAAAAAGTAGTTCTCTATTTGGAGTAACTACATTTTTTTCGGTCTACGGAGGGAAGTATGAATTCGAAAGGGAAGAAGAAATATTGGCTAATAACTGTAACAACGTGGTTAATTCTATTTGTTGTTTGGCAAATTGCCACTTCATTTAAGATGGTTCCAGAGATTTTACTACCAAGTCCGGAAAAAGTCGTTTCAACTTTTGTTAAGTTGAGCGAATATGGATACAATGGTATACCTCTTTGGCAACATTTCTTGATAACAATGGCAAGATTATTAAGTGCGGTTGTTCTAGCCATTATTACGGCAATTCCACTGGGATTGATCAGTGGTAGAATCAAAATTGTTTATTCTATATTTGATTCAATTATTCAATTTATCAGACCCATTCCACCACTGGCTTACTACACTATTTTGATTTTGTGGGTAGGTATTGGGGAGACATCTAAGGTTGTTTTATTATATCTAGCAGCTTTTGCTCCAATCTATTTAGCATGCATTTCAGGTGTTAATCGTGTTAAAGATGATTACATCAAGAGTGCTGAATCTTTAGGCGCTAGTTCTAAACAAGTATTTTTTCACGTAATTTTTCCTTCAGCGTTACCTGATATTTTTACGGGTATTAGAACCGCAGTTGGTATGGCATATACGACGGTTGTTGCTGCTGAAATGGTTGCTGCTACATACGGAATTGGATGGATGATCATTAATGCATCGAAGTATTTAAAGAGTGATGTGATGTTTGTCGGCATCATTATTTTAGGTATAACAGGCGTAGTTTTAGATCAAATCCTTAAATATGTTGAAAGAAAGATTGTCTTTTGGAGTGGTCGCTAATGAAAAAGATAGTTAGATTTCTGACTGTTTTGGTAGTTATTTTATTGTTATCTGGGTGTACCAATAGTACAAACGATAAGAAAACTACTGAAGTTAGAATTGGAATTTTACAAGTGCCCAATGACGTAGCGGCTTCGAGACAGTTAAAATATATAAATGATTACTTTGATAAAGAGAATATCAAAGTAAAATATATTATTTTTGATTCCGGAGTTGATGCTAATAAAGCCTTGATATCCGGAGATATTGATTTTGCAACTATGGGAGATACCAATGCTGTTGTGGCTCTAACTTCTAAAATTGATGCTAAATTGGTCTGGGTCAATGATGTTCTGGGAAATAATGAAGGTTTAGTAGTCAGAAATGGCAGTGGAATCAAAAATTTTGACGATTTGGCTGGTCAAAAAATTGCAACACCATTTGCTTCGACATCGCACTATAGTTTAATGATGACACTAAAAAAACATCACTTATTGAATAAAGTCTCATTGTTAGATATGGATACTCAAGATATTGTTGCAGCTTGGAATAGAGGAGATATCTCGGCGGCATATACTTGGCAACCAACTTTGACGCCCATGCTAAAAAATGGACATTTCCTAATAACTAGTGAGGATTTACGTAATCAAAATCGTATTACGGCCAATGTAACATTAGTTCGTGGCGGTTTTGAACGGAGTAATCCTAAACTAGTTTCTGGATTACTTAAACAATTAAATAAATCTCATGCTGAAATGCAAAGTGATCCTGAAGTTACAATTAAAGCCGCTTCTAAGCAAATGGATTTAGGATATTCAGAAGCCAAATCACAGATTGGTACATCTAAGTGGCTTACTGCTAAACAGATGGTTGATAGTGAATTTCTTAGTGAGACATTTCCAGAACAACTTTATATAACTGGAAAATTTATGGCTCAACAGCAAACTATTGATCATGCTCCAAGTAAAAAAGAAATAAATGATTTTATAGCTGATAAATATGTAAACGAATTGGGGGATGATTAGATGGAAAAAATTATTGAGGTTAAGGATTTAACAGTAACCTATGAAAATGATGATAAACCAACTTTAAATTCCTTAAATTTGGATATTACTCGTGGTGAGATAGTGACTGTTATTGGCAAATCTGGTTGTGGTAAAAGTACCTTATTGAATACCATTGCTGGATACATAGAGCCAACTACTGGTGAGGTTCTGTTGAATGGTAAACCAGTAACTGGACCAAATTGGAAATTGGGTGTTGTTTTTCAAAATAATGCCTTGTATCCTTGGCTAAATGTAGCTGATAATATTGGTTTTGGACTCAAAATGAGACATTTTGATAAAGATGCCATTGATGAAAGAGTAGACACTTTATTAGATCAAGTCCAATTGACGGATAAGAAAAAAGACTATGTATTCTCATTATCTGGTGGTATGCGCCAGAGAGTAGCTATAGCCAGAGCCTTAGCTAATCAGCCACAATTAGTAATGTTTGATGAATCATTTGGTGCATTAGATGAATTTACACGTAATGATATTCATGACGTTATTTTGGATTTGTGGAAGTCACTTCATCTGACATTTTTCATTATTACTCATGACATTGATGAGGCCATCAAATTAGGAAATCGTATCATGATTATGACACCCGACAAAGGTTCACAATTAAGGGTGGTTGAAAATCCATATTTTAATATAAATTCGGCCGATATTGATTCTGATTATATGAAATTTAAAAATGACATTTTGACACAGATAGTATGATGTTTTAAATGATTATTTGCATATGAAAAATCTATATAGTACGATGTAAGCGAAAACTAAATATGATTTCTTCGGGGCAGGGTGTAATTCCCGACCGACGGTAACAACAATTGTTGAAGTCCGTGACCCACGTTAGTGGTTGACTCAGTGCAAGTCTGAGACCGACAGTAAAGTCTGGATGGTAGAAGAAAAAATTAAGGTTCATACCTTATTTGTAGTGGCTTGATTTCTACATTTTTCTCGTATGAAATTTTATTTGGCTTATTAAAAAACAATGTAGCCCCGCATTCTTAAATAGATGCGGGGCTTTTTTTGTATAAAAATGAGGTGAATAAGAATTGGATTCAAAAGATTATATGAAGTTGGTACTGGATGCCGCTAGTAAGGGACATAGTACTTGGACTAATCCTAAAGTTGGAGCTGTGATCGTTAAAAATAATCAGATACTGGCAATTGGACATCATGAAAAATTCGGTGAGAATCATGCCGAGATAAATGCATTAAGTAAATTATCTAAACTTACTGATGCTAAAGGGGCAACGCTCTATGTAACTTTAGAGCCCTGTTCGCATTTTGGAAAGACACCACCGTGTGTTGAAAAAATTGTCCAAGCAGGAATAAAGAAAGTGGTAATCGGACAAATTGATCCAAATCCCATTGTCAGTGGATTCGGTGTAGATTATTTAAAAGAACACAACGTAAATGTAGAAATAAATGATATATATCCTAAGTTTAACCGCTCTTATAATTTCTTTTATAAGAATAATAGACCTCTAATAACCATTAAATATGCAATGACACTTGATGGAAAAATTAATCATATTAGAAATAATAGATCAATTTTGACGGAAAGTGCTGCCTATATGGATTCACAAAAATTGAGGAGTCAGAATCAGGCTATTTTGATTGGAGAGAATACCTTCAAGATAGATGATCCAGAATTAACGGTCAGATTAAATAATATGAAATTTTCTCCTATACGATTAATTTTAATTAAAGATATAAATCAAGTCGATTTGAGTGAAAAAATTTTTAAGGTTAATAGTGAAATTTGGTTTTTAAGTAAAACAAAGCCTAAAAAGGATTTTTCTAAAAATGTTTCTATTTTTGTTGATGATTGGACACCTAATAAAATTTTAAAATTGTTAACAGAACATAGTATTCAGTCACTATTGATTGAAGGAGGCAGTAGTCTTCAGGCTAATTTTATTAGCTCAAATTTGGTTGATAATTTTGTAGTGTACATAGCACCTAAAATATTTGGGGGGCAAGGGTTACCTGCCATATTTGGGGAAGAATTATCTAAAATAATGAATTTAAAGAACCTTCAAGTTAAAAATTTAAAACCTGATTTAAAAATAACCGCTGAGAGGGATACAAATGTTCACAGGAATAATTAAAGAAGTTGGAAAAATTGTTAGGATTGATGATCTTAAGGAAACAAAAAAATTAACTGTGGGATATCAAAAACTGAGTGGGATTGGACTTGGCGATAGTATTTCAGTTAATGGAGTTTGTCTAACAGTTACGAGTTTCAATAAGAAAAGTTTTACGGTGGATATAATGCCAGAAAGCTTTAGGAGGACAAACTTATCAGATTTAAAAATTGATTCTTCAGTTAATTTGGAACAATCCTTACTGGTTCATGATCGATTAGATGGTCATTTTGTTTTAGGACATGTGGATGCAATTGCTAAATTACTGAGGCGAACTAAGGATCAAAATTCAATTATTTTAAAATTTGAATTTCCAGAAAAATATCAAAAATATATCGTAGAAAAAGGATCAATAGCAGTAAACGGTATTAGTTTGACGGTGATTTTAGTTGATAAAAATACATTTAAAGTTGGAATAATACCACATACTTTGTCAGAAACTAATTTAAAAAATTTAGATGAGAACGATCTAGTAAATATTGAAGTCGATGTTTTAGGCAGATATATTATCAATTCGAAATTGGGAGCATATTAAAATGATAGATAATAAGAATATTGAACAAGTCAAACAAGCCATTACGGATTTAAAAAATGGAAAATTAATTATTGTAGCGGATTCCCCTAATCGCGAATCAGAAGGTGATATGATTGGTCTCGCCGATTTTGTTAGTCCTGAAAATGTAAATCATATGATTAATAAGGCACGTGGATTGCTGTGTGTGCCAATGAGTAAGGAATATGCTGATAGATTGGGACTACAAAGAATGACTACAAATTCAACTGATGCTTTTGGAACAGCATTTACAGTCAGTACTGATGCTAAAACAACAACTACGGGGATTTCCGCATTTGATCGAGCTAAAACGATTCAAAAACTTACCGATTCAAAGAGTAGTCATGATGATTTTTATCATCCAGGTCATATTTTTCCGCTTATTGCTAGGGATAACGGTGTTTTAGATCGTGATGGTCACACTGAGGCAGCAGTAGATTTAGCCAAACTGGCCGGGGCTAATCCAATAGCATATATTTGTGAAATTATAAAAAAAGATGGAACTATGGCTAGATTAAAGGACTTAAAGGCATTTGCAGAGGGAAGTCAAATGACATTGATAACGATTAAAGATATTTCAGATTATCGTTATATGTTTGATAAGACTATTTCAAAGTCAATTACTAAGGTAGATTTACCTACTAAATATGGTGATTTTAAATTGGAGGCGTTCAATACATCAGACAATAATGTACCAACATTATTGATAACAAAGGGAGAAATAAGCTTAGATAAACCTCTTCTTTTGAGGGTTCATTCAGAATGTTTTACTGGAGATGTGCTTGGTTCACGAAGATGTGATTGTGGTGAACAGTTGGAAGAGTCCTTAAGAATGATTGAGGAAAATGGTAGCGGTGCTGTTATTTATTTACGTCAAGAAGGTAGGGGGATAGGTTTGTTAAATAAACTCAAGGCATATAAATTACAAGAACAAGGTTTTGATACAGTTGAAGCCAATAAGAAATTAGGTTTTGAGGCAGATATGAGAAATTATGGAATAGCAGCCAATATATTACATCAAAAAGGTATAGAAATTGTCGATTTGATGACTAATAATCCCAAAAAAATATCTGGACTTGAAAACTTGGGAATTGAAGTAAATCAAAGAATCAGTTTAGAAATCACTCCTACTGAAAATGATTTTAAATATTTAAAAACAAAAAAAGACAAATTACATCATATTTTAAGCGAGGTAAATTAATAATGACTAAAGTAATTGGTCAAATAAATGGAAAAAATCTAAAAATAGCCATTGTAGTGGCTCAATTTAATGAACTTGTTACCGCAAAATTAACTTCAGGAGCAGTTGAAACTTTAATTAGATGTAACGTTTTGAATGATAATATTACGATTATTACTGTTCCTGGGGCAATGGAGATATCTAGGATTGCAAAGATAGCATCTGAGAGTAAAAAATTTGACGGGATAATTGCTTTAGGGGCCGTAGTTAAAGGTGAAACATCCCACTATGATTATGTTTGTTCTGAATCGGCCAGTGGTGTAGCAAGCGTTTCTCTTAATGGACCTATACCGGTTATGTTTGGTATTTTAACGACTGACACTATGGATCAGGCTCTAAATAGAGCTGGTGGGAAAATTGGTAATAAAGGCTCAGAATGTGCAATGGGAGTTTTAGAAATGATTAGTATAGAGCAACAAATATAAAAAGGACTCTGCCTAAGAAGGGTTGTAATGAACCCCTTGCATTGGAGAAATCCAAGCAAGGGGTTTTTATTATGCCAAAGTATTCTGTTGAAACTAAAAT
>NZ_RHOS01000022.1 GCF_003946205.1 Companilactobacillus keshanensis | reverse complement strand
AGTCAAAGCAAAAGCACCTCCAAGATTTATTTTCTCAGAAGTGCTCTTATTTATCTGTATCAAATTATATACTCAGTGCCTTATGGCATCACTCTTTTAATATTCTTCCAAATAATATGAAATAAAAAAGCTGACGAGAATGATAAGAGCCATGTTAATAAATAACAGGTTAAAATCCCTAATAGGGGATTGACGAAAGTGATGTTACGTCCACCAAGTTGCCAAATTATTTGTAACCAAAAAACATTGGATAGATAGGATCGATATGCGTATGTAGCTAGAAAGTGAAATAGCGGTAGATATTTGGAGTTAGCCTTGATTTGTTTTATGGCTAGGGTCGTTATCAGTCCAATAACCAACAATGAATATAACGTCATTGAAGGTTTGTAATATGTGGCGTCTGCTAAATGTATTGGAAAACCGAAAGTAAACAATTCGTAATTTGTCCAAACAAGAATTGCGATAAAGGCCAATATTAAATAAGGCCAAGCTACTTTAATGAATTTTTCCAGACTATCACGTTTGATCCAAGCTAAAGTCCCAAATATTCCATAAATTATAAAGCTAATAAATAGTCGATCCAGTAAATACCAATTCTCTTCGTGTACACTGTGAAAGATGGTTAAATCGTAAAAATAAATCCAAAGAAAATATCCAACCGTCGTAATAGCGATTATCAAAGAAGTATAATTAGCGTTTTTGCGAATGAATTTGGATAAAAACCAGAATAATGGCATTAAGATTATGAATTGCAACATCATTGTGTTGTACCATAAATGTGGAGCGGCATTACCGTTTACAAACTGCCAAAGGAAACTGGGCCAATCATGGTAGGAGTTTACTTGTTGCAAATTTGGGAATATCAATAAATATGCTAGGGTCCAAAAAATAGTTGGTACAAATAGTGCTGACCACTGCTTTTTTAGATACTCTTTATAAAGTGGGGGTGTTGTCCTAATGGTTGTATAAAGGATTCCAAATATGAAGACTGGTGCAGTAAACTTAACTAAGTTGTAAAGAATCCCAATTAATATTTGATAGTCTTCATTTGGTTCATTTTTTAGTACTATGCTCAAGACCGTTTGCATCATTACAGCGGTACAAGCAAAGACTTTCATATAGTCTCCGATGTCGGCTGTTTGCTCTTTCAAATGAATCCCTCCCAGATAAAACTATGAATTACAAAAGGTCAAAACCTCAAAGTATATGAAGTTTTGACCTTGTTTCTACTACTATAGTAGTATTGATGCGCCATGCGGGAGTCGAACCCGCATCCCAGGAACCGGAATCCTATGTGCTATCCATTACACTAACAGCGCATGTCCTTATATTATCTCATTAATCGAAAAAAAGTAAATTGGCAAGAAAGCGTAACCATTGTGTTTTTTTGAAACTAAACTCTTGAAAAAATAATAATACCGTATATAATAATCATTGTGCTTAGGAGATGACTTTGGTCATCCGGGCTTTTATTTTTTGAGTACATGGGTCGTAAATAGACATACAGGGACAGAAAAAGTCCCATGGAGTATATCAAATGACTAATAATGAAGATTTAGAATTGCTTGATCTAATTGCTCCGGACTTCATTAAGACTCTGGAAAAGCGATTTAAAATCCTTCAGAGTATTTCACTAATGGAACCTGTTGGGCGCAGAGTGTTAGCCGATGACCTAGATGTGACTGAACGTAGTTTGAGAACTGAAACAGATTTATTGAGGAATCAAGGTTTGATTCTCTCATCAAAATCTGGAATGTCTCTAACCGAAAAGGGCAGCCATGTTGCAAGTGAACTTGGAAAAGTTCTTGCAGGTTATCAGGGTACGGCACTGATAGAAAAGAAATTAAGTCAAAAGCTTGGAATTGCCCGTTGTATTGTCTTACCAGGTAACGCTGATAAACAACATGGAGTGATCGATTCCTTTGGACGAAGACTTAATCAATTACTTGGCTCGCTTTTACCGGAAGGAAATAGTATTATTTCCGTAACGGGTGGAACGACCATGGCACGAGTTGCTCAAAATCTTTCATCTAATTTATCTAAGAATCGCAAGCTATTATTTTTACCAGCTCGTGGAGGATTAGGTGAGTCGGTGATGATGCAAGCAAATAGTGTCTGTGCTGAGATGGCATTGAAAGCGCATGGTCAATACCGTGCCTTGTATCTTCCAGAAGATATAAGTGCTGAAAGTTTTGAATCATTGCAAAAAGAGTCTTCAATTAAGTCAGTTCTTGATTTAATATATAATAGCAATGTTGTTATACACAGCATTGGTACGGCAAGTATCATGGCTGATCGCAGAAACCTCTCTCCAGAAGAGAAAATGAATGTTTTGGACAGTAATGCTGTTTCAGAGGCATTCGGAGATTTCTTTGATCAAAAGGGAAGACTTGTTTATAAGGTACCTAGGATTGGACTTCATGTCCGGGACCTTGATAGAATAGAATATGTGATCGCGATTGCCGGAGGTCAAAATAAGGCTGATGCAATTAAATCATATATGAATAATGCACCTTCTCATACTATTTTGATAACTGATGAAGGTGCCTCAGAGTTGATTTTAAGGGATAACCCTTTAAAATAATATAGTTTTAATTTCCTGAAGGAGGAATTTTTGTATGACTACAAAAGTTGGTATTAATGGATTTGGACGTATCGGTCGTTTGGCATTCCGTCGTATTGCTTCAATCGACACAGATTTGGAAGTTGTTGCAATCAACGATTTGACATCACCTGCAATGCTTGCACACCTATTAAAATATGATACAGCCCATGGTAACTTTAAGGCTGATTCAATCAGTGCTACAGAAAATGCTATCATCGTTGATGGTAAGACAATCCCTGTTTATGCTGAAATGAACGCTGCAGACCTTAAATGGGTTGCAAATGACGGTGTTGACATCGTTCTTGAATGTACTGGTTTTTACACATCATCAGAAAAAGCACAAGCTCATCTTGATGCTGGTGCAAAACGTGTATTGATCTCAGCTCCATCAGGTGACATGGCTACAGTTGTTTACGGTGTAAATGACGATATTCTTACAAATGACGTTAAGATCGCTTCAGCTGGTTCATGTACAACTAACTGTCTTGCACCATTAGCTAATGCCGTTAACAAAGAATTCGGTATCAAAGCTGGTACAATGACAACAATTCACGCATACACAGCTACACAAAAACTTCAAGATGGTCCAGAACGTAAAGGTAATGTTCGTGCTGCACGTGCTGCTGCTGCAAACATTATTCCTCATTCAACTGGTGCTGCTAAGGCCCTTGGTATGGTTGTTCCTGAACTTAAAGGTAAACTTGATGGACATGCACAACGTGTTCCAGTTATCACAGGTTCAGTTACAGAATTAGTAACAACACTTGACAAAGAAGTTACAGTTGACCAAGTTAATGCTGCTATCAAGAAGTATACTGACAACAACCCTTCATTCGGTTACAACGATGATGAAATTGTTTCATCTGACGTTATCGGTACTTCATTCGGTTCAGTATTTGACCCAACACAAACACAAATCGTTGGTTCAGGTGATGGCCAAGTTGTAAAGACTGTTGCTTGGTATGACAACGAATCAGGATTTACTGCACAAATGGTTCGTACACTTGAAAAATTTGCTACATTAAACTAATTTAATTAGTTTCTAGCAAACAAACAGACTAATTTAATGAATTAAATTGGCGGAGGGAGATAAACTCCTTCCGCTATTTTTTTAAGATAATTATTTGGAGGATTTATAATGGCCAAACTTATTGTTTCTGACGTGGATGTAAAAGGCAAGAAAGTCTTAATGCGTGTAGATTTCAATGTTCCAATTAAAGATGGTGTTGTCGGAGATACAAACCGTATCGTAGGTGCTATCCCAACAATCAAATATGTATCTGAGCAAGGTGGAAAGGTTATCTTACTTTCTCACTTAGGTAGAATTAAGAGTGATGAAGACAAGAAAGCTTTGTCATTGAAGCCAGTTGCTGAAAAGTTACAAGAGTTAAGTGGCATGTCAGTTAAGTTCGTACCAACTAACGAAGGTAAAGAACTTGAAGATGCTATCAGTGAACTAAATGATGGCGATATCTTATTGATGGAAAATACTCGTTTCCAAGATATCGACAACGACTTTGGTAAACGTGAAAGTAAAAATGATCCAAAACTTGGTGAATACTGGGCATCACTTGGTGATGTATTTATCAACGATGCTTTTGGTACAGCTCACAGAAGCCATGCCTCAAACGTTGGTATTTCAACAGCCATGAAGGCTGCTGGTAAGCCAGTTGCTGCTGGATACTTGATGGAAAAAGAAATCAAGTTCTTAGGTAACGCTGTTGCCAATCCTGTACACCCATTTGTAACAATTCTTGGTGGTGCAAAGGTTTCAGATAAGATCGGTGTTATTGAAAATCTTATTCCAAAATCAGACCACATTATTATTGGTGGTGGTATGGCATATACATTCTTGGCTGCTCAAGGTCACAAGATTGGTAAGTCATTGTTCGAAGAAGACAAAGTTGAACTAGCTAAGGACCTCCTTCAAAAAGCTGGTGACAAGATTGTTCTTCCTGTAGATCATATCATTGCTAAAGAATTCTCAAATGATGCTAAAGCAACAACTACTGATGGAGTTGATATTCCTGATGACGAAATGGCTCTTGATATCGGACCTAAGTCAGTTAAATTGTTCCAAGATACTCTAAAGGGTGCCAAGACTGTTGTATGGAATGGACCAATGGGTGCATTCGAAATGAGCAACTTTGCTAACGGTACACTTGAAGTTGGACGTGCAATGGGTAACTTGTCAGATGCTATTACTATTGTTGGTGGTGGTGATTCTACTGCTGCTGCTAAGAGTCTTGGTATCGCTGACAAGCTAACACACATCTCAACTGGTGGTGGTGCTTCTCTTGAATATCTTGAAGGTAAAGTATTACCTGGTATCGATTCAATTTCCAACAAATAATTAAAGGAGAATTTAATTTATGCGTACACCTATTATTGCGGGTAACTGGAAGATGAACAAAAATCCTCAAGAAACCCAAGAATTTCTAGAAGCTATCAAAGGTAAGTTGCCAGAATCTGGCGTAGAAGCTATTATTGGTGCTCCTGCTATTGATTTGAACGCACTTACATGGTTCTCAAAAGACGAACCACTTAAGACAGCTGCTGAAAACTGTTACTTCGAAGACGCCGGTGCTTTCACTGGTGAAACTTCACCAAAGGCTCTTTCAGATATGGGTCTTGACTATGTAATTATTGGTCACTCAGAAAGACGTCAATACTTCGCTGAAACTGACGAAGATATCAACAAGAAGGCACATGCTATTCTTAAGAACAACATGCTACCTATTATCTGTTGTGGTGAAACATTAGAACAACGTGAATCTGGCAAAGCTGAAGAATGGGTAACTGGTCAAATTGAAAATGCTGTTAAGGGCATCTCTGATGATGACTTAGCAAAATCAGTTGTTGCTTACGAACCAATCTGGGCTATCGGTACTGGTAAGACTGCTACTGCTGATCAAGCACAAGAAATGGTTCATGTAATCCGTGAAAAGATTGCTAGTTTGTATGATGCAGATACTGCCGATAAAGTACGTATTCTTTACGGTGGTTCAGTTAAACCTGCAAATGTTAAAGAATTAATGTCTAAAGAAGATATTGATGGTGGACTTGTTGGTGGTGCCAGCATGGATCCTGAATCATTCTTAGCATTAGCAAACTTTCAAAAATAATAACTAATTGTTATATGTATTTTAATCAATAAAAAGGTTAAAATTAGCTTGTATTAAAATCATAAAGGAGATTTTTAAAATATGTCTGTAATTACTGATATTTTAGGTCGCGAAGTTCTTGACTCACGTGGTAACCCAACTGTTGAAGTTGAACTATATACTGAATTAGGTGGCTTTGGCCGCGGAATCGTTCCATCAGGTGCTTCTACTGGTGAACACGAAGCTGTTGAATTACGTGATGGCGACAAATCACGTTTTGGTGGCAAGGGTGTTCTTAAAGCCGTTGCTAACGTTAACGACAAGATTGCTAAGAAAATCGTTGGTATGGATGTTACTGACCAAAGAGCTATCGATCAAGCTATGATCGAATTAGATGGTACAGAAAACAAGGGTAACCTTGGTGCAAATGCTATCTTAGGTGTTTCATTAGCTGCTGCACGTGCTGCTGCTGACGAAATTGGTCTTCCATTGTACGAATATCTTGGTGGTCCTAATGCTCACGTATTGCCAACACCAATGATGAACGTTATCAATGGTGGTAAGCATGCTGATAACAACGTTGACTTCCAAGAATTTATGATCGTACCTGTTGGTGCAAAATCAGTTCACGAAGCTGTACGTATGGGTTCAGAAACTTTCCAATCACTAAAATCATTGCTTAAAGACCGTGGTCTAAACACTGCTGTTGGTGATGAGGGTGGATTTGCTCCTGACCTTGAGAACAACGAAGCTCCTTTCAAGATTTTGGTTGAAGCTATCGAAAAAGCTGGTTACAAACCTGGCGACGATATCGCTATTGGCTTTGACTGTGCTTCATCAGAATTCTACAACACAGAAACTGGTAAATACGATCTTAAGGGTGAAGGCGAAAATGGTGCCAGCTTAACAACTGACGAATTTATCGACTTGCTTGACGGAATCGTTGAAAAATACCCAGTTATCACAATCGAAGACCCACTTGACGAAAACAACTGGGAAGATTGGCAAAAAGTTACAAAGGCTCTTGGTAAGAAAGTACAACTTGTTGGTGATGACTTGTTCGTTACAAACACTGACTACTTGAAGAAGGGTATTGAAATGGGAGTTTCAAACTCTATCCTTATCAAACTTAACCAAATTGGTACACTTACAGAAACATTTGAAGCTATCGAAATGGCTAAAGAAGCTGGATTCACAGCTGTTGTTTCTCACCGTTCTGGTGAAACAGAAGATACAACAATTGCTGACCTTGTTGTTGCTACAAACGCAGGTCAAATCAAGACTGGTTCAATGAGTCGTACAGACCGTATTGCTAAATATAACCAATTGATGAGAATTGAAGATCAACTTGGTGACCAAGCTGAATATAAAGGTATCAAGAGTTTCTATAACTTAAACAAATAATTGATATTTGAATTAAGACTGTCTTACGACAGTCTTTTTTTATGCAATAAATTAAATTATAATCAAAATATTAAAAATAAAATCGCAAAATATGGTTTATAAGAATGCTTACATAATGTAGAATATCCTAAAGAAATCAAATATTTATTTAATCACACGGGGAGGGCCATGAGATCAAAAATAAATAGACGATATATAGGCATATTGATAGTATTCTTTTGTATTTATTCAATTGGTTTTATACACGTAAAAGAAGTTAAGGCTGATAGTGACTTAGATTCGGCAATTAATGGTGCGCCTCAGGGGCTTAACTTAGATGATATTTTTTCTCCGGGAACTTTTTCTGGAAATGTCTCTAAAGTTGTTGATATCAATAATGTTAATGTTACTGATACGGAGGCGGTTCAAATAAATAATGGGAAAAATCAGATTGGTTCCATTTGGTCAACAGACAACAATTACTTTGATTTAAATAAAAATCAGACAATGTCAATGTGGATGTATTTTGGTAATTCCAGTTCATCTGGAGAAGGTATGGCCTTTGTTTTACAAAATGATTCCCGAGGTTTGGCCGCTATTTCAACTGATTTATGGACCGGTATATGGGGGAATACTAAAAAGCCGACAGGAGGAGAAAGCTTAGGTGTTTGGGGTGTGGATACACATTCTGATATGAGTGATACTTCAAAATTTGCCACAACTGCGATTCAAAATAGTTGGGCTTTAGAGTTTGATACTGCTATTAATGCCACTGATTCATATAGTGGGGCAGGGACAGCGGGCTCATTTGACGTTCCGGTGTCTAATGCCAACCAGCATATTGCGGCTAATTATCCTGGAGAGGCCTCTTCATACTATACTCAAACAAAGTCGATCGGATGGCCAATAACATTTAGTAGTTATTATAATTATCTAAATCATAATGGTTTGATTGATAATGTTGGATTAACAAATGGATCGTGGCACCATTTAACCATATCGTGGATTCCAGGTGAATCTAAAATTGGTACAATGACATATACATTTGACGATGTTGACTCTGATGGGAGTACTAATGATGATGCTCCTTCAAAGAATTTTGAAATAGATACCAGTAAGTTAAATTCTAGTGATGGTAAGGTCAGATGGGGATTTACCGGGACCACGAGTAGTCGTTATGAAAATAATTTAGTTATTTTTGAAACTATTCCGGATTTAGTAAATGCTGAAATTGATCCATCAATATTTGATTTAGTTCAAAATCAAGAAATCAAAGAGGGGGATACGGTAATTTCAGGTGATATTATCAATGTTTCATACGATCTCAAATATCTTGATGGCCGACGAGATTGGAAAAATATAGTTGCTAATATACACCTACCAGGGATGGCTCCCGATCCTGATGCTGAAGATCCATCAACAGCTGAAAGAAGCAACATTACGTACACTAGTGCCACAATTACTTACAATAATGATACAAGTTCCACTGAGAAAATTTCTTTAAATGGAATGACGGATAATCAGATAAAATATGCTTTGACAAAAAATCTTTCGACGACTGATCCTGTTGCTAAAATTGAATTCACTGGAGCAGCTGAAGTAAATCGTGATACAGATATCCCAGAAGTTACTTCAACTTTTAATTCAACCAATTATATTACCCACGTGGAAACACCAAAATTTAATATTCAATCGGATAAAGGAATAGTAATCGGTTTAACTACGGGAACTAATCAAATAATTAATGTTAATACAGACGCCAAAGTCAGTGGAATAATTTTATATGCCGGTGGAAGTACAACGATAGACAATTCACATTTTACAGTTCATACGGTTTTAAATGATGAAGATGGTCCAAATGGTCAAATGAGTACTACTGATGATGGCTTTTTTGGAATCACTGTTAAAGCGGCAGATTTAAAAGCAGGAAAAAATACTTTGGATGTATATGTCACTGATGATTATGGTAATAAATCAAATGTTGTTGAGGTAACGATAACAGTTATTGGGGCCTTAAGCTTTGACGAAGTATCCAATGAATCAAGTTTTAAAACTTTAAATAATTATGGACGACCGGAAATGGTTAAAAGGAATAATGATTGGAAATTATCTGTTAAGGATGAACGTAGTATTGATAGTAAATGGAGAGTGGTCGCAAATGCTACGGAATTGAAAACTGCTAGTGGTGTAGCTTTACAAGGTGGACTGGTTTTTAAGGATAATGATTCAGTGACTTCATTAGTAAATAATGATACGACGATAGCAACGCATGTGAAGACGAATAATAAGACTTCAATAACAGATATAATCAAGTCTTGGAATAAAGATAATGGGATCTTACTAAGGACCACTAGTACAGAACTAGATGGGATTTATAAGGGAACAATAAGTTGGAGTTTATACGATACAATTTGAGGCGACGTTGGGTCGCTTTTTTATTTTGTAAATTTTTAGGTTATACTTTTAGGAACGGGGTGAAATTTATGAAAGTTCTAATAGCAGATAATGATAAGTTAAAATTGACCTTAGGCGGAGTTATCGTGGGGATTTTATCCGGCCTGGTAGTCAGTGCTTTCCGTTGGTCGATTGCTCGTTTATTGGTAGTTTTTCAAAGTGCTTATACGGCAGCCCGATCGAATGTAATTTTAATAGTTGCATTATTAGTTTTAGTAATTGTAGTAGGTTTATTGGTCAGCTGCTTGTTGAAAAAAGAACCTAATATTTCAGGTTCAGGTATTCCTCAAGTTGAAGCTCAGTTGGCTGGAGAAATGGAACTAAAGTGGTGGCCAATTTTATGGAAGAAATTTGTCGGTGGTATTTTGGGCATCGGACCGGGACTATTTCTCGGACGAGAGGGCCCGTCTATCCAGTTGGGCGCCGCGATTGGTCAAGGATTCAGTGAGTTTACCAAAGAAAATGGTGTATCCAAAAGAGTTTTAATTGCCAGTGGTGCCGCGGGTGGTCTGGCGGCCGCCTTCAATGCTCCAATAGCAGGTGCTATGTTCATTTTGGAAGAGGTATATCATAATTTTTCGCCATTAGTTTGGGTAACAGCTTTGGCAAGTTCTGTAAGTTCAAACTTGATAGCATTATATGTTTTTGGATTAAGACCGGTCCTAGATGTTCCATATAAGTTCAGTATGCCAATTAAATATTACTGGCATCTACTATTATTAGGGGTTGTTTTAGGACTACTAGGTCGCTTATATCAAGTCGTCTTGTTATCTATGCCAGCACTGTATTCTAAAACTAGGATTCCTCGAAACTTACAGGGATTGATTCCATTAGTTTTGATCGTGCCAATAGGGATGATGTTTCCCATGTTTATCGGTGGTGGTAATGGAATAATTATAAATTTAACGAATTTGGGGACCAGTTTAAAACTTTTGATTGGTTTGCTAGTTTTACGATTTGTATTCTCCATGATCTCTTATGGATCAGGATTGCCTGGTGGAATCTTTTTACCAATTCTAAATTTGGGAGCAATCATCGGAGCAGTCTATGCAGTGTCAATGCATAGTCTGGGATTGTTACCATTAGCGTTTGAAAGTAATTTGATAATTTTTGCTATGGCGGGATATTTCGCTTGTATAGGTAAAGCACCTTTTACAGCTATTATCTTGGTTACCGAAATGGTCGGTTCATTGAAGCACTTGATGCCTTTAGCAGTTATTTCTTTGATAGCATATTTGGTAGTAGATCTTTTAGATGGTGCTCCAATTTACGAATCTCTGAAAGAACGTTTGAATGTAGATTCGAATTTTTTGAATAAGGCAAGTAAGCTTAACGATCGTTTGGAAATTTCCGTTTTTGAGGGTAGTTCGATCGATGGTAAATATATTCGTGACGTACCCTTTCCAAAGGATATTCTGATTGTGGCAATTTATCGTGGTGAAGCACAAATTATTCCTCGTGGCGATACGGTTATAAAAGCTGGCGATAGATTAGTTACTATGGTGAATGCGGCAAAACGTGCTAAAATGAAGAAGATTATGGAAGATTTGATTAATTGATTGTACTAGAATTTTGGCTTTAATTATGTTATTGTGTTAGAAGTGATTTCAGCTTTAAACACCATGAACGGAGGTTTTTATAAGGTGTATAACGTTATTGAAATAGCCTTAGTTATTGTTTCGGTACTTATAGTCATCGCGGTACTAATGCAACCAAGTAAGCAACAAGATGCTTTGAATGCGTTGTCCGGTGGTGGTGGTGATTTATTCACTAAACAAAAAAAGCGCGGTTTTGAAGCCGTAATGGTTAAGGTTACCTATGTTTTACTTGTACTATTTTTTGCATTTTCGATAGTATTGGTATACTTGTCATCTCATTAAAAAACGTATCCTCCTGATGAATCTCAGGGGGTTTTTTATTATCAGGAAGGGAAGAATGTTATGAAAATACTACAACCGAAACCGTTTTTCTTTAATAAAGGAAACAAAGCAGTTATTTTGCTTCATTCCTTTAGTGGAACTCCTAATGATATGCGTTTAATGGGAAGAACCTTGGAACGTAGCGATTATTCAGTTTATGCCCCAATGTTTGCTGGACATGGTACGAGTGAACCATTGGATATTTTGGAGAAGGGTCATCCTGATATTTGGTGGCAGCAAGTGCTCGATGCAATCGAGTTTTTAAAGCAAGAAGGAAAAGATGAATTTTATGTCTTTGGATTATCGTTAGGAGCAATTTTTGCTACAAAAGCATTGGAAGAGTGCCCTGAGGTTAGGATTGGTGGAGTATTTGGATCCCCTTTGTATGCTGATACTTTTGCCAGTGTTAGAAGTGCCTTTTTAACCTATGCCAGAAAAGTTTATGAAATTCATGATATGGATGAAGTTGAATTAGATAAAAAGATGCGTCTAGTAGATTCAAAGATAGATTTAATGTTGACAAACATTAATAAAACAGCAGATACTGTTGCTAATAAGCTTCCGGAATTGGATAAACCATATTTTATTGGTCAAGGAACAACTGATGAAATGGTTGATCCTGAAAAAGCTGGTTTGGTAGCTAAAGATGTAAAAAAAGCCAAATTGCATTGGTATGAGGCTGGACACGTCTTAACAATAAATCACGCTCATAAACAACTTGAAAGTGATTTATTGAAATTTTTAGAAAATAATTGAGGATAGAAATGCCTGATAAAGAAGAAAAATTAATTGCAGATATATTGGAATTTTTCAGAAGTAATCCTGATAAACGATATACATCTGAAAAAATTGAAGATGCCCTGAGACTTCACGGCGCTTCAGCTTTTAAACGTGTTGTTAAGTCATTGGCCGTACTTGAAGGTGAAGGTAAGATTACTTTGACCAATAAAGACGAGTTTAAGATGACACAACAAGATAAAGTTCTAGAAGGAACTTTTAAGGGAAATGACAAGGGATTTGGTTTCGTTCGTTACGACGAAGTTGAACCAGACGCTTTTGTTACTCGTGATAATACATTACATGCCGTTAACGGCGATACGGTTGAGGTAAAAATTACTAAGCCTTCAAACCCTTGGATCGACAAAGGACCTGAAGGAGAGGTTATTAGAATTGTAGAACGTTCACTTACAAAAATTGTTGGTGAATTCTACCCCTATAGTGATACTCAGGTTGAAAAATCTGGTCATTTTGGATACGTTAAGAGTCATGAAAAGAAGATTGCTTCTTATATGATATTTATTTCTAATAAGGGTCTACATCCTCAAATGGGGGATATGGTTCAAGTATCAATTGATGAATATCCTAATGATAAACATCCACAAAGTATGGAAGGAACTGCTTTGGAAGTTTTAGGTAATAAGAATGATCCTGGTGTTGACATTATGTCTATTGTAATTGATAACGACATCAACCCTGAATTTCCTAATGATGTTCTAAAACAAGCTGAAACAATTCCTGATCATGTTTTGGAAAGTGATCGTGTTGGCAGAAAAGATTTAACTGATAATATGGTCATCACAATTGACGGGGATGATTCAAAGGATTTTGACGATGCTGTTGGAGTTGAAAAACTTGCTAATGGTAATTATCACTTGGAAGTTCATATTGCCGATGTAACTAACTATGTTACTGAAGGTTCGGCTTTGGATGAAGAAGCATATGAACGTGGAACAAGTACTTATTTAGTTGACCGAGTTATTCCAATGTTGCCATTTAGATTATCAAATGGTATATGTTCACTGAATCCCGGTGAAGATCGTTTAGCTTTAACCTGCGATATGGAAATTGATACAGAAGGTAATGTTGTTAAACATGATATTTACCCTAGTGTTATTCAATCAAAATATCGTATGACATATAATAATGTTAATAAGATTCTGGACGGAGATCCTGATCTATTGGCTGAATATGAGGATCTAGCACCAACAATCACAGTGATGGCTGAATTGCATAAGATTCTCTTTAACAAACGTCATCTCCGTGGTGCAATTGATTTTGAAGAAACAGAAGCACAAATCATTGTTGATGAAAATGGTAAGCCAATTGATATCAAATTAAGAGAACGTGGTACTTCAGAACGAATGATCGAATCATTCATGTTGGCTGCCAATGAAACAGTTGCTGAGCACTTCAGTTTGAAGCATGTACCATTCTTGTATCGTGTTCATGAAAAACCTGATGATGAAAAAGTTAAAAGATTCTTTGAATTCGTTGCTGCAATGGGTGTTGATGTCAAAGGTAATTTGAAAGAAATTACTCCTAAGATGTTCCAAGGTGTCCTTGCCAAAGTAATTGGTACACCTGAAGAAGCAGTCGTAACTATTATGTTATTGAGAAGTATGCAACAGGCTAGATATTCTGATAATCCACTAGGACATTTTGGATTAGCCGCTAAATACTATACTCACTTTACATCTCCAATTCGTCGTTATCCTGACCTAATTGTTCACAGAATGATTCACAGTTATGCTGAAAATGGTTTTACTGATGATGAGCAGGCTAAGTGGGCTGGAAAACTTAGTGAAATTGCTGAACATTCATCTGGACGTGAAAGAAAATCAATTGATGCTGAACGTGCTGTTGATGACTTGAAGAAAACTGAATATATGGCTGATCAAGTTGGTCAAGAATTTGACGCTGTTGTTGGGTCAGTCACAAGTTTTGGTATGTTTATTCAATTGGACAATACTGTTGAAGGCTTGATTCATATTTCAAATATGAAGGATGACTTCTATGAATATGATGAGAAGAGTATGTCGATGCATGGTCGTGGCACTGGTAAGACTTTCAAGGTTGGACAACCAATCAAGGTAAAACTTATCAGAGCTGACGTAGAACATAGACAAATTGACTTTGAACGTGTTTTGAACAAAGAGGAACAAGAACAAGTCGACAAGCGTGAGGCTGAATTTAAGAAACGTCGTTCTAGCTCTAATCATGGTCGTAGAAATAATCATCATGGTAATAATGATAAGGGACACGGTAAAAGACGCGGTAAATACGAAAGTCGGTGATAAATAATGAGAAAACATCGTACAAAGGCTGCTAATGAAGTAGCTAACAACCGTAAGGCTCGTCATGATTATAATATTCTAGATACATATGAAGCTGGGATCAGTTTGACAGGGACCGAGATCAAGTCAGTTCGTGCCAGCAAAATCAATATTCGAGATGGATTCGTTCAAGCTCGAAACGGTGAATTATGGTTAGAGAATGTTAATATCAGTATTTATGATCAAGGGAATCAGTTCAATCATGACCCTTTGAGAAATCGTAAATTGCTTTTGCATCGCAAGGAAATCAAAAAAATTGGTTCTACGATTCAAGAAAAAGGTATCACTGTGGTACCTTTGAAAGTTTACTTGAAACATGGATTCGCTAAAGTTTTGATTGGTATCGCCGAAGGTAAAAAGCAATATGATAAGCGTGAGACAATTAAAAGACGTGATCAGGAAAGAGAAATTCAACGTGCAATTAAAAATGCATATTGATCTTTCGAGGGTCACGCTTTTTTATTTACTTTATATAGGAAAATGGTTATTCATTTGGTAAGATATAACTAAAAGAAGCCATGAGGTATTCCTTTGAATCAGACTGCCAGTTATTTACTCAAAGTTTTAGAAAAAGAGTTGTCGAAAAAGAGGCTAGACAAATTTACTATGGCTGATCTTATTCGCAGTTCTGGAGTGAAACGTAGTACTATCTATTATTATTTTGGTGATTTGAATGAAGTTTATGATGCATATCTTGAAAATTTACTTACTAGAAGGATAGTATTGACCAATATAAATGAGCAAATTTCTGAATTGGTATACTTCATTTCAAATAAGGAGATTCTCTGCTTGAATCTTTATAATTTGACTAAGGCACAGGTTCGACGAAATCATTTTTTGAAACTTCTAAGTGAATCCTTTCAACAATTTGACCTTTGTAGTGAAGAACAAGGGACATATTTAGTTGGAGGGTTTTTATTTATTTTAATTAACTGGTTTGATACTGAATTGGATGAACATAATCGCATAATACTAAAGCAGTTGCTGGATTATGTTGAATTTGTCAGGACTAGAAAATAGTTCGATGTTTTGACGAATCGGCAATGTATTCGACAGTTTTCTGAAAGTGTAGATACTATTTACATGTAAAAACCGGTATTATATTGTTTGAGCACAGCTCATAATAAAACCTATGAACGATTTTTCGGGCGCTGACTTAATCCCAGAATGTAACAAGTCAGTGCTTTTTTTGCGGGAAAGTGCTAGATACTGTATGATACTTACGAGGTGAAATAATGTTTAGATATGCAAAAGAAGAGGATGTAGATCAGATATTACCAACTCTTTTCCAAATTTTTGACGAAATGGAAATGGATATTTTTAAAGAGTACGGTGATGAAACTATGAAGAGTATCATCCGCGAAGGATTTTTCTTAGAAAATTACCGTTATGGTTTAAATCATATTTTGGTAAATGAAATTGATGGAAAGGTTGCAGCTATTGCAATCGGATATCCTGAGAAATTAGAAGATACGATTGATGTGCCATTACATAAAATCATGCAAAAACATGGAATCAAAGAAGCATCATTCTTTACAGATAAAGAAGCTTGGCCAGGCGAGTGGTATTTGGATTCGTTTGCTGTTGCACCAGAATTCCAAAATCAAGGTGTCGGTACAAAGACTTTGCTTGAGTTTATTGAGGTTATTCGTAAACGTGGAGAAAAAATCCTTAGTTTGAATGTTGATGTTGATAATGCACCGGCACAACATGTATATAAAAAAGTTGGATTTAAAACGGTTGGACAATTGTATATCGGTAGTCATTTGTATGATCATATGCAGTTTGATTTAACATCTGAATAGTATTTTCGAATGCCGCAACAGGGTTTGATTAAATCTGTGGCATTATATAATTAGTAAAATAAAAATATTCAAAAAGAGTTATATTACACTGCTGAAGTGTGATATAACTCTTTTTCTTGTATCAATTATTTGATTTTGTATACATTCAAACCTCATTAAAATTTAGTACTTTTACATCTGCTCTCCAATTTTTTAAAATTATTGAAGTTCACTTTTGACTTAAATCCTAAATTTAGTGTTTTGTCAGGTTTGAAATTGGGAATTCTAACATACTTGTCCAAGAATATTGCAATTAATGTACAGACTGGTGCGTGATCGATCTCGTTAATATCTAATTCAAGTCCGGGATGTCCTAGACTTAATATTGTCGGTTGAACTTGCATTATTTCTTTGTTGCCTTTGGTTATGTGGTAGTTTGACATGATTATATTACCGGTGATATTCCAATTGATTTTACCAATATGAACGTATTTCATGTCAATTACTGGGACCGCATTAATAGTAGCAACTTCTTCGCCATTAATTTCGATTCCATAGATTTTTAAGAAGTTGTTTTTTAATTTTATTTCACCTATTTTGGTATTCAAGCGATTGAATAGCTGGATCAATAGGGGATTGTCTTTATCGCGCGAAGCAATAAAGATAGTCTCTTTATTCTGATTTGCAATTACTAAGACGTTGCCGTCAATTAAATCTGCTTTGCGAATAAATAAATTCATTAGATTTGTCCTATATTTTTTTTATTATCAGCAATCACTTTTTCAATTGCTTGTGCTACTCCATCATTGACGTTTGTATCGGTATATTCATCAGCCATATCAGTGATAGTTGGTATGGCATTTTTCATAGCTACTCCGATTCCAGCGGATTTTATCATCGACGCATCATTTAAGTTATCTCCGATAGCCATGGTCTCAGTCTGTTTAATGCCTCTTTTTTCAGCATATTCCAAAAGGGCCATTCCCTTCTGAGCATCGACGCTATTAATTTCGATATCATTAGGGGCTGATGAGGTGACGACTACATCAGAAAGGTTATTGATTTTATCCATTACAGGTCCAAGAACTTTTGCTTCACCAGGATCGTAGGCAATCATCTTCATGATATCGTAACTTGAATCAGCTAAAATTTCCTCAAAACTGTCAACATAAGTCATTGGTACGCCTTTGATTTTTTCTTTAGTTTGTTTTAAGGCATCCTCTCTAGTAGTTCCGGGATTTAATTTTAACAGTAAGTCAGCTAAACTAGATATACGGAGGTCGAGATTTTCGGAAAAGATACCTTTGTTGGTGATCAATTCGAAGTAGATGTTGTGAGTACGTAGAATATTTACAATCTTGATTTTAGAGTCAATGGAGATTGGATTACTTGAAACTAAATTTTCTTTGTTATCGAATACTTCAGCACCATTTAATGTGATGTAACCTGGAGTAACCTTTCCTCTTAGAAAGGGCTTAGCTTCACCAATTCCTCTACCGGTAGCAATGAGAAATTCAATGCCACTTTCTTGTGCATCTTTTATGGCTTGAAGATTACGATTGGAAACTTCCATCTTGTCGTTTAACAAGGTTCCGTCCATATCCGATGCAATTAGTTTAATCATATGATTCCCCCCAAATTGTTGTGCTATGAGCATATTACCATATTTTATAAAAATATATTATTTAGATAGCAGGTGCAGAGTTGAGAAATTTTATTAATAATGATTGGCAAGACGTTTTAGAAGGCGAATTTGAAAAACCATATTATCATGAACTACATGACTTTTTGAAAAACGAGTATAACACACAAACGATTTATCCCAATATGAATAATATTTATCAGGCGTTTAAATGGACTTCATTTTCCGATACTAAGGTAGTCATCTTAGGACAAGATCCATATCATGAACCTAATCAAGCCATTGGATGCAGTTTTGCGGTGGCACCTGGAGTTACTATTCCACCATCTTTACGTAATATTTACAAAGAGCTTGATAGTGATTTAGGATTTAAGCCGGTTAATCATGGATATTTAAAATCTTGGGCAGAGCAAGGGGTTTTGTTGTTGAACTCTGTTTTGACTGTCAGGCGTGGTCAGGCTAATTCTCACAAGAATAAAGGTTGGGAAAAATTAACTGACTTTGCGATCCATGCGTTGTCTGAACGTGGTGGGGTCGTTTTCTTACTTTGGGGTAATTCTGCAAAGAGTAAAATTCCTTTGATCGACCAAGAAAAGAACACAATTATTTCCTCAACACATCCCAGTCCATTCTCCGCAAATTACGGTTTTTTGGGTTCTCGTCCATTTTCTAAAGCAAATGAAGCGCTTTTACACTATAATGTAAGGGTAATCAATTGGCAATTACCAGAGGTTGTCGATGAAATGGAGGAGAAATAATGGATTTATTTGATAGTCTTAAGAACAAAATTGATGGGAAAAACTTTACAATTGTCTTCCCTGAGGGAAATGAACCTAGAATTTTACGTGCCGCTTTGCGTCTCCACAATGAAAGCGTTTTAAAACCAATTCTTATTGGTAATAAGGACGATATTGCTAAAGTAGCAAGTGAATATTCTGCTGATCTTAAAGATATTACTATTATCGACCCAGAAACATATGACGATTTTGATGCTATGGTCGAATCATTTGTTGAACGTCGTAAAGGTAAAAATACTAAAGAACAAGCTGAAAAAATGCTTAAGGATAATAACTATTTTGGAACAATGCTAGTTTATATGGGCAAAGCTGATGGTATGGTTTCAGGTTCTGTTCATTCAACTGGTGATACAGTACGTCCTGCATTGCAAATTGTTAAAACAGCTCCTGGATCATCACGTATCAGTGGTTCATTCATTATGCAAAAGGGTGACGAAAGATATATGTTTGGTGACTGTGCCATCAATATAAATCCTAATGCACAAGAATTAGCTGAAATTGCCGTTCAAACAGCCAAGACAGCTAAATTATTTGACATTGATCCTAAAGTTGCTATGCTTAGCTTTTCAACTAAGGGTAGTGCTAAGAGTGATGAAGTTACTAAGGTTGCTGAAGCTACAGAAATTGCTAATAAATTAGCTCCTGAAATCGAGTTAGATGGTGAATTACAATTTGATGCTTCATTTGTACCAAGTGTTGGTGCACAAAAAGCTCCTGACTCAAAAGTTGCTGGTCACGCAAATGTCTTTATTTTCCCAGAACTACAATCAGGTAATATTGGCTATAAGATTGCTCAAAGATTCGGTGGCTTTGAAGCTATTGGACCTATCTTGCAAGGCTTGAACAAACCAATTTCTGATCTTTCTCGTGGATGTAATGAAGAAGACGTTTATAAGACAGCTATTTTAACAGCAGCACTTGCCTTATAAAAAAATATTGAGGTAGAACATGATCAAATATCAATTAGAAACACATTCTTATGAAGAAACAGAAGCTTTAGGACAAAAGTTGAGTAAATATTTAAAAATTGGCGATGTCATTTTAATGAACGGAGACCTAGGTGTAGGTAAAACAACTTTGACACGTGGATTAGCAAGAGGATTAGATATTAAGAAAAATGTTAAAAGTCCGACTTTTACTTTGATTCGAGAATATCAGGATGGCAAAATTCCGCTATATCACATGGATGCTTATCGACTGGAAAGCAGTCCAGATGAAGATCTAGGTTTTGATGAATATTTCAATGGTGATGGGATTACAATTGTGGAGTGGCCACAATTTATCAAAGATGAAGTACCTGAAGAACATATGTCGATCAATATTACTAGACTATCTGATGAAGACCGTCAGATCGAAATAAAGCTTCATGGACAAAAATATGAGAATCGTGATTTTGGAGATTTGGTATGAGTGATCAACTAATAATCAGAGAAACCGTTCCCAGTGATGCAAAACTTCTACTTGAATTTTTGAAACGTGCTGGTAAACAAAGTGACTTTATTGAATATGAAGATATAGAAAATGTCAGTGTTTCTGATGAAGCAGATTCACTGAGTGTTATTTCAGAATCGGATTTCGATGAAATCTTTGTGGCAGTTTTCGATGGCTCAATTGTGGGATTCTGTCGATTAGAAAAAGTTTCGGAAGTTGAATCAGAATACGGTGTTGTGGTTGAAAAGGATTTTTGGAACAATAATATCGCATCATATTTGACTGAAGAAGCAATTGACTGGGCGAGACATTCTCCCATTGAAAAAATTAGTTTAGAAGTATACAAAAATAACCCCGTTGCGATCCACCTTTATGAAAAGTTTGGATTCACGACAGAGTTAGAAAAAGATAAAACTTTAATTATGAAGAGAATGGCTTAGGTTAACTTAGCCATTCTTTTTATTTGTTCTGTACCAAATTCCTGTTCAGTCTTTAAAAGGATCTTGGCACAAGCAATACTATCATCTAAAGCATTATGATGATGTTCTAGGTCGATCCGTAGATTTCTTGAGACTGTGTCTAATTTATGATTAGGCATGTCAGGATAAAATTTACGGCTGGTTTTAACAGTGTCGATCGTTAAATACTTTGGTGGAAAGATTCCATAATTCGTCAAGGTATTTTTTAATACACTATTATCAAAACTAGCGTTGTGGGCGGCGACTAAATGGGACGTATCAAATAGTGGCTGGATATGAGGCCAAACTTTATCAAAAGTAGGTGCATCTTGTACATCTTGCGGTCTGATGTGATGGATCTGAATATTTCTAGGGCTGAAATTTTCCTGTGGATTTATTAGTGTATAAAAACTATCCACGATTTGACTGTTGCGGACTAAAACCAATGCTAATGAACAGGCACTGGTGCGGTGTCCATTAGCAGTTTCAAAATCCATTGCGACAAAATTCATGCTAATCCTCCAAATTTAAATCTAATTCGATCGGACAATGGTCTGATCCGTAGATATCATTTAAAATTTCGGCTTTATTGATCAAATCCTTGCCATTATTAGAAACGACAAAGTAGTCAATACGCCAACCTGCATTGTTCTTACGAGCATTGAAACGATAGCTCCACCAAGAATATTTAACCTCGTCGGGATGTAGATAACGGAAACTATCGATAAACCCGTCGTCAAGCAAATCAGTGAACTTTTGGCGTTCTTCATCTGAAAATCCTGGATTATGGTGGTTAGACTTATCGTTTTTCAAATCGATTTCTTTGTGAGCCACATTTAAATCACCACAGAGAATAACAGGTTTATTTGTTGATAATTTTTTCATGTAGACATGCAAAGCATCATTGTAATCTAATTTAAAGTCGAGTCGTTTTAAATCTTGTTGTGAGTTAGGTGAATAACTATCGATTAAATAGAATTTAGGAAATTCCAATGTCAAAGTACGACCCTCAGTGTCTAATTCTTCAATACCGAGTCCACGAGTGACCTTGATTGGTTCTTCTTTAGTGAACACGGCCGTCCCGGAATAACCCTTTCTGACGGCATCATAAAAGTATTGATGATATCCGGGTAATTCTAAATCAATCTGATCTTGATGTAATTTAGTTTCTTGAATACTGAATATATCAGCATCTAAATTTTTAAAAATTTCTAAAAAATCTTTTTTAACGACGGCTCGTAGGCCATTTACATTCCACGATATAAGTTTCACAGTATCACCTCGAAGTAATTATAACATTGTCATAGTGCTAGTTAGTTCGTTAAGAATTGTAGTATGTGATAATATTAAGAGTAGTTTACGTAACATTAAAAGGATGATGAATATTGAATTTTCCAGTTGAAAAATTACCTAATATTGAATTTAAAAAAGATGAACCATTAAGCAAGTATACTTTTACTAAAACCGGTGGAAATGCTGATGTCTTGGCCTTTCCAAAAAATCGTAATGAACTTGTCGGAATTGTTAATACTGCACGTGAGAATGGTATTAAGATAACTATTATCGGTAATGCAAGTAATTTGATCATTAAGGATGGTGGAATTCGCGGTATCGTGATTATCTTACCTAATTTTCATAAAATTTCTATTCATGATAATGAAGTTACCGCTGAAGCGGGTGCTACAATTATCAACACGACAATTGCTGCCCAAAAGTCTGGACTAACAGGTCTAGAATTTGCCGCAGGCATCCCTGGTAGTGTCGGTGGAGCCGTTTTTATGAATGCTGGCGCTTATGGCGGAGAAATTAAGGATGTTTTTTCTTCAGCTGAAGTTCTTTTGCCAGATGGACAAATTAAAAACTTTAACCATGAAGATATGGCTTTCAACTATCGTCACAGTATTATACAGGAGAATGGTGGCATTGTTATTAGTGGAACTTTCCGATTAAATTCTGGTGATAAAAATAAGATTCAAGAGGAAATGGATCGACTAAATGAGTTACGTCGTTCAAAACAGCCTTTGGAATATCCATCTTGCGGTAGTGTCTTCAAGCGCCCCGTAGGACATTTTACTGGTCCGTTGATCATTAAGGCTGGATTACAGGGGAAAATTATCGGTGGGGCACAAGTTTCAATGAAGCATGCCGGATTTATCGTTAATATCAATCATGCTACAGCTACTGATTACATGAATTTAATTCATTTGATTCAAAGAACTATTAAAGAAAAATTCGATATTGAACTTCAAACAGAAGTTAGAATTATCGGAGAAGATGCTAAATTATAAAAAAGGTAGGCGATGTCTGTGGCGGTACTCGAATCAGTTATTTTGATTGTTTCATTACTAATTGTGGCTAATATTATTAGTCATTACTTTGTATCGGTTCCACCAAGTTTGATTCAAATTTCAGCAGGGGTAATTGCGGCATTGTTTATGCATGTCAAAATTTCCGTTGATACTGAGTGGTTTATGTTGGCTTTTATTGCACCAATTCTATTTAATGATGGGAATCGTTTCCCAAAACGAGAACTTTGGAAATTAAAGGGTCCGATCATTGGAAATGCTATTTTTCTGGTAATTATCTCTACTGTGGTTGGTGGAGTGATCGTAAAGATGCTCATTCCTTCTTTACCATGGGCAACAGCATTTACATTGGTTGCTGTTCTATCGCCAACTGACCCGATCGCGGTGCAGTCTATCGCGAAAAAAGCTAGAATTCCCGATAAGTTGATGCATTTACTTAGTGGTGAGAGTCTAATAAATGATGCTTCTGGTTTGATCTGTTTTAAATACGGTGTTGCCGCAACAGTTACAGGGGTTTTTTCTCTAAAGAGTGCAACAATTGATTTCTTGTATATCGCTTTTGTTGGTGCCTTCTTTGGCGCTATAGCGATTTGGATATTCAATGGCCTACGACTGTATTTGATCAATCAAGGTGTCGATGATTCGATTTTGCACACGATTATTCAAATCACGATCCCATTTGTTATATATTACATTGCTGAAGATATTTTACATGTATCCGGTGTTGTAGCAGTCGTTGTGGCTGGTATTATGAATATTTCTTCTAATAGAAGAGTTAATGATTTTTCACCAGAGATTCGATTAGTTACCTCAAGGACCTGGGATATGGTTATCTATATCTTAAATGGTATCGTTTTTGTGTTGTTAGGTATCGAGATCCCATTTGCAATGGAAGAGTTGGTTCATAATGATAATATCAGTACCTTTATGGCGATTGGATTGTCATTTATTATTTGGATCATGCTGGTCGTGATCAGATTCATTTGGAGTTACCTGTATACTACTTTGGCTCCGAGTGACGGGAAAACAGTTATCTTTTCAAAAGAACGTTTTGATTATTGCTTAATGTCAGGAATTTCTGGTGTACGTGGTGCGGTTACTATGGTTGCCGTTTTGTCTATTCCAATGACAATTAAAGGTGGAGCAGCATTTCCTTCACGTACCTTACTGTTATTTATCGCCAGCACAGTAATTATCTTTAGCTTGTTGGGAGCCACTTTTCTGATCCCATTTTTAACGAAAAATTCGGAACCAGTTACATATCGTGGTAACAGTCTGAACGATGATGATGAGGATGACGACGACGAAGATGATGAGATAAATGAACCTGTAAAGATCCAATTGGATCAGTACCAGGCTAATAAAATTATTCTAGAAAAAACTATAAAAAAATTAAAAGATGAAAATATTAAGGATAATGACGTAATTTATTCTACGATCATTGCGGAATATTTATACAATATCCATAATTTGAATGTTCAATCTAATAACCCAGCTCAAATCAGTAAGAAACGTGTTAAGGGTAAAAAGGATGCAGAACTTTGGGATATCTGTTTTAACTGTGAATTGGAGGCGATTGAAGAGTTATATACGCAAAACGAGATCTCTCAAGATGCTTATGATATAGCAGTTAAAAAAATTACTAAGTATAAAAAAGAAATCGTTAAGCATCGTTATAATCCTACGATTGAATTTTTTATTGCTTACTTTAGAAGAACCATCTTAGGATTAAGGCGAATAATTCACTTGCCATTTAAAAAGCATGAGGAAGTTATTCAATTTAATCGAGATGGTTTAAAAATATCAATTGCTGGTGCACAAAATGCACTCGACAAATTATATGAATTGGATCTGTCAGATCATGATGATATTGCGGATAATTTGATTTACGTTTTTCAGCGTCATTATGAAGAACGATTAGATCTATTGCAGGGCAAGAACAAGCACCGTACTCCTGAATTTAATAGTGAAAGAGCCAGTCTTGAAATAAAGGCTTTAAGCTACCAAAGGGCCTTTGTTCAAGACCTGCTCGAACGTGGTAGGATCAGCAAAGCTACCGCTAAAGAGTTACGTCAAAATATTAATTACAGTGAAGAAGTAATTAATGTTGATACTCAATAGAAATTACAATTTTTATAATTTTTATTGTTTGCTATAATTAGTTCAGCTAATAAGGGGTAAAAATAATGAATTTTATACCAAGCAATATTTTTACATGGCAGAACTTGGCCAATCTAGTTGATATTTTGGTAGTCTGGTATGTTTTATATAAAGTGCTCTCTATGATCCGAGGTACCAAAGCGGTTCAACTACTAAAGGGTATCGTTGTGATCTTCCTGATAAAACTTATCAGCTGGGTGCTAAATTTGCACACGGTATCTTTTTTAATGGACCAACTGATAAATTGGGGGATCATTGTTATTGTAATAATCTTCCAACCTGAAATCAGACGTGGACTGGAGCACTTAGGGCGATTGCCACTATTTAGCTCAACCAGTAATGAAGAAGGTAAAACTAAAAATCATCTGATCGAAAGTCTCGACCAGGCGATTCAATATATGAGTAAGAGAAGAATTGGTGCTTTAATTACTTTGGAAATGAATACTGGCTTAGAAGAGTATGTTGAAACCGGTATAGATTTGGATGCTGAAGTTACCGGGGCATTATTGATCAATATTTTCATTCCGAATACACCACTCCACGATGGGGCGGTGATCGTCAGGAAGAATCGAATCTCTGTTGCGGCAGCTTATTTGCCACTTTCAGAAAGCAATACGATTCCTAAAGAATTGGGAACTAGACATCGTGCAGCCGTTGGTATCAGTGAGGTTACTGACGCTATAACGATTGTTGTATCTGAGGAAACTGGTGGAGTTATGATCACGAGAAATGGGCATATGATGCTAGATTTAACCCGTGAAGAATACCTTAAATATCTCCATGCACAATTAGCGGATTCAAGTAATGAAAGTAGTCGTTCATTATTTGATGTTTTCTCAATCCATCGAGGAAGGGGCAAGCAAAATGAAAAAGATAATAAATAGTAATTACTTTTATGCTTTCATTTCACTTTGCTGTGCTATTTGGTTATTCGTTGCCGTTAGCAGTCCCGGAGTTGGATCGACAAGAGATTCTAATCAATCCAGCACATCTACGGCTAATACGAAAGCTACGATGACTGTTCCTTTACAGATTCAGGCTAATACCAACGATTATTACATTACTGGTTATCCTGAAAGTGTAAAGATAACGATCGAGGGACCATCAGCTTTGATAACAGCTACTAAGAACACTCAGAATTTTAATGTATATTTAAATCTAAAAGAATATACAACTGGACAACATCGGGTACAGGTGAAGGTCAGTGGTTTGAATAATGAATTGACTTATTCGGTAAAACCTAAATATGTCACAGTCAATATTCAAAAGCGTAAGACTAAGTCATTTACCGTTGATGCAGAATATAATAAAAACTCACTTGCTGAAGGCTATCAAGCAGGTGCAGCCTCAATTTCACCAACAACCGTTACTGCAACAGGAGCCGCTGCCGAAGTTAAAAAAATTGATCGAGTTGTAGTAGAAGCTGTTCTTCCAAAAGGAATAAAATCTACCTTTGATCAAGAAGTTTTAGTGCAAGCGTTAGATAAAAATGGTAAAACTTTAAGTGTGACTTTGGATCCGCAGACGGTTCATGTTAAAATTCCAATTAGTATTCCTAGTAAAACAGTTTCAATAAATTTGAAACAAAAGGGAAGTAATTCTAATAATAGCTATACATTTAATTCGGATACTAAATCAATTAAGATTTATGGTTCTCAAGATCAATTAGATGCTATTAGTGATTCAATCGATGTTCCAATAGATATATCTGATGTTAATAGTGATACTAAAAAGACAATTAATTTGGCCGATGCATTAGGGAGTAAGGTCGTTTCAACTGATCCAGATAATATCAATGTTCAAATAACCGTTAAGAGTTCTTCAACGAATTCTAACAACAGTACAAGTACAAGCACGAATACAGATACGTCAAGCACTGATGATTCTAATAGTTCAACAACAAATAATAATGATAACAACGATGGAAATTAAACGTTGGGGGTAACAATAATGACAAAATATTTTGGTACAGATGGAGTTAGAGGAATTGCTAATAAAGAGCTAAGTCCAGAACTAGCTTTTAAATTGGGAAGATGTGGAGGATATGTTCTAACACAACATTCTGAGAATGAAGATGGACATCCACGTGTTTTAGTAGCAAGAGATACACGTATTTCAGGACAAATGTTACAAGAAAGTTTAATTTCGGGATTGCTTTCTGTAGGTATCGAAGTCTTGAATTTGGACGTGATTACAACTCCAGCCGTAGCTTATCTTGTAAGAGGTATTTCAGCCGACGCAGGTATTATGATTTCTGCTTCACATAATCCAGCTGAAGATAATGGGATCAAGTTCTTTGGTTCCGATGGTTATAAATTAGCTGATGACGTTGAAGATGAAATCGAAGAATTATTAGACGCTAAGGAAGATACTTTACCAAGACCATCAGCTGAGGGATTAGGTAGCGTTTCCGATTATCCAGAAGGTGCTCAAAAATATCTTCAATTCTTGAAGCAAACATTGTCAGATGATCTAAGTGACATGAAGATTGTTTTGGATACAGCCAATGGATCAACAAGTCGCTTAGCAAGTACATTATTTGCTGATTTAGATGTTGATTTTGACATTATGGCTTCTCATCCAGATGGTATCAATATCAATAAAGGTGTTGGTTCAACACATCCTGAGGCTTTGGCTAAAGAGGTTAAAGAATCAGATGCAGTTGCCGGTTTAGCTTTTGATGGTGATGGAGACCGTTGCATTGCTGTTGATGAAGAGGGAAATATTGTTGATGGTGACAGAATCATGTTTATTTTGGGTAAGTATTTGCATGATGGTGGTCGTTTAAAGAAAGATACTATCGTAACGACTGTGATGAGCAATTTAGGCCTCTACAAGGCGATTGAAGCTAATGAGATGAAGTATGTCCAAACAGCCGTTGGAGACCGTCACGTGGTCGAGGAGATTCGTGAGAATGGATATAACATTGGTGGGGAACAATCAGGACATGTTGTACTGTATGAATATATGAATACTGGTGACGGAATGCTAACAGGAATTCACTTGTTGCATGTTATGAAAGAAACTGGCAAGAGTTTGTCAGAATTGGCTGCCCCAGTTAAAGTTTATCCACAGAAGTTGGTTAACGTACCTGTTAAAGACAAGAACGCTTGGAAGACTCATCAACCAATCTTGGATGTTATTAGGACTGTCGAAGATGAAATGGATGGAGACGGAAGAGTATTAGTTCGCCCTAGTGGAACACAAGCACTGCTAAGAGTTATGTGTGAAGCTTCAACTGAAGAGAAAGTTAATAATTATTGTGATCAAATCGTTGATGTTGTAAAGAACGAATTGAGCTAGAAATAATGTATTCAATTTAGAGCACTCATTTTTTATATGAGTGCTTTTTTTGTTATCTTCAACCGTAAATTCCAGAATTTAATTCTCAGACCTCATCTGAAAATGTTCCTTACAGTGGTCCGGTTTCTCCTAGTTTGAATGCGACAAGATACTCAAAATAATCTCTGAAAGCGGACCACACAATTACAATCGAAAATCAACAAGTAAATAAAATCACATTAACAAAATGTAATCGGTTTATACCAATACCAATTTTAATACCTCATACATATACCATTTGTTAAAAAACCTTATAAATTATCGAAAAATAGTTGACATAATCTATCTAAATTAGTATTCTAGGCTTTGTTATCTAAAAGGTCACCAAAATCAAATGGCTAGACCAATTTTAAAAATAAAAACTATACCGATTTAGAGAGGTTTTATACAATGTGTGGAATTGTTGGAGTTGTAGGTAATGAAAACACAACTAAAATTTTATTAAGTGGACTTGAAAAACTTGAATATCGTGGATATGATTCAGCCGGTATCTACGTAAATAATGAAAACGGCAAAGACTATCTTGTAAAAGAAGTTGGCAAGATCAGCGACCTTGAAAGCGAAGTTTCAGATGATGTACAAGGACTTATTGGAATTGGACATACTCGTTGGGCAACTCATGGTGAACCAACAGTAGCTAATGCTCATCCCCATTTCTCATCAGACAATCGTTTTTACTTAGTACATAATGGTGTGCTAACAAACTATACTGAACTTAAAGAAAAATATTTAAGTGATGTAACATTTAAGAGTCAAACTGATACTGAAGTGGCTGTTCAATTGATCGACTACTTTGCAATTAAAGAAAGTATGGATACTGAAGCTGCTTTCAGAAAAGCCCTATCATTGATTGAAGGTTCATATGCCTTTGCTTTGGTTGATAAAGAAAATCCTGATCGTATCTTTGTAGCTAAGAACAAGAGTCCTTTACTTATTGGCCTAGGCGACGGTTTTAATGTCATCTGTTCAGATGCTATGGCTATGTTGGAAAGTACACATAAATTTGTTGAAATCCACGATGGTGAAGTCGTTATCTTACAAAAAAACAGCGTTGAGATCAGTACTCTTGATGGCAAATCTGTTCAAAGAGATCCATATACAGTTAAACTTGATGCTAGTGATATTTCAAAAGGCACATATGATACTTTCATGTTGAAAGAAATCGATGAACAACCAGCTGTTATGAGAAAAATCTCATCAAACTATTTTGATGGTAAGAAGATAAATGTTGATCAAAAGATGCTTGAAGATGTTGCTGGTGCTGATCGTCTATACATAGTTGCTGCCGGCACAAGTTATCACGCTGCTTTAGTTGGTAAGGATATCTTTGAAAACTTGGCTGATGTCCCGGTTGATGTTGAATTAGCTAGTGAATTTGGTTACCATATGCCAAAACTTTCTAAGAAACCATTCTTCATCTTCCTATCACAAAGTGGTGAAACTGCTGATAGTAGACAAGTTCTTGTAAAAGTTAATGAACTTGGGTTCCACAGTTTAACAATGACAAATGTTGCCAACTCAACGCTTTCACGTGAAGCAACATATACAATGGAACTCCTTGCAGGACCAGAAATTGCCGTTGCTTCAACAAAGGCCTATACAGCTAATATTGCAGTTGAAGCAGTGCTCGCTAAAGCTATTGGTGAATTTAAGGGTGTTAAAGCTGCTCAAGATCTCGATCTTCAAGAACAACTAGCACTTGCTGCTAACGCTATTCAAACAATTGTTGATGAAAAAGATAAATTTAAAGAAATTGCCGCTGATTATTTGACGGACAAGAAGGATGCTTTCTATATTGGACGTGGTATTGATTATGCACTTTCACTTGAAGCTGCTTTGAAATTGAAGGAAATTTCATACATTCATTCAGAAGGATTTGCTGCTGGTGAATTGAAACACGGTACTATCTCATTGATCGAAAAGGATACTCCGGTATTCGCTTATATCAATGATGGAATTGGTGCTTCTCATACACGTGGTAATATTCAAGAAGTTGCCGCTCGTGGTGCTCATGTATTAGTTATTGCAAGTAAGAAATTTGCTGAAAAAGGTGATCAAGTCATAGTTCCAGAAATTGACGAAATGATCTCACCAATCGTCAGTGTTGTACCTGCACAACTTATCGCGTATTATGCAAGTTTGGCCCGTGGTAACAATGTTGACCAACCAAGAAATCTTGCTAAGAGTGTTACCGTAGAGTAGTATAAATTGTTAAATGAATTAAAAAGCCTCTAATTTGAAGTGCCCTAAAATTGTTAGACATAATCTAACAACTTTGGGGGCACTTTTTTTTATGACCAAATACTCTTCAGAATTCAAAGTCAAACTAGTAAATGAATACTTTGATGGACAAATTTCTATAC
>NZ_RHOS01000021.1 GCF_003946205.1 Companilactobacillus keshanensis | reverse complement strand
GTATAGAAATTTGTCCATCAAAGTATTCATTTACTAGTTTGACTTTGAATTCTGAAGAGTATTTGGTCATAAAAAAAAGTTCCCCCAAAGTTGTTAGATTATGTCTAACAATTTTAGGGCACTTCATAATTATCTAAAATTAAGATTTCCTTTTTTGTTACTATTATTAATAATATATTTTGGGGGATACGGTGATGAATCAACGTATATATAAACGGAGCTTTTTTCCGATGTTATGGGAAATTATATTTGGCGGATTATTGATTTGGACATCAAAATTATTGTTTGAAGTTTCTGTAAAAATTGAATATGATCTATTGTCATTAATAATTATTCCGTTTGGTATATATGCTATAATCGTCGCTATTTTACAATTTCTTAGACGTGAAGTTTTAGTTATAGATAATTATGGAGTGAGAGTCATTCCCAATTATTTTAAAGAAAGCGTAGTTTTACGTTGGCAAGAAATTCTTTACATAGAATTAATACGTAAATCAAATGTTAAATTTATGATATTCTCTCTAAAAGATGGTCAAAAGATACAAATTGTTTTCACCGGAATATCTAGTTGGAAATCTAAAGAGTCTATTGAATTTATGAAGAAATTAATGAATGAGGATCCTGATGTTAAAGATATGCCCAAAGTTGATATTGAAAGTTCGACGATTTCATCATCAGGGGTCCTTCTTGTGTGGTTACTATTTCAAACTGTTGCGGGACTTTTAGCATGGGTTCATATGTTAATTTATAGCGAGGTGATTTTTAAGGGAAATATGTTTTCGCCCTTTTTTACCTTAGGTATAATGTCCGCCGTGTTTTTGATCGTAACTGACTTTAATTATTGGTTTCTTTTTAAACTTGGTTGGCATTCGACAGAAGAGGGAATCAAGTTTACTGGTCCCAGAGGATCTGTTCAATTTCCGGCATTTATCTCAAATTCTGCTGATTACTTGAATAGAAGAAATTCCATTTCATCTAGGGCAAAATATTTACAAAAAATTTATGTAGCTACAAGAATAATTCTTATTTCTTTTTTGATTGGTGGAGCTTCGGAGGCAATTGCTTTTATGATGTCTTTTAATTTGAAAGGTTATTTTTCAATAACGGTTGTTATTGTTGTTGCGATTCTTTTAATAATTATCTTTACTATGTATAAGCAATTTTTCGCCAAAATATTCAAATTAAAAATAATTCAGTCAGAAAACTCACGCCCCCATTTTGATGACATTTAAGAATGGCCTGATTCATGGTGGTATAGATTGAAATAGTGTAAAATAGATAAGATGAGAATTAACTTTAAGTAATAATTGAAGTGATAGAAGGGAATAATTTATGGATCTAGATCTTGATAAATTAAAAGAACGACAAAAGAGAATTCGTAATTTTTCTATCGTAGCGCATATCGATCATGGTAAATCAACAATTGCTGATCGTATTCTAGAAAAGACAAAAACAGTTTCCAAACGTGAAATGAAGGCCCAAATTCTAGATGATATGGATCTTGAGCGTGAACGTGGAATTACAATTAAATTAAATGCGGTTGAATTGGAATATGAAGCCAAAGATGGCAAAGATTATATTTTTCATTTAATCGATACGCCGGGACACGTGGACTTTTCGTATGAGGTCTCACGTTCCTTGGCTGCCTGTGAAGGTGCTTTGTTGGTTGTTGATGCGGCTCAAGGTGTGGAAGCACAAACTTTAGCCAATTCATACTTAGCAATTGATAATGACTTGGAAATATTGCCAGTCATTAATAAAGTTGATCTACCATCTGCTCAACCTGAAAAGGTTCAAGAGGAGATCGAAGAAATGATTGGGATCGATGCTAAAAATGCCGTTATGACTAGTGCCAAAACAGGTTTAGGTATTGACGAATTGTTGGAAAGAATCGTGTCTGATTTTCCTGCTCCTGAAGGGGACATTGATAAACCGCTAAAAGCCTTGATCTTTGATTCTGTCTATGACAGTTATCGTGGTGTTGTTTTGAATGTTCGAGTTCGTGAAGGCTTGGTAAAAGTCGGTGATACAATTCAGTTGATGAGCAATAAGAAGACCTTTGAAGTTACTGATGTTGGTGTTATGTCACCTAAGGCTGTTTCTCGTGACTATTTGATGGCTGGGGATGTTGGATATATTACAGCTAGTATCAAGTCAGTTATTGAAACTCAAGTTGGTGATACAGTTACTTTGGCTGATAATCCAACTGATGAAGCATTGACCGGTTATCGCAAGAGTACACCAATGGTATATGCTGGTATGTATCCAGTTGATAACGCGAGATACGAGGATCTTCATGAGGCTTTAGAGAAGTTGAAATTAAATGATGCGGCATTGGAATACGAACCAGAAACATCCCAAGCATTAGGATTTGGTTTTCGTGTTGGATTCTTAGGACTTTTGCATATGGATGTTGTCCAGGAACGTTTGGAAAGAGAATTTGATCTTGATCTGATTATTACTTCGCCATCAGTTGATTATCATGTTACGACAACTAGCGGTGAAGAAATCATCGTTGATAACCCGGCTGAGTTGCCCGATGCTTCGGAGATTCAAGAAGTGCGTGAACCATACGTCAGGGCCGAAATAATGGTCCCAGAAGACTATGTTGGTCCTGTTATGGAATTGTGCCAACGTAAACGTGGACAATTCGTTACGATGGATTATTTAGACAAATATCGAGTTAACGTCATTTATAAGTTGCCATTACTAGAAATCATCTTTGATTTCTTTGATGACTTAAAATCTAATACTAAAGGTTATGCCTCATTGGATTATGATGTTGATGCTTATGAAGCAAGTGACTTGGTAAAAATGGATATTCTTTTGAATGGCGAGATTGTCGATGCTCTTAGTTTCATAGTGCATCGTGACTTTGCCTATCAACGTGGACGTGATATTGTTTCTCGTTTGAAGGAAGTTATTCCGCGTCAAATGTTTGAAATTCCTGTTCAAGCTGCTATTGGTAATAAAGTCGTTGCTCGTGCAACAGTTAAGGCCTATCGTAAGGATGTTACTGCTAAACTTTATGGTGGTGACAGAACACGTCGTGATAAGTTGTTGAACAAGCAAAAGGCCGGTAAGAAACGTATGAAGGAAGTTGGAAAAGTAGCAATTCCTCAAGAAGCCTTCATGACTGTCCTTAACTTAAATAAAGGTAAAGGCGACGAATAAGCAAATATATAATTAAATTTAATCAGAACACTTATAATGAAAATGTTATAAGTGTTTTTTATTTGGGAGGTATTTTGATGGTGAAGTCAAATAATAACTATGATGCAATTGTAATTGGTGGAGGACCAGCCGGCTTGGCAGAAGCATATGCGTTAAAAGCCGCTGATAAAAATGTTGCCGTGATTGAAAATTACCAATGGGGTGGAACTTGTCCTAATCGAGGGTGCGATCCTAAAAAAATGCTATTGAGTGGTGTTCAAGCACGGGATCGAATTGAACAGTTACAGGGTAAGGGATTTTCTGAGATTCCTTGGGTAAACTGGAGCGAAATTGAAACCTTCAAAGAAACCTATACAAATAAAATACCTAAAGGTAGTCGTGATGGAATCGTCAGTGCGGGTATAACTGCTATTGATGGGGAACCTAAATTTATTTCTTCTGATCAAGTTGAAGTAAACGATGAAGTATATCAAGCAAATAATTTTGTGATTGCTACTGGACAAAGACCTAGTCGCTTAAATATTGCTGGCAATGAGAATTTATTAACAAGTACTGACTTTATGAATTTGAAATCAATGCCTAAAAAAATCACTTTCATCGGTGCAGGATATATTGCTTTTGAATTGGCTACAATTGCTAGTTCAACTGGAGCTGAAGTACATATTGTCCATCATAATGATCGTCCATTGAAAGAGTTTGATAAGTCATATGTTGACGAATTAGTTGAACAATTACAACGTCGTGGTATTCAATTTCACTTTAATATTGATACAAATGCCATTAAAAAAAGTACTAACGGATATACCTTAAAGGCTAATAATTTTAGTCTAGATAGTGATTTGATCGTTGGTGCGACTGGAAGAATTCCTAATGTTGAAAATCTAGCTTTGGATAAGGCTAATGTAAAATTTGATAATAAAGGTATTCAAACTAATGGTTATTTACAAACTACTAACCCTAAAATTTATGCAATCGGGGATGTCTTAGATAAAGTGGCACCCAAATTGACTCCCGTAGCAGGCTTTGAGGCTCGTTATGTGGCAAGTGTTATCATCGGTAGTCAAAGTCATGAAATTGCCTATCCAGCCACACCAACGCTAGTCTATGGCGGACCAGAACTTGCTAAGGTAGGAATCAGTGCGGTTGAAGCTAGAAAGAACCCTGATGACTATCAAATAGTCGATCAGGATCTAACAAAATGGTTTACTTATTATCGTACTGGTGAGCATGTTGCAAAAGCTAAAGTTATCTTTGATAAAGATCGTCAAATAGTTGGGGCTACTATTCTTAGTAATGAGGCGGATGAGGTCATTAATTATCTGACAATTGCCATCAATAAGAAAATGAAATATGATGAGATTGAAAATACGATTTTTGGCTATCCTACACCAGCCAGCGACCTAGAATATTTGCTCTAATTGCGTAGTATAATGGTCCTTAGAAATAGGGGGCAAATTACTAATGAAGACTGAAAAAGAAAAATTTTTAGCTGGTGAGCCATATCAAATCATGGACTCAGAATTAGCTGCTGATGAAACTAAATCAAGACGATTATGTAAGATATTAAATGAATTAGATGATACGGCGGTTGAACAGAAGGATAAAATTATTCGCCAATTGTTTGGTTCAGTTGGTAAAGATCCATATATTCAACCAAATTTTCGTTGTGACTTTGGTTATAACATACATGTTGGTGATAATTTCTTGTGTAACTACGATAATGTCATTTTAGATATTGCACCAGTTACTATTGGGGATCACTGTCTGATGGCACCACATGCTCAAATTTACGCGGCATATCACCCTTATGATCCTACACAAAGAGCTAATTTCATTGGACTAGGTAAACCAGTAACTATTGGTGATAACGTTTGGATCGGTGCCAATGCAGTCATTTTGCCAGGTGTTACTTTAGGCAACAACGTGATTATTGGTGCTAATTCAACAGTTACTAAATCATTTGGTGACAACGTGATTATTGCTGGAAGTCCTGCTAAAGTTTTACATAAGAATATGCCTAAAAAATAATGAACATTGAATAATTTGTAAATAAAATATATTTTAAGTTTTTAAAATTAGTAAAGAGGAGTTGTCTAACGACTGACTATTTCAATCGTTAGACAACTCCTATTTGTTTTATAATTAATAATCTTTAAACTTATAGCAGCATATTTACAAGTTTTTTTAAATCATCCTTTTCAGGAATCTCTGGCAGCATGTTGATGTCAAAAATAGCCTGATCCTTATATTCTTTAACCATGACTTGAGCGGCGTCAACCCCACCGTCAATAACTTGTTCAGCGGTATCGGCCAAAGCTTTATCACCAGTTTTACCTGCTTCAGCAATTTTATTCATAAAATCATTACCATTTTTACCAATTGCAAAGATGACAGGTAAAGTAAATTCACCATTTTGCAGCATATAGAGTGGTCCAAATTCATTTTCGGAATTATTGATTCCAATTAAATCGAAAATTTCACTTTTAATTTGATAAGCAATACCGATCGTGCGACCGATCTCACTAGCAGAATCAATTAAAACATCTGAAGCATGTGCGGCCTGGGCACCAAAACGACAGGCAAATTCGAACATGACTGCGGAACGGGTTTCAACTCGATTGATATATTCGGCAATGTCTTCAACAGGTTTGATCATCTGCTCATCGGCCAATAGTTGATTGGTTGTAATTTCTTGAACCGCGTCAATTTTTCCTTGCAAGTCATTGTCATCTGCAGAGCATTTTCTAAATTCAACATCGATCAAGTCAGAAAAGTATTCCACCATAAAATTTAAGTTTATGGCATCCGGACCAGCTTGGTGTTTGCGCATTAATTCATTACGAATGTAAAACATTTGAGAGGCAGCAGCGGCAGATTGTAGTGAATTTTCACGTAATTTAGCTGCATCGCCAAATCCAGCAAAAAGATAAAAGAAAGCTGTGTGTAAAAATCTTGCAGAGTGTAAATATCCTTTAGCCTCATTGACAATGTCATTTTTATTTAATTCGATCAATCTCAGCATGTAGTCTTCTAGGTTGATCAATTTAGGATTTAATCTAGGAAATTGTTGGAATGGTGATTCCATTAGTTAGTACTTCCTTTATTTGAATTTATCAATTTCAACTTCGAGGTTCTCCGCAATAGGTAGGAAAACCTCAGTAAAGAATTTTTGAGAATCAAATTTCTTTTGATCTTCAATGATGTCATTGCACCTTTTCCAAGCTGCATTACGCATATTAGTTGCTAAATTTTTACGAATAGAGTGTAGATGTTTTTTGATTTTTGGATCAGTGGCACCGTATGCTTGGATATAAAAGAAGATAATTTCATTAAAAGCATTATCTAGGATCCAGAAAAAAGTATTTCTCAGTTGAGCAATATTCATCATCTGAGTAAAAACTTTATCCTTTAAAATCTGTTCTTTAGTAAAGGTACTCGAAGAAACAATAATTGAGTTTACCTGACTCATATCAGCGATGTAGTTAGAATAGTGATCCCATTGATTTTCTTCCAGGTCCATACCGATTTTCTCTTTGATTTCAACTTTAGACATTTTCTTTAATTGTTTGAGAGTGTTATTTTTTATCTCGTTACTCTCTTCGACTAGTCTTTTTTCAAGATCGTATAGAATAGTCTGGTTTTCATTTAAGTATTTTATTACGATCGGCCAGATGTCGTTGTTAAAAGTATCATGGAAATGATTGAATAAATCATCAGTATAGGTATTTAATATTTGTCTGTCTGATTTTGTATCTTTCACATGGGATTCAAATTGGATAACAAGCGGTGTACCTTCTTTTTTATCAGGTGTACCGTAGGTTACCCCATTTTCTTTACGTTGTTTATCTTCCCATTCTTTCAATTCATTTAAGTCAAGCAAACCTAAAGGCATAATGGTAATGTCTGAATGTGTTGCCATGATTTGTAGGGCAAAGGGGGTAGTGATATTTTGTGTTTCGATAAATGACTTTAGAGTCACACGTAATTTTTTTTGATTGTCTAATTGATCTTCAGGATCAGCGTAAAAGGCTGAAGACTGGATCGGTGAATTCTCAAAACGGTCGTTTATTTGCTTTTTTAAATCATTAATATCCATTTATTTATCTTCCTCATTCGTATCGTATTTAACTTTTAATTCTTGTAATTTTTTTTGACCCTCATCAGTTAGGGCAGCAGCCTTTAAAGTAACGGTTGCTAAAGAGTAATTATCAATAGCTTCGATTTTGAGATTTTCAAACCAACCACTATTTTGAACTTCTTCAACAGTTTGATATAACATTGATGTTTTATTTAATTGTCGATTAGAAGTGAAATAATTGCGATCAACATCTTTTAATAATTGATAAATAGATTCTTCCATAGTCACATTAATTGTCATAATTGATTCTCCATTCCTATTTAATTATAGTTTACCGAAAACTAGAAAAATAAAAAATTAGTAAAATTCCTAAGTTAAAATAAATTGTTTGTCTGTTATGATAAAAAAGTAATAAAATTGATATATGGAGGGAATATTATGTCAAAGAAAATTTTAATTAGTGGATTACATTGTGAGAATTGTCCGGTACACATCGCTGAACTGATCAAGGATGTACCTGGAGTCGAGAAACAAGAGAAAGATATGGACAAAATGACCTTAACGTTAACGGGAAATATGGATTTAGAAAAAATCCAAGCTGCTTTGAGCAGTAAACCATTTACCGTTGAGGAAATTGCTTAATGAAATCTGGATCAACTAAAAAGGCTCAACTTCTAGGAGTTGAGCTTAATTTAATTTCATTATTGTTTAGTAGTATTAGTCCAGTTTTGAATAAATTTTCACTTGTTAGTTTGAACCCAATACTTGGGGCTTTATTAACTAGTGTTTTTGCTGCAATCCTGAATTTGATTTTAGTTTATGTTATGTATCACGATTTTTCGATTATTAAGAATAAGTGGGTGATCTTTTTAGGATTATCTAATGCAGTCGGAGTCATCTTGCAATATGTGGCGCTGTCCTTACTTAGTCCTGTAACAGTAACTCTAATTGCACGTATTTATTTGGTTTATGTATTTGTGTTGTCTTATGTTTTCTTGAAGGAAAAATTGTCTAAATTAGATTATTTGGCCATTATTTTATGTATCGGTGGTTCGATTTTTGTTTCTCAAGGTCGGATTCAAATTGATAGTGTTTGGGGAATTCTATGTGCTTTCATTTATCCATTGATGTATGCCATTAACAATATTATTGCTAAGTATTTGGTTAAAGATAACAATCCTGGAAATGTATTGTTTTATAATCATTTAGTTTCCGCCGCTATGTTACTAGTTTATGCCTTGTTTGTTCCAGGAACATTTGCTGGTATTCAAGCTAGAGCAGTTACTTTTAATTTTTTTGGAGCATTTTTTAACGGATTCTTATCGTTATTATTGTTCTATACTAGTTTGAAATATATCACAGCCGGAAAGGCCAACATTGTTCGTGCATTGGGACCAATCATAGTTATTGTTTACTCATACTTCTTCTTCCCAATTCAAATTACGGCAAATATAGTTGTAGGAGCGGTACTATTAGTCGCCTCAACAGCTATTGTTACGTTTACTAAAGCTGATAAAGCCTAAGCATATCGAATTTTCGATATGCTTTTTTATTAGGGAATTAACTAATTCAAATTTGTAACGGGTTTTGGAATAATAAATATAAAGATAGTGGGAGATTATTATGGAAAAATTATATGATAGTTATGATCGTTTACACGATTATGTTCGTCTTTCAATTACCGACCGTTGTAATTTGCGTTGTGTTTATTGTATGCCAAAAGAGGGATTACCATTTTTCCCAACTGATAAAGTTTTATCTCAAGATGAAATAGTTCAACTGATTGAAAATTTTTCGGAAATGGGAATTTCAAAAGTTAGAATAACTGGAGGTGAACCACTACTTAGAACGGATGTTGTTGATATAGTACGTCGAATCAAGGCTGTAGATGGAATTGAAGATGTTTCGATAACAACTAATGGACTATTCCTAGCCAAAAAGGCTAAGGATTTGAAAGAGGCTGGATTGGATCGGCTAAATATCAGTTTGGATACCTTTAAAGCTGATCGATTCAATGAAATCACCCGTGGTGGAGACATTGATCAGGTTTTAGAGGGAATAGAAGTCGCTAGCAAATTAAATTTTAAGAAAATAAAATTGAATGTAGTTTTGATCAAAGGACAAAACGATGATGAGGTCTTGGACTTCTTGAATTACACTAAAGCTCATAATGTTAACGTTAGATTTATTGAGTTTATGCCGATCGGTAATTCTTTAAAAATGTGGCGAAAAGAATATGTTGGATTGGAAAATGTTTTTAAAATATGTGCTGAAAATGATTTCCAATATGAACCGATAGCATTAAATGGAAATGGCCCTTCAGATAATTATCAAATTGCTGGATTTGAGGGTAGTTTTGGTTTGATCCATCCAATCAGTGCCAAATTCTGTGAAAATTGTAATCGAATGAGGATCACTGCTGATGGCTATGTGAAAGCATGTTTATATTGGAATGAAGAAATCAGTATTCGTGAGGCGATCCCTGATAAGAAAGAATTTCGTCGTTTAATTCAAAAATCTTTAGATAATAAACCATTAAATCATGAAATGGCAATGGATGAAGCAGATAAAATTATCGATAAAGCCCCAACATGGAGACATATGAGTCAAATCGGCGGCTAGGGTTGTTTTGACAACGTAGATCATTAAGAAAATACCTATAAAACTAGGTTTGACCCTGTAAAATTGGTTTGATTTATAATATTATAAATATAATAGTAAGTTTTTTCAGATCGACAAATCGTCTACATAACTAGGCAGATTTCGGGGAAATAACAGTGAAAGAAATAAATATTGATGTATTTGTGAAACGTCGTAAACAATTAAAATTATCGCAGGTAAAGCTTTGCGATGGAATATGCACTCAAGCGACACTCAGTAAATTTGAGAATAATGGACGGGTTCCATCGTTATCGATTTTAAATAAATTATGTGTTCGTTTAGGATTGATTGTTGATGATTTATACCAAAGCTCGACTTCAAATACTTCCAGATTGCATGATCTGTTAGATAATGCTGAAAAGAAATTAATGATGGAAGACTATCAAGAAGTAATTGATCTATTAGGGGAAATTGACCCAGAAAAAATTGAATTTGCACCATTGAAGACACAATTTTACTATTTGCGTGGACTGTTGAATGCCTTAACTAATCAGCAACCAGTAGATGTACTATTCGATTTTTCACAAATTCTCGATGAACTTGATGACGAGCATAAAACTATCTTTACACAATTGGCATACGTTGGTTCAGGGATAATGTATTCACGTAAAAAGCAATTCAGCAAAGCTGATTTCTATTTTGACAAGATTTGTCAATTTATTAAAGAATACCGTCAAAATGCCAATCCAGATGAAGATGATAAAGATAATTATTATTTAAGAATATTAACCTTGATCTTCTTTACGGCTGACTATCATGCGCAAAAGAAAGATTTTAGATTTAGTGATGATCTTGTTAAATTAGGTATTCAGCTTTGTTCTGAATATCATGTTACTTATTATTTACCACGACTAAAATTATTGGAAACTCAGAATGCAATTAAGCAGAGTAAACCCAAAGATTTGATTGAACAACTAATGAGTGAGACATTGGCTTTTGGTAGGATTAATAATAATCAAGTGGTTGAAGTTAGATTGGCAGCCTTAAAAAAACAATATGAAGAAACAAAATAAGCAGTTCGTTCATCTTTTGATGAGTGAGCTGCTTTTTTAAAATTCAATTAAATGATGGTGAATAGCGTAACGAACTAACTCTGTTCGCGAATCTAGTTCTAATTTACGAATGATACTAGCTTTATGTGCTTCAACAGTTTTGGTCGAAATAAACATTTGGCTGGCTATTTCTTTATTGGAGTAGCCTAAAGCAATCAGCGGAAAGATTTCTTTTTCGCGTTTTGATAGGCCATTATATCCTTCAAGATCAACATCAACACCGTCAGAATTAATTTGCTGAATATCTGATTTTGTAATCATTATATTTTGATCGATATAATTTTCGCCATTTGATAAAGATTTTAGAGCTTTAAGTAACTCTTCGTCAGAAGAACTTTTGAGTACATAAGACATTGCACCATTATGAATAGATTTATTAATATATTCCTGTTCTTCATGCATCGAAAGAATCAAAATTCTAACATCAGGATAATGGTCATGGATCCTTTTAGTTGTTATTAAACCACTTTCACCAGGTGGCATACTCAGATCCATTATTAAAATATTGATGCCACCTTGTTCAACTCTTAAATAAGTATCGGTTCCATTTGCTTCCTCGCCGACGACTTGGAAATTAGCTTGCTGATTAACTAAAAATGATAAACCGGATCTGACAATTGCGTGATCGTCAGCAATTAAAACTTTATACATATTTTTCTCCTCTAGACAATTGGGAATTTGACAGTAACGGTTGTTCCTTCACCGGATTTTGAATTGATCTTAAAAGCACCATTAAACATCTTGACTCGTTCATTCATATTCATCAGACCCATAGACTTTCCGTTAAAACGTTGATGTTTGGGCACATCGAATCCATCACCGTCATCGATGATTTCTAGGGTTATATAGTGATCATGAGCTACTAATAAAATTGTTATTTCGTCAGCATCAGCGTGTTTTAAAGCGTTATTGATCGATTCTTGAGCAATACGATATAAAACACTTTGAATATCATTTGATAATTTTTCCGTGTTGGCGTTACCGGCTACATTGATTGTTACACCAGAATTCTCTTGAAGTCGTTTAGCGAGCACTTTTAAGGCCGCTAATAAGCCAAAATTATCTAAAACGGATGGTCGAATATCGAGAGCCATTTCCTTTACCTCAGTTAAGGTATCATTCAATTGTGATTCGATAACTGTAGTGAGTTCGTCCAACTCTTCAACAGAAAATTGATTGTTTTCCAATCTTCTAACACCCATAATTGCCGAATAGACACCCTGAGCAATACTGTCATGAAGATCTTCAGAGATACGTTTACGTTCCTTTTCGTAAGCGCGATTTACGTACTGGGTTAGTTTCTTTTGTTGAGCGAGTTGATCCATTCGATCGATTGTTCCACGATTTTTAAGTGTTAAAGAAAATACTTTTTCTTCTGGATCAATTATGTTGTATATCATGAAGTAATTTAAGGGATGAGGCATTTTTTTAGCTAAAGTTATGGGGATGGAAATCTCTTTCATTTTGTTTTGAATAATACAGCTAAAACAATTGTCAGTTGGAGAAAATTTTTGCTTAACTGATGAGTCAGCCACTTCAACTAGATATTGTGGATTTAAATTAAGTTCACGTCGTAGATCTTTTGCCATTTGATTACTCAAAATCAAATCATCATCTTTAAAAATCATAATTGCATCAGAAGAATCTTTAAAATATTCATTGATCCATTGGGTTGTTTCAAGCAAAAAAATACCCCCTCCTCAAATAACTGGATTACAGGTATTGAGAAAGGGTCAGGGCGGTCTGCTCTGAAACTTGTTTGTTATTTGAACGATATCCGGCTAGTAATACCCCACGTACAAGTTTAGTTAATGGAGAAATGATAGGTACTGCGACAGCAGATTGCAGTAACTCAGATTTAGCAATAGGGGTATACATTTCATCGGAATATTCGTAACGATTTAAATCGTTATCCCAAAATGGTTTACCAGTTCTAACAACGAGTCCGGCAATCCCAATACCACTTCTCAAGACGATTTTTCTAAACTTTTCGTTAGTATTACCAGCAACGAACTTCCATTTGATCAAGTGGGGCGATTTTGTAGATTGTAAAGCAACTCCGACAAAATCAAACTGTTCATTTTGGTAAATATTATTGACGATTAATTGATAGTCACTGGGATTATTCAATTGTTCTGGATTCACGCCTTGTTCCTCCTAATAATAACATTGTTTATTTAGTTTAACAGATTATAAAAGCCAATAATTGATATTATTTTATTCTCTAATGGAATATTTGATTCAAATATCTATATATTAAAACATGTTTCCAGTACTAAAAATAAGTGGTAAACATTGTATTTCTTGGGTGATAAATTGCTTCAAATTAAAATCATCTAGATTGAGATACTGAGAAAGATCATAATTGTTGATATTAAAATGACTAATTGAGTAGTAATTCTGTTTTATTGTTGCGGCATAACAATTTGAATTGTTAGTTAGATTAGTTAGAATAACCGGTTTTAACTGTTTGAATTCAGTTGAAAGAGTCACAAAATCTGACTGTTCAGGGAAATATAGACTAGCCGCATAAATTTCACTTAAACAATTATTTTTATTAAACGGCCGTTGTTGTGTAACTACTTTGCTACTGGAATGTAGGTTAAAGTAATTTTGGACATTTTGATCATCTGAGGTGATGATCACTTGATTTGAGATTAGTAGAAGTTTATTGGCAGTAATTTGCAAGTCGTTGATCGAAGCGTTATTAGTATTTAATACTATACCGATCATTATTGATCCTGATATACGAAGTGACCACTTTTGCCACCATCTTTTTCTACTAAGTGTATATCCGTAATTACCATGCCTCGATCAATTGCTTTGCACATATCATAAATAGTTAATAGAGCAGTTTGAACCGCTAATAAGGCTTCAATTTCAACTCCTGTAACATGTTTCGTCTTGACAGTGGTAGTAATTATGATTGTTTTATCGTTGTCATCTTCAAACTTTATATCGACACCGGTTAATGGTATCAAGTGACACATTGGTATCATCTGACTTGTTTGCTTGGCCGCCATAATTCCAGCTATTTGGGCCACTGCTAGAACGTCACCTTTTTTAATTTTACCTTCATGTATCCTGTTTAGAGTTTCAGGATGCATCGTTATTTTACCAGTAGCTTGTGCAATTCTTGAAGTTACGTCTTTGTCGGTAACGTCGACCATTTTTGCCCTATTTTGGTCGTTGAAATGTGTTAATTTATCCATTTTGACGGCCTCCTTTTGTAAAATTTGAACTTATTTTATTTGACTAAAGTATAACAAATCGGCCATTTTTCTAATATTAGGGAAATGGCCTATCTTTATAAGAATATTTATTCGTCATGGCATTCTGATTTAATTGTGCAAATTTATGAGAAAAGAGATTTAATATTATATATAACGAAAAGTTAATTTACTTGATGGAGGACGTTATGGAAAAAGAAGTTCTGGAAAAAATTGAATCAGCTGCAAATGATCACGGAGAACCGCACTGGTTTGTTGATCGTAGATTAGATGCATCACAAGCAATTACAGTGGATCTGCCAGATGAGTTTTCACTTGATGCTCCAAATTTTAAACGTTCAGATAAAAATTTGGCCGAAATAGCGGAGAGTACAGGGATCAAAGTTGTACAACTTGGTCAACGAATTATTAAGAACGAATTGCCAGATGAACTAGACGATAAAGGTGTGATCTTAACGGATATTTTTACAGCTTTTCGGGAACATCCTCGTTTAATTCAAAGATATTTTATGGATAAAGTTATTGATCCTAACGAATCTAATCTTACTAAATATCATTTGGCAATGATCAATTCCGGAATATTTCTTTACATTTCCAAAAACGTTCAGATCAATACTCCAATTGATCTTCAAATGATCCAAGATAGTACAGTAAAAAATCCTTCCATCAGCCATGTTTTAATCGTGGCCGAGGAGGGTAGTAAGGTTACCTTGAAGCAAACCTCAACAACAGTAGGAGCAAAAGAAAACCTTGCTCAACCTTTTGTGGAAATAGTTGCAAGGTCTGGTAGTGAAGTTAACTATGAGTCTTTGGATAAGTATTCAAGTAATACGCGAGTTTTCTTTGAACGACAAGGCTTTTTGAATAGTGATGCTAAAATTAATTGGAAGATTTCACTTCAAAATGGTGGGAATACCACTGGTAAGATTTTCAATAATTTGTTTGGTTCAAATTCGACAGTTAATGTTGAAATGGATTCTCAAAATACTGAAACGAGGCTTGATTTAGGAGTAAATAAGCATGGAAAAGATGTTAATTATTCTGAAACATTTGTTTAAATAAATAATTATTTCACTTGACAAAATTGAGTATAAATAATATCGTTGTGTCATGAATTAACATTTGGATCATTAGTAAATATGACTGATCAAAGAGAGCCTGTCTTGCTGGAATCAGGTATCAAAGTCGTTTACGAACCTACCAATTGACTTTATCGTTGTAATGACGATACGCATATCGGCGTTAATGATTTGAGTGAATCTTTTATAATGAAGATTAATTAAGGTGGTACCACGGAAGCTGTTTCGTCCTTTTAGGATGGAGCAGCTTTTTTATTTTCTATAAATTTAGGAGGATGTAAAATGTCAGATCTACAAAAAACAGATTTTTCAAAATGGTATATTCAAACAATTCAAAATGCCGACTTAATGGCTTATTCACCAGTTAGAGGGTGTATTATTTTTAAGCCCGACGGGTATGAACTTTGGGAAAGAATTCAAGAGAGATTTAATGCTTACTTGAAGACACAAAAAATCAGAAACGCATATTTCCCAATGCTTATTCCTAAGCACTTCTTCGAAAAAGAAGAAGAACATATCGAAGGTTTTGCACCAGAGTTACCTTGGGTAACACAAGTTGGTAATGAAAAACTTGAAGAACCTTATGCTTTGCGTCCAACATCAGAAACTATGATCGGTAATGCCTTTAGTGACTGGATTCAATCATATCGTGATCTTCCATACGAAATTAACCAATGGGCTAATGTGTTCCGCTGGGAAAAGAAAACTCTTCCATTCATGAGAACTTCTGAATTTCTATGGCAAGAAGGACATACAGCACATGCTACAGAAGAAGATGCTAGAAAGAGAACTTTAAGTGTCTTAGACGCTTATACTGATTTGATAGAAAACTTCTTGGATATTCCGGTATACAAAGGTCAAAAAACGCCTTCAGAACGTTTCGCTGGTGCAGTTGATACATATTCAGCTGAATCAATGATGCGTGATGGTAAGGCCGTTCAAGCTGGGACTTCACATTATCTTGGTAATAATTTTGCCGAATCATTTGATATCAAATATCTTGATAAAGATAACCAAATGAAACATGTCTTCACAACATCATGGGGGATTTCAACACGTCTGATCGGTGCTATGATCATGGAACACGGGGACGAAGCCGGATTAGTATTGCCTCCAGCAATTGCTCCAACACAAGTTGTTTTGATCCCTGTTGGCCCATGGCAAAAGAATCCTGAAATTATGCAAAAACTTACGGCTTTGGAAGAAAACCTTAAGGCTAAGGATATCCGAGTACAAATTGACGATACTGACGCATCACCTGGTTATAAGTTCAATAATTGGGAACAAAAAGGTGCCCCAATGCACGTTGAATTTGGACCACGTGATTTGAAGAATAATTCAGCAGTTATTAAGATGCGTGATTTGGATGACAAAGAATCTGTTTCACTAGATGGTATCGGTGATAGGATTTCTGATGAATTGAAGACGATGCAAAAACGTCTTCTTGAATCTGCTCGTGCACGTAATAAGGCTAACGAGTATTATGATATTGATACACTTGATGAATTGAAGAAACATATTGAAACAAAGAAATCAGCTAATGAAACACCTGGATTCGTTTTAATTGGATGGGATGGAACAGAAGAAACAGAAGCTAAGATCAAGGAAGCAACTGGTTTTACAACTAGAAATATTCCTTTCAATCCACCAATGGAAAAGAAAGTTGATATTGTAAGTGGCAAACCTGCTAAATATACAGTTTGGATTGCCCGAGCATATTAATTAATTAATTAAAAAACAAGTAGTACAGAATGTGTTCTACTTTCAGATATTAAATTAAATAACCCATGTAATCCGATTTTGGATTGCATGGGTTTATTTGTTTTATTCAATTTTTTAGTCTACATCATAAGTTGCCTCTGATTTATCAAAACTTGCATCAGCAAATTCTTGAAAGTGTTCATAATCTTTTTTTATCAACATAATATTACGTTCCAATTTTTCAATTGCCTGATCTTGTTCAAGTGTTCTTAGATCTTCACGTTGATGTTGAATTTCATTTTCCAGTAATGTGCGTTGAATACTTAAATCATTTAAACTGATAGCCAATAATTTTTGAAAATCACCATTACTCATGTCTTCTTTTGACTTCATTGTAGGTCCTCCGGATAATTAATATTTTTCAAGTAACCAGAAAAGTTTCTTGGTCGGCAATTAGCTTCACTAAGGAGCGTACGCCAACGATAATCTTTTTTGTTAATATGTCGTTTCAATAATTCAATATTAATCTTTAAGTGACAGCAAGTGTAGTAGGGAAGTTGCTTAATTTCGATATAACCGATATCCTGTCGGATAAAATTTATCGCAGTTGCATCAATAATATAATCAGTGGCAATGACTAATAATTCGACTTCTTCTTTGTTGGTTTCTTTAAAGTATGACCAAACAGCAGACATTGGACCGCAATCAATCATTGGTTCAGTGTCTTTCATTACTGTTACATCATTACTAAATAGATTTTGAATCATGTGATAATTGTTTTCATTAGTGGAAACGTAACATTTGTTTACAAAAGGAATGGTTAGAGACGCAGTGTATTTTACATTCGGGATCACCACATTGTTAAAGTGAGCCAGAGCCTTATCATTTTTAAAGCGAGTAGATCTTCCTCCGGCTAAAATCAAACTATCGATCATTTTGAATATCCTTTAAAAAATTATTTATGAATTGCTTACGTTTAGTCATATTTTCTATATCTTCGGCCTGTTTGTTTCCTTGAATTGAAACAAACTTTTTAATATTAGTTATCTTTACAAAATCATTTTTTGTTTCATTTGGTTTTAACAAAACTACCTTAGGAAAATCTAGTTCCTTAATTCCCTCGATAATAATGAAATCTGCGGAAGTATTTTGTTGCATAAGTTTTATTTTTTCTAACTCAGTCATCGGTACATTTCTTTGATAATGGATCATTTGTTCGTTATTTAATAGAAGTACATCATCAGAATGTTCAAAGAATTTTCCGGTGTCAGTTGTATTCGGAATATCAATCGGCAGATGGGTGTGTTTCACTATGCTGAATTTATAGTCGGTCATCATTAGAAAATCTTTGATCAGAGTCGTTTTACCACTTTTCTTATGTCCAATTATTTGAAGGGTAAGAGCCATGTTCTTAAAACACTACCTTTAGGAGTAATATTTTTACCACGAGGAATTTCAAACATACAAGTGGCACGCTGTAAATTATTGAGATTACCAGAGGCGTCCCCACCAACACGACCGATTTCAATATGACCATCTTTAAATATATATTGCCCACGAAGAATACGGTCATACATATTAGTTTTTATATATTCAGCGTTGAGAATACCGCTACATTCTAAACAACGACTTGACTGATGCTGCATCAAACGTAAGGCGTATTCTACATATAAATAAAAACCAGTAAAGCAAGCACCAGGATTTCCAGAAAGTCCGAAGAAAAGAGTCTTATCGTAAATGAATGCAGTAGTTACACTACCAGGACGCATTTCCAGTTTATTGAAGAGCAGTTTCTCTGACGATTTTGCTAAATCGGCAATAATATCAAAGTCTCCTACAGAAACACCACCATCGGTTATAATGACATCACATTTTCCTAAAACATCATTAACGGCTTTTTTCAAAGTTTCAGGTTCATCTTTTATTTGAGTATAACTGATAATATCAGCACCATTTTCACGGCATAGTTCTCTGATCATTGGTCCATTACTGTTAAAAATTTTTCCATTAACAATTTCTTCACCAGGATTCAAAAGCTCGGAACCAGTGATGATAATGCCGATCGTTGGTTTTTTATAAACGGTTATTTCTTGAACATCAAAGGCACTGAGCAAGCTGATACCACCAGGGTTTATTTCAGTATTCTTGGCTAGTAGGGTATCGCCAGTTTTAAAGTAGTCACCGATTTGTGTGATGTTATCTTTTTTCTGAATTTCAGTGATTTGAACAGTATCACTATCAATCATTTTAGTTGTTTCCAGCATGACTACGATATCTGCACCATCAGGAACATAACCACCTGTCATAATTCTAACGGCCTCTCCTGAAACAAGCGGACGATCAAAGTCAGCCCCTGCGGGTATATCTCCGACGACTTTTAAATTGGCTGGTAAGTCATTTAAATCGGATTGCAACATGGCAAAGCCATCATAACCGGAACGTCTGAAAGTAGGGAAGTCATGTGGTGCAGTGACGTTTTCAGCAATAATTCGATGATTTGCCTTTGTGGCGGGAATTTTTTCGGTTTTAAGTTCAACACTATTTATATTATCAACGATGACTTTGCGAGCTTCGTCGATAGTAATAGCATTTCGTTGATCTACTGGTTTGTACATTATTTAGTGATCTCCTTAATTAAATGATTTAAGTCCGGTAAGATAATTTGTTCTAAAGCTGTTTTGCAGGCGTTAGTTGATCCAGGTATTAGGTAACAAATTTGATTATTTTCGGTAATTCCAGCGACAGCTCCAGAAACTAAGGCTTTTAATCCAATATCAGCAACACTTATTTGACGGAAGTACTCTCCAAACCCCGGAATGACTTTGATAAATTTAGGCTCCAAAGTGTCGATCGTAACGTCACGACGAGCAATTCCGGTACCTCCATTTACCAAAATCAATTTGCAGGAAGTTCCTAATAATTTATTATAAGCAGCTGTTATTTGTTCAGCGTCGTCTTTAACAATATATTTTTTTATAAAGATATTACCAGATTTTGTCATGGCCTTTTGAATGAAAAGTCCTGATTTATCAGTCTCTTCAGTCCGGGTGTCGCTGACTGTAATAATTCCAAATTCACTCATTTAGTTACCTCCAAGACAATTTTGTCTTTTTTTGATATGAATTTTACGAAAATCAAAATTCCAATTATCTACTACTATAAGAGTGCCAGCAGAAATTTTTTGCGGGTCAATCAAGTATTTAAACGCCATTGAAGCTTGTAAGCTACCGGTTATAGCAACGATCATTGGATTTGTCCCAATATTTTTGCTTAGACCAAGCTCAGCAATATTTTCTTTGGGGTAGAGACACTCAAGACAAGCTGAATCCTGATCAATAAACATAACTTGCCCTTGATTAGCAGCGCAAGTACCAAAGATATGTTTGATACCGGCCTTTTGACAATCTTCGTTTATCTGATATTTAACGGGAAAATTGTCCGTACAATCTATTACTAGATCATATTTCGTTGATAATATATCAGCGGAATATTTTTTATTTATGGTATTAATTTTAACATTACTATTTGCTTGTTGAAGATGATTCTTGATGGCCTCTAATTTGTCAGTTCCGACATCACTTTCCACGTAAAGGTTTTGTCGATGCAGATTAGTTAGTTCCACATCATCAAAATCCAAGAGCGTTATTTCACCGATCCCGGCCTTTACCAATTCTGATGAAACAAAACTACCAAGTCCGCCAACTCCGATTACTAATACATGTGAGCCTTCAAATTTTTTTTGCCCGGATGTACCAATTTGTTTTATTTTTAGTTGTCGATCGTATCTATTTGTCATATTGATCACCTGCCTGTACAAAATGTTAGGGAAAATCCTAATCAAAATCAATTAGGATAAGTGCTAGATTTAGAGTTAGAACAAAGTATGTAGAACTAGGTGGGAATTTACATATGCTAAAATCGAGATTTTTTAAAAAAGTAGAAAAGTTCAATGGAAATTTCACTCAACTTGAAGAGGATTCACGTCGTTGGGAGAAGTTATATAAAGAACGTTGGTCACATGATAAGGTAGTTCGGACGACTCATGGTGTTAACTGTACGGGATCGTGCAGTTGGAATGTCTACGTCAAACAAGGAATTGTTACGTGGGAGCACCAGTCAACTGACTATCCGTCTTGTGGACCAAATATGCCAGAATTTGAACCACGTGGCTGTCCTCGTGGTGCCAGTTTTTCATGGTATGAATACAGTCCTTTAAGGATAAAATATCCATATATTCGTGAACGTTTATGGAAAATGTGGGAGGATGCTAAGGATCAATTTGAAAATCCAATTGATGCCTGGGAATCGATCGTCACTGATCCTGAGAAAACTAAATCATATAAGAGCGTTCGTGGACATGGTGGCCTGATCCGTGTTAAGTGGGATGATGCCACGGAGCTTATTTCTGCTATGCTTTTATATACAATTAAAAAATATGGTCCAGATCGTATTGCCGGTTTCTCTCCAATTCCAGCCATGTCAATGTTAAGCTATGCGTCTGGTGCTAGATTTATGTCATTGATTGGTGGAGAAATGTTGAGTTTCTATGATTGGTACGCTGATCTACCACCAGCTTCACCTCAAGTTTGGGGTGAACAGACTGATGTTCCTGAATCTAGTGATTGGTATAACAGCCAATATTTGATGATGTGGGGTTCAAATGTTCCATTAACTAGAACACCAGATGCTCACTTTATGGTTGAGGCTAGATATAAAGGAACAAAAGTCGTTTCTATTAGTCCAGATTATGCTGAGAATGTTAAATTTGCCGATAATTGGTTAGCCCCAAATCCAGGATCTGATGCTGCGTTAGCGCAAGGTTTCACTCATGTTATTTTGAATGAATATTATAACAATCAACAAGTTCCATACTTTACAGACTATGTTAAAAAATTTACTGATCTACCATTTGTTATTATGTTGGATCAAAGTGAGAACAATGAAGGACACGTTGTTTCAGGGCGTTTCTTGAGAATATCTGATCTTAAAGAAACTAATGAAGCCAATCCTGAATGGAAGCCAATGCTTGTTGATGAACCAACTGATAAGTTAGTTGTTCCAAATGGTACTATCGGACAAAGATGGGACAAGAGCGAAAAGTGGAATCTTGACTTAACTTCTGAATTTGGGCGTGAAATTAGTCCCAAACTTTCATTCTTAGGTGAGGACTATAAGGTTATTGATTTACCAAACTTTGATAACGAAGGTAATTCAATATACAGTAGAACAATTCCTTGCCGTGAAATAACTTTGAAAGATGGTTCAAAGAAACTTATTACAACCGTGTTTGATTTGATCATGGCTCAATATGGTATCAAACGTAAAAAAATCGATGTTTTTGCTGCCAAAGATTATGACGATGCAGATAGCTTGTTCACACCGGCCTGGCAAGAAAAAGTTACCGGTGTACGTGCTGATCTAGTTATTCAAATAGCACGTGAATTTGCTCAAAATGCGGCGGATACTAAAGGTAAGTCAATGATCATCGTCGGTGCTGGTATCAATCACTGGTTCAATAGTGATATGACATACCGAGCCATCATCAATATGTTGATGTTGACTGGTTGTATTGGTGTTCAAGGTGGCGGTTGGGCTCACTATGTTGGACAAGAAAAATTACGTCCTGCAGAGGGGTGGTCTAATATTGCTTTTGCAAATGACTGGCAACCAGGCTGTTCACGCCAACAACAAGGTACATCATTCTTCTATTTTGCAAGTGATCAATGGAAATACGATGAACTGGACAATGAAGGTATGAAGTCTCCAGTTAAAACTATTAAAGATGGGTACAAACATCCAGCTGATTATAATCAAATGGCTATCCGATTGGGTTGGATGCCATCATATCCACAATTTGACCGCAATAATTTGAATTTTGTTAAAGATTACAAGACAAATGATATTAAAGAAATATCTAAAAAGGTTGTTCAAGAACTAAAGGATGGCAGCTTACATTTTGCTGCTGAAGCACCGGATAAAGATATTAATCAACCAAAGGCGTTATTTGTTTGGCGTTCCAATTTATTCTCATCATCTGGCAAAGGTCAAGAATATTTTATGAAACATATTCTAGGATCAGAAAATGGTCTCTTGGCTAAGCAAAGTGAAAATTTCAAGCCGGTTGATATGGAATGGGATGAAAAGAGTGTCACCGGTAAATTGGATCTAGCGGTTGCCTTTGATTTTAGAATGGTAACAACGCCACTATATTCAGATATTGTTTTGCCAGCAGCCACTTGGTACGAAAAAGAAGATTTATCAAGTACCGATATGCATCCGTTTATTCATCCATTTAATAAGGCAGTTGATCCTCTTTGGGAATCACAAAGTGATTGGCAAGCCTTCAAACATATCTCAAAGAGCTTTTCTGAGATGGCCAAAAAGTATTACAGTGAACCACAATATGATTTAAAGACTCAACCGCTTGGTCATGATTCAATGGGAGAAATTTCACAGCCTTACGGTAAGATCAAAGACTGGAAACGTGGCGAGATCGAACCAATACCGGGCAAGACTATGCCAAGTCTTTCACTAGTAAAACGTGACTATACAGCGGTTTATGATAAATACATTGCCTTAGGTCCAAATGCTGGCGGTAAGCTGGGTTCAAATGGTTACAGTTACAGTGTTGCCAATGAATACAATGAATTAAAAGATATTATCGGGACCTATACAGATGGTGTCGATAAAGGATATCCAAAACTTGATGAAGATAGGAATGTTGCTGAATCAATTCTTCACTTATCAAGTGCTTCTAATGGACATGTTGCCAAGAAAGCTTGGGAAAATGCCGAAGAAATTACAGGTAAGAAATTGGCTGATATCTCTGCTGGTTTAACTGAAAAGCAGATGACGTTTGCTAATATTACCGCTCAGCCTAAAGAAGCCATACCAACGCCAATTTTTTCTAGTGCTAAACATGATGGCGATAGATATTCACCATTCTCGGTCAATATTGAAAGAAATGTTCCATTTAGAACACTAACAGGACGTCAGCAATTCTATCTTGATCATGAGATATTCCAGGAATATGGTGAAGAATTGGCCACGTATAAGCCAACCTTGCCACCACATGTTTTAGGACCAGCTGATACTAAAGTTGAACCAGCTGACAAGGAATTAACATTGCGTTACTTAACGCCACATGGTAAATGGAATATCCATACAACTTATCAGGATAATCTTTACATGCTGACATTATTTAGAGGTGGTCCAACAGTTTGGTTGAGTTTGGATGATGCTAAAAAGATCGATATCAAAGATAACGATTGGGTCGAACTATATAATAAGAATGGTGTTGTTACGGCCAGAGCCGTAGTTTCCCAACGTATGCCTGATGGAACCCTATATATGTATCACGCTCAGGATATGGAAATAGAAGAACCATTGTCAACAATTACTGGGAATCGTGGTGGTAGTCATAATGCTCCAACACAAATTCACGTTAAACCAACTCAAATGGTTGGGGGATATGCCCAATTAAGCTATGGATTTAACTATTACGGACCAATTGGTAATCAAAGAGATTTATATGTAAATGTTAGAAAATTAAAGGAGGTCAAGTGGCATGAAAGTTAAAGCACAAATTTCCATGGTATTGAATTTGGATAAGTGTATCGGCTGTCATACTTGTTCAGTAACATGTAAACAAACATGGACTAACCGACCAGGTGCTGAGTACATGTGGTTTAACAACGTTGAAACAAGACCTGGTGTTGGTTATCCTAAAAAATGGGAAGATGAAAGTCATTATAAAGGTGGCTGGAAATTAAATCGTAAAGGAAAATTGGAATTACGTGCGGGTAATAAGCTTAATAAAGTTGCCCTAGCTAAGATTTTCTATAATCCTGATATGCCTAATCTTGACGATTATTATGAACCATGGACATATGACTATCAAACACTTTTTGGTAAGGAATCAAAGCATCAGCCAGTAGCACGTGCTAAATCACAAATTACCGGTGAATATATGGACCTAACAAATGGTCCTAACTGGGATGACGATTTAGCCGGTTCAGATCGTAGTTTTGGCGAAGATCCTAATATGCAAAATATTGAATCTGACATCAAAGGTAACTTTGAAAGAACTTTCATGATGTATTTGCCAAGATTATGTGAGCACTGTTTGAATGCTGCTTGTGTTGCCTCTTGTCCAAGTGGTGCCATGTATAAACGTGATGAAGATGGTATTGTTTTAGTCGATCAAGAACGTTGTCGTGGTTGGAGATTCTGTATGACCGGTTGTCCTTATAAGAAGGTTTACTTTAACTGGAATACGAATAAGGCAGAAAAATGTACTTTCTGTTATCCAAGAATCGAAGAAGGCTTGCCAACCGTTTGTTCAGAAACTTGTGTTGGTAGAATCAGATATATCGGTGTAATTCTTTATGATGCTGACAGAGTCGCCGAAGCATGTGAAGAACCCGATGACACAAAACTTTATGAAGCACAATTAGGATTGTTCCTTGATCCTAATGATCCAGAAGTTGTTGAACAGGCTTTGGCTGATGGTGTTGATATGGAAACAATTAGATGTGCACAAAAATCACCTATTTATAAGATGGCAGTTGAACAAAAAATTGCTTTCCCATTACATCCAGAATACCGTACAATGCCAATGGTTTGGTATGTACCACCATTGTCACCAATTATGAATTATTTCGAAGGTAAGAATTCTATTAAATATCCAGAAATGATTTTCCCTGCCATTAATGAAATGCGTATCCCGGTTGAATATTTAGCAAATCTCTTGTCGGGTGGAAATACTGAAGTTATAAAAAATGCACTTTATAAGTTGGCTATGATGAGATTATATATGAGAGCTAGAACAAGTGGTAAAGAATTTGATGCTGAAAAGCTTGATCGTGTTGGATTAACAGAAGATTCAGCAACATCACTTTATCGTTTACTAGCAATTGCTAAATATGAAGATAGATTTGTAATTCCACAAAGTAAGAAAGAAAAAGTTGCTCCTGTTGCTGAAGATCAAGGTGGGCTTGGTTTCGAACAATGTAATGGTTGTGCACTAGCCCCAGTTCATGGCAGTATGCTTCGTAAAGCCAAGGCTGGAGAATCCACTAAAGATATTTACGCAGAAAGTTTCTACGGAGGAATTTGGCGTGATTAATATTGAAAAGTTAAATTCCTTAAAGCAAGGGTTTGTCTATCTTTCTAGGCTACTGGATTACCCTACTGGATCTCTTCTGACTGATGATTTTGTAAATGACTTTAAGACAGAATACTCAGAAACACCTTCAAAGAAGAAATTGCTAAATATAATTTATAAAATGCAAAGGTATTCTTTAGAGGAATTAAAAACGCATTACGTCTCACTTTTTGAGTTGAATAATCGCTATACTTTATATATGAGTTATTATAAAATGACGGATTCAAGACAAAGAGGACAACTTCTAGCCAAATTAAAAATGCTCTATGAAATGTTTGGAGTGCGAATTGATGGGACAGAAATGTCTGATTATTTACCACTAATGTTAGAATTCTTAGCATTCAGTGATTGGAAACATGATGATCGTCAACAAGATTTAAAATTGTTATTCTCAGTGATTGAGGATGGAACTTTTAATTTGTTGGAAAATTCTAAAGTACAGTCTGAGGATATGTACTTTGAAATTATTAAGATCGTTAGAGCTGAGTTTAAGTCTTGTCTTGAAGAAAATTCTGTTCAAGAGGAGGGAAAGAGTAATGGATAATGTTTGGGGTTATATCTTGTGGGTCATATTCCCTTATGTTGCTTTAGGATCATTCTTCTTTGGTACAATTATTCGTTTGTCTCTATATGGGGGAAATATAACCGCCAAATCTAGTGAATTATTGGAAAAGAAGCAATTGATGATCGGGAGTATTTTATTCCACATCGGTATTATCTTCGTATTTTTTGGACATGTTGTCGGGATTTTTATTCCGAAATCATTCACAGATTTTTTGGGAATACCGAATGAAGTTTATCACATGGGTGCTTTGTTTATGGGTGGTATGGCTGGATTCATGGCCTTAGCTGGAATGATAATATTGTCATATCGCCGTTTTACAAATAAACGTGTCTTTATGACTAGTTCATTCAGTGATTTAGTTGTAAATGTTTCATTCTTGATTGTTATTGTTTTAGGATTGAGTGCTTCTTTGATTGAAGGAACAGTCTTTCATCCAGAATTTAACTATCGTTTAAACCTTTCAGTTTGGGCACGTCAATTATTCTATTTTCGCCCAAATTATCATTTAATGCTTCAAGTTCCAATTGTCTTTAGAATACATGTTATATGTGGATTATTGATTTTTGCTTTTTTCCCATATACAAGATTGGTTCATGCCTTGACATTGCCATGGCAGTATATCTTTAGACGCCCGATCGTATACAGAAAAAAGGGTCTGAGAGGGAGATCAAAATAGTAATCAGAAAACATCAAAATAAAATTTTAATTACGTTAATGTTTATCTTACTCATAATTCTAATATTCTGTTCTATGATGATTGGACGATACAACTTATCAATGACCGAAGTTTCTAAGTTCTTTTTAGGTAACGCTGATAGTGCGACTAGATTGATTTTAAACCTTAGATTCATTCGTATTGTTGCTGTGATTTTAGTTGGCGCTGGTCTGTCTATGGCCGGTGCCACTTTTCAATCTGTCTTCAATAATGGATTAGCATCACCTAATATTTTAGGTGTATCTACTGGTGCTAGTGTTGGTGCTGCAATTGCCATTTTAAATAATGCACCAATTTATATTATTGAATTGGCAGCCTTCGTTATGGGTGTTGTGACAGTTGTCTTGACACTTGTAATCGACAATTTCCTACACAGTAAGTCCAGTATTGGTTTGATACTATCTGGAATTATTATGTCCGGTTTGATGCAATCCATTTTAGGTTCAGTGAAATATGTAGCTGATCCGGAAGACCAGTTGCAAAGTATCGTCTATTGGGAAATGGGTAGTTTTATGAAAGTAGATAAACAGGCACTATATTCAGTCGGTCCAGTTATTGTTGTTGGAATTATCTTTCTATTAGTAACACGCTGGCGTTTAAATACATTAACTTTAGATTTGGCTACAGTTAAGACTATCGGAATTAATCCAAAACTAAATCGTAATGTTATGATAGCTTTTGCCACATTATTGACTGCAGCCGCAGTATGTTTGTGCGGTGTTATTGGCTGGATCGGTTTAATCGTGCCACACATCAGCCGACAGATAGTCGGGGATGATAACCGATATGCCTTACCAATGTCAGCTGTAGTTGGAGCGGCGCTATTAGTAATTGCTGATACTATAGCTAGGAGTATTTCTGTAAACGATATTCCTTTGAGTATAGTGACAGGATTTATCGGTGTACCAATATTTATATTTATCTTGATAAAAGGAAGAAATGTCGGTGTTTAGTTTAACAACCAATAATTTGTCGTTTGCATATAAAGATTTAAATACAATTGATCATGTTAATCTACAGGTCAAGTCTGGTGAAGTATTAGTTATTTTAGGTCCTAACGGTATTGGTAAAAGTACACTTATAAACTGTTTAAGCGGTGTTTTTTCCAAATATCAAGGAAGTATTAAATTGGATAATGAAGAATTGAAACAAATAGGAAGTAAGGAATTATCACATAAGTTGGCCTTAGTTAGCCAACGGGTAAATATAAATACTAATTTGAGCTTATTTGATTATTTGTTGTTAGGTAGAAGTGCGTTTCATTCTATTTTTAGCCAGCCTAATAAAGATGATGAAAAACTAGTTGATCAAGTTATTAGTCGAATTGGTTTAGAAAATTTAAAATCCACTAGTTTGCAAAATATGAGTGGTGGTCAAAAACAATTGGCTAATATTGGTCGTGCCTTGGTTCAAGAACCTAAGATATTAATTATGGATGAACCGACATCAGCTTTAGACTACAAGAATCAAGTCAATGTTTTAAAATTAGTTAAGACATTTTCAAATCAAGGCATCGCAATTGTTATGAGTACACATGATCCTAATCAAGCAACTATGGTTGCAGATAGCGTTGGATTATTGGTGAATAATAAAACCTATCGACAAGGATCAACTGAAGAAATCTTAAGTGACAAATCTTTATCAGAATTATATCAAACACCTATTATTTCAACTTTCAATGAAGATTTACAACGGAATGTGTTTGGAATAGAGATGGGGTAATTATGAAGAAGTTAAAAACAATAGTAATTTTGACCTTAGGAATATTATTTATATTTCTGGGAGGATCAAAAGTACAAGCAGCATCAACAAGAACTGTGGTCGACAATACCGGGAAAAAGGTTAAGATACCGAAAAAAGTAAAACGTGTCGCCGACTTATGGCATGCCAACAATCCAATTTTTCTAATGTTAGGTGGGGAACATCAATTAGTTGCAACAACACAACTGATTCACGACAATGATTTGTTAACTGACCTTTACCCTAGTGTTAAAAAACAAGCTGTTCCATTTAATGGGGATAGTTTTCAATTAGAAGAGTTGATCAAACAAAAACCTGATGTAGTCATCAGTTCTGATGTTTCTCAGATAGAGACTATCAAAAAAGCAAATATTCCAGCTGTAAATTCGATGTTTCAAGATTTTACCGGATTGAAGAAAACGGTTACATTAACTGGTGCTATAATAGGTGGCAAGGCTAATAAAAAGGCCAAAACTTATAACAAACAATTAGACAGTGACATTAAAGAAGTTAAGCAGAGAGTCTCAAAAGCAAAGAACAAACCTAGTGTTTTGCATATTGTTAATAAGACGGATTTAACTAAGATCGATGGTAAAAAGACGATCGTGGATCAGTGGATCAATACAGCTGGTGGAAAAAATGCTATCAAGACTAAAGGAAATATGATAGAGATATCGGCCGAAGAAATCATTAAGTCCAATCCAGATATTATTATTGTTGGTGGGACTACAAATAAAAATGCTTTGAATCTTTTGAAGAAGGACTCACGGTTCTCATCGTTGAAGGCGGTTAAGAATAAGAAAGTTTACGGCAATCCCACAGGTATCTTCGCCTTAGATAGATATAGTGCCGAAGAAGATCTACAGATTTGGTGGGCAGCCAAATTATTCCATCCTAAACAGATGAAGGATGTTAATTTGAAAAATAAGTTCAGAGATTTTTATGTGAAATACTTCAATCATAAGTTTACTGATAAACAACTGGATAAGATTTTATCTGGGGAGGTCATTAAATGAGCCTAATCAAAATAACTGACCAGCCAATTAATACGGATGAACTTACCAAAAGTTTAATACATCCCGAATTTGGTGGAATAGATATTTTTATCGGAAATATTCGTAAATTTACTGACGAGATTGAAACTGAAAAGATTGAATATACCACTTATAAGCAAATGGCCGAAAAGGAAATGCAAAAATTAGCTGATCAAGTTTTAGCTAAAGGAATGGATGTTGTGATGGTTCATCGCGTTGGTGAATTAAATTTGTCTGATGTAGCAGTATTTATTGGAGTAGCTGCACCTCATCGTGCAGAAGCTTTTGAGAATTGTCAGTTTTTAATTGATCAATTAAAAAGGACCGTACCGATTTGGAAAAAGGAGTATGATCGAGACAAAATACGTTGGGGAGGTTTAGGAGAATGAAAGTAAAACTATTTTCGATTTTAGCAGAAGAAATCGGTGCTACAGTTGATTTGAATTTAAATGATAATTTTTATGCTAGAGATGTTAAAAATAGTATTAAAAAATCGTATCCTGAGTTTTCTGATATCTTGGATCAATCGTTAGTAGCTGTTAATGAGGAATATGCTGATGATGAAGAATTCAAATTGTCCGATGTAACTGAAATAGCAATCATTCCACCCGTTAGTGGGGGTTAGAATTTAATAACGAATGGAGATATTTATTATGGGAAGTAAATCCAGATCTTATTTTGCTTTGGCAATGGGAACGTTAGCGATGATGGTGTGCTTTATGGTATGGCTTAGTTTGGCACCCATGATCGATATTATTCTAAAAAATGCAGGTGTAGAGGTTTCAGAATTACAGAGGTCTTTACTGTTGGCTACACCAATTTTGCTAGGTTCAATCATGAGAATCCCAATGGGGATTATGAGTGATAGATTCGGTGGTAAAAAGACTTATATAATTTTAATGTTATTCTTGATCATTCCAGTTTTAATGATCCCTCGAGTTCATTCATATGGAATGTTAGTTTTCTCGGCTTTGTTGTTGGGGATGAGTGGTACATCGTTCGCTATTGGTGTCTCATACGTCACAAGATTTTTCCCACCAGAAAAGCAAGGTCTAGTTTTGGGAATTGCTGGTGTTGGTAATATTGGTACAGCATTTTCAGCTTTCTTTTTCCCAAGATGGGTCAAAACAATTAACTTAAATGGAGTATTCTACGTTTTGATCGGATTGTTGATATTATTTATTATTCTTTTATTATTCAGTCCCGAATCGGAAACAAATAAGAATGCTAGTCTTGGCGCATCCTTATCTGTCGCAAAGGAACGTGATACTTGGTTGTTAGCACTATTTTATTTCTTAACATTTGGTATGTTTATGTCGATGACTAATCTTCTTTCGACCTTTATGGTTAATTTATTTAACGATAATTTGGTCGATGCTGGACTATGGGCAGCCATGTTTGCCGTGGTTGGTACATTGCTTCGCCCAGTTGGTGGATACTTGTCTGATAAGATTCGACCAATGACATTACTTCGTTACGATTTTATTCTAATTATTGTCGCCGCAATTATTTTAGGAATTTTCCTAGAAACCAAGGGAATATTTACAACCTTGATTATCGCGATGGCAATCCTTGTTGGAATAGGTAACGGCATAATTTTCAAGATGGTTCCTTTTGTTTCATCGGGTAATACTGGGGCTGTTACTGGTTTTGTTGGTGCCATGGGTGGACTAGGCGGATATTTTCCACCAATTATTCTAGGATTAATTAAACAAATGACAGGAAGTTATAAAATTGGAATATATCTCATAGCTATTTTTGGTATAATATGTTTAGTATTACTACAGAAGATTTATATTTCTGGTAGTAGAAGAATCGTTAGCTAAAGGAGTCCAATTATGAGTGAAGAAAAAGCGCAAGATCCAAAGGTTCAAGCAGAAGTAGAACAAGTAACCGAAGCATTGGAAGGTGTTATTGATCCAGAATTGGGAATCGATATTGTTAATCTCGGTTTGATTTATGGAATTGATATTCAAGGTGATCACTGTACAATAACGATGACTTTGACAACAATGGGTTGCCCGTTGAGTGACATGATCAATGATGATATTAATAACGCTGTTAAGTCCGTTGACGGACTCGAAACTTGTGAGATCAATCTTGTCTGGTATCCAACATGGGATATGAGCAAAATGAGTCGCTTTGCACAAATTGCCTTAGGGATTCACGGATAAAAATAATTAAAGGTTCCGGGACATAACTATTACTGTTATTAAATTTGCAGAATTAACATGCAACAAAATATACTTTTCCGTTTAAAGCAAAGAGACACCGTAATCCAATCGGATTACAGTGTCTCTTTGCTTTAATGATCCAAAATTAATTATTATCCTACCATCTTTTCTCGAGTCTTTTTAAAAGAGTTTAAAAATAGAATGATGTAAAATATTAGTCAGTTTGAAATTGGAAGGAGTCGCAAATGACAAAAATTAGTAGTTTAACAGATACATATACCTTGAGTAATGGTGTAAAAATTCCTGTTGTGGGATTTGGTACGTGGCAAACCCCTGATGGTGAAGTTGCTAAAGAGAGCGTTAAAACGGCTATTGAGGCTGGTTATCGTCATATTGATACAGCTGCGGCCTATGGTAATGAGGATAGTGTTGGAGCTGGTATTAAGGCCTCAGGCATAAAGCGCGATGATCTTTTTTTAACAACAAAATTATGGAATGAAGATCACGGATATGAAGCAACTATGAAAGCAATGGATAAGTCATTGTCTGAATTAGATGTTGATTATGTTGATTTATACTTGATCCATTGGCCAAATCCAGAGAAATTCCGTGATAATTGGAAAGAAGTTAATGCTGAAACATGGCGTGCAATGGAGCAATTGTTAAAAGCTGGTAAAACACGTGCTATCGGTATTTCAAACTTCCGTCAACATCACATTGATGAACTTTTGAAGACGTCTAATGTAACTCCAATGGTCAATCAAATTTTCTTGAACCCTAGTGAGTTACAGCCAGAGGTCGTAGCTTATAATGATGCCCATAATATTTTGAGTGAGGCTTATAGTCCACTTGGCACAGGTAAAATCTTTGGGGTTCCAGAACTAAAGGATATGGCCTCAGGATACGGTAAGACAGTTGCTCAATTAGTTTTACGTTGGTCATTACAACATGGTTTTTTACCACTTCCAAAGTCTGTTCATGCTGACAGAATTAAGGAAAATACAAATATTTTTGACTTTGAGATTTCGGATTCAGATATGAAGACAATTGATGGACTTCATGGATTGGCTGGTGAAGCAACTGATCCAGATACAGCTAATTTCTAAAAAAAGTATATCTTAGGATATACTTTTATGAATTAATTTGTTAGTCATTTTATTTGTCATGTTTAACCCGCGGTCGTAAACTGAAGGTGAGGAAGAGATAGCTTTCTTCCTTTTTAAACCACGTGTTACCAAACGATAGAAACGATATTCATATTATGCCGACCCATTTCTTATTGGGTCGGTGTTTTTTTGCCTGAAGTTTCTTTTTTTAAAGTAGCATTTCTAATCAATTGATAAATTGCGGCCATGATTGGAACACCAACCAACATCCCAATAATTCCTGCCAAACCACCACCGACTGTAATCGCAACTAAGACCAATATTCCTGGCAATCCGATCGATCCACCAACGACACGAGGGTAGATTAAATTACTTTCTAACTGTTGTAACACGATGATATAAACAACAAATAATATACCTTGAAGGGGTGAGGTAACGGCAATCAGAACAAAACCAACACCGCCACCGATCCAAGCACCAATCATTGGCACTAGTGCTGTTATACCAACAAGAGCACCGATAGATAAGGCGTTTGGAAATTTAAAGATCCACATACCTAACGCACAGAGAGTTCCTAAAATGAAGGCTTCAATTACTTGACCGGTAATAAAACTAGAAAAGGCCTTATCGGTAATTCGTAAGACATAATGAGTCTTTTTCATGATCTTTGGAGAAACAAAAGCGTTCATCACTCGGTTTAAGTTTGAAGCGATTCTTTCTTTACCGCTTACAATGTAAATCGCAAAAGTAAAAGCCAGAATAAAGTTAAATAGTCCCTTCGAAAGGCTGCCAAAGATAGAAATTGTAGACGAAAATACACCAGTTAATCCAGTAGAAATAAATTTCATCAATTTAGCCTGAATTGTATTCCAATCAATTTTCGTGGTCTGTAGTTGTGAAGTGATCGCACTGGCTTGATTAGAATTGTTGAGCCATTTGTTAAATTGATTTATCACATCAGGTAAACTTGAGAAGAAACCACTAATAGCAGTGATAAACTGTGGGAGAACTAAACGCATGACCCAAGCGATAATAGCAATTATTAAGCAGAGGGCGACAAGTAGAGCAGTGGGCCTTCTAAATCCAACTGCCCATTTATTTTTTGCCTTAGGCCAGAACCATTTTTCCAAAGCAGAAGAAAGTAAGTTAATACAGTAAGCTAGTGCAGCACCAATGATCAATGGGAAAGAAGCACTGTATAAAATGTTGAAGATATTAAATATTTGTGCAGGATAGATTAAAAAAACTAAAAATACTGCTATCAGAACACCATATCGAACGAATTCATGTTTGGTAAGTTTCATAAACGTTCTCCTCAAAGTGGATTTGTAAGTACTTAATATTTTAACATTAGTTATAAATATACGAACCATGTATTTACATATCGAGGATTAGTGATATGATGATTTTATGGAAATGAATGCGAAGTTATTTAAAGTATTATCCAATCAAACACGTCTAGATATTTTGGGCTGGTTGAAAGATCCAGAAGAAGAAATTACTAGTGTCTCTTGTGAGACTGTAAAGTATATGATGAACGAAATGGGCGGTATTTGTGTAGGAGATATCGTCGAAAAATCTGGGTTAGCTCAATCGACTGTATCTAAATATTTAAATGATATGCAAGAGGTTGGATTACTTAGTTCAGAAAGACATGGAAAGTGGACTTATTATCGTCGAAATGAGGATAATATAAAGGAACTTTCTGACAAAATTAAAGAAGAAATGTAAAACTCTTTTTTATTTTTTTAAATCATATATCGATAATTCACGATATATAAATATGAGCCAAAATAGATCGTATTCAAAAGTATTAAATACCGAACATCAATTAATAAATAATTTAATGGAGGGTTTGAATGATGTCATCTAAAAAAGAATTTAGTAAAACAATACGTTTGATTTTGCCACAATGGCAAGGAGGGGTTAATCCGAATTACTTTTTAGGTTCTAAGATCCTTTCGGCAATAGTTCCTGAAAGTAATTCAGCAAAGACACTTGAGGTGCCGGTTAGTCAAGACTTCAAAGAAGATATTGAAGTCGATGGTGGAATTAGTGGTAGAAAAATATTATTAAATCAAATGGAACTAACCAAAAATATTTTGGATGTCCAAAAACCGGATAGGGTTATTACTTTGGGTGGAGACTGTTCAATTTCTGAAGCACCAATTGATTATTTAAGTGGAAAGTATGGGAAAAAATTGGGTATCGTTTGGTTAGATGCACATCCTGATGTTTCAACAGACCAAGATTCAAATCATATTCATGAAATTGTGCTGGCTAATTTGATGCATAGAGGGTCAAATGAATTCAATCAACAAGTTAAAAATTCTCTCGATAGTAATCAGATAATGTTTGCCGGATTAAAATATGATGATTTACGTCCAATGGATCATCTGGTTAAGGATCTTAATATGAATTATGTGACCCCTGAACAAATAAGGGGCGGATCAACATCAATCAACAATTGGATCAAGAAAAATAATTTTGAAAAGATTGCGATTCATTTTGATTTAGATGTTTTAGATTCAAATGATTTTAGATCTATTTTATCAGCACAACCTCATATTGATAAAAGTTCTTTAGGATATGCAACAGGAACCATGCAACTAAATGAAGTGTTGGACGTTATTAAGAGCATTTCTAAGAAAAGTGAGATTGTAGGTTTTAATATTGCCGAACATATGCCTTGGGATGCTATAAACTTGCATAATATGTTGTCTGAAATTGATATTTTTAAATAATAATTGGATTTAGCAAATAAAAAAGCCGCATTTGGCACTGCAACTATTTTTTGAGACATTAAAATAAAAGCACTTCTTTTATTGGGCTATTAAGTTCCGGTATTCTACCGGCGACTGATAGCCCAGTTTTTCGAATATTCGTTCTTCATTCCAAAATTTGATGTATTCTTCT